>CBDULP010000018.1:0-50275 GCA_965368085.1 uncultured Peptoclostridium sp. | reverse complement strand
CCCATATGTCTGCACAACGTCTTGAATTTTCCAAGGCTTTTTTTGTCAATTTCTATAAATATTTTGTCATCCACTTATATCACTTTCCTTTCAGTTTACAACCTGGTCCATATTATATTGTTTCCAGACCATTCGAGAAACCTAGTAAACTCATCAACGCTTATATTAAGTGTAGCTGTATTCACATTAGGATGAAAATTAACAGAATCAGCACCTTTGATTTCTTCATCCACTATGACTACAACCACATTTTCATAGTCATTTATTATTCCAAAAGGCGATACCGCGCCCCTCTCAAGCCCCAGATATTTTTCGAGCCTTTTTTCGGATGCAAAGCTCAATTTATCTGAATTGATCTTCTTCGCAATATTTTCAAAGTCCAACTTCTTACTTTCTTCCATAACCACAAGATAATGTTTTTTCCCCTTTTTGTCCCGAAGGAATAAATTCTTGCAGTGCATGCCACCCAAGCCGCTCCAGTACTGATTAGCCTCTTCCACTGTATATACTGGAGGATGTTCATATTTTTCATAATTTATTCCAAGCGTATCAAGAGTTTCAAATACTTTTTTATCAGTCATAGCAACCTCCCTATTTATTCTTATTTATACCCCTATGATACTGCAAATCATCACCGATGCAAACTCCAAAAAATACAAGAGGGCATATTGATATGCCCTCTTGTATTTTGCTATTTAATTATCTAAGCTTCATTTCAACTCCAACTATATTCTCCCAGTTATCCGCTATCTGCTTTATTATTCCTATTCCTATTTTTGATATGAACACTATGCTAGAGTCAGGAGCATCCGATTCAAATTCCTTGTAGTCTATTTTGCTGTTTACAACATCCACCTGGTTCCATCCATCATCAAGCTTTGAAAATCCTTTTATCCTGAATGCGCTAGGTGAAACAGCATCTAGGAATTTTGTAAGATTTTCCTTTGAAATCTCATCCTTGTATCTAAGCGTGAATGTCCTTGGCTTGTTCTGCGTAGTGTTTGTCGTATCCTGAGATTCAACCCATTTTTCTTTTACAAGGTCTTTTTCAAGGAATGATCTGTCTATCTTTCCAAAAGATGTAGGCTGTATGTCGACGTAAGGGTTTATCTCTTTGACCCTGTCTTTTATGCTTTCAATTGTAGCTTCGTCTATAAGATCCGACTTGTTTATTACGACAAGGTTGCTGTACAGTGCCTGTCTTTTTATAGTTTCAAGTTCGTCAAGCTGCTCAAGGAAGTTTCTTCCATCAACAATACATATTGCACCTCTGTAGTCATATGCATCGTCCCCTGCAAGTCTTCTCACTGCATCCATTATATCGTCTATATTCGAAGGATCCGCAAGCCCTGAACTTTCAACAAACAGATAGTCTATGTCCTGGTTAGACATTTCAACCATGGCCTGCACAAAAGATATCTTAAGGCATGAGCAAAATATTGATCCCCTGTCTATTTCAGTAAGAGTTATTCCGTCTTTTTTTACAAGAGTTCCGTCTATTCCAGTCTTTCCAAATTCATTCATTATTATGCCGACTTTTTTGTCAGAAAGGCTCTCCATTACGCTTTTTAAAAAAGTTGTTTTCCCAGCGCCCAAGAATCCAGTTAGCAGATACAGCTTTTTGTTTTTATTTTCCATTGTAAAATCCTCCCCAATAATATCTTTTTCATACGGCTTTTTTATCAATGTCCGACAGTTTATTCAACTGCCATACCTTAAATTCATTATTTAGAAGTTATATATTTCTTTATGGTATTAACATCCACAGCTTTTCCTGTAACCTTAATCTGTCCGTCTATGACAAGTGCTGGCGGGTTAAGCACTCCATGTTGCATTATCTCAACAAGGTCGTCGATTTTAATTACACTTGCCTCTATACCCAGCTCCTCAACAGCCTTTTTTGCATTTGTCTCAAGCTTGTCGCATTTAGCGCAGCCTGTTCCAAGTATTTTTATCTCCATATCCCATCAACCTCCAGTCGAAATTGTGATTCTTATACTTTATTATTAAACTGCTTTATATACACTTCAATTACTCTTTATCTTTAAAATATGAGTATATTCACTTTCACTCATATAATACCCCTTATCTCTCTACTTGTCAATATAATTCAAAAAAAACCTTATGATTTTTGTTATCACAAGGTCATTTTGCATAGGCTTTTTTTATGCATACTGCATGCACTCATGCCTTTCCACTTTAAATCTGTAAATATCGTACTTTTCTCCTTGTTCCATGCCCGCCTTTTTTTTAACTATGGAAATCTGCATTTCAACCGAATCCACACCTTCCAAGTTCGGCAGAAGAACCCCTTTTTTATCTTTTGAAACAATCACAACCCCATACTCAGTCTCATTAAGCTCCGATTCAGATTCCACCATTTCCAAATTCCCAAGCACATCGACTTTTATGTCCAGTCTTTCAAGCTCATGGGGCATAACAGGTGGAAATCTAGGATCATTCGAAGCCGCGCTTATGGCGTTTTTTATTATCTCCCATGCTAGATTCTCCATTACAGGCTCCATTGTCCCCATGCACCCCCTGAGCATGCCTTCCTTGTTTATTGAAACAAACGCCGCAGCCTTTCTTTCAGTCATGAATTCAATGTCAATACCTATTACATCCTTTGCATACTCCAAGTCTATTGTCAGTCCTTCTTTGACCCATTTTTCAACCGCATGCCTCGCCAGTTTTACATAGTCATCTTCAAATTTCCTCTGCCTTTTTCTCTCAGCTGAGCTTCTGTGCTCCATACTCTCCAGAAGTCCCTTCTCTTTTTCTCCTGTCACATTCAAAAATCCCGTCATATATCCGACTCCAAACGGCCCCTCATATGAATATATGTTAATCCCTACCTCCGCCGTATCAACCGACCCCAGCGCCATTGCTATAGACCTGTATCCGCATTCCCCGGCAGGCTCATAAACGCTCTTTGGTATTGAAAGCGCTTTTTCAAAATTTCCACTTTTAAGAGCATCCACTATCTTCCCGTCAAATACCTCTCCGTTTGGATTGTATGCATATGGTCCAGTGCTGCTGAGCCTGTGCGAAAGGTCTCCGCTCGCAACTATCACAGTGTCTCTTCCTGACTTTTCAATAGCCTTTGCAAGAGAAACCCCCGCCCTGTACATGTCCATTATGCTAAGCATTCCTATTGTAATGTGTATTATTTTAAAATCGTTATACTCTTTTTGAATATAGTAAAGCGGAACTGCACATCCGTGGTCAATCTCTATATCAACCATGTATTCCTTCGACTTTTCATTATCAAGAAATATATGCTGAACATTGTCTTTTTCAAGCTGCTCCCTTATAGCCTTTTGAAGATCTTGGTCAACTTCTCTTTCAAATTTCACGTCCGGCCTTGCAAACTTTCCAAGATCCCCATATATGACCGGCTCGTCAAGTATGCAAAGTCCATCTGCAAACACATTCCCATGCGGCGTTATGAGCACTATTACATTTGGCGCTTTATCAGCCACATCCTTTGCCATTTTCTCCATTCCTTCTATGGTTCTTGCAGCACCCTTTTCCTCTCCCATTCCCACTTCCGGTATTATTATCGGGGGATGGGGCGAAAATGCCACTCCTTTCAGATGCATATTTTTTTCCTCCTTCCGGTAAGGTATTTATCAATTTCTCATATGTTCAAATGCCTTTAGCATTAGTGCTGCTTGGAATTTTGTCACTCTTCTCGCGCTGCAAATCTACCATATATTTCCCAGATAGACATTGTCGAGGTATTTTTGGGCCTTTTCATGCATCTTTCTCATGAACTCAATGTCAGTAGGAGGCTCATTGTATTTATACGCTGGAAAATACCTTGTTATGTGAAGCGGTATGCCCTTGTCAACACTTGCCAACCATTCAAACAGCTCTGTAAGTTCCTGCTCATTGTCATTCATACCAGTGACTATTAACGTGGTAACTTCCACGTGACATTTCTTGGCTGCAATCTTTATAGTTTCTTTTACAGGCTCCAGCCTTCCGCCGCATATTGACTTGTATGTCTCTGCCCTGAATGTCTTAAGGTCTATGTTCATGGCATCAATATACTTGAGCAAAAGCTCCAGCGGCTCTCTTTGTATGAATCCATTCGTGACCATGATATTCCTCAGCCCTTTTTCTTTCGCCAGCTTTGCAGTGTCCAGCATGAACTCGTAAAATACAGTGGGTTCGTTGTATGTGTACGATATTGACGGATATCCCTCTTCAATAGTCATGCCGACTATTTCCTCCGGGGTCTTTTCAACAAGGTATGAAGGCGTTTCATGTGCTATGTGCCAGTTCTGACAGTAAAGGCATGAGAAATTACACCCATAGCTTCCTATAGAAAGTGTCTTAGTCCCAGGCATAAAATGCTTTAGAGGCTTCTTTTCAACAGGATCTGTGTTTATAGCCGATAGCTTTCCGTAATTAAGAGTATAAAGCTCCCCTCCTATGTTTTTTCTGACTCCGCAAAGCCCTGTTCTGTCAGGCTTTATGATGCAGCCGTGCGCGCACAGCCTGCACGCTGTGTTTTCACCTCTTTTCTCATAAAACATGGCTTTTTTCATATCCATCCCTCACTTTCCAAATATTTTCATTTTAATTTCAAAACATTGCCCCATGTTCGTTTCCAAATGGTATTACAAGGGTATTTTATTTATAAGCATTTTTTTATTTATACCATAAAACATGAGATTGCAATCTTGACATATAAATTATATTGCTATACAAAGGAGGTCGGCGTTATGCCCTATAGTAAAAAAGACAGGCACCACAAACGTGTAAAGCACGAAGATCGTGCTCTTTGCTACAGATATTACAATACAGAGGAACTTATAGAACTTGAAACGCCTATAGAACTCTTTGTAATGGACATCTCATCTGGAGGTGTCGGCCTTAGATCCAGCCAAGCGCTCCACAGCGGATTTGTACTTATATTTGATATCAGTTTTGGACTTTCCACTTACAAGGTCATGGCCAAAGTCATGTGGAGCAAGAAGAATGATTCTTACTACAGAAGCGGTCTTGAATTTGTAAGCATACCTTACAAGCTAAAAGGTGAGATAAGCGCCCTTACAAAGCTAAGCGAGGCTCTTTAGTTCTTTCTTGTTTTCAATTCTAGTGCTCACGCCAAATATAAAAGCCCTTTATGCACATGTCACAGACTTTGCATAAAGGGCTTTTATATTCCTTCAATTTTTAAAACATCTCCTTCTTCAATCCCGTATGTCATTTCATTCCTTGAATCAAACTCCGCCACCGAATGTGCGCCGCTAACCGGCATCACCATTTTTTTAGGATCTACTCCCCTTATGAGCTTTACAACCTTGCAATCTTTATCCATAAAAATTACATCTATTGGAAATTTCATAAAAAATGTGTGTATGCTGTTGCACGGAGTTATTACAAGGCATTCGTCATTTTCCAGCCCGTTTTTCCCCATAAGCCCAACCAGCCTTTTAAGAAAGCTGTCAGCCATTTTTGCTTTTGACGCTATGTCGCATTCTTTTGAAACATTGTAAAGTCTCATAAAATCACCTGAATAGCATGTTTTTTATCTGTATCAGTGCTGGCCCTAGTATAACCACAAAAAGTCCTGGGAATACAAACAGCACAAGTGGAAGTATCATCTTTACAGGAGCCTTTATCGCAAGCTCTTCAGCCCTTTGTTTTCTCTTGAGTCTCATCTGGTCCGCCTGGATTCTAAGTACCTTTCCTATACTTACCCCAAGCTGCTCAGCCTGTATTATCGAAGAGATAAAAAGCCTAACGTCGTCTGCATCGCATCTTAAAGACATGTTCTTTAGGGCTTCCCTTCTTGTCTTTCCAAGCTGTATTTCATTAAGCACCTTCTTAAATTCAGTTGCAAGCTCACCATAGTTTTTTTCCACCACTTTTGCAAGCGCACTGTCAAACGAAAGACCCGACTCGACGCTTACAGTAAGTATGTCAAGCACATCTGGAAGCTGCCTTGTAACAACTTTTCTTCTCATTTTTATCTTTGAGTTCAAAAGAGACTTCGGAATAATCATGCATATTATCATAGTCATACCTGAAAGCAGCAACTTATGCGAGAACGTAGATTCTCCATTTACCATTAAAAGTATTAGCAAAAACGGAATAACTACAGAAATCACAAGCCTTATTGCAAGCCATCCTGAAACACCGATGTCATACGGCCTTCCCGCCTTTTCTATATTGAGCTCAAGTTCGCCTATAAGACCCTTGGGAGTCTTGCTTTTTAACATATCCCTTGTCTTTTTCTTTAAAGGCTCAACTATTCTTTCACTGAATGGAAGCTCTCTTACGTCGTCTACTTCAACATATTCGCCATATACTTCATCAATATGCTCCATTCTCCTCTTTATGCTCATCACAGGCGTGAGCACAGCGCTAAATACCATGAAAAAAATATAGCTCATCCCCATTGCCGTAGCTATGAAAGTCCAACCACCCACAGACTTCACCTCCCTTTAATTACAACTTTATAAATCAATATTTTATATCCATTACCTTCCTTATGATTAAAAACCCTATAAGTTGACCGAAAATAGCCATAATAACCATTAAAACTCCAATTCTATCACTAAAAAGCACAGCCATGTGTTTGGGATTTATAAACGTTATTATGACTGCAAAACTAAAAGGAAGCAGCGATATTATAAGGCCTGAAACCCTCGCCTGGCCTGTGAGAACTTTTATCTCTCCCTTTAGTTTTATACGTTCGCGTATTGTAGATGAAATATTTTCAAGTATTTCAGCAAGATTTCCTCCTACCTGCCTGTGTATAAGAACTGATGTCACCAATAGCTCAAGGTCGTCAGTCCTCACCCTGTTCAAGAGATTTTCAAATGCATTTTCAAGAGTTCCCCCAACCTGCATTTCCTTTATGACTTTTGAAAATTCACCTGCTATGGGCTGTGGCATTTCCTTTGCTACGGTGTCCATAGCCTGCATAAAACTATATCCGGCTCTGAGTGTTCCAGCCATCATATCCATAGCATCTCCAAGCTGCTTGTTGAACTCTTCTTTTCTTTTTTTCTCCTTGAATCCTATAAACATAACTATTGATATGCCTGCCATGAGCGCAATCGCTATGCCTGCTAATAGGCTTGAAGATATTCTATATCCCAAGTAAAGCGAAATTAACACTATTCCAAAGCTTGCAATCAAAAATTCTTCAACTGTAAGGAGTATCCCCGCAACTGCAAGCCTGTTGTCAAGTTTTTCCCTTTTCTGTTTAAAAAAGCTCAAGTTTTCAGCGGTTTTTTCAAGCTTTCGTATATATTCCTTAACTTCATAAGCATTTAAATGCTTGCCTGAATTTTTGTTCTCATCAAGTTCTATATAGTGACCTTTTTCAAGGTAAGCATTAAGCCTCTTTATAGGTTTCTTATGTGTAAAACTGTCAAACAACATAGCAGACAGTATGAATATTTCTATGAACACTGCGGCAAGTATGGCATAAATCATATAATCACCTCCATCCAAAGGATCATCTGAATAAATCCTCGTTTATCTTTATGCCCGCCTCTTTGATATTGTCCAATATCTTCGGTTTTATTCCTGTGCTTACAAGTTCACCCCTTATATTTCCCCTAGAATCCCTTCCATTGGTCTGGAATTTAAATATTTCCTGAAGGGTTATAACATCGTTTTCCATTCCCTGTATTTCCATTATGCTGACTATCTTCCTACTTCCATCTTTAAGCCTTGACTGATGGACTATTATATCTATTGCGGAAGCAACCTGCTCTCTTATTGCCCTTAGAGGAAGATCCATACCAGCCATCATAACCATCGTTTCAAGCCTTGCAAGCATATCTCTTGGAGAATTGGCGTGACCTGTTGTTATCGAACCGTCATGCCCTGTATTCATGGCTTGAAGCATGTCCAACGCTTCCCCTGTACGAACCTCGCCTACTATTATCCTGTCTGGCCTCATACGAAGGGCATTTTTTACTAGATCCCTTATTACAACCTCTCCCTTTCCCTCTATATTGGCAGGCCTCGCCTCAAGCCTTACAACATGGTCTTGGTGAAGCTGAAGCTCCGCCGCATCCTCTATTGTTATTATTCTCTCATTCGATGGTATGAAAGATGAAACTACATTAAGAGTGGTAGTCTTCCCACTTCCCGTTCCTCCTGATATAAGTATGTTAAGCCTTGCCTCAACGCAAGCCTTTAAAAATTCAACAATTTGCGGGCTCATCGTCCCAAAACTCACAAGGTCTCCCGCTGTAAACGGATCCTCTGCAAATTTTCTTATTGTAAGCACTGATCCATTCAGTGAAAGTGGCGGTATTATAGCATTGACTCTTGATCCATCGGGAAGTCTTGCATCCACCATGGGGGATGATTCGTCCACCCGTCTTCCAAGAGGAACAACTATTTTTTCTATTACGTGCTTTAATTGCCTTTCGCTCCTGAATTTCACATTCGTCTGTTCTATCTTTCCAGCCCTCTCGACATATACCGATTCAGACCCATTTACCATAACCTCTGTGATTTCCGGATTTTTTATAAGAGGGGTTATTGGACCATACCCTACTATCTCATCCATTGCAACCCCGATTATTGCCTCCCTCTCGTTTTTATTAAAGAAAGTGTTCTCCTCTTCCATTATCTCTTGAAGTGTTTCAATTACTTTTTCCATTATTTCAGTTTCGCTCATGCTCTTTTTTTCGTTTGACTTTATTAAAGCAGCCTGAATTTTGTCTATTATGGAATAGACCTTTTCCGACCTTTCAAAACTTTCATCATTGTTTTCTTTTACAATTTCGTCCAGCTTCACCTTGCCAAGTCTGTCCATAAGGCTCATAAAATCACCCCGCTATCCCTTTATTATGAAGTCTGAAATTTGTGATATTCTTTTCGAAACAGGCTTTCGGGACTGCTTTACTACGAAAGGCTCCCCTGTATTTATGGAGTTTATAACAGTCCTGTCATCCATTGGCACTATTGCCGTTATGTCCTTTTTAGCAGTTTTTTCAAGATCTTTTACACTTATTCCAAACTTTTTATGATACCTGTTCAATACCATGCTTATTTTTTTGTCCTCGTAGTTGAGTTTTCTCATTATATCCAGCCCCACCCTTGCATTTTTAACTGTAGCTATGTCCAGAGTTGTCACGAACAGTATCCTGTCAGACATATCCAATGCCGCTAGATTTATATCTCTAAATGAAGGCCCCGTATCTATTACAATATAGTGGTAATTGTTTACCAATACCTTCATTATCTTTTCAAGATTCAAGGGCGTTATGTATTCAGCTTGCTCCGGACTTATTGGCGCCGGCAATACACTTATGCCCGAATCATGTTTTATAAGGTATTCATCGAGAATTTCAGAATCAAGACTCGGCATATCCTTTATCAGCTCAGTTATAGTTCTCTTTGGATATAAATCCAGCATTATAGCTACATCTCCTGATGAAAGGTCAAGATCTATAAGCGCCACTTTTTTATCCGTCTTTTCAGCAAGTGATACGGCAAGGTTTATTGCCAGTATGCTTTTTCCTACTCCGCCCTTGGTGCTAAAGACAGTAATAACCTTCGAATCTATTTGAGGCGCTATATGAGACCCTGATACTGAATCAGATAAAACAACTTCATCTATTTTAAGTGATTCTCTTCTTTTATTATCCATCTCATAAAGGTTCACAATTGTATCTATAAGGGAGTTCATTGTGAACGGCTTCACTATATAGTCCCTTATTCCCGCTGTCATGGCCCTTTTGATGTGGTTTTTATTTTTTTCTGTAAACACCATAACTATAATTGTTCTAGGATTTTCATTAAGAACCATTTTAGCGGCTTCAACCGCATCCATACCTTCTATTTCGAGATTCAGAAGAATCACATCCGGATTTAATTCACTGGCCATTTCAACCACTTGATTTCCATCTCCAGCTTTTCCAACTATTTCAATATTCCCGTCTCTTATAAGAGTCCTTTTCATGCTTCCTCCAGCTTCATACGTGCTGTCCGCAAGCAAAAGCCTAATGCCTTTTTTCATCTGAATCCCCCCTATCTATTTACTATGTCCTCCTGTATTGCTCCATTAGTTTCTTGTACATCGTTGTCCTCTGGATTTCTAAGTGCCAAATGGACGCTTCCTTTTTCCTGTGCAAGAACAACCTTTTCGGCATCCCATGCATTTACCGAAAGTGTTATCATTCTTTTTCTCTCGGAGTCTTCAACTTCAGTTGCCGGCGGTTCGCTTCCAAATTCGAAGTTCTTGTCCACTGAAATCACCATAACTTTTTGAAGCATATCCTTTGAAACATTAGGATAGTTCTTTTTAGTTCCTCCAGAAGCAATTTCATGCTCTTCAAAGAACACAAGAACATCAACATAGTCCCCAGGTCTCACAAGATCTGCAACTCCGCTCACCTGATCCACTTCGACCGTTATGGCTCTTTGGTTTTTAGGTATGTTGTACGAAAAATATGTTTTTTCAACATCTGCAACCTTTGATTCGACAACCTGTTCACCTTCCACAAGGCTGTAAAGTGCGTACTTGCCTATAACCTCATTTTCATTCGTAACTGCACCTTTGGCCATCAAGTCCTCTCTGATACGCTTTTCTTCAAGCATTTCCGTGGTTATCTTCGTCTTCATTGGAATTTCCTGATTAGCGACCCATACCTGCTTAAAGTTAGCCTCGTCATTTACGCTTATCAAATTGTCCATGTACCTGTATATCGCAAAAGTTGTAATAAATGCCACAAAAATCGATAAAATCATCACTCTTTTATCCGCTTTCAAGAAAATCCCCCCTATTCTACAAGATTTACCGACCTTACTCCATAGTCAGTTCCACTGCTATTCCCCACTCCAACTGCCAAAACTTCTTCTACAAATTCTCCAACAACCACCTTATTGTATGGAAGATTGTCACTTCTTTTCATCTTAAATGCCGCAAAACCAGTTATTTTAACAGGTTCACTTCTACCTCCAACCCCAAGCGTATTTACTATCGGAATAACGATTATGACTTCATCTCCATAATCGTCAAACAGACCTTTAAGACCTTTTTTCATATTACCTCCACTGATACCGGGCTCAGTATCTATATATTGATCTTTAACATATGCGCTTGTCGTTCCATGGTGTATAGATCCTTCGATAGCATTACCGGTATCTTTGCCATCATAACCCAAAGCTACCGTTCCAGTGTTTCCAGGCCCAATCTCAATTTCTTCGCCATTTTCATCTACCTCTTTATTTGGATTGATCTGAAGATGGATAATCCCTGATTTCTTTGTATCTTCATATAAAACCCCAAAAGGCCTAAGTCCCTCTATTATTTTTTCAGTAGGGGTGTTTGTAGCCGCAGCCCTTACTAAAACATTTGCCGAATTCTTTCCAAGAACCTTAGCAAAGAAAAAATCAACTTTGTATGTTGCCTCCACTACTATCTTTTCATTGGACTGCTCAAAATATATGTCATGACTCACAAGACTGGCCACATCTTCTCCATTATCCGATAGATAGCCCTCCGCTACACTTTTTCCTGCCGCAACGCTTTCAGGAATCTCATGGGCTCCTGCAAGTGCAGCCGCATCCACCGCATTTTGAAGCTTGCCCTTATGGTATGTCATAAGTCCGACATCCACCGCAAGTGCTGCAAATCCCAAAACTACTGTTATTAATATTGCAAGAAGTATTATGGCACTTCCTCTTTCATTTCGAAAAAGTTCTTTCACAAAGCCCACCTCCTATTCCTTCTCTACTCTCATCGAGGTTGAAGCGTGAAGCTGATAGTTGCCATCTCCATCAGAATCAAGTATTACATCTACAAAAGGTGCTATAATCGGAAGATTATAATTCACATCGACTGTAACTTGATCCCCGTATTCCCTTGACCCTTTTGCAGGATCTATGCCTATGTCATCATCCACTATGCTAAGGGATGATGCAACATCTTTAACTTTTGTTCTAACTTCAGAATCACCCTTTCCAACTGCCGCCTGCCTTGCTCCTTCCCTTGAGGCATTCGATACTATTACATATGCATTAAAAACCCTTCCAAACTCTACTATTCCAAATACAATCATAAATAGTATAGGAAGTATTAATGCAAACTCAACAAGGGCCTGACCTTTTTTATTTTTTACCCATTTACTCTTTAACATAGTCACCACCCCTTATATTTATTGAATATTTTTTATAGAGTATTAATAGAGTATTATCTATTATAGAAATTCTAAAAAAAAGCCTTGCCTTAAAATTAAGGCAAGGCTTTTTTTCTTTTATAAATCTAATATAGTTTTATCAACTACACTTATTTAAGCGCATTTATAATTTTCGTAAACACACCATCTATTCCACCCTCAACATTTTGAAGCGAAAGCACAAGAACTACCCCTATAAGCGCAATTATCAATGCATACTCAACCAAACCCTGTCCTCTTTCATCGTTTACATAATATCCGAAATAATTCATCAATGTTCTCAACATTGTGACCCCTCCTTCGCAACTCCTTCTCTATCATCACATAGTTACATATATTCCCTAGATATTAATTTTCAATTCATATGAAGATATTATAAAGCCTTAATTACAGCCACAATATCATCATAAATATCACCAAGATCAACACCAAATAATTTCAATACTCCAACCAACGCTATTGCTATAAGTAATATTATCAGCGAATACTCGACAAGGCCCTGTCCTTCTTCGCCTGTTGTTTTCTTTCCTGTACAGGTTTGTAAAAAGTTAAAAAAAGTTTTCATGGGCATCACCTCTCCCGGTAATCCCGAGGTTGTTATGGAGCCACAATCCCTAAATCAGGTCTTTTGCTCCATATTTTTTATATTCTGTATTTAATCTATATATACCTTACTGAAGTTTTTTTAATCGTATTTTCTCGATATTTTTTTTAATGTGATTTTAATTTATTTTTTATCATTTCGATTAATATATAAGCTATTTTAAATTATTCATTGAAATCAATCGGTTTTGCTGGATAGTTTTTCCATGTATTCATTTTTATATACTTCATATACTTCTTTTATAGGCATGATAAAAATCATTTTAGAATTTATGCTTTTTTCATTTTTCCCCCTCAGTATGTCAGGATTCATGATTTCATAGTTCAAATCATAATATCCCCCGCATACAAAATAGTCATAAAACTGGGATATTTTTATGAACTCATCTTTCAGTATATGCCTGCAGTTTGCATTCAAATACTTTTTTGTCTTTTGCTTTAGCTCCATGGCATCCCTCGCATATATCCTGGATCCCCTCTGGAATTTAACATAGTCGGGATCCATGTGAAAAAGCAGATTCATATATGAATACCAGTCTTCATTGGATATTCCTTTTCTTAAAAAGTCATATCCGCTTGTCTTCTTGTACAGGTCTTCATATATCCTTTGCACCGGGTATATCATTATCCTTGAAGACAGCTTCTTATTCCTTATGAAGTCGTAATATCCAGGCTCTTCGAACGTGTAGTTGTTTTCAGGCCTCAGTGCCTCTTCAAGAGCTTGCGGAATGCTTCCTCCGTTTTTCGACATTATATAATCCTTGACCTTTTGCACGAGTTCATGCTGGCTGCTTGCATATATGCCTGAAAATGCATAGTCATATCTGTTTTCCGGATCAATTTCATTCATGAAATTCTGGTATTCACTCCATGTTATATTCTTTTTCATGCTATCCTTCCCCCAATGGCAGTATTTCTTCTTTTTTGCCTTTGTTCCTATTTTCTTTTCCAAAAGCCGTCAAAAAAAACGCCCCTACTCCCAAAACATTTACAACGAGAGACATGAACTTTCCCGCATACGGAATGTTTCCAATAAGCATTATAGTAGCCATTCCAATGAAAAAGCCTGCATACGGGCTCTTTCCTCCAAAAATGAATCTTCCAATCACGTGGGCGACCGGTATTTTTGAAATGTAAAGAAGCACTCCATACCCGACAAGAGTCAAAATCGCCAGCGGCATGCCCACTACTGTAACCAAAAGAATCACAGCAGCTATCGGAATCACTATAATAGCCGCGAATCCCAGTCCGAGCGAATACCAAGGTTTTTTGATTATATTTTCAGATGTTCTTTCTGCAAATGGCTTGAACAGAGCATAAAACGCCATTGTAGCAGCAATATATCCAAATCCGAAAAGTGCTTTGGCAAACAGAGAGTACTTTCTGGATTCTCTTTCAAACTTGTCCATGCCAATACTGCCGTCAAATACGGGCGCTCTTCTCTCTACCTTTCCAAGCACAATTCCTTCTGGAACTCTTATTTCAATATTGTTTCTGTATATGAAATCGCCTTCGATTCTTGCGTTTGGTCCAAATCTTATGTTATCTGCTTCAATGCTGACATCTCCTTTTACCACGCCATCTATTACCATGGTCTTTACAGCACCCTTGATATCTCCCCCTATGCTTCCATTCATATTCAGCTCCCGTGCCGCCACCAAAAGGGTATTTCCTATGGTTCCGTCTATTTCAACAGCTCTTGCAAATACGGTTGCATCCTCTGAAATGTTTCCGCCTATTTCTGCTCTTTCGCTTGCAAGTCTGACATCCGCTCCGGCATTGCCGTCAACCCTTATATAGCTTGCAGCTGCTATTATGTCTCCGCTTACACTTCCAAAATTGTGAAAACTGTTTGAAGCACAAAAAAGCTCCCCGTCAACTTCCCCTTTGTTTGTAAATGCACCAGTTGCTATAAAAAGATCTTTTTCAATCTTTTCCCCTTCATGAATTCCAATCATTTCGCTTGTATCAATATCGTTTATTCCATTCTGCGAAAAAACAGCGGTCCCTGTAAAAACAAGAATAACCGCTGTTATAATTAATGAATATATTTTTTTCATAAACATGCCCCCTATACAGGTATTCCCTTTTCAAACATAAGATCTTCGAACTTTTTCTTTAAGTCGTCGCTTACGTCTTTCGAATTTTCAATGATTTCAAACGCTTCTATCATCATCTCTCTGTGCTCCGTCGTTATATTAAGTCTCCTCTTTTCAAAATATTCTATGTACTTGTAAAGAGACGTATTATCCACTCCTTCTAAAAGTTCCTTTTGAACCTTGTAAAATCTTTCGCTCTCCCTGCTGAAACTGAATGAACCCATTATAGCCAGCACCGAAAAGAATATGACCGCAAATATTATAAACTGTAGTAAAAGTCTTTTTTCATCCATTGGCCCATCCCCCTTTTATATATTAATACTCAAAATAAAAGGGATTTAAACAAATGGTACACAATGGCATTTTAGCCTTTGTTACTATTTATTTTGATTTTAACGTTATTTTTTTAAAATTTTTTTAATTTTTATTGAACTTTACCTCCACTTGGCATATAATGGAATCGTAGGCCAATTAAAAACATCACAAGGAGAGTTCTCATGAAAATTGAAAATAATAAGATTATCATAGAAGACATTGAAGAGCAGCGAATACTTTGCTGGGCTCTGGCTGAATACTGTGGAACATATCATAAGGATAACAAAAAAGCAGTCGCAATGCTCGACTCCGTAAGAGAATACATGAATACTACCATATTTAAGCAATGTAAATAATATTATCCGCTCAATAAAATATACTATAAAAAAGGAAGAGACGGCATGCTGTCTTCTCTTCCTTTTTTATGTTTTAAAACCTTTTATGCGACTATATTCCAAAAATTAATCCACCATGAAATTCCATAATTTCGCATAAAAAATAGAGGAGGCGTTAGCCTCCTCTATTTTTTATGTCTATATAATTTATTACATAACTTTTTCTTCTGTTATTTCTCCAGTTTGAAGCTCTAGATCCTTAACCGACTTTCCTAGGAAAAATACTGTAAGTCCTGTAGCTAATATCGAAACTGGAATTACTATTGCCATAGGAACTCCCAGTCCGGCAGGTATATATCCAAACAGTATTGATATAGCTGCAACTGTAAGCGAGTAAACCATTTGTGTTCTTGTGTGCTCAAGGTGGTCACACGCAGAACCCATTGATGACAGTATTGTAGTATCCGATATAGGAGAGCAGTGATCCCCGAATATCGCTCCTGTAAGAACCGCTCCAGCACTCATTACAACATAGCTGCTTTCAGGCGATATAGCATATGCAAGCGGTATTGTAAGAGGCATTAGTATACCCATTGTTCCGTAAGATGTTCCAGTTGCAAAAGATATTATAGATCCAAGTATGAATATTATTGTAGGCAAAAGAAACTCTGGTATAGAACCTGAAAGTACAGATACAAGGAATTTAGCAGTTCCAAGCTCCTTTATAACTCCCGAAAGCGACCATGCAAGAAGAAGTATGACCCCTGTTATTATGAGTGACTTCATTCCATGAACCCAAGTGTCTATTGCTTCTGAAAGCGAGAATATCTTCTGCTTCATTCCCATTCCTATTGCAACTATACTTCCTATAAGCGCCGCCTGGAAAAGAACTATGCTGGCATCGGAAGCCCCGAATGTGTCCCTTATTGCTGCGAATGAAAACGGGCTTGCCATAACCATTGCCTGTTCTTCTGGTGAAAGCGCAAGGTACCCATTATAGTAGAATCCTATGAATGCAGAACCTATAAGAACACCTATAGGTATTATTGCATTCCATATGCTCAGTTTTGTTCCCGGCTTAGGCTCAAGCTCTGTAGTCTCGTCCGAAACCATAGGCTTTGCGCCGTCTGGAAGAAGTTTACCTGTCTCCCTTGCTCTCTTTTCAGCCTTGTACATAGGTCCGAATTCCTTAAGCATTACTGCTGTAAACATTATGAAAAGAAGTATCAGTATGTTGTAGAATCTGTATGGTATCGTCTGTATGAATATCTCGTATGCGTTGACATTTTGTCCTATTCCCTCATATGCACTCTTTATAAGACTCAGCTCGTATCCAACCCAAGTTGATATAAGTGCAATTCCCGATATAGGAGCAGCTGTGGCATCTATTACGAATGCAAGCTTTTCTCTCGAAATCCTCATCTTATCTGCAACAGGCCTCATTATAGGTCCGACTATAAGTGAGTTTGCATAGTCATCAAAGAACACAAGCATTCCAAGAACCCAAGTTATAAGCTGAGCACTTGTAGGCGACTTGGCCTTTTTAGAAAGTGATTCTGCAACTGCCTTCGCTCCACCCATCTTAGATACAAGCGCTATAAGACCTCCTATTGTAAGAACCTGAAGTATTATCCCCGCATTCCAGCTGTCTGCAAGTGATGCGAGTATATTGTCCACTATAAGCATGAATCCGTTGAATATTGCCATAAGCGCATTTGAATCATTAAGCCCTATAAGGAATGTTCCCGAAAAAACACCTATGAAAAGGGAAAGCACTACGTTCTTGGTTATGAACGCAAGAGCTATTGCAACAAGTGGTGGAAGTATTGTCCATATGCCAAACTTGTCCGCATTTGCCTGTGCCACCTCTGAATCTACCGCAAATGCGCTGCCTGTCATGGCCATTATTAGTATGATAGTTAAAATTGCTATGATATTTCTCTTTTTCATATTTACTCCTCCTTTTTTAATTTTTGATAAAAACTGCAACCGCTCTACGGAGTAAAACCATATTTCAAACCAGAAAAAAATAAAATCTCCGAATAATTATTCGGAGATTAGAATGTGCATACCTGCGCGCAACCCAGAAAAATCCAGACTGCCTTCCAATTCGAATAATAGCCCTCCACAATAACCTGTGACAGTCCTGCACATATTCTATGCAGGCCCAACATATGACCTTAAAGCGTCAGTCATATATTTCGGCAACATTTCCTTTTCCAAAGCTTCACCGTGCTTTACTCTGCCTTGGTACTCTTAAATGTTGCTCCTCTATTATTATTTGAACAGTAGTTTTTAGTTTTTTAATTGCTCTATAATTGAACTATATGCTCATTGTAATATATATATATTAATTTTGTCAACTTGTTAAAAATAATTTTTATGCATTATATATATTTTCTGTCCATTATTATCCTATACTGTCCATTATGTTCGCCATCTCTATTGCAGACATTGCCGCATCCCAGCCCTTGTTTCCGGCCTTTGTTCCTGCTCTTTCTATGGCCTGCTCTATGTTTTCAGTAGTTATTACCCCGAAAGATATCGGAAGTTCTTTTTCAAGCGACACGCTTGCCACTCCCTTTGAGACCTCGCCGCATACATAGTCATAATGTGATGTAGCTCCTCTTATTACAGCTCCAAGTGCTATTATTGCATCGTATTTTGAAGATGAAGCAAGTTTTTTGCAAACAAGAGGTATTTCAAATGCTCCCGGAACCCAAAGCACTTCTATGTCGTCTTCTGTAGCCCCGTGTCTTTTAAGGCAGTCTATAGATCCCGAAAGAAGTTTTGAAGTTATAAACTCATTAAACCTTGCAACAACCACTACGAATTTTTTTCCTTTTGCTATTAAATTTCCCTCATAGATTTTCATAATATATTCCCTCCAGATTTTAGTTTAATTTTTTAATATCTATATGTCTTCTAACTAATATGAGACTTCTACACGAGGTATGTGCATGTATGAATCTGCCTGGCTTTCTGTAGCTTTGCAAAAGCTGCCCAGCGAAATTCCGCATGAGAGCCGATTGGAACATTTGACTGTCTGAGCGTAGTGAGTTTCAAAGGTTCCAGGCTGTCTGAGAGAATGAGATACAGACGCTTCAAAGCGCAAGACGTTCAGCGGATTCATACCTCACATACCCTTTTATACTTCTTTAAGCATGTGGCCCATCTTGTCCTTTTTAGTCTTAAGATAAAAGTGGTTGTGGCTGCAACTTTTTATCTCTATCCCCTTTATCTGTTCAACCTGCATGCCGTATTTTTGTACTCCTTCTACCTTTTCAGGGTTGTTTGTCATGAGGCTTATCTTCTCCACCCCAAGGTCTTTTAGTATTGAATATGCAATGTCGTATTCCCTTAAGTCCTCGTCAAATCCAAGCGCCAGATTGGCCTCGACAGTGTCCATTCCATCGTCCTGAAGGCTGTATGCCTTAAGCTTGTTTAAAAGTCCTATGCCTCTACCTTCCTGTCTCAGGTATATTATCACTCCGCATCCGTTTTTCTCAACTTCCTTCATTGCAATTTCAAGCTGTTTTCCGCAGTCGCATCTTAAAGACCCTAAAACGTCGCCTGTAAGGCATTCAGAATGTATCCTCACTATAGGAGTGCAGTTTGCAACGTCACCTTTTACAAGCGCTATGTGCTCTTTCCCGCTTACAAGGTCCTCATAGCCCACTATTTCAAATGTTCCGTGTTCAGTAGGCATGTCTGCGCTCGCAACCCTTTTCACAAGAGCCTCCGTCTGCTTTATATACTCCACAAGGTCTTCTATCGTTATTATCTTCATGTCGAATTCCTTGGCCATCTCGAAAAGGTCGTCAACCCTAGCCATGCTTCCGTCTTCCTTTATTATCTCGCATATCACTCCTGCCGGTTTGAACCCTGCCAGTCTTGAAAGGTCGACTGAAGCCTCCGTATGCCCCCTTCTTTCAAGAACTCCCTTTTCCTTGGCTATGAGAGGGAATATGTGTCCCGGGCTTGTAAAGTCTTCTTTTTTAGAATCCGCATCTATTATCTTTCTTATAGTAAGCGATCTTTCATATGCCGATATTCCAGTTGTAGTCTCCACATGGTCTACAGATATTGTAAATGCCGTCTCTTTTCTGTCAGTGTTGTTTACCACCATGTTTTCAAAGCCAAGCCTGTTTGCCATGTCCCTTCTTATGGGCATGCACACAAGGCCTTTTCCATGGGTTATCATGAAATTTATGGCCTGAGGCGTAGCATATTCTGCCGGTATATAAAAGTCCCCTTCATTTTCCCTGTCTTCATCATCAACTATTATTACCATTTTTCCCATCTTTATGTCTTCAATTGCGTCCTTTATACTGCTAAACATCCCAATCTCCTCCAGTCAGGTTGTGAAATATTGTCAAATTCGAATATGAAATCTATAAAAATCCGTGTTCTCCTAAAAACGATGTGCTTATGGAACTTTTCTTTTTCTCCTGCTCCCGCGTTGAAAATCCCATGAGATTTTCAACGTGTTTTCCTATTATGTCAGCTTCAAGATTAACTTCGTCCTTTTCAGACCTTATGCTGAGCGTGGTGTTTTCTATTGTATGCGGTATTATTGAAACCTCGAAACCATCTTCATGTACAGCGCTAACAGTAAGGCTTATCCCGTCTATCGCAACAGAGCCCTTCATTACCGTATATTTCATGACTTCTGTCGGCGCCTTTATCCTGTATATTCTTGATATGCCGTCTTTCCTTATACTCTCAACTATGCCCACGGCATCTATATGGCCGCTTACAATGTGACCTCCAAACCTTTTTCCCATGACCATGGCCCTTTCAAGGTTGACCCTTACACCTGACGCCAATTCTTTAAGATTGCTCCTTCCAAGCGATTCGCTCATCACGTCGGCGCAGAAAAAATCACTTCCAAACTCGGTCACAGTAAGGCAGACTCCGTTTACGGCTATGCTGTCTCCAAGCAGGACGTCCTCAAGCACTTTTTTAGCCTCTATTGCAATTCGCACTCCATTTTCCCTTTTTGCTATCTGCTTTACTCTACCCATTTCTTCAACTATACCTGTAAACATCGCATCCCCTCCTTCGTATACCCTGTTATAAGTATGTCGTCTCCTACGCATTCAGTTTTCATATCGTATATTCTGGCAGCGTCGGCCATTTTTTCAGGTGACTCTCCTCCAAAACTTCCAATCGAAGCGCTTCCCGTCAGTATCTTGGGAGCCATGAACATGCATACCTTGTCGACAAGATCCTCTTTAATGAAGCTCGCATTGACATTTGCACCCGCTTCGACAAGTATGCTGTCAAATCCTCTTTTTGAAAGCTCATCTATAAGCCTTTTTATGTCCACGCCTTTGCCGGACTCGGGCAGCACCATCACTTCCGCCCCACTCTTTTCGATCGCCTTTATTTTCTCACTGCCTGCCCTGTCTGTTACCGCGACTATCGTATTCTCCGGCGCATTTACAATCACATTTGAGCCAACAGGTATACTGCAATTACTGTCGAGTACAACTCTCACAGGGTCTTTCATTCCCTTTTCATGCCTGACATTCATAAGCGGGTCATCCGCAATCACAGTGCCTATTCCAGTGACTATGCATGAAACCCTGCCTCTTAGCCTGTGTACCTGTTTCCTTGACTCTTCGCAGGTTATCCACTTTGAGTCCCCGTTTTCGCAGGCTGTCTTTCCGTCCATGGTTACAGCTGTCTTTAATATTACAAAGGGGCTTTTTTCCCTTATGTGCTTTATAAATATTTCATTGAGAATTATGCTCTCTGATTCAAGTATTCCAGTTTCAACCTCTATTCCCGCGTCAATAAGCTTTTTTATTCCATTTCCAGCTACCTGCGGATTCGGGTCTTTCATTCCCACTACAACTCTTTTTATTCCACTTTTTATTATCAAATCCGTGCAAGGAGGTGTCTTACCGTAATGGCAGCAGGGTTCAAGGTTTACGTATATGCATGCTCCCCTTGCCTTTTCTCCGGCGTCGTTTACGGCATTGACTTCGGCATGCGGGCCCCCGCATATCTTGTGGTATCCACTTCCGACTATCTCTCCGTCTTTTACCACCACAGCACCTACAAGAGGGTTGGGACTTGTCCACCCCCAGCCAAGCCTTGCAAGCTTTAGAGCCTTCCTCATGTATAGTTCATCTTTTTTATTCATAAAATCCCTCCTCACACAGCGCTATATTCAAATCCGTATTCTATATTAGCTCAATAAAAAAATCCCGAGTCTATTCGGGATTTGTAAGTAGTGTCATTTCAACTTCAGCCTTTTGTCGATATTTTTTTGACACTCATTCGGCCGCATACTTAAATAAAAAACCCTGAAGCAAAGCTTCAGGGGAATATATTCTATGCACACATACCAATATGGCTGCAAGTAATCTTCTCTCATCCAGACTATAACTGTCGGCACTGGAATTACACCAGTTCAACCGCATAAGCGGCTCGCGGGCTATACCGCCGGTAGGGATTCACACCCTTCCCCGAAGAAAAATAGCTTATTTAATTTTTACAACTTCATTCTATAACATCATAGCATATATTGTCAATAGAAATTTAGTCACACATGCATATTTTTGCCATTGCAATTGGAATTTTCAATCAAAATTCATGCAGTGTAGACATACTGTTTTCACAGTACATATGTATAGCTTGCGATTATTCTTTTATAAGATCGTTTAGCTTTGTTACGTTGGCTTCTTTTTTAGCCTTTGCTATGAATTCTATGTCCTCTACCGTAATCTCATATTCCTTTGTAAGGTCGACATCTTCATTTGGATTTACACATTTTAGTATTATGTGAGCTTTAGGATAACTGCTTGCAAATTTTTTGACATTTTCGTCCATGCTGTCCATTAGTTCCATTTTGTCTAGTGTCTGTCTTACTTCTTTTGCTTTTTCTATTATATTGCTCATATTAAAATCTCCTCCTAATTTTAGTTTTCATGATATCGCCTTTTAAATATTGCAGGCTTATTGCTTCTTAGTATAGATTATACCACTATTATTTACTGCTTTGCACCGTCATTTCAACGAATTTTTTAAATATGTCTTCCTGCTCCTCATATTCATCCGCCATGAACTCGGGATTCCACTGAACTCCCATCACAAAATCATCGCCTTCAAGTTCCACAGCCTCTATAACACCGTCTGAAGCCCTTGCGCTGACCTTAAGGCCCTTGCCTATGTCCTTTATAGCCTGATGATGGAAACTGTTTACGAATATTTTTTCCTCGCCGAATATCTCCTGCAGCTTTGAATCCTTTTCTATTGAAACGCAATGCGACTTTTCGCTGCTCTTTGACTCTTGCATATGCTTTAAAGGATTTTTTTCCATGTATGACACGTCCTGATAAAGAGTTCCTCCAAGAGCAACATTTATAATCTGAAGCCCTCTTGAAAGCCCAAGTACCGGTACATGTGACTGTATGGCCTTTTTAGTGAGTTCCACATCGAAAAAATCCTTCTTTGTGTTGAAGTATCCCGTCTTTTCCATGGGTTCCTCACCGTAGAACATTGGATTTATGTCTATTCCTCCTGAAATTACTATTCCGTCTACAAGGTCAAGATATCTCACAAAGCTTTCAACGTCCGATGTGTGAGGAAAAAGTATGCATGTCCCACCGGCATTTTCAATAGCCTTTACATAGTCGCTTTCAAGGAAATACCTCTCCTGCCCCGACAGCAGCCCTTTTTCTGCCATCATGAAATTTGTAGTTATTCCTATTAAAGGTTTCATATTAATTCCCCCTCAAAAAATTTCTTTACTATTTGTATGTATAGTATATACCCACTCTACAGCGACAAATTTAAAAAAATTTCCATGCAAAAAGCCTGCTCTAGGCAGGCCTTATTTCATCGCATATTTTCAGATTGTCCGTTTTCAAGTCTTTCCAAGGCCATTTGCATAAGCTGCTCTTTTGTGTTCATGTCCGGATACTCCATAACAGTTTCTAGAAGCCATGCAAGTGTTTCGCCCATTTCCTTTCCCTCTCTGTATCCAATGCCTATAAGGTCTTTTCCGTTCACAGCCAGGTCCTTTACGCTGAGGGGTTCTTTCCTGTTTATTATCTCATGCACGCTATCAACAAAATAATCAAGAGCTGCGAAGTCAAACGGTCCTGCGCATCCCTTTATGTCAGCCCTTCTAAGGTCAAAAAAATCCTCGAGGTTTTCACTCCCAATCCTATTTATAAACCTCTTTATCCCCTTTTCAGTGAAATGATCAAGATTTATCATGTGCTCTCTTATTAGCGTCGCCACCGACTTCACGGTCCTGTTGTCATATCTTAGCTTTTTCAGTATATCCGCTGCGACAGCACTCCCAGTGGAGTCATGTTCATAAAAATGCCCCATCCCGCCTTCGTCCAAAAACATGCACTCGGGCTTTGAAATGTCATGAAACAGTGCTGCTAGCCTCACATTTAGCCTTTTAGGAGTGTTTTCAATCACACTCATCGTATGCTCGAAAACATCCTTGTCATGATAGGGGTTTTTCTGGTCAAACCCCACTATATCATAAAGCTGGGGCGCTATAAAATTCATTAGCCCCGTATCCATTAAAAGCCTGATTCCCTTTGACGGATTGTCGCTAATCATTATCTTTCCAAATTCCTGCCTTATGCGCTCAACGCTTATATTCCGGGCAAGCCTCCAGCTTTTGCCTATGGCTTCAAATGTGTCTTTTTCTATTTCAAATCCAAGCTGTGCCGCAAATCTTATGGCCCTCATCATCCTGAGTGCATCTTCCCCAAATCTCTTTTTAGGGTCGCCCACACATCTTACAAGAGATCTTTTTATGTCGCATCGACCTTCAAAAGGGTCTATAAGCCCCTCGTCTTTGCTGTATGCCATGGCATTTATGGTGAAGTCCCTTCTTGAAAGGTCCTTTTCTATGTTTCCGGTAAAAGAAACACTCGAAGGCCTTCTTCCATCCATGTAGTCTCCGTCTATTCTGAACGTTGTAACTTCATAGGCACTCCCCCTGTAGACAAGCATTACCGTGCCGTGCTCTATTCCTACGGGAAGTATCTTAAAATCCTGCATTTGACCAAATATGTCCATTACATCTTCAGGCTTTGCGCTCGTACATATATCCCAGTCATTTATATCTCTTTCAAGTATGCTGTCCCTTACGCAGCCCCCTACAATATAGGACTTGTATCCGGCAGACTGTATATTATCCATTATGTCAGTTACTTCTTGCGGGATATTTATTTTTTTCATGAGAATCACCTCAAGCCGTATTCAGGAATATTCATATCTTTTCGCCTTTTAAGCGCATAAACCTCATGCAAATGTAGCTTTTATGATTTTGACTTGTTGAATGCGCAATTTCCTATGGTATTTCCCGCTCTGTTTACGATTACCATGAACATCACATTTATTCCTATCGCAAGTATTGTCATTATGACTATTACACCCTTGTACATATTTTGTGCTATGTACGACACCGGAAGCATAACAAACAATACTGCACTCGCGGCCATATAAAATTTCACCACTGAATCCGTCCTGTCCTTAAGCAAGTTCTTTCCCTCAAACTCGCATATTTCTATTATTGCCTTGCATACGTAATATACAAGCATCGTGTTCAAAACTATTATACAAAGTCTCATAACAGTTGCCACTGGAGACATAAGCCCCGTAAACAAGTTTATGTACTGGCTGTTTGGCGCATGATAGACATCTATTATACTCAGCACCGCCAAGAACATAGCCGGCGTTTTTGCCTTTTTGAAAAATTCATGCTGCGACGCAAGTATAGAAAGTCCTAAAATAACGAGTATATAGCCTATGGAATCTGGAATAAAGTTTATATTCCCCCTGTTGAAATCAAAAGTAGCCAAGGCCATACCTAAAAAAAGCTTCTTGTATCCTTCCTTGTACATGAAACACCTCCAAATATCAGTATTTTGTTTGCATTTTTACAGCTTTTGCCTATGTACATTATATATTTAAAAACCCATTATTACAACAACTGCGAAAAGCCTGCCCATTCAAAGCATAAGGTCGCTATACATTTATGACTAGCTTGCCTGTCATACAAACTCTTCATTTAATATAGATATTATGCATTATGGACATGCTCTCGTAAATTATAAAAGGCGCCGCAAGAATTGCGGCGCCAATCATTTCAAACTACTTTTCCATAGGCATTTGAGCGTCTGCCGACCACTCGTATATTGAAGCCTCGTAGTTTCTAACCTTTTCAAAGCCAACGGCTCTGAGGACCGCGGATACATATCCGGATCTTATGCCCATTGTTCAGTAAACTACGAAATCATCTTCAGGAGTTACTCCTGCATCTGCCATTATCTTAGTTATTTCCTCTGGTGACTTTGGAGTTGCATTGTCATTTAGAAGATCAGACCATAAAATGTGCTTTGCTCCCTTTATGTGTCCTCCCCTTGCCTCTCCAGCATTTTGGCTTCCCTTGTACTCTTTTTCCGTTCTAACGTCTATTACAGCGGTATTTCCAAGGTTTTCGCTCACATACTCTTTTGTAGCGATGTAGCTCTCGTCAAAGTCATTAAGCGCAAGACCTGTGGAAGGCGTCGGCTCGGCTGGCGCATCTTTTGTGACTTCATATCCAAGCTCCTTCCAGTAAGGCATTCCTCCGTAAAGAAGCTTTACATTGTCAAGCCCCGCCATTCTAAGCTGCCATACATTTCTTCCGTCAGGACCCGGGCCTGGAAGTACATCCGAGTAGAATACGACAAGCTTGTCATTAGTCACTCCGTATGATTCAAGCTTCTTTGCAAGCTCTTCCTTCTCAAGAGTTGTTCCCCAAAGCGGGTCTCCCGGTTTTCCCTCTACATTCGAGAACGAATGGAAACCTACATTTATAGCCCCTGGTATATGGCCTTTCGCATATGCACCCTGTTTGTTTCCGTCAAATATTATTACATTCTCATCTCCAAGCTTTTCATTAAGCTCTTGAGGCGTTATGAATATGTCGCCGTTTTTGTAG
This sequence comes from uncultured Peptoclostridium sp., assembly GCA_965368085.1. Taxonomy (GTDB): domain Bacteria; phylum Bacillota; class Clostridia; order Peptostreptococcales; family Peptostreptococcaceae; genus Peptoclostridium. Next base: position 23,787 of record CBDULP010000018.1, on the reverse strand, counting down.
ACTGAAAGATCAACTTCAGTCTGAGGCGAATCCGCAGAGTCAGATGTACTCTGGTTAGAACCTGTACATGCGCTAAGAACAAGCATTAATGCCATTATGAGCGCCGTAAGACTTATCAATTTCTTTTTAAGCACTTTTTTCTCCATCTCCTTCCAAATTCTTCCGTCTGTTTTTGTCTTCCCAGACCTTTTTGAATAAAAATATTAGAATGCTCAGCGAAAACAGCATAAGCAGAGCAAACACAAACTTTTTAATTCCTCCTGAAAGCATTTCGCCTATGTATGAATATATAAGCGTAGCCGGAAGCTGTCCAAGGCCTGTTGCCCAGAAAAATTCCCAAAATCCCATTGAAGTAAGGCCTGCTCCGTAGCTTACTATGTCAAATGACATGAATGGAAGAAGCCTTGCCACAAGTATTGCGTATTTTCCGTATCTTTCAAAAAATTTGTCTATACCTTCAAGCGCAAACTTGCTCGTAAGCTTTTCCACAACTTCCCTGCCATAAAACCTTGCTATATAAAAGCAAAGCACTGCACCCGCCATGGCACTCGACCATGAAAGCGCCGCACCTTTTACCCATCCAAACAGGCTCGCATTTGCAAATGTTATTATAAACGCCGGAAGCGGTGCCACTATTGACTGAAGGACCATAAGCAGGAACGATACGGTTGGCGCCAGTATTCCGAATGATTTTATATATCCTTTTACAAGTCCCACGTCCACGTTTTTCATTATGAAAAGCGCCTGCTTTACATTTCTCCTCAATGGCTCTATCAAAAAATATGACGCTATCACAATAGCGATTATTCCTATTTTAAGAAATAAGGATTTCTTTTCATTACCTTTCACAAACATACAACTCCTTTCTATTATTAAATCAATTAATAATTTTTATCGTTAGCATATGAAAACAAACCTGTGAATCGATATTTTTTCCAATCAGTATCATTGTATTTCACAGTTAAAGCATACGCACATACCCATAAAAAATTTGACCTAAACAAAATATATCCATTGACAACATCGATTATAATAAAAAAAATCGTCATTTTCAACATGAAAACATTGACATATATTTATGTGAATACAGCTTAAAAATAGTACTAAATTAAAGCTTGACTTATTTTTTCTTTTGTATATTATTAAATTGCACATACTCGCATTGTCCAATTTCTAGTACTACCGTGGTCTACCTTTTCCCTTAACTGGGTTTTGGGTTTATATTCAAATGGACATCTGCTTTGTCAGCTGTAGTTTTAAATTGAATTTAATGTGAATTTCAAGCTTTCACCACAACCCAGTTATAGAAATAGTTTATTAGTCAATATTCATTAATAAGAACTTTCTATAATAATTTAGTATTATAAAAGAGGTTTTAAATATGAATTTTTTCGATTCTACAAAAGAAGTAAGACAAAAAGCGCATGAATCGGCAGGTGCATGCATAGACTGCAAACTTTGCATGAAAAACTGCCCCATGCTTGATGAGTTTTGCTCATCGCCAAAAGAGCTCTGGGAAAAAATCGCCAGAGGGGAAAAGCTTCAGATTTCACTGCCCTACTCATGCACGCTCTGCACGTACTGCTCAAGCGTGTGCCCTAAAGGCCTTGACTTCAAGGATATATTCTTCCATATGAGAATGGATATAGTTCAATCGAAGGACACGAGGTCAAAAACTCTTTCAAAGGGACTTAATGCGGTTGCAAAGCATCAAAAATTGAGCTTTTCAAAGCACTTCACTTCAATACGGGGGAAGTTCGGGTCAAAAAATTTCAAAGTGGGATTCATGCCGGGCTGCAGCCTTGTATCATACAGGCCGGATTTGATACCTCGAATACATGAATATATGAAATCCAATTTCGAAGACTGCGGAGTGCTTCTTCACTGCTGCGGCAAACCTACAGATTCAGTTGGAGACGTGTCTTCTTTCAAGCAGTATTACGGCAATCTTGAAAAAGAAATGAAATCCTGCGGATGCACTACCGTAATAACCGCCTGCCCGAACTGCTATAATACAATTTCAAAAAACAGCCCTAATATAGATGTAGTATCACTTTGGGAGGTCATGGCCGAGAAAGGTCTTCCAAAAGGCGTTTCAGGTTCAGATATTCTTGATGGCTTGACATTTTCAATACACGATCCTTGCCCCACGAGAAATCTCCATTCAGTTCACGATTCGGTAAGAACGCTTTGCAGCAAACTCGAAGTGCATACTACAGAATTTGAAAGTAGCCGTTCAAAAACTCCTTGCTGCGGACAAGGCGGGATGATAGGTCTTACAAATCCTGAAATAGCAGTGCGCCAGATGGAAAAAAGGGCTGGGGAGTCGGATGCGGACTATATACTCACTTATTGCCAGGCCTGCGCCGAATCGATGCAAAGAGGAGGCGCCAGGACTGTCCATCTGCTGGATATTCTTTTCCCTGTGGAAGAGAGATGCTCTGATTTAGATCAGAAAAGACCGGGATTTGTAGGCAAATGGATAAACAGATACAAAGGCAAGCTCATGGCAGACAGGATTTAGGAGGGATAATATGCGCAATAAAAAATCTTCAATAATTAAATTTGCAGCTTCGGCTTCAATTATTTTAATACTACTTTATACTTTAAACAAATTCAATGTAATAAAGGGCTTCGGGCCGGAAGAAGTGAAAAATTATGTGGATTCATTTGGACCACTGGCTCCAATTGTGTTCATAATACTTTTTACTCTTGTTCCTCTTACATTCTTCCCAGATTCGATACTTGCAATAGCCGGGGGGCTTATATTCGGAATTTACAAGGGTTTCCTGTTCATAATGATAGGCGCGCTTTGCGGAGCCACCCTTTCATTTTACTTAGCAAGATTTCTCGGAAAAGGCGTAATAGAAAAGCTGGTAAAACACGATATATCCAAATTCGAAAGGCAGCTTGAAAAAAACGCATTCCTTATAATACTTCTTTTGAGGTTCATACCGCTTTTTCCTTTTGACGTCATAAGCTACGGTGCGGGGCTTTCAAAGATAAAGTTCAAAAACTTCATAACTGCTACAGTTGTTGGAACCATTCCCGGCATATTTGCATATGCAAACCTTGGAGCCCAGTCGGCCAATGTTGGCTCGAGAGGCTTTTACCTTTCAATAGTCATACTAGTGGCACTGTTTGCCGTTGCAGCATTTGTTAAAAATAATTTTCTGTCCCGTACATTTGAAAGTTCTCCGGAATAGAAAAAATAATATCACTTTACACCAAGCCTTCGTATATTGCATGCGAAGGCTTTATTATGTATATTATACTTGTTGGATTATACATATGTTAGGGGGGCTTGAATTTGTGGACTATAATATTATTCCTTTTTGGCGGGATAGCCATAGGCTATTTCAGGGGGCTTGATGAAAAAAGCAAGAAACTCAATTCCAAAATGCAGCAGCTTGGAGTTGTATTCCTTCTTTTTTCCATGGGATGCTCTATAGGAGCCAACGATGACATACTAAGAAATATATCAAAAATAGGCACAATATCCGTTTCTTTTGCGCTACTCACTTCGCTTTTCAGCGTGGCATTCGTATTTGTAGCTAGCCTTAAATTTTTGAAGGGGGCCGATTAGATTGACTTTGACCATAGTGCTTTCAATAATCGCTGGAATATTTTGCGGAAAATTCATAATGCCCGAAATTATGGTTTCCCACCTTGACAGCATAGCCACAATTTCACTTGACATACTGCTTCTGCTCGTTGGAATAGAAGTTGGGTCAAACAAGAATATAATACGCGACATAAAAAACAGCGGGGCTGCGGCTATAATCGTTCCGATTTCAATAGTCTCCGGAAGCCTTATTGGCGGACTTGCCACCGGAATCATATTTGGTATTCCAAGCAATATAAGCCTTTCAATAGCTTCAGGCTTTGGATGGTACAGCCTCTCCGGAATAATGCTTACAAATCTTGCGAACGCACAGGTTGGCACCATAGCATTTTTGACAAATGTGCTGCGCGAAGTGACTGCCGTGGTGTCTATTCCATTCATAGCAAAATACATCGGACATTACTGTGCCATCGCTCCAGCCGGTGCAACCTCAATGGACACGACACTTCCCCTTATATCAAGATCTACTTCTCCCGGAGTAGTGATAGTTTCATTTATAAACGGTGTTGTTTTGAGCTCGCTGGTTCCACTTCTGGTTTCATTTTTTTACTCATTGTAATATATACATATGTTCAAAATTATATCAAACCTAAAAAAAGCATGTGCATGATATGAACCGCCCGGCTTTATTGAGATTTAAAAACCGCGTGCATATCCACATAGCGGTTCATACATAACATGCAGTCAATCTATCCCCTTCTGTATATTATTGGAGCAGAACCAAAAAATGTACCTTCCTTGTACATTGTGACTTCCATATCCATAAGCTCGTTCGCGATATGTGTCATGTTCCTGAGCCCTGTAGGCTCCATTATCCCTTCAATCTCAGCGCCCGTACTTTTTTTATAAAAGGAATAGTTCTTCCAGAGCATGTGTTTTATTCGCTCGAGGCTTGAAGGTCTTCTTAGTATCATCAATATTCTGTTTTTCACATCCCGCACCTGCTCTTCGTCAAATCCCTTTATATCTGCAATTTCCCGGCCTATGTCCCTGGCCTGCTCATTGTCTATTTCCTGGCATAGAAACTTTATTATATGCCAAATTTCATAAAGCTTCGATATTGAATCGATTTCCAGATTTTTCACCCATACGAATGCATGGAGCCTTCTTCTCCAGTCCCATCTTCTCACAGGACTTTGCATATCCGCCGCCGGAATCAGGAAAAACCCTTCATTTAGCAGAAGTGCCCCAAACACTCCAGGCGGCTTTCCTATCCTCTTGTTTTTGAGAGTTGTCCTGTAAACCCCGCAAGACGGACTTCCTTCCATGAACACATACACATAAACCCCTGCATCTTTAAGCATCTCCATACATATTCTGGCGCCTCTTTTCACTCTTTCCGTTATGTCCTCTCCACCGCTGGTTTTCACCTTGGCCTTTCCATCCCAAACGTCAAATCCGTTCCCGCCGGTAATTCTTATGGCGCTTCTTGGAACTCCAAGGCCAGACATACACTCCGGACACATCGGGTGCCATATAAAAGCCTCTTTTTCCCTTCCAAAATAAGTCAGCATATCCCATCCTTTTTTATTGTACCTGACTTCACACCCATACATGCATGCGCTTATTCCGACTTGTACTTTTTCACTTATTACACTCTCCACCATATCACCCCTTCGCATGTGCTTTCACATTATAGTGTTCTTTTATATAATTACCCAAATCATGCAGTTTTCCAAATAAATATTGTTTTACACCGGCTGTGGGTATATAAGCTATACAGGCCAAAATAAATATGCAGGGGGGATGGATATGGCAAATTCAATAAGAATAGGAAGCATAAAAAAAATAGACATAGAGATAAATTACAACTGGATAATCATATTTCTTTTAATTACATTCATGTTCTCAAACTTTTACTTTCCTTCTTATTTTCCTGACTGGCCAGGTTCCCTATATTGGATGGAAGGAGCAAGCCTTGCAATAATGCTGTTTGTTTCAGTTCTTCTTCATGAACTTTCACACTCCATGGTTTCTATCCACTACGGAATTCCTGTGAGCAAAATATCACTTTTCATATTCGGGGGACTTGCATATATAGAAAAGGAAGCAGACTCTCCCAAAAAAGAATTTTTAATAGCAATAGCAGGTCCGCTTATGAGCGTTTTCTTGTTTGGAGTATTCACATTCACAGGTAATTTCTTGCAGTCAGCAGGAATTTCAGATCCAATCACAGCTCCCTTGATTTTAATAGGACAGATGAACCTTGTCCTTGCAATATTCAACCTTTTTCCAGCGCTTCCACTTGACGGCGGGCGCATACTCACAGCCATAATATGGGCGATCAAAAAAGACAGGGTATACGCTACAAGGGTTGCAGGCTCTTCAGGCACAATATTTTCTTACGGTTTGATGATGCTTGGTATAATTAACATACTCGGCGGAAACCTCTTAAACGGAGTATGGCTTATATTCATAGGGATTTTCATAGGCCAGTCATCACAGTCATCCTATCAAAATGCGCTTTTTGAAAAGCTATTCCACAATCTTACTGTCAGAGACATAATGACATCGCCTGTGCTTACTGTAGGTCTTCACATGAGCGTATCCGATGTTCTCAGGGATTTTTTCTACCACTACAAGCATCCATTTTTCCCTGTGGAAGAAGACGGCAAGATAGTCGGAGCTATAATGCTCAAGTCTTTAAGGTCTGTAAATGAAAAGGACATTGAGAACATACTAGTTCAACAGGTGTATGAACCACTGGACAAAAGGTTCATAATATCCCCTGACGAGCCGGCTCAAAACGCCCTTCGGATGATGTCTGCAAATGAACTCGGACGGTTCCTGGTTATGGAAAATAATATTTTAATAGGAATACTTTCAAAGACAGATCTAATAAAATATATATCAATATACAATGAACTCCACAGCTAACAAAAGACGACCTGCAAAATTTGCAGGTCGTCTTTTTACTTCTTGTCATCTGTTCATACAATGGCCTTTTTTTCAGCCTCCACTTCATCAAAAACCCTTATTCCGTTTATTTTAACTATTTTTCCAGGTATTCCGACCACTGTGCTGTGAGGAGGTACTTCTCTCAGCACTACAGAATTTGCGCCCACTTTGGAGTGGTCTCCTATTTTTATAGGCCCGAGTACTTTCGCCCCTGCCGATATAACGACATTATTTCCAACCGTAGGATGCCTTTTGCCCTTGTCTTTTCCAGTTCCGCCAAGAGTCACTCCATGGTACAGCGTAACATCATCGCCTATTTCAGCAGTCTCTCCTATTACTATTCCCATTCCGTGGTCTATGAAAAGCCTTTTCCCTATTTGAGCTCCCGGGTGGATTTCCACTCCAGTTAAGAATCTCATGATTATCGAAATCACCCTCGGCAAAAAGTTAAGCCCCTTTTTATACAGAAAATGTGAGAATCTGTGGACTAGTGTAGCATGAAGCCCCGGGTACGTCAGTAATATTTCCAGGCCGCTGTTTGCAGCCGGATCCTTTTCCATGTATGTTTTTATATAGTCTCTCATACGGCTACCTCCTGATATTAATATTATTAGTAAAGCTCAGTGCTCAGGTATTTTTCTCCTCCATCAGGCGCTATCACAAGTACCTTCTTGCCTTTTCCAAGCTTTTTCGCAACATCCAATGCAGCTTTTATTGCCGCTCCAGATGATATTCCAAGGAATATCCCTTCTTCTTTTGCAAGCTTTCTCGCCATGTCAAACGCCTGCTCGTTTGTGATCCTTGCCACTTCATCTATTACATCCACATTAAGATTCTTCGGGATAAATCCAGCTCCTATTCCCTGAAGCTTGTGTCCTCCTGGCGCATCCCCCGATATCACAGCTGAGTCGTCAGGCTCCACAGCCACTATTTTTACTCCCTCTATCTCTTTTTTAAGGACCTCCCCAGTCCCTGTAAGAGTACCTCCAGTTCCAACTCCTGCAACAAATGCATCAAGCTTTCCATCCATGTCTTTTAATATCTCAAGAGCCGTTGCCTTTCTGTGCGCATCCGGATTGAACTTGTTGTCAAATTGGCCTACAAGTGCATACTCTTCATTTTGGTCCGCAAGCTCCTGCGCCTTTTCTATTGAACCCTTCATTCCCTTGTCCGCCGGAGTGAGCACAAGCTGTGCTCCATATGCTGAAAGTATCTTTCTCCTTTCAACACTCATGCTCTCAGGCATTACAAGTACAACATTGTAACCCTTTACAGCAGCAACCATCGCTATTCCTATCCCGGTATTCCCGCTTGTCGGCTCCACAAGCGTGTATCCCGGTTTTATAATGCCTTCCGCTTCCATTCCCTCTATCATATTGAGTGCTATCCTGTCCTTTATGGATCCTCCCGGATTGAATCCCTCAAGCTTCACATATACATCTGCGCTGTCTTCTCCTGCAATTTTTCCAAGTTTTACAACCGGTGTATCCCCTATAAGTTTAGTTATGTTTTCGTATATCATTTTATACCCTCCCGTAGTAGTCGTTTTAGTCTCATTTCAAATAGTCCCTTGTAAATATGTTCAACCAATCATGTTTGTAGTTACTCCATTGCGCAAATGAAGCGCATACCTCCAATGTCACAAAATAACCCCCTTGTCTCCATTAAAGAGGCAAGGGGGTCTCGCGGTTCCACTCTTTTTCGATGCAAATCATACAAATCCCACTATGACTGCTGCACCTTCTCTTTGCGGTTTAACGGCCTCGCCGGGCTTTTCTACTTGAAATCTTTCAAAAAGCCTTCTCCAGAATGCACTTCACATACTTCCTGACCGCCGGCTCACACCTAACCCGGCTCGCTTTCGCCATTCCACACGCTACTCTTTCCTTCACAGAATTTATAATTTTTATTTTCAGTTTTATTTAAGCAAGTCGACAATTCTATTGGAGCTAATCATCTGAACTTTCCATTAAAAAAAGCCTCGCTTCCTGCATATGCAAGAGGCGAAGCTTTGGCTCGCGGTTCCACTCTTTTTTCGATGCAAGTCATAAAAATCGCACTATGACTGCTGCACCTTCTCTTTGCGGTTTAACGGCCTCGCCGGGCTTTCCTACTTGAAATCTTTCAAAAAGCCTTCTCCAGAATGCACTTCACATACTTCCTGACCGCCGGCTCACACCTAACCCGGCTCGCTTTCGCCATTCCACACGCTACTCTTTCCTTCACAGAATTTATAAAAACTATATTTAACTTTTGGTAAATATTATATTTAAATCCTAATTTACATTGATTATAAAATATATAATTTGCGTTGTCAATATTTTATATTTAAATTTTTGTGATATTATTATTGTATCGAAACTATTTTATGGGAGGTCGCCATGTACAGAGCACTTTCAGACAACGACAGAAAAAAGAAAAACGATTCAAAGGTATGTTCACAGGAGATAAGCCAGGATGAGTTCGAAGCAATACTCCAATACCACGCCCAAGGTCTTTTGGACTACGAAATAGCTCAAATACTGTCTGTAGATGAAGACACGGTTACAGCAATACTCAGAGGGCTTGGCATGAGGTATTTTTAAAAAATATCTTTTATTTTTTTAAAAGTCGTCTTATATGCAAAATTATGGATTTGAATGTGACATATATTGCAAACATGCCCAAAAAACCATATATGCCGGCGTATATGTCATATAGCTCCATATTGCCGCTGTTTGTAACTCCTTGCTGTATTTCTACAGCAACTGCAAATACAAACAAAATCGTCAATGTATATATGAAAGACAATGCTGTGATGCTCCTCTTTCCAATAAACTTGAACATATAATCTATACATACAAAAGATGCTATTCCGAACACTCCAAAAACTATAAAATGAAGCTGTTTATCTGTAGGGGAAAATCCTAGTGTTTTAAAAAACAGTATTATTATGTCATGAAGCATATTAATCATATCAACTATCATTCTAAGTATATTTTTCATTCAGCACCTTCCAATACAGCTTTTTATGTTCTAGTGTTGCAATTTTTCTCCCCTTTACTCAATAATACCCCTATGCAGGTGAATCTACAACAAACAAATTTTAATTCAAAACAAAAAGAACAACTGGATTATATTATCACAGCTGCCCTGCATTTTTAGATTAATGCTTTACTTTTTCGACTTATTTATTTCCTTTTCCCTTTGGAGCATGAACTCCCTGGCATGTCCAAACTCATCTATCGACTTTAAAAAGTCAGAAAGCATTCTAAACTGATGGTCTGTCTTTTTAAGCATTGCCGTAGCCGTATATAACTCCTTTTTAAGCTTTAACTTGTCCTCAAGTTCGCCATCCTTGACCTGTATTGTTTTTACAGCTTCATTCAATTCCTTTTTCAGCCTCTCATTTTCCTTTTCAATACGCCTTAACCTATTTTCAAGTATGTGCTGCCTTTTTGAAATATCCAGAAGTTCTTCAAAGTCCTTTTTATCTATAAGCATCTTGCCTTCCTGCGCTATATCAAGGCTTCCCTTCGGCTCACCCAGCTTGTCCAAATCGAACATTATTTCTTCCATTCGTCTGAATACACCTTTGAATTCCTTTAGTTCATGTTCAATTAAACTTTTTTTATTTTCAAGTTCGCTTATATTTTTTTCCAGCTCCAAAGCTCTCAATTTCTGTATTTCTATGCTCTTGCATTTATCCTCTGGATAATTCATTTCTTACTTTCCCCCTGATGTCACATTATCTATCATAACTCTATGATTTGTGTATTTTTATTCATTATATTTTCGCCTTAACTTTTGAAGCACTTCTTTTGAATACTCTTTCGCCCCAAACAGACAAATATCCCTGTAGTTTCCGCACTGCACAGGATTTGCAGCTGGCACCTCTTCCGATTCAATTATCTTTTCAAGCGAATTCATTAAAGCTTTTGCAACATTTGCCTCAGTAGGCTCTCCTACAACAATCAAATAAAATCCCGTTCTGCATCCCATCGGAGATATGTCCACAACATATTCCAGTTCTTCCCTTATAAAAACCGCCATTAGATGTTCTATTGCATGAACTGCTCCTGTAGGCATAGCCTCCTTGTTTGGCTGCATGAACCTGAGGTCGAATTTTGTAATTACATCTCCTTTTGGAGTCGTTACGACGACGCATTTTCTGACAAAAGGAGCCTCTACTGCGGTATGATCCATTGTAAAGCTTTCAACTACTATCTCCTTCAAACGAACCCCTCCTTTATGCACTTTATACGCTATATTATACATCATTGCAAGCCACATATCCAAGTGGGTTTATTCAGAAATAATATGCTCAGCTTCTCAAATCAGACTATTCCTTCGTATTTGGAGCCTTTTCGCAAGTCTTATACTCTTGGCTTAGTTTTACTATGAATTTTTCAGCAAGTCCTACAGTGAACATTTCAACACCGTCAATTTTCCCAAGCACCTTGTCCGACAAGTAAAAAATTTTACCACATAGGGGCATATAGATATCATTTTTTATGTGCATCCATTCCTGTGAAGGATCTATATATATGCGATATCCATTTTTAAAATGGGCAGTCTTTAGTTTTGACATTGAATATATTATCAATCCCACTATGCATACAATGATCGAATATGCTGCCGATTTAAAACTGTAAAAATATATTTCATCAGGGTATATATCCGCCCCCATAATTCTGCTGCCTGCAATATTGAATATGACATTCGGCCTTATCGCCAATGCTAGCATAATAGCACAGGCTAGTGCCATAGGCAAATATGCATACCTTGCGTCATCTAATTTTTCGCATTCATTTTCATTGGTATGTCTCTTTTTAAAATCAAGTGCAAAAACGGCCCTAGTCAGCTTTATTAGATATGCAACTGTGATTCCAGAACTTATGAGGAATGCAGCTTCAAGAAGTATTCCAATGTATTTCATGTCAAAACCACTTCCATAATACGACAATCCATGGTGAATCATTGTTTTGCTTATAAATCCACTGCTTCCCACAATTCCCATATTCGAAGCCGCTGCGAATATGAGCATTGCCGCAATCATTTTTTTCCCTTTTCCAATCCATTTCACTTCGTTTATGTCACTGCTTTTGGCTTTTACGCATATTATTCCAAAAGCCATGAATATCACGCCTTTGAAAAGAGCATGATTTACGCAGTGGTATACAGCCGCCATAATGGCTTCTCCCCTGTGAGCACCTGTAACAAGCCCCACCGCCGATACTGCAAGTGTTATATATCCCATCTGGCTCATGCTGCCGTATGCAAGCTTTTCTTTTACATCCGTTTTGAGAAGGGCCAGAGTTCCTCCAAGCAGCATGCTTGTCAATGCAAGCGCCATAATCACCTGTGAAAAATGCTTGTCCCATCCGAGTATGAAGCTCACCGTCATTATTCCAAATATGCCCGCCTTTGAAAGCACAGTTGAAAGTATTATTGTCACAGGCATTGTCGCATGGCTGTAAGCCCCCGGAAGCCATATGTGAAGTGGAAATATGCACGCCTTTGCCAAAAATCCAAAGCTCATTAAAAATGCAGCTGCATATTTTCCGGCTCCCATTGTCTTGGCAGAATTTGCAATCTGGCTTATTGAAAGGCTTCCTGAGTGAGTGTAAAAAAGGACTATCCCAAGCAGTGTCACAAGCCCTGTGACTATTGACATGGCAAGATAGAATTTGCCTGATTCATGGGCGTTCCTGTCCTGGTTGTGCACCACAAGCACATATGACATTATTGCCATAATCTCAAAAAACGCAAACATGTTCACAGCATTTTCCGACATAAAAACGCCCACTGCAGCCGAAAGCGTACTCATGTAAAAAGCATAAAACCTGGGCTTTCCAGACTGATGCTTCATATGCCACATGCAGTATATGCCGCATAAAAGCCACATCACTGCTGCTATTAATACAAATACAGCCCTTAAGCTGTCTAATTTCACTTCAAAGCCAGTTGTCATAATCCCTGGCGCATGAAAATATATTTGAGAATACTTAACTACCCAAGCCGCGTATGCCGCAGCTGCCATTTCAACTGCAAGCGATGCAATCGCCACTCTATTCATTGCCCTTTCACTTTTCATGCCAGTCCAGTAAACTGCAGGCGCTACGGCCACAGGAAAAAACAGTATGAACATCATCAAAAAAATCCCCATATAACTCCCCCTAATATGCTTTCAAATTCTAAAGACCGACTCCGCTCACTATTGTACTTACAAATTCTACAAGAGCAGAAGGATACACCCCTATTGCTACAGCCGTGGCTGTCAAAGCTACAAGCGCAAACAGCGCTCCAAATCCCAGCTCCCCAGAATCCGACGTCTGCTCAAATTTGCACTCCCCTGTATCCTTGCACCCACTGCATTCGCAATCATAAAAGAAAGACTTTATGACCACTGGCATTAAATATGAATCCGTAAGAAATGCACTTACAAGCAGTATTGCCGCTGCAATTGTCATTCCCGAGTCCACGCTTGCAGTTACAAGATACCACTTGCTTACAAAACCGTTTGTCGGAGGTATCCCTATTAAAGATACCGCCGCCACCGCAAAACACCCCATTGTCACAGGCATTTTTTTTCCTATGCCCTTCATTTCGGACACGTCCTGTTTTCCCAGGCTTTTATATACAGCTCCAGCACAAAACAAAAGTATTATTTTGGTAAGTGCATGATTTATAAGATGTAAAAGCCCTCCTGTGAGAGCATCAGAATCAAACATAAATACACCAAGGAGTATATACCCAAGCTGCCCTATTGTCGAATAAGTCAGCCTTTCCTTCAAATTTTTCTTTTTAAGAGCTGTGAACGAGCCCATGAGCACTGTGAGAGCCGCCATCGAAATTGCAATTGACTGTACGTCCATGTACCTGAGAAGATCCACTCCAAATATAAAATATGACACCCTTATTATGGCAAATATTCCCGACTGGACTACTAATGCCGCATGAAATATCGATCCTGCCGGAGTCGGAGACTGTGCGCAGTCGGCAAGCCATGAGTGAAACGGAACCATCGCCGCCTTTGCACCGAATCCCAGAAGCATAAGTACAAATCCAATCGCCAATACCAGTTTTTGCGATTCATAATATGAAATTCCGCTTCCTGCAAAGTCCATATTAGGACTTACCGTGTATACTACGGCAATTCCCGCCAATATAAGCACTCCCCCCTTCAGGGAATATGCAAGATATTTTATTCCTCCTTTCAAACCGCCATCTTCTTTATTGTGGCTCACAAGCGGAAATGTAGACATTGTAAGCATGAAATAGAATATGCACATGGTAAACATGTTTCCAGCAAACGCTATTCCAACAGTGCTTCCAAGGGCAGCTGAAAAATATGCAAAAAATATTTTTGAATTTCTATCCCCTCTCATATACTCCATTGAGTATATAGATGTGCATATCCAAAGAATGCATGCAAGCGTTGAAAAGAGAATCCCTATTTTATCTATATTTATATATATGTTGAAAAACTCTCCTGTTTTTAGAATTTCAAGCTGCATTTTGTCATTACAGAATATTATTAAAAAAATAGCTGCAATATCAAATATGCCGCCCAAAAGACAGTGCATATGTGCTCTTTTAAAGTCCATTTCTTTTTTTATTAGTATGTTTGCAAATATTAAAAATGGTATTACCACTGGAAATACGAGTAAAAAATTATTCATATTCTGCCACCCCTGTTTCAAAGTATTTATACTAGTGTCGTAGACTGAATTGCTATATTTCATATGTTTATATAATATAGCAAAAACAATGCCAACTTCGTAAGACTTTTAATTCAAGACCTGCGAGCTGGCATATGAGCTGTTATGAATGTGATGTTTTTTTTAAAGACATTTTCAAATACATTTTGAAATAGGACAGCCTTAAAAACTGTGTTATTTTAATACATAATGTTTATTGTATACTTTTTAATATGCGTATCAAAATGAAACTGATGTATTATTTTGATACGCATATTTTAACATTCTATTCCGTATTTTTCCATTTTTCTGTACAGAGTGCTCCTGCCGATTCCAAGTATCTTTGAAGACAGAGCTATGTTTTTTCCCGTGCCTCTTAAGGTGTTTATTATCGCCGTCTTTTCGATTTCTTCAAGAGAATATAGCTTTTGTTCAATCTCTTCTTCATCCGATGCACTGTCACCCTTTACATTGGCTGGTATGTGTTTTTCAGTAATGACTTCGCCGTTTTCAGCCATATTTATCACAAGCTGCATTACATTCTGAAGCTCTCTTACATTGCCCGGCCAGTCATATCCTCTCATTCTAATATAAAAACTCTCATCTATCCCCTTAAGACTTTTTCCCATGCTTATGTTGAACTTTTCAAAGAACACGTCTATAAGGAGTCTAATATCGTCCCTCCTGCTTCTAAGTGTCGGGGTGTTTATGGGCATTACATTCAGCCTGTAGTAGAGATCCTTTCTGAAATTGCCCTTTTCCACCTCCTTTTCGAGGTCCTTGTGCGTAGCAGCAATTACCCTTGCATCTATTGGAATTATATTGTGATCCCCTATCCTTACTATCTTTTTTGTCTCGAGGACCCTCAAAAGATTAGTCTGTGCGTCAAGAGGCATGTCTCCAATCTCGTCCAAAAAAATTGTCCCCTCATCGGCAAGTTCGAATTTTCCCGGATGGCCCCCCCTCTTTGCTCCCGTGAAGGCTCCTTCAACATAGCCAAACAGTTCGCTTGCCACGAGCTCTCTCGGTATGGCCCCGCAGTTTATTGTCACAAAAGGCTTGTTCTTCCTCTTGCTCTCATTGTGTATCGCATGTGCAAACAGTTCCTTTCCAGTTCCGCTTTCACCATTTAGAAGTATCGTAGTGTTTGACTTTGCAGCCTTTAACGCCATGTGCTTCGCTCTTAGCATGTGGTCACTCTCGCCAAGTATGTCGTCAAAGCTGAATATGGCCTCTGCTCCAGTTATCCTGTTTACAAGGTTGTGTATAGTCTTTGACTTTCTGAATGTCACAACCACCCCTTCCACATTTCCTGCAGTGCAGTCTATTATTGGGGTGAAGCTCACTATGCAATATACCTTTTTGCCTCTTTTATTTTTAAAGTACATCTCCACTTCTTCTTGTTTTTTCCCTTTTTTTATAACATCCTTAATCCGCCTGGACTTCTTTTCGCTTATGAAAAGATCTATACTCTTTCCTATTATGTCAGTTTCTTCAAGCGACAGGAGCATTCTCGCAAACAGGTTGATGTCTTTCACCATGCCCTGCTCGTCTATCCCTATAAGCCCCTCCGATATGGACTCCATTATTGCAAAAAGATGCTTGTTTGTGATTTTAAGCCTCTTGTTTATGTCTTCAAGCATAAGCTCGTTTTCTATAGCTTCGGCTGCTGCAACCACCATCCCGAGAGTGTGAGTATGCACTTTTTCACATGGCCCTGTAACGCTTATAACTCCTATTACCCTTCCATTTTCATCTCTTATCGGCGCCGCAGACGAAGTCCACTCATGGTACGCTTTGCAGTAGTGTTCTCCTCCGAGCACCTGCACCGGGCTTGCCTCTATTAGGGCGAGTGATATGGCATTTGTACCCATATACTTTTCACTTATATTGCAGCCCTTTGTAACCATGAGGCTTTCATCCATTTCGTAAAGCTCGCTGAAGCACTCAAGCACATATCCGTCCCTGTCAGTAAGCCTTATCACTATCGTCTTGTCAAGTACTGTCTTTTGCAGTATTTTCATAAAATGAACCGCCGCATGCACTAGCTGCTCGTACATCTCACGTCTCTTTAAGAATTCGTCATTGCTTAAAAAGCATCCTTCGGTGCTTCCATGGGGGTTCACACCGTGTTCCCTGCTCCTTATCCAAGATCTGGCTATTTCATCCCTTACTAGGGAATTGTCTATTTCGTCACTGTTTATGAATTTTTCCCACGCCTTTATGCTGTCCCTGTTCTGACTTAAAAGCATTTCATTCGGCAAATACAACCACTCCTATCAATAGTACTTCTTATGATATTATAACATTAACTATCATATAGATTTTATAAAATATTTATATATTACACTTTTCACCGCATAAAGCGCCTTTAATTAGCATACCTGTGCTTTTGAAGCCGTATCAAAAGCACCCGCCAAAACACAAAAATGCGAATCGGTATCACTGCCGATTCGCATTTTCAATCTAGTTCCGCTTAATCATTATATAGTGTTTTGCAAGCATCTTTATAACCGCATATGCCGGCACCGCTATGAAAGCTCCTATGATTCCAAAAAGAGATATTGATATTATTATCATGAATATTATTGTCAGTGGATGTACATCAAGCTTTGTCCCTATTATGTTTGGGGATATGAACTTGCTCTCTATCTGCTGAACCACTAGCGAGAGCACTCCTATTTTGACTATGTAGAACATGTTTATTGTGATTCCGACAAGAAGCGCAGGCAATATGCCTAAAAACGCCCCTACAAAAGGTATTATGGATGTTATCATGGCAAATATCGAAAGCACTAGTGCGTTTGGCAGGTCTATAATAAGGTAGCCTATATACATAAGCACCCCTATCGCAAATGCCACCATGAGCTGGCCCGTAGTATACCCCGCTATCACCCTGTCTATGTCTACGAGTATTTTTTTTGCGTCATCTCTGTGCTTTTCGGGAAAAACATTGAGTATTATAGGCAGGAACTTGTGCCCGTCCTTCAAAAAGTAAAACAGCGCAAACGGTATTAGTATGAGCTGAGTACCTATTCCAGCTATAGTCGGAAAAAGTCCAAGTATGTTTTTCCCGAATTTCGAAAACATCACTTCAAGTATAGACACAATATATCCCGTTATGTTTTCAATCAACAAAATCGGTATGTCGCCTTCTCCAAATATTCCCTTTGTGCTCTGCCTTGCCCCCTTGAGCTGCTCGTTGAAGTAATCATAAAAGTCTGCAAACTCTTTCCTTATTGAGTTTCCCCCGTATATTGCTATTCCCGTGAATATGACCATAATTCCTAAAAGCACTATTGTGACCGCATGCTTTCTTCCTATTCGCTTTTTTTCGGCCATTTGTACAAGAGGCCTCAACATATAGTAAAAAAGCCCTCCAACGAGTATTGGCACGAGTATTAGAGATGCAGCATCCTTAAGCGGAATCAGCACAAAGTCAAGCCTTCCAAGAAGAAATACTATCATTAGAACAAGTATTGTATATACAAAGTATTTGAATGTCTTTTCTTCATAAAACATGCGAATTCCCCCAGCCCAGCGTAAATACTCTTCTATATATGCATATACTATATATACTCCAAAAGAAAGTTTTTACACATGGGCCATGTCCATATTTACTGATGATTTCATACAAATCGGCATCCACCTGTTCAAATATGGCTCAAACTATACTCTACAGGCTCTTTTGAGCTTTTCCACTTCGTCTTGCGGACTTTTTGACTCCATGACAAGACTCATCACTGCAGCTCCGTCAGCTCCCGAGTCCATCACTTTCATTACATTGCTGCTGTCTATTCCTCCTATTGCAAAAATAGGTATGTCCGTAAGCTCCCTTATCCTCATTATGAATTCAATCCCTCTCGGCTCAAGACCCAGTTTGCAGTCTGTCTGAAATATATGTCCAGTCAGTATGTAGTCCGCCCCCCTGCACTCAGCCCTTATTGCCTCGTCAACAGAGTGGATTGACACTCCCAATTTCATGAATTTTTTAATGCTTTTTATACTCTCGCCATCGAGTCCCATGAAATCACTGAATGAAAGGTGTACAGCATGCGCTCCTGACTGCTTTGCAGCATATATGCTGGAATTCACTATGAGCTTTGCTCCATAGTTTTCAATATCCCTCGATACCTTGAGTACAAGATCCAAAAGATCATCTTTGCCGAGGCTTTTTTCCCTTATCATCACATAGTCCGCTCCGCCTTTTACCGCATCCAAAAGACATTCCGACAGGTCCCTCTTGCACAGTGAGCTGTTCGAAACCACGACTATAATACCTGCATCCCTAATCATATTATTCTGTGCCAGTTCTTGTAAAGCGGCTGGTATCCCATGTCTATTATTGCACTTTCAACCTCTTTTACGCTTCTCTCGTCAGATATTTGGAACTGCGCTTCGACCTCCGAATCCTCTGAAGAATATCCTCCGACCTCAGTGCAACTTCCAGCCGAGAACTTGTTTATGCCAAGTGGTATGAGATTATCTCTAAACTCCCTGCTTTCCCTCGTTGAAATATTTTGTGAAATATGAGGTAAAAACAGCCTTGCCGCAAGCATTATCTGAACAAGCTCTATGTCATGCACTCCCGCAACGTCTTCAAACACTCCGGCATGCGGCCTTATCCTCGGAAACGATATCCCGACTTCCACATGAGGGTATTTCTCCTGAAGGTATCTTGCATGAAGCCCGACCATGAAGGCATCCCTTTTCCAGTCTGAAAGACCCAAAAGAGCCCCTATGTTTACTGTCCTCATGTTTGCCATGCATGCCCTTTCAGGAGTATCCAGCCTGAACCCGTAATCCTTTTTAGGCCCGCTCAGATGCACCCTGTCATATACAACCTCGTCATAAGTCTCCTGGTATACAGTCATTCCGTCTACCCCGGCCCTTTCCGCCGCCTTGTATTCTTCAAGATTAAACGGATTTACTTCTATTGTCACCGAGTCAAAATACTTTTCCGCCACCTTTGCAGCCTCTATTACGTATTCTGAAGGCGAGTCCTTTGGAGATTCACCCGTTAGGAGAAGTACATGCCTTATTCCCGTTTTCGAAAGCGCTATAGCCTCTTTTTCAACCTCTTCCATTGAAAGTTTTTTCCTGCCTATATCGTTGCTGCAGTTGAATCCGCAGTATGCACACCTGTTTATGCAGTAGTTTGATATATATATTGGGGCGTAAAGAAGAACTGCCTTTCCGAAATGCCTGAGTGAAAGGCCTCTCGCCTTTTGGGCCATTGGCTCAATATATTTTTTTGCGACAGGCGAAAGCAGCGCAAGAAATTCAAGTTCATTTATGCTATCCTTTTGGAGTATACACTCTATATCCAAAGGCTGTATTTCCTCAAAAAACCTTTTGAATTCAAACCCCTTGTACTTTGACACAATTTCATAAAATCCCATTACTCTCCCTCCTTTTTCTATTCGTGTAAGAATCCTGTAAGCGGAGAAGACGCCTCGGCCTTTACCAAAGATCTTCCCAGTCCAGCCCTGTATGCAATCCTTCCCGATTCAACAGCCATTGAAAACGCCTTTGCCATTTCAGCCGGGTCATTTGCCGTTGCTATCGCCGTATTGACAAGCACTGCATCTGCACCCATTTCCATTGCCTGAGCTGCATGTGAAGGCGCTCCAATTCCGGCATCCACTATAACCGGCACTTCATTTATCTCATCTATTATTATCCTTATCATCTCTTCCATTTTTATGCCCCTGTTAGTTCCTATAGGGGCGCCAAGAGGCATTACTGCCGCAGCTCCCGCCTCGACAAGCTTTTTGGCACTCATAAGGTCTGGGTTCATGTATGGAAGTACTACAAAACCTTCCTCTGCAAGTATTCTAGTCGCCTTTATAGTCTCCTCATTGTCTGGAAGAAGATATTTGTTGTCTGAAATGACCTCTATTTTGATCCAGTTTCCGCATCCCATCGCCTTTGCAAGACGTGCTATTCTTACAGCCTCGTCAGCATTTCTAGCTCCCGAAGTATTTGGAAGAAGTATCATATCCTTTGGGATGTACTCTATTATGTTGTTTTCCTGTCTGCTTGTGTCAACCCTTCTAAGGGCTATGGTTACAACTTTGCTATTGCAGCTTTCTATAACTTTGCTCAGCATATCCTTGTTTGGAAATTTTCCAGTTCCTATAAAAAGCCTGTTTTCCAGCTCAACTCCACCTATTTTCAACTTGTCCATGCTAATCCTCCTCATATATTCTATAAAGTATTATTCCTCTTCTCCAATTAGAATCCTCACTGCTAGATGGGCCTGCTTGCTTCCAGCTATTGCAACCCTTGTGGCCATTAGCTTTTCTCCTTCTTCTATCCCTCTGCCCCCATCGCCTACGACATACAGCTTTGAAAGCACTTTCTTTGATACTATTTTATCTCCCGGTCCGCATCCAGCCATCCCCGATGCTGATACAATTTTTTTATCTGTGTTTTTTAAAATCGCCCCTACCATGTCGGCCTTGTTCTTTGGATTGTCAAATGCCTCTATGACTATGTCAGCTTCCTCGAATATCTCACAGGCGCGCATGCCGCTTAACTTTTCATCAAATGTTTCCACCTGTACCTTTTCGTCTATCCATCCGATTATCTGTCTTATAGCATCTGTCTTTTTCATTCCTATCTGCTTTTCAATGTACTGCTGCCTGTATATATTGCTTTCATCCACAACGTCAAAATCTGCAAGTATTAGCCTTCCTACTCCGCTTCTTGCAAGTAGCAGCGCAATGTTTGAACCCAGACCGCCAATACCTGCTATCCCTACTGTGCATTTTGAAAGCTGTTCCCTGATCTTTCTTTCCATTAGCCCCCTCCCACAAACGCCACTATTTCAACCTTTGAAGACTCATCCAGAATGCGGCTCTCATAACTGTCTTTTGGCAGTATCTCAAAATCCACTTCGACAACCACAACGTCTTCGTCCACATTCATATGTGACAGCAATTCTTTTACATTTATATTTTTCTGGAATTCCATATCTTTTCCGTTTACAATCATATGCTTATCTCCTCTCATTTTTTTCCAATAAAAAAACAGACTACTGGGTCTGTTTAAATAACGTTCATAAAAACATTCCCTACGTTGGCATTAACCAAATCAGGTTATAGGAGTAAAGCGATAACACCGCACTCTCAGCCTGTTATACAGGCTCCTCCAGTTTTTTTGCAATTTCTATTTGGTTTTGTAAATTAAAAACGGGCCTGCCAAATGGCAAGCCCGGGTTATGTCGTGACAACACAAACAGCAAGCTTCCCTACGTTGGCATTAACCAAATCAGGTGGTGGGAGTAAAGCGATAACATCGCACTCTCAGCCTGTTATACAGGCTCCTCCAGCTCGAAAAGTATAATTATTTTCTTGTTAAAAATAATTATACTCCTGTTTTAATGTGTTGTAAATATATTATTTTTTATCTAATGCTGTTAAGTTCGTTTATAATGTCTATAAGCGAGTCCACAGCCTCTTCAGGCAGCCTGTCAAATCCTCCGCCCTCTACAGACTTCGCATTGAGGAATTTAATCCTGTCGTGAAGTCTTTTTGAAAGCTGGCTTACATAGTCGCTGTCTTTCATGTCCGGAATGAATCCGTCTATTTCAAGTATATCTATATTTGAAAATTCCGCCCAATTTTTGAAGCTGGCCTTTTCTTCGACTATTTCTTCAAGTATGCCCAAAGTCACTTCTTTAGGAATCTTTCTGTTCATAAAAAATCCAGTGTTTAGTATATAGCACTCGACATTCCTGCTTTCAAAAAGCATCTTGAACTTTTCATAATCGTCTTCAAGGCGGTATGTCCTGAAAGGGTTGGCATACGGCTCAACTACAAGTGCATTAGGATCGACTCCCGGAGCCAGCCTTTCTGCTGTAGTCCTCTTTGTTGCAAGCGTTGCCCCCATTGTCGCCGCAAGCACAGGATTCTTTATTTTAACAACCGGCGGAAGTGTAGGGTCCTTCATAAGCCAGAATATCGCATTTACAGGCTCTTCAAACTTGTCCACCCTGTTTGGAGCCCAAAGCTTCGACTTTATTGCTCTTCCGTTTCCATTCCTTATGTCCTCTGTAACTATTACCACTTTGCCATCTTCATCCCTTGCAGCCCCGCAGTTTTGAACTGTTATAAGGTACTTGTTGTCATCAGACGTAAGTGGATAGTCCTGTGTCTTGTCAAAATATGAAGGCTCAAGCGCGACAGAAGAACCGTTTTCTGTCGATATTACAAACGCATCGTCGTGAAGCACTGTGACATCGTATTTTCCGTCATGCTTTGCATGGGTTATAGTGGATTTTCCAGAACCCGAAAGTCCGAACACCCCTGCGACAAATTTTCTTCCGCCTTTAAGGTTGTATCTCTTCTGGCCTGCATGGCATGCGGCAAATCCGTTCCTGTTGGCACAGCCCCATGCAAGTGTCAGAGTACCCTTTTTATGTTCTCCAAAATATTTCATGCCAAGAAGGGCAGCGCAGTTGTGCGTAGGGTCAAACAAAGTAAGCCCAAGAGGGTGCTCTTCATGCTGCCAGTCCGGATCTGAAAACACATATATGTCCCCTTCGTTTTCTATAAGCTTTGAAGCCTCATACATGTCAACATATTCTTCATTTACATACTGGAAGTTCAAAAGCCAGTTGTATGCTATGTTTTCATGGCCTTCCGGAACCAAAAGGTGCGCCCTTACCATAAAATCCTTGTCCAGCCCTATATATGCCTGTGCATGGTATAACTTTTTGTATCTAGCCTTGTATATCGCATCTCTTAGTTTTGCAGCATATTCGTCTTGGCTTACATTGTGCTCTCCTATTATCCTTCTTGCCGCTGCACATCTTCCATTTACAGCTCCATCATTGAAAAGAAGTATATTAGAGCCTGGATCAAGACCCAGTTCTTCTGGATTGTGAACAGGCATATCAGTCACTATTGTGCCTGGTGAATTCTTCGCAAGTTTATAAGCCTCTTTAAGCGAATTTAAATCTATGACATTATTGCCCAAAAATGCAGTCTCTATGGTAGTTCTTATCTGAGAAAATATAGGATTTTTTGAATTTATATCTTTTCTGTTGAATATCGAACTCGTTGCCAAAAAAACCACTCCTTAAAATATGTTTATGTATCATGCAACATATTATATTTTAATATAAATAATTCAATAATGCCATATGTTTTTGACATTTATCCACACTTATTTTTTAAGCTTTAACCCTCTGCAAGCACTGAGCTTCAGCGATACAATCCCCTCATTTTTTCATTTTCTTTTCTTTTATAGTATGTATTATTTAAATTTTTTGACATACAATTCCTGCTGTTTTTTCTTTATTAATATGTTTTAGTATTATTTTGTCTGTTTTTGTACGGATTATATGCAGTCAAAAAAATCAAATATATTTATGCTATCAGTATTATACACTTGAACCTCCCGCGACTGAAGTCACGGGTGTTATCGGCAAATTCATAAAAAAGGCCAGCTGGATATCTTTATAAATACCCGACTGGCCCTTATTTATTACATATTTATTTTTTACACATTAAAATATGAACTATTTGCTCTGAACGTATTTGTCTATTGCTTGTGCAGCCGCTTTTCCAGCTC
>CBDULP010000017.1:0-55261 GCA_965368085.1 uncultured Peptoclostridium sp. | reverse complement strand
GGCACAGTATGCATGCTTCCCGGCTCTGAAAGCGAAAGCCAAGGAGACTTGTTTGAAACCACTTTTGTCATTACAGTTTTCGCCACGTGTCTTCCTATAGTGTTGTAGGTAAGTGTAGGCGAAGACTCGTCTATATCCCTTATCTCGCCGTAAGGCAGAAGGCCTATCTTCACAAGCGCCTGGAATCCGTTGCATATCCCCAGCATAAGCCCGTCCCTGTTGTTTAGAAGATCCATTACAGCCTCTTTTACAGCTGGGTTTCTAAATACAGTGGCTATAAACTTTCCAGAGCCTTCAGGTTCGTCTCCAGCGCTGAATCCCCCAGGTATCATTATTATCTGCGAATCCTTTATGAGCCTTACCATGTTACTTATTGACTCTTCAACATCGCTTGGCTTAAGGTTTTTAAACACCATTATCTCGCCCTTTGCCCCAGCCTTTTCAAAAGCTCTAAGGGAGTCGTACTCGCAGTTTGTTCCAGGGAACGCCGGTATGAACACCTTAGGCTTTGCAACTGATATCTTAGGAGATACAGCAGTACCTCCAGTGTATATTCTGCTCTCAGGTTTTCCCTGTATTTCCTTAGTATATGAAGGGAATATGTCCTCAAGAGGCTCTTCCCAATTCGAGTAAAGCTCGCTTATCTCAAGAGTCTCTCCAAGCACGTGTATTGCTGGTTCAAAAATTGTGCTTCCAATTACAGCGTAGTCGACTCCCGAAAGCATTCCCTCTATGTCCGCTGAAGAATCAACCTCCATAAGTATTGCCCCGTAATGAGGTGCAAACAGCTCTTCCGCTGAAATGCCTTCAATGCTTGCTCCGATTTCGTTTCCAAAGCCCATTTTCGAAACAGCCTCGGCTACTCCTCCAAGGCCAAGTGCATACGAAGAGTATACTTGTCCTGATTTTGCAAATTCAGCAACCTTTTCAAAGCATTTGCCAAGCCCTTCAAAGTCAAAAGTCTTGTCGTCATTTACAGGAGGTTTCACAAGCACAAGTTCATTTCCTCCGTTTTTGAATTCATTCGAAACAACTTTATCAGGTCTTACTATTCCAACAGAGAATGAAACAAGAGTCGGCGGAACATCTATATCGTTGAATGTTCCAGACATGCTGTCCTTTCCTCCTATTGCAGGTATTCCAAGTCCCTTTTGAGCTGCATATGCCCCCAGCAGAGCCGAAAAAGGCTTGCCCCATCTTGAAGGCTCGTCTCTCAGCTTTTCAAAATACTCCTGAAGAGTAAGCCTTACATTCTTATAGTCAACACCTATTGCCGCAAGCTTTGCAACCGAGTCTACAACGGCATACATTGCTCCATGGAAAGGGCTCCACTTTCCTATTCGAGGATTGTAACCATAGCTCATTGCAGTAGCTGTATTTACATTTCCTTCAAGCACTGGTATCTTTGCGACCATTGCCTGTG
Source organism: uncultured Peptoclostridium sp. (assembly GCA_965368085.1). Taxonomy (GTDB): domain Bacteria; phylum Bacillota; class Clostridia; order Peptostreptococcales; family Peptostreptococcaceae; genus Peptoclostridium. The sequence continues at coordinate 53,838 of CBDULP010000017.1, read as the reverse complement.
AAGGAGTAGCCTGGTGCTTCCCTCCAAAAGGAAGTATTACGCTTCCAGTTCCTATTGTGCTGTCGAATCTCTCGACAAGTCCCTTTTGAGAGCAAATATTTAAATCTTTTAGGTTTTTAACCCAAGTGCTCTTCAAGTCATTTCCAGATGCAGCTTCTTTTGCTCTTTCCTCAAAATAGTCCACATCAGAAGGTGCATTCACATGGATTTTTGTGTTTTGAGTCACTCCGTTTGTATCAAGGAACTCCCTTGAAAGGTCCACTATATAGTCGCCGTTCCAGTTCATTCTAAGCCTTTTTGTATCCGTAACAGTTGCAACTATTACAGCCTCCAGATTTTCAGCATGCGAAAGCTCTATGAATCTGTCTGCATCGTTCTTGTCCACAACTACCGCCATTCTCTCCTGAGACTCCGATATTGCAAGCTCTGTTCCGTCAAGCCCCTCGTATTTTTTAGGCACCCTGTCAAGATCTATCTCAAGTCCGTCTGTAAGCTCCCCTATCGCGACAGAAACTCCTCCTGCCCCAAAGTCGTTGCATCTTTTTATCATCTTTGCAACCTTTTCATTTCTAAACAGCCTTTGTATCTTTCTTTCAGTAGGCGCGTTACCCTTTTGAACCTCTGCGCCGCAGCTTGTAAGAGACTCCTCAGTATGTTCCTTCGAAGATCCAGTGGCCCCTCCGCATCCGTCTCTTCCCGTTCTTCCTCCGACAAGCACTACAACATCAGAAGGCTCTGGGATATCTCTTATTACGTTTTCTCTTGGTGCGGCAGCTATTACTGCGCCCACTTCCATTCTCTTTGCCACAAAGTCCTCGTCATAAACCTCCGATACAAGTCCTGTAGCTATTCCTATCTGGTTTCCATAAGAGCTGTATCCGTGAGCCGCCTCAGTAGTTATCTTTCTTTGAGGAAGCTTTCCTTCAAGAGTGTCCTCTATAGGAGTTCTCGGGTCTGCACTTCCTGTAACCCTCATTGCCTGGTATACGTATGATCTTCCTGAAAGAGGGTCCCTTATGGCTCCTCCAAGACATGTTGCCGCTCCGCCGAAAGGCTCTATTTCTGTCGGGTGGTTGTGAGTCTCATTTTTAAACATTACAAGCCATTTTTGAGTCTCTCCGTCAACGTCTACATCGACCTCTATGCTCGCTGCATTTATTTCTTCAGAAACTTCAAGGTCGTCAAGTGACCCTCTTTTTCTCATCTCTTTCATTGCAAGAGTTGCAATGTCCATAAAGCATACGTCTTTTTGGTCTATTCTGTCGCCATATACGTATTTTCTGCTCTCCATATAGTCGCTGTGCGCTTTTTTAAGAGCGTCTGTATAATGACTCTCATCTATTTCAACATCTGTGATGTTAGTTGCAAAAGTTGTGTGTCTGCAGTGATCCGACCAATAAGTGTCTATAACCTTTATCTCAGTTATTGTAGGATTTCTCTTTTCAGTGTCCCTGAAATACCCCTGGCAGAATTTAAGGTCTTCAAAATTCATCGCAAGACCCCTGCTGTCCATGAAGTTTATTAGCCCCTCATCGTCAAGCTCATTGAATCCGTTTATCATCTCAACCTTTTCAGGTTTTTCATATTCCAGTTCAAGAGAATCCGGCTTTGAAAGCTGCGCCTCTCTTGAATCTACAGGATTTATGCAGTACGCCTTTATATTTTCAAATTCACTGTCACTAAGCTCTCCGCTGAGCACATACACCCTTGCAGCAGATACAATAGGCCTTGCCTTTTGAGTAAGTATTTGAATACACTGAGATGCTGAATCGGCCCTTTGGTCGTACTGTCCTGGAAGGTATTCAACAGAAAAGGCCCTTTCACCTTCCTGAATTTCCATCTCTTCATCATATACATAGTCAACTGGCGGCTCCGAAAATATAGTGGCCTTTGAAGCTTCATACACTTCTTCTGAAATTCCCTCAATGTCATATCTGTTTATAATCCTGATCCTTTTAAGACCTTTTATTCCAAGATGCTCCACTATGTCAGACATAAGCCCTTGGGCTTGAACGTCAAACCCCTCTTTTTTCTCCACAAATATTCTCTTTACATTTTGTCCCATTTCAAATGCTCCTTTGTAAGTATACTTGTATTAAAATGATGTACTATCTGCCTATTATTTTGCCTATGTCGCTTCTGTATTGAGCTCCCTCAAACTGTATCTTTCTCACATTCTCATAAGCCTTTTTCCTGGCTTCTTCTATGCTCTCGCCATACGCCGTAACCCCAAGAACTCTACCTCCGTTTGTGAGGGTTTTACCCTCTTCGAGCCTTGTTCCCGCATGGAATACTATGACATCGCTGTCCACGTTCTCAAGTCCTGTTATCTCCTTGCCCTTTTCATACATGCCTGGATATCCCTTTGAAGCCATTCCAACACATACTGTTTTCTTGTCGCTCCATTTTATTTCCTGCTTGTCAAGCCTTCCTTCAATTATGCTCTCTATTATATCCACAAGATCAGTCTCAAGTCTTGTAATCACCGACTGGGTTTCAGGGTCTCCAAATCTTACGTTGAACTCGAGGACCTTAGGACCTTCGCTTCCTATCATAAGTCCCACAAAGAGTATGCCCTTGAAGTTCATGCCTTCATTTTTAAATCCTTCTATTATAGGAGTGAGTATCTCCCTTTCAACCCTGCTCGAAAGCTCTTCATCATATATCATGCTTGGAGAATAGCTTCCCATTCCCCCTGTGTTTGGTCCCATGTCATCATCAAATATTTTCTTGTAATCCTGTGCGCTTGTCATAGGAACTATAGTGTTTCCATCTACAAAGCAAAGTATTGAAGCCTCTATTCCAGAGAGGAACTCTTCTATTACAACTTTCTTTCCCGATTCTCCAAATACCTTTGAAAGCATTATGTCTTCAAGGTCCTTTACCGCTTCCGCCCTTTCAGTTTCTATGAGAACGCCTTTTCCAGCCGCAAGCCCGTCCGCCTTTATAACTATTGGATAGCCGAACTTGTCTACATTTTTAACAGCCTCGTCAAAGTCTGTATATTCTTCATATTTTCCTGTAGGTATGTTGTTCCTTATCATGAACTCCTTCGAAAAGGCCTTGCTACCTTCAAGCTTTGAACACATCTTGTCAGGTCCGAATATCTTAAGTCCTTCTGCTTCGAACATGTCAGTTATACCCATTACAAGAGCCACTTCAGGTCCCACTATTGTAAGGTCTATGTCATTTTCCTTTGCAAAACCCAAAAGGCCTTCTACGTTGTCAGCAGATATGTCCACATTTTGAGCCATTCCAGCTGTTCCCGCATTTCCGGGTGCGCAGTATATGCTGCTTACCCTCTGACTTTTACTAAGCTTCCACACTATTGCATGTTCTCTTCCGCCGCTTCCTATTACAAGAATTTTCATGATGTACCTCCTAGTGTTTGAAATGTCTTATTCCGCTGAATACCATCGCTATTGAAAGCTCGTCGCAAGCATCTATTGAATCCTGGTCTCTTACAGATCCACCCGGCTGTATTATCGCCTTTATTCCATGCTTGGCAGCAAATCTTACACAGTCATCAAATGGGAAGAATGCATCAGATGCAAGCACTGCACCTTCGAAATCCTTATCTTCATTGTTGTTTATGGCATTTTCAAGAGCCCAAATCCTTGAAGTCTGTCCAGGTCCAAGTGCAATCGTCACTCCATCCTTTACTATTGCTATTGCATTTGACTTCATATGCTTTGCTATTTTCATTCCAAATACCATATCGTCTATTTGACCTTTTGTAGGCACTGTCTGTGTTACTGTCTTGAAGTCTTCATAAAGCTTTTCATCCTTGTCCTGAGCCAGTAGCTTTCCATCAAGGTATTTGAAGTCGTATCCTCTTGACTTTGGATTAAGATCCTTAAGCTTTAGTATTCTGAGGTTTTTCTTCTTTTTAAGCACTTCAAGCGCCTCGTCTGTAAAGTCGTATGCCGCTATTATCTCAAAGAATATCTCACTTAAAAGCTCTGCAGTCTGCACGTCTACAGTTGAATTTATTCCTATTATACCACCAAATATGGAAGTCTTGTCTGCCTCGTATGCCTTCTTGAATGATTCGAAAGAATCTTTGCCTATTCCAACTCCACATGGGTTTGCATGCTTTATTGCTACGGACGCTATGTATTCGCCGCCCTCAAAATCCCTTAATATTTCAAGCGCCGCACTGAGGTCGTTTATATTGTTGAATGAAAGCTGTTTTCCGTGAAGCTGCTCAAAGTCCAGCTTTGTGTCAAGCACGAAGTTTTCCTTGTAAAGGCTTCCCTTTTGATGAGGGTTTTCTCCGTATCTAAGTTCTTCTTCCCTCTCAAATGTAAGATTCAGATATTTTGGATGTCTGTCTCCCACAAGCTCCATGAAATAGTTTGATATTATAGAGTCGTAATGGGCTGTAAGCGAAAATGCCTTGTATGAAAGATTCAGTCTCTCTTCCTGCGAAAGCTCCCCTTCTTTCAGTCTGTCTATTATAAGTCCATAGTCAGATGGGTCTGTAACTATTATGACATCCCTGTAGTTTTTAGCTGCTGATCTTATCATGCTTGGACCGCCGATGTCTATGTTTTCTATCATGTCTTCCATGCCCGCACCCGATTTTAGACATCCTTCAAAATTGTAAAGGTTTACTACCACCATGTCTATCGACTTTATCTCGAGTTTTTCCACAGTTTCAACATGTTCCTTTATGTCTCTTCTATACAGTATCCCTCCGTGAACATAAGGGTTTAGGGTTTTCACCCTGCCATCCAGTATCTCTGGAAATCCTGTAAGCTTGTCTATTTGAATTGCATTTACTCCCGCTTCGCTGAGCATTTTGTGAGTATTTCCTGTTGATATTATTTCGTATCCTAGTTTCTCTAGCTCTTTCCCGAATTCAACTATTCCCGTCTTGTCTGTAACACTTATAAGCGCTCTCTTATTTGCCATTTGTGTATACTCTCCTTCCGACTATCTTGAGTTTTCCATCGCAATAAAGCTTTACCGCATCTACTATCAGTTCATGTTCTATTTCAAGTACTCTCTTTTGGAGTGAATCCGCACTATCTTCATCGTATACAGGAACCGCTCTTTGAAGTATTATAGGGCCCCCATCGGGTTCTTCGTTCACAAAGTGGACAGTAGCACCGCTTAATTTCACTCCGTATTCAATTGCCTTTTGATGTACTATTTTACCATAATACCCCTTTCCGCAAAAGGACGGTATAAGCGAAGGGTGTATGTTTATTATCCGATTTTCAAATCTTTTTATGAAATCAGGGCTTAGTATTTTAAGGTATCCTGCAAGCACCACAAGGCCTATGCCTTCACTCTCAATCATATCTATTACCCTTTTTTCGTCTTTTTCAAATACGGCATTTATGCCTGCTGCTTTTGCCCTTTCAAGGCCGTATGCATCTTCTCTGTTTGATATAACAAGCTTTATGCTGCCGTTTATATTTCCACTTTCACAGGCGTCGATTACAGCCTGCAGATTGCTTCCTGAACCCGAAACGAGTACAGCTATGTTTACCATAGCTCAACACCCTTTTCTCCAGATGTTATCTCGCCTATTGCATATGCCTTCTCACCGGCCTGCTGCACTGTGTCTATAACATCCTGAGCAACTTCCTTGTCAACCACAAGCACAAGGCCTATTCCCATGTTGAAACTTCTGTAAAGCTCTTCTTCCTCAACCATGTCAAGGCCCTTTATTACAGTGAATATGTCAGGCATATCCCATGAGCCTTTTTTAATTTTAGCGCAGCATCCGGCAGGAAGCACTCTTGGAACATTTTCAACAAGTCCGCCCCCAGTTATGTGAGCTATGGATTTTATTTCATATTTTTCAAGAAGGCTTTTTACCGCCTTTACGTATATCTTTGTAGGTCTTAAAAGCATCTGTCCAAGAGTGTCGTCAATGCCCTCAAACTTCTTGTCAAGGCTGTATCCGAGCTTTTCTATGAACAGCTTTCTCACAAGAGAGTAGCCGTTGCTGTGTATTCCGCTCGAAGCTATTCCTATCACAGCGTCTCCCGCTTTTACTCCCGCTCCAGTTATTATCTTTTCCCTGTCACATATTCCAACTGAAAATCCTGCCAAATCGTACTCGTCCTGATCGTACATTCCAGGCATTTCCGCCGTTTCTCCGCCTACAAGCGCCATTTCAGACATCTTGCAGCCTTCAACTATTCCCGATACTATTTTTTCCGCCTTTAGTGCATCCAGTTTTCCAACCGCCATGTAGTCGAGAAAGAAAAGAGGCACAGCGCCCTGGCATATAAGGTCGTTTACGCACATTGCCACAAGGTCTATTCCCACAGTATCGTGAACGTCCATAAGCTGCGCTATCTTAAGCTTCGTGCCGACTCCGTCAGTAGATGAAAGGAGCACAGGCTCTTTCATGCCCATGAAGTTTTTAAGGCTGTAAAGTCCGCTGAAGCTTCCCAAATCTCCTATGACATTCGAATCGTATGTCGATTTCACTTTTTTCTTTATCAGGTCAACCGCTCTATTTCCTTCATCTATGTTTACGCCTGACTGGCTGTAGCTTATCTTTTCTTCCATTTTTTATTCCTCCCGACAGATTGGTCTTTAGGTCTGTTTTAATATATTTTGTAAAGTTTATTTTCTTTAATACTACATGCTTTCAACCATTGGGTCTATTGGATAATCCCCGTCAAAGCACGCGCTGCAAAAGCTTAGCTTTCCATGTGTTGCAGATCTCATTCCCTCTATTGATATGAACCTGAGCGAATCCGCGCCTATTATCTCGCATATCTTGTCCACCGGATTGCTTGAAGCTATAAGCTTGCTCCTTCTAGGAGTGTCTATTCCAAAATAGCACGAGTACTTTACAGGCGGAGACGTTATTCTAAGGTGGACTTCCTTGGCCCCGGCCTTTCTCAGGCTTTCTATGAGCTGCTTTGACGTCGTTCCCCTTACTATTGAATCGTCAACAAGTATGACTCTCTTTCCCTGTACGACTTCCTTGAGAGGGTTGAGCTTAAGCTTGACCCCGACCTCCCTTTCCTTTTGGGTCGGTTTTATAAATGTCCTTCCGACATATCTGTTCTTCACAAGCCCTTCCATAAGTGGTATTCCCGATTCCTTTGCGTATCCTATGGCTCCAGCCCATCCAGAGTCTGGAACCGGAACAACCACGTCCGCATCCACAAATGATTCCTTTGCCAACAGCTCACCGGTTTCGACCCTGAACTTATATGCGTTTATGCCGTCTATCGTGGCATCATTTCTTGCAAAATATACGTGTTCGAATATACAGCAGCTTCTTCTGGCATAGTCAGTCTCATAAAAGAAAGACTCTATCTTTCCGTCTTTTATAAGCACTATCTCTCCCGGCTTGACATCTCTTATTATCTCAGCTCCTATTACATCTATGGCACTGTCCTCAGATGCAATCACATAGTCATTTCCCCTCTTGCCTATACGAAGCGGTCTGAATCCATTAGGGTCCCTCACTGCCACAAGCTCCTTTTCAGTCATAACTGCAAGCGAGTAAGCTCCCTTTATAAGTGACATGGTCCTCTTTACTGCATCTACTATGTCATCGCCCTTGTAATATCTTGCAAGCAGATATAGTATAACCTCAGAATCTATTGTGGTTTGAAATATGAGACCGTCGTCTTCAAGCCTTTCCTTGAGCAGGTCACTGTTTACGAGGTTTCCATTGTGTGCTATGGCTATCTTCCCGCCCCTGCACATTCCCACGAGAGGCTGTGAGTTTGAAGGGTGACTTCCTCCCGCAGTTGAATATCTTACATGGCCTATGCCTATGTTTCCGCTGAGGGTCTTAAGCTGTTCTTCCTTGAATACATCTGTAACAAGCCCCATGCCCCTGTGATGATTGATTCTTCCATTGAGAGTCGCTATTCCACAGCTCTCCTGACCCCTGTGCTGCAGTGAAAAAAGTGAATAATATATGTCCTTTGCGACATCTTCATCAGAATAAACTCCAACTATTCCACACATCCGTACAGCCCCCTATTTATCCTCTATTCTCTCAAGAACCTTTTTATAGCCTTCTATCACATCTCCAAGGTCTCTTCTGAATCTGTCCTTGTCCATTTTTTCATTAGTGCTCATATCCCAAAGCCTGCAAGTGTCAGGAGAAATCTCATCCGAAAGTATTACCTCTCCATCATATCTTCCAAACTCAAGTTTGAAGTCAACAAGCTTAAGTCCGGCCTTTTTGAAAAACGCCTTCATTACTTCGTTTATTTTCATAGTCTGCTCTTTTATGGCTTTTATTTCTTCTCTTGTCGCAAGTCCTATTACAACCGCATGATCCTCGTTTATAAGCGGATCTCCAAGTTCGTCTTTTTTATAGCACAGCTCGAATACAGGCTCTGAAAACTCTATTCCCTCTTCTATTCCAAGTCTTTTGCTCATAGATCCTGCGGAAATATTTCTGACTATGACTTCAAGAGGTACTATTTCAACAGCTTTTACAAGCATCTCTCTGTCAGACAGCTTTTTAATGAAATGGCTTGAAACACCTTCTTTTGCAAGCAGTTCAAATAGTATGGATGATATACTGTTGTTTATCACTCCCTTTTCCATTATAGTGTCCTTTTTAATGCCGTTGAATGCAGTTGCATCGTCCTTGTAGTATACAACATACTCTCTAGGATTTTCTGTCTTGTAAACCTGCTTTGCCTTTCCCTCGTATAAAAGCTCTTTTTTCATTGTATATCTCCTCCTGTTTATTCTTTTTCAAAATACGGCATATGCCTTTGATCAATCAGAATCAACAAACTGTCTATTTCACAATGTCTCAATATATCTACTGGATTGAGGCGTCGTCTTCAAGAACCTTATTCATCATATCTTCCCTGTGCTTTTTAAGCTCCTCTTTAAGCTGCGGGTATTTAAGCGCCATTATCTGAAGAGCAAGTATCGCGGCGTTAAACCCGCCATCGATTGCAACCGTTGCAACTGGTATGCCCTTTGGCATTTGAACTATTGAAAGAAGTGCATCCATTCCGTCTAATGTGGATGATTTGATTGGGACTCCTATTACAGGCATCAATGTATGCGCTGCAACCACGCCAGGAAGATGCGCCGCCTTGCCTGCAGCCGCTATTATAACGTCATAGCCTTCTTTTTCTATGTTTTCAATATGCTCAAAAACCTGCTTTGGCGTTCTGTGGGCCGAAAGCGCTCTCACATTCACATGTACTCCATATCTTTTCAGAAACTCTACAGCTTCTTCAAGCTTTGGATAATCGGACTTTGAACCCATTATTATAGATACCTTCATATTCAATCCCTCCAACAATTTTTTTCAAAAGTTCATGTCATGCGAACTTTATAGTTTGAAATTTACATTACATTCGTATTTTTACCCTAATTTTTGTACATTAAAAGCCCCATCGATTTTAATGGGGCTTTATTCACTTTTACGCCATAAATGCGTATTTTAATATGAACAAGAACGATAATATATATAGTGATATTTGTACTTCTTTTCCCTTTCCTGTAAACAGCTTTATAAGGGTATATGAAACAATCCCAAATACAAGACCCTCAGCTATGCTGTATGCGAGAGGCATCATCAGTATTGTAAGGAATGCAGGTATAGCCTCTGTGAAGTTCTCAAAATCTATTCTAAGAACCGACGATGCCATCATAACTCCTACAAGCACGAGTACAGGTGCAGTTGCCTGAGACGGTATAGCAGTGAATACCGGCGCAAACAGCGTAGATATGAGGAACATGAATCCTGCCACAACCGCAGTAAGTCCTGTTCTTCCACCTTCAGCTATTCCCGATGCACTTTCTACAAATGTTGTAACCGTTGAAGTTCCCATCATAGCTCCTGCAGTAGTACCTATAGCGTCTGCGAAAAGCGCCTGCTTGGCTCTTGGAAGCTGTCCCTTTTCATCAAGCATGTTTGCCTTTGACGCAAGCCCTACAAGGCAGCCTATTGTATCGAACAAATCGACAAACAGGAACGTAAACACTACAACCACCATGTCAAAGCTGAATATGTCAGCAACAGGTACGCTTTTAAAAGCAAACATTATCGGAGAAAGCGACGGTGGAATACTCATTATCCCGCTAGGCGAAGCCACAAGTCCAAGCACCATTCCTGCAACAGATGTAACCACCATTCCTATAAGGAAAGATCCCTTTACATTTTTAACAAGAAGCACTGATGTGAGTATTATTCCAAACAGTGTAAGTATCATAAGAGGGCTCTTCATGTCTCCAAGCGTGACTATGGCTCCTCCAGCCTGTATCATTCCCACATTTGCAAGTCCTATAAACGCTATGAAAAGTCCTATCCCGGCTGTAACTGCGTTTTTAAGAAATACAGGTATTGCATTTATTATTTTTTCACGCACATTGAAGAAAGTAAGAAGTATGAATATAATACCTTCAATCAAAACGGCAGTAAGTGCAAACTGCCAGCTGTAACCCATGTTTATTACTACTCCATATGCAAAGAACGCATTAAGTCCCATTCCCGGTGCAAGTACGAAAGGATAGTTTGCAAAGAATCCCATTATGAATGTTGCCAGTGCTGCAGAAAGTGCTGTAGCCACAAATACGGCTCCCTTGTCCATTCCTGCATCTCCAAGTATAAGAGGGTTTACAACAAGTATGTATGCCATTGTCATAAACGTAGTGATTCCTGCAATTATTTCCCTTTTCAGATCAGTTTCATGCAGCGAAAGCTTAAATAAATTTTCCAGAATTCCATTTCCAGCAGTTCTGCTGATATTGCTGTTTTCCATTTTTTAGTTTTCCTCCTCAGATTTTTTTCTAAAGGCAAAAGCCCTAAATGCCCACTCGGGGGAGAAAATCTAATGGATTTTATGAATTACTCAAAGGCTCGGCCTTCCAAAAAAATAATATGGAGGCCTCGCCCATTATAAGCAAAACCTCCATCAGACTCTTTTCAAGAAGTTTTGCTCATAGTAGGAAAATTTACGGCTTTCCTGTAGAAACTCCCAGTCCGTATTACCGGGATTATATGAGCAAAGCAAAATGCTTTTTATCCACTTGCCTAACTACATACTTATTTTATATCAAGCAGAAGATAAAAGTCAATATTTTTGTGTATTTTATTTGATTTATTTTTCAGGTAAGTTCGTATTACCACGAACTTTACAGCATCATTTTTATTATATAGTTCTTATTCCCATTCTATTGTTCCCGGTGGCTTAGAAGTTATGTCGTAAACAACTCTGTTTACATGGTCAACTTCGTTAACTATCCTTGTCGAAATTCTCTCCATAACTTCGTAAGGTATCTTGTACCAGTCGCTTGTCATTCCGTCGCTGCTTGCTACGGCTCTTATTCCCACAAGATGCGCGTAAGTTCTCTCGTCTCCCATTACCCCAACTGTCATAACATCCGGAAGAACTGCAAACGCCTGCCATATTTCCTTGTAAAGACCTGCTGCCTTAAGCTCTTGCATGTATATTGCATCGGCTTCTCTCAGTATGTCGCATTTTTCCTGAGTAACCTCTCCTATTACCCTTATTCCAAGTCCTGGTCCCGGGAATGGATGTCTGAATATAAGCTCTTCTGATATCCCAAGCTCAAGCCCAAGTCTTCTGACCTCGTCCTTGAAAAGCTCTCTTAGAGGCTCCACTATTTCGAACTCTATGTCCTCTGGAATGCCTCCAACATTGTGGTGAGATTTGATTACAGACGCACCGCTGTCGCCCGATCCGCTCTCTATTACGTCAGGGTATATTGTTCCCTGAACAAGGAAGTCCATCTTTCCAAGCTTATTGGACTCTTCTTCGAATACCCTTATGAACTCTTCTCCTATTATCTTTCTCTTGCTCTCAGGCTCTGAAACACCCTTCAGCTTTGAAAGGAATCTCTCCTGTACATTTACCCTTATAAGGTTCATGTGGAACTCTTCCCTGAATATCGATTCAACCTGGTCTCCCTCGTCTTTTCTCAAGAGCCCGTGATCGACAAATACACAAGTAAGGTTGTCTCCTATTGCCTTGTGAACAAGAACAGCTGCAACTGAAGAGTCAACGCCTCCGCTAAGAGCACATAGTACCTTCTTGTCTCCAACAAGGTCTCTTATCTCTTTTACCTTTTCGTCTACGAACGATCCCATAGTCCATTTTCCTTCAAGTTTGCAGACTTTGTGAAGGAAGTTTCTTATTATCATGTATCCGTCAACTGTATGCTCAACCTCTGGGTGGAACTGAACAGCATAAAGGTTTTTAGCTGTATTCTCCATTGCCGCTATAGGGCAGTCGTCAGTGCTTGCCACTGCCGTAAAGCCTTCAGGTGCAGACTCTATATAGTCAGTGTGCGACATCCAGCATAGGTTGGACTTGTCCATTCCCTCAAACAGTACAGAATCCTTGTATATTATGTGAGTCTTTCCGTATTCTCTCTTTTCAGCCTTTGTAACCTTACCATCAAGGGTATGTGCCATAAGCTGAGCTCCGTAGCATATTCCAAGAACCGGAACGCCAAAATTGAATATTTCCTTGTCAACTCTCGGAGCGCCTTCGCCGTATACGCTCGAAGGTCCTCCTGTGAATATTATGCCTTTAGGATTTTTGGCCTTTATCTGCTCTATTGAATATGTGTATGGAACTACTTCGCAATACACATTTGCTTCCCTTACTCTTCTGGCTATAAGCTGGTTGTACTGGCCTCCAAAGTCAACCACTAAAACAAGTTCTTTTTCTATATTCATTATTAAACCTCTCCCTGTACACTGTAATTTGGCGATTCTTTAGTTATTGTAATATCGTGTGCATGACTTTCCTTAAGTCCTGCTCCGGTAATTCTAACAAATGCAGATTTTTCCTTTAAGGAAGTCAAATTCTTAGAACCGCAGTATCCCATTCCAGCTCTTATTCCGCCTACAAGCTGGAATATCATGTCCGCAACTGCTCCTTTGAAGTGAACCATTCCTTCAACGCCTTCAGGAACTAGCTTTTTAGTGTTGTCCTGGAAATATCTGTCCTTTGAGCCATGCTTCATGGCCTCTACAGAACCCATTCCTCTGTAAGCTTTGAAAGTTCTTCCCTTGAAAAGAATCTTCTCTCCTGGGCTTTCTTCTGTTCCTGCAAACATAGAGCCCATCATTGCAATGTCAGCACCAGATGCAAGAGCCTTCACTATGTCTCCTGAGTACTTTATTCCACCGTCTGCTATTACAGGTACTCCATATTCAGCTGCCGCCTCGCTGCAGTCCATTATTGCAGTTATTTGAGGCACTCCTACTCCCGCAACAACCCTTGTGGTACATATTGATCCTGGTCCTATACCGATCTTAACGCAGTCCGCGCCCGCCTCTATAAGTTCTCTTGTAGCCTCAGCTGTAGCGACATTTCCTGCTACCACTTGAGCTTCAGGGTATTTTTCCTTTATCTTCTTAACGCTGTCCATAACACCTTTTGAATGTCCGTGTGCGCTGTCAAGCACTATAACGTCAACTTGAGCCTTTATAAGTTTTTCAACCCTGTCCATCATATCTCCTGTGATTCCAACTGCAGCTCCACAAAGAAGTCTTCCTCTTTCGTCTACAGCAGAATTAGGAAATTTTATTTTCTTTTCTATATCCTTTATAGTTATAAGTCCCTTTAGTATGAAATTGTCATCAACTATAGGAAGCTTTTCTATCTTATTGGCTCTTAGCACAGTCTGAGCCTCTTCCATAGTAGTTCCTTCTTTTGCGACTACAAGGTTTTCTTTAGTCATTACTTCGTCAATCTTCTTTGAAAAGTCTTCTTCAAATCTTATGTCCCTGTTTGTAATTATTCCAACAAGCTTTTTGCCTTCATCCACTATAGGCACACCTGATATTCTATATCTTCCCATAAGCTCGTCTGCATCAGCTATTGTATGCTCCTTGCTTAAATAAAAAGGGTCTATTATAACTCCATTTTCACTTCTCTTTACCTTGTCAACTTCGAGGCTTTGTTCCTCTATGCTCATGTTCTTGTGGATTATTCCTATTCCACCTTCTCTAGCTATTGCTATTGCCATTTTAGACTCTGTTACAGTGTCCATCCCCGCACTCATAAGCGGTATATTTAGTTTTATTTTCTTTGTAAGATGAGTAGCTGTATCAACTTCTCTTGGTAGTATTTCTGATTTTTGCGGTACTAAAAGCACATCATCAAAAGTTAGGGCTTCCTTAAGTATCTTTGCCATTGTATACCTCCGATTGAAATTTTTATTTTTATTTATATTATATATTATATCAAAAAAACCTGAACAATGAAGTAAAGAGCAGAATCATTATTCAGGCATAAATCTCAAAGACAATAACACCGAAATATTTTTCACAATACCCCGATAAATAAAAATAAATCACGCAAATTCATATTGTTTGAAATTTAATAACAATTCCACTCATAGTCGGAATTTTTACGGTTTTCCGGTAGAGACAGTCGGTCCATATTACCGAATGTATATGAGGGATTCTATATTTAATATTCAGTTTTTGTTCCTCATAATATATCAAAATTAGCTATTCATGTCAACACGCATGGAATTTTTAGAATATTCAGTAATAGGACTGTTTCTTTTGAAAACCCTGAAACAGACAAAACTGCGCCATTATTCACCCTTATTGTTTTTTATTTGTGCACGCCTATTGTCTTTCAATAAAAAACAGCCGCACGAGTGCGACTGACTTTTTTTGTGTATTCTATTCTATAAAACTTTTCCAAGAAAATCCTGAGTCCTCGGATGCTGAGGGTTTGCGAATATTTCCTTCGGTTCTCCCTCTTCGACTATGTCTCCTCCATCCATGAACACAAGCCTGTCCCCAACCTCTTTTGCAAATCCCATCTCGTGAGTAACAACCACCATGGTCATACCTTCAGATGCAAGCTCTTTCATAACTTCAAGAACCTCCCCGACCATTTCAGGGTCAAGGGCCGATGTAGGCTCGTCAAAAAGCATTACATCCGGAGACATGGCAAGAGCTCTTGCTATTGCTATCCTTTGCTTTTGGCCTCCTGAAAGCTGCCCTGGGTAGCTGTTTGCCTTGTCAGCAAGCCCTACTCTGTTCAAAAGGTCCATGGCTACTTTTTCCGCTTCTGCCTTGCTAAGCCCCTTGAGCTTCATAGGCCCTAAAGTTATGTTGCCAAGTACGCTCATATGAGGGAATAGATTGAACTGCTGGAACACCATTCCCATGTTTTGTCTAAGTTTGTTTATGTCGTTTTTCTTGTCAGTTATTGAAACTCCTTCGAATATTATTTCTCCGTCCGTAGGCTCCTCCAAAAGATTAAGGCATCTCAGAAAAGTTGATTTACCTGAACCCGAAGGTCCTATGACAACCACAACTTCGCCTTTTTCTATTTCTATGTCCACACCCTTCAAAACATGTAGACTTCCAAATTTTTTATGAAGATTCTTTACATTAATCACCAGTTTTCAATCTCCTTTCAACAACTCCCAGAAGCTTTGAAAGCGTAAATGTCATTGCGAAATATATCAAAGCTACTATTAAAAGAGGCTCAAAAGGCCTGTATATATTGCCCCTTATTGTATCGGCATTGTACATAAGATCGTGTATGCCTATTATTGAAACTATTGCCGACTCCTTTATTACAACTATGAACTCATTTCCAAGCGCAGGAAGTATGTTCCTGAACGCCTGAGGTATTATTATATATCTCATTGTCATTCCATATGTGAATCCAAGAGATCTTGACGCCTCCGTCTGCCCCTTGTCCACGGCCTGTATGCCGGCACGTATTATCTCTGCAACGTAGGCCCCACTGTTCATAGAAAGAGCTATAACCCCTGCCAGAAAGTCTGGAAGGTCTATCCCTATTACAGGAAGTCCGTAGTACACGATATACAGCTGAACGAGAAGAGGCGTACCTCTTAAAAATTCTATATAAGCGCTTGCAATCACATTGAGTATCTTTTTGCTCGAAAGTCTCATAAGAGCAAGCACTATTCCCAAAGCGACCCCAAAAATCACTGTAAACGCTGCAAGAAATACTGTTATCTTCGCTCCGTTTACAAAAAACATCTGATAGTCCTTAACAAAACTAAAATCCACCTTGCACCCTCCTAAACATATACATTAATCAAGGCAAATACAGAGTATTTGCCCCGAATACTATTCTTGTTCCATAAGTATATTTGCATCAGCTATGAACTGATCTATCTTTCCTTCGTCAGAAAGTTTTTTAAGAACATCATTTATGCTTGAAACAAGATCTTCGTTTCCTTTTTTCACTGCAACCGCAAACCCTGTATCCTCAGGCTCAAGCTCTATTCCCGTCATTGCAATGTCTGGATTTGCAGCTATATACGCCTTTGCTACGGGCTTTTCCATAACTATGGCGTCAACCTTGTCATTTTTAAGTTCAAGCACTATGTCAGTGACCTTTCCAAGCGCTTTTATTTCTGATTCTGTCATTTTTTCCTGTGCTATAGACTCCATTGTAGTTCCCTTTTGAACCCCGACTTTTTTACCTTTAAGGTCATCAAGGGTCTTTATGTTATCAACGTTATCAGTCTTTGTAATTACGCTTTGAACCTCTTTATAGTATACGTCAGAAAAATCTACGGCCTTTCTTCTGTCTTCATTTGGATTCATTCCCGCTATTACCACATCGACTTTTCCAGTCTGAAGAGCTGCCAAAAGTCCGTCAAACTTCATATCTTTTATTTCAAGTTCAACACCAAGTTCGTTCGCTATCGCTTTTGCTATTTCAACATCAAATCCTACTATAACATCTTCTCCATCTATTTGCTTGTGGAATTCAAACGGTGGATAGTCCGCGCTTGTTCCAAGTACAATCTTGCCTTTTTCCTTTATCTGTTCAACCTTTGTAGCAGCAGCCGAATCAGATCCCTCTTCATTTGTAGATGAAGAACATGCTGTAAGAGTAAACAGCATTGAAGCCATCATTAACATTGCAACTAAACTTTTAAATTTTTTAGACATTTTTCACTACCTCCCAAATATTCAGTGTTTTGTTTTAACTTTACAAGTAATTAATGCCAGAAAACAAAAAAACTCCCGCCCTCAAAAAAGAAATAATACTCTTAAGAGACGAAAGCTATAATCCGTGTTACCACTCTTATTGGCGCAAAGCACCCACTCATTATTCTTTAACGGAGAACGCCGGCCTTTCATACTATTATTTCAAAAAGGCTCCTCGGGGATACGCTTCAGCAAGCTATTGATAACAGCCTCACACCAAACGCCGTCTCGCTTGAACAACAATCATACCTACTCTTCCCGTCAACAGATTTACAAGTTCAATTTGAGTAAAATTATACATCATCATTTTTTTGCTGTCAATTAAAAAAATTTTTTTATAAATATTTATATTATTATCTCAATTTTATTCTATATATTTTATTAATGTATTTCACGCTTGCCGCTAAAGTCCATACTATTTAAACAGGTGTTTTTTCACATTTGAATTTTATACCGCTTATGCATGCATCTATTTCTTTTTTATTTTACGCATTATGCTGTAAGGATCGTAATTAAATCCTCTGAATCCAAGGGCTTCCTTTTGTATGTTCAGATAGTGCTGGTATTTTTTAGCCACATTGTGGTTTTCATTGTATTCATCTATGAGCTTTGCAACATATGCATACTCTCCATCTTTCAATTCACATATCTCATTATTTTCATCCAGCTCAACAACCTCTTTTATTTCATCTATGAGCCGCTTTTGCTCATTAACGCAGATTTTAACTATCCTTCCATATAGTCCAAGGGTATTAGCTATCTCTCCGGCAACTTCCGTAGCTATTTTATCGCACTTCGAAAGCCCTATGCTGAAACTGCTTGAACACGAACCCATTGTAATTCCTCCTTTTTAACAGTTGTATATTGTTTCCACAAGTATATAATACCCCATTTCGCATTTTTTGCAGTGTATTTTTTAAATTTTTCTTTTATTTTTCGTTTAATGCACGATTCACCGGGTAATAATATACTACAACTAAAAGTTAAGCTTTCCAAAATATAATCGAAAGAGCAGCTTATGGTGGTCGCCTCAAGTAGGCCAAAACACATATTTTTAAATATCTGTTCACCGGCAGGAATGAAAGTTGTACGCTCTCGTTCCATATGAACAATCTATTTAAAAGACTTTGGTAGGCTGAGGTTAATGCATCAAGGCAATGACCTTTCAAAGTATTATATTAAAGCCGGTTTTAGTTGGAAAAGGTAAACTCCAACATTGGAGTCTATCAAGAAAGGAGGCAGATTCCAATAAAAAAGGAATTTGTCAAAGCTCAAAGAGGCTTATTCATTTAATTTCCAGGATCGAAAAGACCTGCATTAAATGAAAATGGCCTCTTTGTTTTTTCTCATACTCTAAAGTTTGAACTTTTGCACAAGTCCATCGAGGTGTTCTGCTAAATCAGCTTGTTTTTGCGCGATTTCAGACACAGCTTCTATAGCACTTGCATTTTCGATAACATTAACGGATATTTCTTGTGTGCTTGCTTTAGTTTGCTCCATAGTGCATCCTATTGATTCGACCGCCGAACTTATCCCAGATATCGACAGTGCTATTTGTTTTGAATTCGCGGCAAAATCCTCTACCAAACCTCCAATGCATTCTGCATCTTTCAAATATTGCTCACTTGTATCTACCAAGGTCTGATAATCAACAATGATTTTTTCATCAACAAATCCAAGTATGCTTTTTGAATTTTCCGTCAAATTTTCAAATGCAACATCGACTCGCTCAATAACCTCTTTTATGCTTTCAACCGTTCCGCAAGACTGCTCTGCCAGTTTGCGAACCTCTTCCGCTACAACCGCAAATCCTTTGCCGTGCTCTCCTTCTCTTGCCGCCTCTATAGCGGCATTTAACGCCAGCAGATTTGTCTGTTCTGCTATCGAAGAAATTATCTCAGCCATTTTCCCGATTTGCCCCACTACCGCCCCATGTTCTATAGCTTCTAAAATAGCCTCCTGTTTCTCCTTATACATTTTCTGGGCTATTCTTTTTGATTCTTCCGCAATTATTTTCATTTCTTTTGCACGCATTTCAATCTCTTTTGTCGATACGCTTGCTTTTTCGGCTTCATTAACAAGTTTTTTAGCTGCTCCGCCTATCTCTTCTCCAGAATTTTTGACATCTTCCGTGGATGCACTCGTCTCATCTATGCTTATTGCAATCTCGCGTGTGCCCGAGTTTATGCCTTGTACCTGATTGTTTATTTCTTCAACCGTGCATCTGAGTTTTCCACTGTAACTTTTAACAACTGTGCTATCCGCCCGACCATTTGATTCAATACATTTAAATTTCTGTACATAGGAATACATATTTTATATGTAGCAATCATAAGTATAATATCTATTATTAAAATCAATCCGATAATTAAATTTTCAACCTTTCCTTGAACTTCTTCAAATAATTCATGAAATCCATAACTATTTTCTTTGCTTTCATTGAAAATTTTTTCTTCCAGCTCCATATACTGTTCTTTTGACAATTTCCCTGAGCGGCACTCTTCTACTATTTTTACCCATGCTTTTTGATCCTTGACATCCTTCTCGCATATATATGTTCCCTTTTCCATGTCATTTGGCAAAATCATCCTGTCCAGCCAGGTTACCATATCTATGAATTTTTCAGGCTTGGTTTGCATTTCCTTTTGATATTTCAAGAACAGTTTCAGGTATTTTTCATCATCAGTCTCAATATATCTGTTTAAGTTGTACTTGTTTTTCCAAATCAATTCTATGTGATCCCTTTCCAGAGTCTGCATGTCTGCTAATTTTCAAAAATATAGCAGTCCTCCAAGCGTCACCAACAATGATATTAACGGCAATATCAAAAGAATTATGAATTTCTGGTTAAAAACTTTAACTATTATTTTTTTTAAACTTTTCATAGCTCACCCCGATTTTACAAATTTGTTTGTTTTTAGGCAAAACACACAAAATCATTATAACGCCGCCCCTCACACAGTATCATTAAAATCCACATTTGTAGTTTTCATTATAAAAAACACAAATATGCAAATACGACAAAAGCCACCGGGATGCGATATCGCATCCCGGTGGCTTTTAAATTCCAACCTCTAATTCACATATTCAGTTTAATATTCAGTAATTCATATCTATCAACGGATTACATCATTCCCGGCATTCCGCCGGCCATTCCGCCTGGCATCATTGGAGGCTCCGTATCATTTGGAGAGTCCACAACCGCCGCCTCTGTAGTAAGGAATACAGCTGCAACTGATGCTGCATTTTGAAGAGCTGTTCTTGTAACCTTTGTAGGGTCAACTATTCCAGATTCAACCATGTTCACATATTCTTCCTTAAGTGCGTCAAATCCTATTTCAGGATCTCTGTTCTTAACGTTTTCAACTATTACAGCACCTTCAAGACCTGCGTTTATAGCTATTTGCTTAAGTGGCTCTTCAAGCGCCTTCTTAATTATCTTAACACCTGTTCTTACTTCGCCTTCTGTCTTTTCTATAAGCTTTTCAAGCACTGGTATTGCACTTACCAAAGCAGTACCTCCGCCTGCTACTATTCCCTCTTCAACTGCCGCTCTAGTGGCATTTAGAGCATCTTCTATTCTAAGCTTTCTTTCCTTAAGCTCTGATTCTGTAGCAGCTCCAACTTCTATTACTGCAACTCCTCCCGAAAGCTTTGCAAGTCTTTCTTGAAGCTTTTCTCTGTCAAAGTCTGAAGTAGTGTTTTCAATTTGAGTTTTTATCTGAGCAATTCTGTCTTTTATTGCAGACTCTTCTCCTGCTCCGTTTACTATTGTAGTCTCTTCTTTTGTAGCCTTTACAGTTTCAGCTCTTCCAAGCATGTCAAGAGTTGCCTCTTTAAGGTCAAGTCCTATCTCTTCAGATATTACTGTTCCTCCAGTAAGTATTGCTATGTCTTCAAGCATAGCCTTTCTTCTGTCTCCAAATCCAGGAGCCTTGACAGCCACAACTTCGAACGTTCCTCTAAGCTTGTTTACAACGAGGGTTGCTAGAGCCTCTCCGTCAACGTCTTCAGCTATTATAAGAAGTCTTTTTCCTTGCTGAACTATCTGCTCAAGCACCGGAAGTATTTCCTGTATGTTTGAAATTTTCTTGTCTGTTATAAGTATATATGCATCGCCTATTACCGCTTCCATCTTTTCAACATCTGAAACCATGTATGGAGAAAGGTAACCTCTGTCAAACTGCATACCTTCAACAACTTTAAGGTCTGTCACCATTGTCTTTGACTCTTCAACAGTTATTACACCGTCTTTTCCAACCTTGTCCATGGCATCAGCTATAAGATTTCCTATTTCATCATCTCCAGCTGAAATCGCAGCAACCTGAGCTATTTCTTCCTTATTTTCTATCTGTCTTGATACACCTTGTATTTCAGCCACAACAGCTTCCACAGCCTTAGATATTCCTTTTCTAAGTATTATTGGGTTAGCTCCTGCTGCAACGTTCTTAAGGCCCTCTCTTATTATAGCCTGCGCAAGAACTGTAGCCGTAGTAGTTCCGTCTCCCGCAACATCATTAGTCTTTGTTGCAACTTCCTTAACAAGCTGGGCTCCCATGTTTTCATATGGATCTTCAAGCTCTATTTCCTTTGCTATAGTAACTCCGTCGTTAGTTATAAGTGGAGTTCCAAATTTTTTATCAAGTATTACGTTTCTTCCCTTTGGCCCAATAGTAACCTTTACAGTGTCAGCAAGTTTATTTACTCCAGCTTCTAGTCCACGTCTAGCTTTTTCAGCGAATTTAATCTCTTTTGCCATTTATAAACCCTCCCTGAGTGAAATTTATTATTATATTTCTAGTATGTGTTTGTATTATTCAATTACTGCCAATATGTCGCTTTGTCTTAATATGGTATATTCTTCTCCATCGATCTTAACTTCGCTTCCCGCATATTTCGAGAATATAACCTTGTCTCCCTTTGAAACTTCCATTTTGATTTCTTTTCCATCCACTACTCCGCCTGGTCCAACTTCCACAACTTCTGCCATTTGCGGCTGCTCTTTGGCGCTTCCCGGAAGCACTATTCCGCTTTTAGTCTTTTCTTCAGCCTCAAGTCTTTTTATTACTACCCTGTCTGCAAGTGGTCTTATTTTCATATGTATAAACCTCCCTGGATATATTTTTATATTTTATTTCTATTCTTGTTTACATTTCCGGTGTTAGCACTCATCGACGTCGAGTGCTAATCACATATATAATAGTATAAAAAAGCCTCTCTATTGGCAAGAGTATATTTTTTCGATTTCAGGCATTCTCACTCGTTTATATGCAATTATCCCATTCATACTTAATATTACTCATTTTTACTCCAATTTTCAACTCATGCATTTTTTGCAGGCTCTGTACGCTTTTGCACTTGAATATAAACAGCAAAAACGGGCGCCAGTGTATTACCAAGTGCCCGCTACAGCATTGGGGAAAAAAGTCTTGATGTGGATTCCTTCAATTTTTGCACTATTCCCCTTTTATCGTATTCTTCCATTGTAATCTCCCTGCAGTCCTTTTGGTCATCCAAAAAGTCCTCTTTGAGCCTTAGAACCACATCCTTGCTATATATAAACCCATTTATCTCAAAATTAATCATAAAACTTCTAAGATCCATATTCGCTGTCCCAAGAGACGCCACCTCATCGTCGACAATCATGACCTTTGCATGTATGAACCTGTCGCTGTCATATATGAACACCCGTCCTCCCGCTCTCAGTATGGCTTCAAAATATGAAAAAGAGGCATAGTATACTATCTTGTGGTCAGGCTTTCCCGGAAACATTATCCTAACGTCCACGCCGCTTAGTGAGGCAGTCTTTAAAGCCATTAGAAGGCTTTCATCCGGTATGAAATATGGAGTTTGTATATATATGGATTTTTTCGCCTGCGTTATGGCTGTAAAGTATGCCTTGTGTATGGCCTCCCAGTTTGAATCCGGCCCGCTTGCCACAACCTGCATTACATCGTGGCCACAGTATGATATCGGAGGGAAATACTGCGGGTCAAACAACTTGCGTTTACTTGAAAAATACCAATCAAGAAGAAATGTAATCTGAAGCATGTATACTGCCTCGCCCTCGATTTTCATATGGGTATCTCTCCAGAATCCGAACTCCTTGCTTCTTCCGAGGTATTCATCCCCTATGTTTATTCCTCCAACATAGCCTATGGTTCCATCTATGACCACTATTTTCCTGTGGTTTCTGTAGTTGAGCTTTCTGTTTAAAAAAGGAAGAAACATTGGAAGGAAGGGCTCCACCTGTATTCCCTCTTTTTGCATTTGCTTGAAAAAGCTCCTTTTAAACCACATGTTCCAGCATCCGACATCATCATAAAGTATCCTTACGGCCACGCCTTCCCTCGATTTTTTTATGAGAAGATCCTTTATTTTATTTCCTATTTGAGAATCCTTTATTATGTAATATTCCATGTGTATGTGCTCTTTTGCCTTCGATATGTCTTCAATCAGACAGTTGAATTTTTCATCACCATTTTTGAGTATTCTTATCTTGTTGTTGAGTGTGAAAGGAGACCTTCCTGTATTGAGGAGCAGGTTCATAATCCTTCTTTTTATATCTATTTCCGGATCGACAAAAATAAGGTCTTCCATTATGGCCTGCTTTTGTATTTCTATTAGGTTTTCAAAGTCCCTTATGCTGTCAAATATCTTAGATGCCTTTATGTCCGAGTAAAGCTTTTGCATTTTGAATATTTTCTTTTTCTTTATGTTCTGCCCAAAGAAAAGGTATATCATAAATCCCACAACTGGAAATACCATAAGCACCAAAAGCCATGCAAGTGTCCTTGAAGGGTCCCTGTTTTCAAGGAATATAAGTATTGATGCAAATACGGCTGAAAGTATGAAAAATCCCAGTATAAGCGT
Organism: uncultured Peptoclostridium sp.; assembly: GCA_965368085.1. GTDB lineage: Bacteria > Bacillota > Clostridia > Peptostreptococcales > Peptostreptococcaceae > Peptoclostridium. The sequence continues at coordinate 30,023 of CBDULP010000017.1, read as the reverse complement.
TATTATATTTGCTAAATCCATTGTATCCCCCTATTTTTTTCTTCCTATTCCATTTTCTCTAGCATAATAAAACAGGTACTGTTGTGCAAACCCCGAAAGATCTCCAAATTTAGCTACCGCGTAATCCCTCATCTTTTTTAGGCTCATCTCTTCTTCGACATAAAAATGCTCCATGACCCTTTTTACCCATACGTCCACTGGAAATGCCCCATATTTTTGTAGCCCAAACAGCATTATGCAGTCTGCAACTTTAGGCCCTACTCCTGAAAGCCTCAAAAGCTCTTTTCGCGACTCGTTTGCGTCCATGGTTTTCAGATTTTGAATATCCAAATCTCCACTTACAATCATTCCACAGCTGTCTTTTATATATTTGGCTCTGTATCCCGCCTTGCAGTTTTCTATATCCTGCTGCTGCATATTGTGTATGCTCTTTATGTCAGGAAAAGAATAACACTCCATACCCCTGTAGCTTCCCAAGTTTTCTCCACCAGCTTCGCTCAACCTTTCTATTGTCTTTTTTATTTTAGGTATTGCATTATTTGCAGATATTATAAATGAAACTATCATTTCCCACACATCCTGCCTTAAAAGCCTTATCCCGCTTCCAAACTCGACAGACGCCTCGAGATGCTCGTCATACCTTTTAAGCTCTTCCTTTATAATTGAGTAGTCCCTTTCCAAGTCAAAATAGTCCACCCATATTTTTCTAAATTCATCTACAGTGGTATTATCAAATATTACTATGTCCTCTTCCTTTTTTACATTTAAAACCCTTGAATGGGCAATCCCGGTATACGAACCGTCGTCCTCCATATTCCATCTGAAGCACTGCCCGCATTCAAATATATGCTTTGGATCAAAATCTTTTATGCCCGTTGCTATAACCTTGTTTTTTTCGCTGTATAACTTCATTATGCATTCTCCTCTTTGCACTGTATTTCTTCACTCAATTATAATATATGCATTTAACTTTGCAATGACAAATAGGCATCTCTTTCGAGATGCCTATAGCCAAACCTTTAAGCCCTTTTTATTCCAACCACTTCGTAGCCCCAATCTTCAATCGCAGCCTTTATGTCCTCATCCGGAATTTCCCGGTCCATGCTTACAACTGCCTCTTTCGCCTCCAGGCTCACATTGATATCCGTTATACCATCAATCTCTCCAAGCGCGTTTTCAACATGCTTTACACAGTGTCCACAGCTCATACCTTCTATGCTTATAATCTTTTTCACTATAATCCCTCCTGTTTTATATTGATTCTAAAGCTTTGCATTTCTAAGTCTCAATGCATTTGTCACAACAGAAACTGAACTAAATGCCATTGCAGCTCCCGCTATCATAGGATTTAAAAGAGGCCCTCCCCATATGTGTAGCAGTCCAGCCGCCACAGGTATTCCAATGGTATTATATATGAACGCCCAAAACAGATTCTGTTTTACATTTGTTATAGTCTTTTTGCTGAGTAATATTGCCCTTGGAACATCGAGTATGTCACTTTTTATAAGAACTATGTCTGCCGATTCCATTGCTATATCTGTTCCAGATCCTATGGCTATTCCTATGTCGGCCACTGCAAGTGCCGGCGCATCGTTTATTCCGTCTCCAACCATAGCCACTCTTTTGCCTTCCTCTTGAAGCTGCTTTACCTTCTGGGCCTTTCCTTCAGGAAGCACATGCGAAAAAATCCTATTTATACCGACTTCTCTTGCTATGGCATTGGCAGTGACTTCATTGTCTCCTGTAATCATTATTACTTCCACACCCATGTTTTTAAGTTTTTCAACAGCCCTTGCGCTTGTCTCCTTTATTGTGTCTGCAACTGCTATGAGTCCTTCAACTTTACCTTCAATTGCTGCAATCATAACCGTTTTGCCTTGCCTTGCCAAATGCTCGTATTCATCGATATTTGAAACATCTATGCCCATCTGCTCCATTAGGGCCTTGTTTCCAAGCGCTATATCTTTCCCAGCTGCTGAGTATATTATACCCTTTCCTGTCACTGCTGAAAATCCTGTGACCTCTTCCAGTTTTATATTTTTTTCATAAGCATATTTAACTATCGATTCTGCAAGTGGGTGCTCGGAAGCCTTTTCTCCCGATGCCACAATTTTCAAAAATTCATCTGTATCCATACCAAAGCTTACAACATCCGTAACCTGAGGCTCTCCCTTTGTTATAGTCCCAGTCTTGTCAAAGACGACTGCATCTATTTTATGCGCTCCCTCAAGAGCCTGTGCGCTTTTTACCAGTATGCCGCTTTCAGCCCCTTTTCCCGTTCCCACCATTATCGCTGTGGGTGTTGCAAGGCCAAGTGCGCACGGGCATGCTATCACAAGTACCGATATGAATATTGTAAGCGAAAATACGCTGTTTTTTTCAACCATGTACCAGACAGTCGACGATATAAGTGCTATGACTATTACTGAAGGTACAAAATATCCAGCCACTACATCCGCAAGCTTTGCTATCGGAGCTTTTGACCCCTGAGCCTCTTGAACAAGCTTTATTATCTGTGAAAGAGCCGTATCTTTTCCAACCTTTGTTGCCTTGAACTTTATCATGCCCTGCTTGTTTATTGTTCCTCCTATTACGCTATCAGAAGGCACCTTTTCCACAGGTATGCTCTCACCTGTTATCATGGACTCGTCAATCGAAGTATGTCCGCTGACCACAGTTCCATCAACCGGAATTCTCTCCCCGGGACGCACAACAATCACATCGCCGCTTTCCACTTCCTCTATCGGAATTTCAATTTCTTCTCCCCCGCTTACTATTACTGCCTTTTTAGGCTGAAGCCCTATGAGCTTTTTAATAGCTTCAGAAGTTTTCCCCTTCGACTTCGTCTCAAGGTATTTTCCAAGCAGTATAAGAGTTATTATTATCCCCGCGGATTCAAAATACAGATTGTGTGCATATTGGTATTGTCCACTCCATATCATATATGTCGAATACAAGCTGTACACAATAGCGGCTCCCGTTCCTATAGCAACGAGAGAGTCCATGTTAGGGCTCATTTTTACAAGTGACTTGATTCCCCCCGTATAGAATTTTCTGCCCGCTATTATTATCGGCAACACAAGAAGTATTTGGAGCATTGCAAATGCCATGGGATTATGGGTAGGGCTTATTGCCTTAGGTACCGGAAGACCTATCATTGGTCCCATTGCAATATATAGCAGTGGAATTCCAAAAATTGCCGCAATGGTAAATCTGTTTTTCATGGTTCGTATCTGTCTTTCTTTTTCATCCTTATCCGTATCAATACTTTCAACACCTATATCAAGCGGTGTATACCCCGCATCCTTTATGGCCTTTTTTATCCCCGATATCCTGACCTTGTCGGCATAATATACAATTTTTGCATTTTCCGTCGCTATGTTCACGCTGGCAGTTTTCACTCCATCAAGCTTCATAAGCGTCTTTTCTACAACCCTTACACATGAAGCACATGTCATTCCTTGTATCGGTATAATTATTTCCCTCAAATCTTCTTTCACACTTGCTCCATATCCTCTTTTTTCAACAGCTTCTATTATTTTTTCCACTTCCAGTTTTTCACCGTCGAAATACACTGTCATCTCCTCTGTAGCAAGATTTACATTGACACTGCTTACGCCTTCTATGGAAGATACTGCCTTTTCTACAACCCTTACACATGAAGCACATGTCATGCCTGTAACTTTGAAGTTTTTAACGTTCAAACCATTCCACATCCCCTCATATTCTAATCTTTTCCTCATATTTGAAAACCATTATCACTTTATACCCCGTAAAGGTATTTTAAATCAAAAAATAAAAAAAAGCAAGCTATATTCTTGCTTTTTCAAGTGACTGTTTAAGTCTATCTGGATGAAGAGGTTTGACTATGAAGTCTACAGCTCCTTTTTTTATGGCCTCTATTATTTTAGAGTGCTGTCCTATATCTGATATCATTATTATCTTAGCATTTTTATCAAGCTTTAATATTTCTTCAAGAGCCTCTATTCCGTCCATTTTAGGCATGTTTATATCCATTGTGACTATATCCGGCTTAAGCTGCATGTATTTTTCAACAGCCTCTTTTCCATCACAAGCAATTCCAACGACATCGTATCCGACATCAATAATATTTGATGATATGAACTCTCTCATAAATGCTGCATCATCTACTACGAGTATCCTCATTTCTTCACATCCTTCTAGGATAAGTGTATCATTTTGATCCTTAAAGTTCAATCTCAATTTGACAATTCACCCCTTCAACTGTTAAAAATCATGCTCTATTCAGTACTATGTATTGTTTAATCATTGGCAAATAGTTGGGCTGAATCCTCAATCTCTATTGAAAATCCAGCCCTTTATACTTCACAACTCTTTAATATGAGACAATCACAGCAATCTACATTTTTAGGGTTTCCTTCCATCAACAAACCTCCTTCTATCTGCATATAAGCGGTTTATACTTGTTCAATAATTTTAATCTTTTGTTGTTGTATTTAATCGTTTGAGGCATAAGCATTGATATCTCTCTATTACGCCCCTTAAATTAATGCGACCTCTCATATTAAGTTGTTGAGTTTCATTATACTTCTCTTATGCTATATATACCACATTGTAACTATTTTAAACGTTAAATCTAAAATATCTGGCAAATGCTACTGAAAAAAGACAAAGGACTGCCTTTGGCAGTCCTTATCTTTATATTTAAATATCATATTCTATATCTTAGTAAGTTCCTTGAGCCATCATTGCTTCAGCTACTTTAAGGAATCCAGCTATGTTTGCACCAGCTACAAGGTTGTATCCGAATCCGTACTCTTCAGCAGCCTCCATAGCGTTTTTGTGTATGTTAACCATTATTGCGTGAAGCTTAGAGTCAACTTCTTCAGCAGTCCATGAGTATCTCATGCTGTTTTGTGCCATTTCAAGAGCTGAAGTAGCAACTCCACCAGCGTTAGCAGCCTTAGCAGGTCCTACTATTACGCCTTTTTCAAGGAAGTAGTCAACAGCTTCGTTTGTACATGGCATGTTAGCAGCCTCTGCAACAAACTTAGTTCCGTTTTCAACTATCATCTTAGCGTGCTCTATAGTTATGTCATTTTGGATAGCACATGGCATTATTATGTCACCTTTAACTCCCCATGGCTTTTCTCCAGCAACGAATTCGCATCCGAACTTGTCAGCGTAGTCTTTAACTCTTGCACCTTTGTTTTCTTTAAGCATTTCAACAAGGTAGTCTATCTTCTCGTCAGTAACAACACCTTCTGGGTCGTGTATGTATCCGTCTGGTCCTGAAAGTGTTATAACTTTTCCGCCTAGGTCTCTAACTTTTTTACAAGCTCCCCATGCAACGTTTCCGAATCCAGAAACTACAACAGTTTTTCCTTCAAAAGTAGTTCCCTCATGCTTAAGCATTTCGTTACAGAAGTAAGTTACTCCATATCCAGTAGCTTCTGGTCTTACTAAGCTTCCGCCGTAAGTAAGTCCTTTTCCTGTAAGAACTCCGTTTTCGAAAGCTCCTCTTATTCTTCTGTACTGTCCGTAAAGGAATCCTATTTCTCTTCCTCCAACACCGATGTCTCCAGCTGGAACGTCAACGTCTGGTCCTATATGTCTATAAAGTTCTGTCATGAAGCTCTCGCAGAATCTTCTTATTTCAGCATCAGATTTTCCTCTTGGGTCGAAGTCAGATCCACCTTTTCCTCCGCCTATTGGAAGTCCTGTAAGTGAGTTCTTAAGTATTTGCTCGAATCCTAGGAATTTTATTATTCCAAGGTAAACAGTTGGATGGAATCTAAGTCCACCTTTGTAAGGTCCTATAGCTCCGTTGAACTGTACTCTGAATCCACGGTTTACTTGAACTTTTCCTTCATCGTCAACCCATGGCACTCTAAACATTATTTGTCTTTCTGGCTCACAGAATCTCTCTAGAAGGTTTGCTTCAATCCACTCTGGGTTCTTTTCAACTATTGGTGCTAAAGATCCTAAAACCTCTTCAACAGTTTGAATAAATTCAGGTTGTCCTTCATTTCTCTTTTTAACTTTTTCCAATACACTTTCAACGTAGCTCATCTTTACATCTCCTCTTTAATAATATATTTTTTTATATATTTTTGTATGTAGAACAATAAACAATCTTGCCCCACAAAGAGATGAGGAAAACTAGTGAAAACATTTTCCCCCTTTGTTAGCTAAATTATAACACAGCTGTTTTTGCCTGTAAACAAGTTAAGTTTGATATTTTAGTATCAAATCTCAAAAAATTGCAGCATTGTATTTATCATGAATATTTATGCTCAGCATTTGATTTTCAGCCTCCTGCATCGCATATATATTATTGTATACTTGTATAAAGATGTATTTTCAGAAAATTAAAACTTTTGAATGTTGGTATCCATGTTTTTTTCATTCCTATTTTCTCTTTATTGTTTATAATTAAACAATTTTTTAAGAGTGGTGGATTTCATTGCATTTCGTCATATTTTTAACTTTATGTAAACTTTAATTATATTTATTTTTATATTTTTAGTGTTTATCAAAGTCATATTTTCCACAGCCTCAGATATGTTCTTTTGAACATCTTTTGCAGTTTCATGGAGCCTGCATATCTTCATCCCAACTGATACATCTATTTCTATACCGTCTTTATTTTGCCTTATATCAATCGCAAAAACTTTCACTATCTCGTCAAACTTATCTATTTCATTTTTTATTATCTGGAATATAGCTCTTTCTGAAATGAAAAATTTGCCAATATAGCTAAAGTTTGGCCTTATAAGTGTTTTTTCGAACGTCTTGGTCTCCTCCGTGCCCTTTATTTTGAATATGAGCTTTATGGGGTTTCTTAGTATTCCAGAAAAATGCTTTTTCACTTCGAATGTCGGAAGAGGCACTGCATGTATCCCCTGCTTCTTCCTCATGTTTATGGCTTCATTTATCTCGTGCTCAGATGCTATGTCGAATATTGATATCTTTTGATACTCGTCACCTATGGCAAGCCTTTTTATTATTTTGTTTACCATTCTTTCGGATGTACCTATTATCAGTATCTTTTCTACATTGTTTTCGAATATCGCCCTTTCGACCTCATTTTTGTGGCTTTCATTTTCGAATATCGCCCTTTTGACAGCCTCCATTTTGGTATTTGCATTTTTTGCGGATACTCCCGCCAGTATCTTTGTTTTGTGTATGAGTATTCCGTCATCTATTATATAGTCTATCCCATTTTCATGTGCAATTTTTAGAGCCCTGTGGCTTTTACCCGTGCCGCTGGGCCCTATTAGTGCATATATTTCCATAAGCATTGCGTCTCCTTTAACCTATCTATGATAAAAATGAGAGTATCTCCTTCATGAATACTGGAAGGTCATGGGGATTTCTCGATGTTATTATATTTTCATCCCTTACAACAGGCTTATCCACCCATTTTGCGCCTGCATTCTCAATGTCGTCCCTTATGGCCCTTGTGGATGTCATCACATGTTTCTTTGCTACACCTGAAGATATTAAAACCCACGGGCCGTGACATATTGAAGCTACAAGCTTGCCGCTTTCATAAACCATTTTTATGAATTCACATGCATTTTTGTTTCTTCTTATTTTATCTGGAGCCCAGCCTCCCGGAACTATAACTCCATCATAATCTCTATGGTCCATATCTGAAATGTTTACATCTTTTTTTATTTTGAAACTCTTTTTGCCCTTATAGTATTCCCGGTCTGACGTTCCCGCTATTTCAACCCGAAATCCAGCTTCAATGAGGCGGAAGTACGGATAGTAAAGCTCCAGATCCTCAAATTCATCTTCCGCTATTATGGCTATTCTTCTCTCCTTCATTTCTTTTCACCTCTGCCGTTTTCACTCTTTTATTGTATATTCCATCGACAATTTATTTTATACCCTTATGTTCTGACATCTTAACCATAACGCAAAAATAAAAGCCTGCTGTGAAACAGCAGGCTTTTTATTCTTCATCTTTTAATTTTTGTTCGTTCAGTAGATATGAAAGCGTGAAAAGACTCTCCGTAAGATGGACATTCTCAACTATTACTTCTTCCGGCAGCTCAAGGTCTATAGGTGCAAAGTTCCAAATTCCTTTTATTCCCACTTCAACTATGTCTGAAGCTATCTTTTGGGCCTTTTCTTTAGGAGTACATATTACAGCTATCCTTACGTCATTTTCTGTTATGTACTCTTGTATTGTCTCTATGTCCAGTATTTCGAGGTCCCTTATTCTAAGTCCTATCATTCTTGGATTAATATCGAAGAGGGCCTTTATTTTGAATCCTGAACTTTTAAATCCTGCATAATTTGCTATTGCCTGACCCAGGTTTCCCGCACCTATTATTACAGTATTGTATTCTTCAGTCAGTCCAAGTATCTTGCTTATCTCCCTGTGAAGCTCCTCTACATTGTATCCATAACCCTGCTGTCCAAATCCCCCGAAGTTGTTAAGGTCCTGTCTTATCTGAGATGCTGTAAATCCTATTATCTTGCTCAATTCCTTAGAAGATATTCTGTTTACATCTTTTTCAAGAAGGTCATTCAGATATCTGTGATATTTTGGCAGCCTTCTTATCACAGCCATTGATATTTGCCTCGCCATAAAACTCACCCATTTCTGTCTGTTTTTTCTAAACTTTGTTATGATTATAACAAAGTCTGCGCTATATGTCAATATTTTGTTCATTTTTTTTTCAGTGCAAATAAGAATTTTTCACTCTATAAATCCCAAAATGATTGTGCCTGTTTAAATTCCTGCTGTTTTATTTAATTATTTATTTATTTATACGCAAGAAAAATTATACCACAAACCGTTTTGAATACAAAACAATTTATCATATTTTTTACAATCTTACATTTAAGCTCATCATTTCATATATCAATTATACTATATGTGCCACTCCAAATAATATGCGGCTTTCAGTGCTGGTAACATGCTTTTTCAACTGCCAGGGCGATTATATATGTGTTTTTTAGTGTGCTTTTATTATAACTCTTTTCTATATATCTTGTGTTAATTTAAAATCAAATCCGCATTAAATACCCCTTATCAATATGTATAATGCCTTAAAGCTTGAAGATAATCGCCATAACTCTTATAATTATCTTACTGGAGGAGGATTTTTTATATGATAGTTTTATCTTGTAACGGAATAAGCAAAAGCTTTGGTATAGACGCCATACTAAGCAATATAACATTTTCAATAAATGCCGGAGAGAGAATAGGTCTTGTCGGCGTAAATGGATCTGGCAAGTCCACACTTTTTAAAATTCTCTCGGGAACCTATGAATACGATTCTGGCGATATATTTATAAATAAGGACAGCAGCATAGGATATCTTGAGCAAAATCCCCATTTTGACTCTGACAAGACCGTATACGAGGAAGCCCTTGGGGTTTTCGAAAGTCTCATTGAGCATGAAAACGTGCTAAGGGAGCTTGAGGTCAAAATATCACAGGAGGGACAAAAAGGGCATTCTGACTCGCTCGACAGGCTTATGAAGGAATATTCCAACCTGCTTGACGATTTCAACAGCAAAAACGGGTACAGCTACAAATCTGAAGTCACCGGCATACTCAAGGGACTTGGCTTTAAAGACTCTGAACTTTCCAAAAAAGTCAGCATTCTTTCTGGAGGCGAAAAGACAAGGGTTCTTCTAGCAAAACTTCTGCTTCAAAAGCCCGACATACTTCTTCTGGATGAGCCCACAAACCATTTGGACATAGATTCTGTTGAATGGCTTGAGACATTTTTAAAGCTTTACAGCGGAACTGTGGTAATGGTATCCCACGACAGGTATTTTCTTGACCAGATTGTCGGAAACATATATGAAATATCCAATAAGACACTCAGAAAATACAGCGGCAACTATTCATACTATGTAAAGAGAAAGCAGGAAGAAGACGAGCTCGAACTCAAAAAATATGAGGAGGCCCAGGCTGAGATAAAAAGGCAGCAGGAAATTGTAAACAGGCTAAAGGGCTATGGAAACGAGAAATTCGTCAAAAGGGCCAGAAGCCGTGAAAAAGCACTTGAAAAAACCGAGGAGATTGAAAAGCCTTTTGTGCACAGAAAACGCGCTCGTATAAACTTTGAGCCTCAATCTCAAAGCGGAAAAGATGTTTTAAGAGCCGAGGACCTTGAAATGGGCTTTTCAGACAAGCAGCTGTTCAAGAATCTGAATTTCAACCTCTACCGCGGAGAAAAGGTCGCCTTGATAGGCCCAAATGGAAAAGGCAAGTCTACACTATTCAAAATACTTTGTAATATGCTCCAGCCTTCGAGTGGAAGTTTTTCTTTTGGCACCAATGTGTCTGTAGGATATTATGATCAGGAACAGTCTAATCTGGATCCCCAAAACACAATAATAGACGAGATTTGGAATGAAAACAGGCTTCTTTTGCAGACTCAAATAAGAACGCTTCTGGGTGCATTCTTATTTGAAGACGAAGATGTTTTCAAGAGGATATCATCTTTGAGCGGGGGCGAGAAGGCAAGGGTTTCACTTCTGAAGCTGATGCTTTCAAAGGCAAACCTTCTTCTTTTGGACGAACCTACAAACCACCTCGACATAGACTCCAAAGAGGTTTTGGAGGACGCTCTTTTAAACTATTCGGGGACTGTATTTGTGATATCCCACGACAGGTATTTCCTAAACAGGGTCGTGGACAAGATAATAGTTCTTGAGGATGAGGGCTCCTCGGAGTACCTTGGAAACTACGATTACTATGTCGAAAAGAAAAAACTGCTTGAAGAAATGGATTCTCCAGAAGCTGCGGTCGAAAAAACCAAAACCCAGATAAAGGAAGAAAAGAGAAAACAAAAACAGCTTCAAAACGAACTCAAGCAGCTTGATAAAAAAAGAAAATCCATAGAGGATGAAATTATGCTTTTGGAATCAGAAATTGACAATATAGACGATCTCATGTGCCAGGAGGATGTCTATTCAAATCCTGAAAAATCTAAGGAAATACACAACAAAAAAATAGCGTTGCAGGAAAAACTCGACGAGCTTTACTCTGCATGGGAAGATTTCGTATAATTTTACTCCGATATGTAAAAAGCCTCATATGCTTCAGTACATGACTGATGCATATGAGGCTTTTGTATTAGCCCATGTGTTTTCCTATTTTAAGGTTTGGAACTGCATTAAGGTCCAGCCCCGACACTCTTCCGTTTTTATAGTCATAATATGCGGCACATCCTATCATGGCTGCATTGTCGGTACAAAGATCTATAGGGGGATATTTCACACCTATTCCATTTTCCGCGGCATTTTCTTCAAGTTTTTCCCTTAGCCTTGAATTAGCGGCAACTCCGCCTGCAATCACAAGAGTCTTATGCCCTTTGTCCAAACAACCCCTTACAGCTCTTTCCACAAGCACATCCACTATTGCCTCTTGATATGAAGCCGCTATGTCCTCTATAACTATATCTTCATTTTTCATTTTTTTGCTGTTCAGGTAGTTGAGCGCTGCAGACTTGAGCCCGCTGAAACTGAAGTCGTAGCTGTCCTTTTCAAGGTATGCCCTTGGAAAGTCTATGGCCTCTTTGTCTCCAAGTTTTGCCGCCCTGTCTATTTTTGATCCGCCTGGATATCCAAGCCCTATTGCCCTTGCTATCTTGTCAAATGCCTCTCCCGCCGCATCGTCGCGCGTCTGGCCCAGTATTTCGTATTTTCCGTAATCCTGTACTTCCACAAGGTGGGTATGTCCTCCCGATACCACAAGGCACATGAAAGGAGGCTCGAGCTCCTTGTGTGCTATGAAGTTGGCACAGATATGTCCCTCTATGTGATTTACTCCTACAAGAGGAACTCCCAGTGAAAATGAAAGCGCCTTTGCCGCTGACAATCCCACAAGCAGTGCACCTACAAGTCCGGCTCCGTAAGTCACCCCAACTATGTCTATATCTGTAAATGTCATATTTGCACTGTCCAGGGCTTCCTGTACAACCTGCTGAACATTTTCTATATGTCTTCTTGAGGCAACTTCCGGCACGACCCCTCCAAATTTTGTATGCTCCTCGATCTGCGTAGCCACTATGTTCGAAAGTACATGCCTTCCGTCTTTCAGTATGGCTGCTGCAGTCTCATCACAGCTACTTTCAATTGCCAGTGTCACTATACTGCTCATTATTTAGCTCCTTCCACATTATAAGCGCATCTTCTCCGTTGTCATGGTAATATTTAGGCCTTGTGCCCGCCGCCTTGAATCCATATAAGCTGTAAAGACCTATTGCAACCTCGTTTGAAACCCTGACCTCAAGTGTCATAGCAAGCACATTCCTCTTTAGCGATTCACTAATAAGCTCATCAAGTATCTTTTTTCCAATTCCCTTTTTCCGACTTGACGGATGCACAGCTATATTAGTTATATGCCCTTCTCCGGCTATGAACCATATTCCGCCATATCCTACTACGTCATCTCCCTTCTTGGCTATTACATAGTAGGCAAGTTCATTTTCCATTTCCTTTTCAAACGAATGCCTGCTCCACGGTATTGAAAAACTCTTATTTTCAACCTCCAGCACTCCGTCTATATCCGATTTTTCCATCTGTTTAAATGAAATTATATTACTCATTCGCCTTCTTCCTCTTCATCTTTTCTTCATATTGAACTTCAGCCTGCGACTTTCTTATATAAAGCGGACTCATATCAAAATGAGATGTAGTCTCTCCACGGCTGTACTTTTCCTTTGCTATTTCACATATGCTCGATGCCCTTGAAAGCCTGTGGCTTGACGGCGGTATCTCTATGTTTTCAACCGATTCAAGAGCTTCCCTGTAAAGATTCGCAGCCTCTCCCAGTACCACTGCAGTACCATCTAGAGTTTTTACATAATCTATAAGCTCTTCCAGCTTTTCAACCCTTATGTCCCTTGTCATCTTGATAGTTCCATTTTCCCATAAATATGATGCCGAGTAAACCTGTCCCCTTTGGGCATCAAGTATTGGCACTATATACCCCTTTGAAGTGCTCATGTTGAAAGCAAGTGCACTTAGCGTATCAACAGATACAAGCGGTATGTCCTTGACATGTGCCATTGCCTTCGCAGTCGCAACGCCTATTCTAAGCCCCGTAAACGAGCCTGGGCCCGTACACACACCTATGATGTCTATATCATCCATTTTCATGTCACAAGACTTTAAAACCTGGTCTATCATAGGCATCAATTTCTTAGAATGAGTCTTCTTGTAATTGAGTATATATTCAGCTATCAGTTTTTCTTCGTTCATTACTGCCACTGCAGCTACTTCAGAAGATGTATCTATTCCAAGGATATTCATATCTTTAACAGCTCCCTGATCATTTTTTCGTATTTTTCTCCTACCGCTCTAATTTCAACTTCCCTCTTTTGCATGTCGTCCGTATATCTTATCTCTATCCACAAAAGGTCTATTCCATCTAGAAGCTCTTTTATCATGTCGGCCCATTCTATTATGCATACTCCATCCGAAGAAATGTATTCTTCAAAACCTATTTCATACATCTCCTCAGGCGACGATATTCTGTACACGTCGAAATGGTAGAGCTTGTCCCTACCCTCGTATTCATTCACTATAGTAAATGTAGGACTCGTTATGTGCTCTTCAATACCAAGCCCCTTTGCTATGCTCTTTGTAATAGTCGTCTTTCCCGCCCCCAGATCACCTGTAAGGCATACAACAGACGGCGCCTTTAACATCTGTCCAAGTTTGAGTCCCAGCTTGGCTGTTTCCTCTTCTCCATTTAGTATAATCTTTTCCATACAGCAGTACTCCTTAAATTTATCATAATTAATAGAGAAAACGGGTTTACCCATTCTCATTTTTATAAGAAAAATAATTGAATTTGTGTTTGCAATCTTCATTATAACAAAAAAGGCATGCTTATAACTATTTTTTTGAGCTTTTATTTATGCAGTTTTTCCAAAATTAAAATGCGACAGCAGGATTTTTCCTGCTGCCGCATTAATTTTTTCATATTCACAAAATTTTGTATATAATATTCCTATCCCTTTACAATTGGCGATATCTTCTTGTATATCGAGAGCGTAAGTATAGACACTATGCCGCCCTTTATTATGTTGAACGGTATTATCGAGTAATATATGAACGTCTTAAAGTCTACTATGGCATTGTTGAATTTTGCGCCCATCTGTATTATTGCCTCTATGGGCATGAATTTTGTGTAAAACGGAAGCAGTATGAAGTAGTTTGCAAGCCCTCCCGCGATTCCCATAGCCAAAGTCCCCGCTATGCATCCTACTACGGCCATTTTCTTTGTCTTCGATGCGAAGTATATTCCAGAAGATACGAATACAAACGCTCCTCCTACAAGGAAGTTTGCCACTTCACCCACGCCCCCCGTCTGGCTCTTGAACATGAAGTGGAGTATATTCTTTATGAGCTCTATTACCAGGCCTGCCACTGGTCCAAGCGCAAACCCTCCTATTACGGCTGGAAGGTCCGATATGTCAATTTGCAGAAATTCCGGAAAAAACATCAGCGGAAATTCTATATACATTATTAAAAACGAAAGCACTCCAAGCACCGATATCTTTACGAGGTTTGACGTCGTAAAAAGCCTTTCCCTCTTTAAACCCAACGCTCTATCCAATTTCATTTCCTCCTCTGTGTGATTGTCCTAATCCCGGCATCAAAAAAGGAAGCCGCGGTCTTCGGGCTTCCTGAAAATTTAAATCTACAAACCTTCTTTCATCCAGACTTTACTGTCGGTACCGGAATTTCACCAGTTCAGCCTCTCGGCTCGCGGACTTTAACCGCCGGTCGGGAATCTCACCCTGCCCTGAAGATTATGAAACAATCATATTTTATTTTGTTTACATATTAATTCTATTATACTAGGGAATAAATGTCAACATATATAGATTATTCAGAATACACTATTTTTCCGTCCACTATTGTGCATACCGCCCTGCTTTGGATTTCAAGAGGGAATCCGTCCCATATCACTATGTCTGCATCTTTTCCCTCTTCAAGGCTTCCAACCCGGTCCGACACGCCAAGTACTTCAGCCGGATTTATGGTTATGGCCTTTAGCGCCTTGTACTTGTCCATTCCAGCCTTTACAGCAAGAGCCGTGCAAAGCGGAAGGTATTGAATTGGAACTACAGGGTGGTCCGTTATTATGGAAACCTTTATTCCCGCCTGTGAAAGCACTCCGGCAGTCTTGAAGTCAAGATTTTTAAGCTCTATTTTAGATCTTTCCCCAAGCGAAGGGCCTACAAGCGCTGGATACCCCTCTTTTGAAAGATGGTTTGCTATGAGGTGGCCTTCCGTGCAGTGGTCTAGCGTCAGCTTGAGCCCAAATTCCTTTGCAATCCTTATGGCTGTGAATATATCGTCGGCCCTGTGCGCATGTGCCTTCAGTGGAACCTTTTTTTCCATCAGCGGCATCATCGACTCGAGCTTTATGTCAAACTCAGGCTTTTCGGCTTCATCGTCCTCCATATACTCCTTCATGTCCTCCATATAGTCATCTGCCTTTCTGAGAGTCTCTCTCAAAAGGGCTGCTATGGCCATTCTCGTCTGAGGCGACCTGTCGTCCTTTCCATATACGCTCTTTGGGTTTTCTCCAAATGCTATCTTAAATCCCACAGGGTCCTTTATCACCATCTCGTCTATCCTGTCCCCATATGTCTTCATTGCAATATATTGTCCGCCCATTACATTGGCGCTTCCCGGACCCGTGCCTACGCATGTTATTCCGCCCTGAAGGGCCTCTGAAAAGTTTCTGTCCATGGGATTTATCCCATCTATAGCCCTCATATGAGGCGTTATAGGGTCTGTCTCCTCGTTCCCGTCGGAACCTTCAAATCCCATTCCGTCCTCCCACATACCCATATGGGTATGTGCATCTATGAATCCCGGAAACACGTATTTCCCGCCTGCATCTATAATCTGGGCATCCCCGTCTGCCTGGATATCCTTTTCTATCTTTTGTATTTTTCCGTCCTTTACAAGTATGTCCGCACCTTCCATTATATGGTCAGCCATAGTGTATATTTTTCCATTTTTTATTAGTAGCATGTCATTCTCCTTTTATTTAGCCTGTTTTATACTCAGAGAAACCTTTCCTCTTTCCCTGTCTACAGATATCACCTTTACGCTCACAATGTCTCCAACGCTTAAAACCTCCATTGGATGCTTTATAAACCTGTTGCTTATCTGGGATATATGGACAAGCCCGTCGTTTTTCACGCCTATGTCCACGAAAGCTCCAAAATCCACTACGTTTCTGACAGTACCCGAAAGTATCATGTCTTCTTTAAGGTCTTCAAGCTTCAATACGTCGCTTTTGAATATTGGCTTTGGCATTTCATCCCTTATATCCCTGCCCGGCTTTTTAAGCTCATCTATTATGTCTTTGAGCGTGATTTCACCTATTCCAAGCTCTTTTGCAGTATTTTCAATGTCTATTGCGTCAAGTGCCTCCCTGTCTATATCATCTATGCTCATTCCGATCATGCCAAGCAATGTAGCCGCCGCTTCATAGGATTCCGGGTGAACCGATGTATTGTCAAGAGGATTTTCCCCGTCGCATATTCTAAGGAATCCCGCACACTGCTCGAAAGTCTTGTCTCCAAGCCTTTTTACCTTCTTTATCTGCTTTCTCGAATTGAACTTTCCGTTTTCCTCGCGGTATGCGACTATGTTTTTAGCTATGCTCTCCGATATCCCTGCGATATATTTCAAAAGCGACACTGTTGCAGTATTGAGATCCACCCCTACCGCATTTACACAGTCCTCCACGACTCCTGTAAGGGTCTCGTCAAGCCTTTTCTGGTTGAGGTCATGCTGGTACTGCCCTACTCCTATGCTCTTTGGATCTATCTTAACAAGCTCCGCCATAGGATCTTGAAGCCTTCTTCCTATGGATATTGCACCCCTTATTGACACGTCCACATCCGGGTATTCCTCGCTTGCAAGCTTTGATGCCGAGTATACGGATGCTCCCGCCTCGCTGACTATTGTATAGTATACCTTCTTTTCAATCTCCTTTATGCTCTCGGCCACGAAGTTTTCAGTCTCCCTCGAGGCCGTTCCGTTTCCTATGGGTATTATGTCTATGTCATATTTTTGTATGAGGTTTAGAAGAACTCCTTTTGACTTTTCAGTCTCATTTCTGGGTTCGTTGGGATATATGGTCGCATATTCAAGCAGCTTTCCAGTCTCGTCAAGTACAGCCAGCTTGCAACCAGTCCTGAAGCTCGGGTCTATAGCAAGGGCCCTGACGCCCCTTACGGGCGGAGCCATTATAAGAGGGCTTATGTTCTTAGCAAACACCTCTATCGCATTCTCCTGGGCGCGCTCTGTAAGGCTTGAACGTATTTCCCTTTCTATCGAAGGCTGTATGAGCCTTTTGTATGCGTCTTCTATCGCATCATCGACATATTCAGAAAGCCCCCCTCCTACTGTTTCACTCTTCTTTATGTGAGCAAGAGCCTTGTCGTCAGGCATAAGCACTTTGACTTTGAGGAACTTTTCCTTTTCCCCTCTGTTCATTGCAAGCACCCTGTGGTCGGCCACTTTTGAAACAGGCTCTTTGTAGTCGTAATAGTTCTCATACACGCTCTTTTCTTCATCATTCGAGGCTTTAGACGACACCATGCCCTCTTTCATTGAGATCTTTCTTATCCACTCCCTGTATTCAGGCTTGTCGGATATCATCTCAGCTATTATGTCCTTGGCCCCCTGGATAGCTTCCTGCGCTGAAGTAACTTCTTTTTCCGAGTCTATAAAGCTGGCTGCATAGCTCTGTATATCTTCTCTCCCATCAATTATGGCATTTGCAAGAGGTTCAAGCCCTCTTTCCTTTGCCTTTGAAGCCCTTGTGCTTTTTTTCTGCTTGAAAGGCCTGTAAAAATCCTCAACCTTCTGGAGTGTCTTTGCTCCTATTATTTTATTTTTAAGCTTTTCGTCAAGCTTTCCCTGCTCGTCTATAAGCCTTATGACTTCTTCTTTTCTTCCCTCAATATTTTTTATATATGAAAGTCTTTCTCCAAACTGTCTCAGCACTATATCGCTAAGGCCTCCGGTCATTTCTTTTCTGTATCTTGCTATGAATGGAATTGTATTTCCCTCATCTATTAATTTAACTGTATTTTCAACCTGACCCTTTGAAATTTCAAATTCGTCTTGAAGAACCTTTATCAAATCCATAAAATCTCTCCCAACTTATGCTCTTTTGCCTTGCATTGTTTTCATCTTATAAATTATATCATATATACATTTTCTAGTGAAAAAAACAGTTTATAATTTAATATGGCAGTGTATATCAACTATAAAAGGACCATTTCAAGGGATTTTATAAAATCCCCTGAAATGGTCCTTAACTTTTAAAACTTTAATTTTAACCTTTTTCCCAATTATTCACACTGCCTGCGAACTGGTCGTTTAAATAACCATTTCCATAGGTAATTCCAGATACGGCTTGCGATGCCGCTCCAGTTGCTACACTTTCCTTAAACAGCTTTTCACCAAGCTCTCTCCACCCCTCATAAAGCGGAGTCACAACTTTTACCGCCTCCTCAAGCTTCTCTGTATCTCTTGAAATATGAGCCTTTGTGATAAGTTCATTTACATACATGTAAATGCTTTTGTAGTTCATAGCTATTTCAGAGTCTCCGCTCAAAGTTGCTATGAGTTCAGCCAATATCTCCCTGCACTTGTTTATGGAAGCATTGAGCCCTTGATTGTCGCTTTTTTTTATATTATCTGTGGACTCGTTGAGATAGTCAATAAGCCCTTCATATACTATCGCAACAAGCTGAGCATCATTAGCCGATGCCACCCTGCCTGCAAGATATTCCTTTTCTATCATCTAAAGCACCTCTTTTATCCTAGAAGTTTAAGTATCGACTGCGGCTGCTGGTTTGCCTGTGCAAGCATTGAAACGCCTGCCTGCTGAAGAACATTTATCTTCTGGAAGTTAGCCATTTCAAGCGCCATGTCTGTGTCTTCTACACGCGACATTGCTGCAGTAAGGTTTTCGGCAGTATTGTCAAGGTTTGCAATTGTATGCTCAAGTCTGTTTTGAGTTGCTCCAAGCCTTGATCTTTCGCCTGCAATTTGTACTATTGCATTGTCAAATACTGATATTGCCGCAGAAGCCTTTTCTTCCGACGTGACGTCAACTGCATATTCAACCATGCTAGCTGAAATTCCGTCAGTTACAGTCGCTCCTGTTTTAACATATGAGGCTCCCTTTACTCCTGGGTTTCTTGTAGGGTTGTCTGCGCTTATCTTAAGCTTTTGAGCTCTTATATCCCCTATCTCCAGTCTGAATCCCTGTCCGGTGTTTGCTCCTACTTGAAGGCTCGTCGTAAATTCTTTAGGCGTAGCTTCAAGGTATATAAGGTTACCGTCAAACCCCGGCGAATCTGCTGTCACTATAAGCCTTGCATTGTCAGATGTTCCTGCTCCCGAGTCAAACTTTGCATCCTTGCTCAGTGTCACTCCGTCTATTCCCGTTGCAAATTTATTTACTATCTCATCTACAACTGCTTCAGGAGTAGCCTTGCCAGCTATGTCTATAGGTCTGTTTGAACCTACATATGGAGCCACGCTGCTGTCAAAAAACTCTATTGTCTCATTTCCTATTTTTATTGTAGACCCAACTTCAGGCACAGCATCAAAATAGAATGTTCCCTTCGACGTATTTGTAGCATTTTCCGCCACTCCCGTATCTGTAGGATACACTGGAGCTGCTGGGTCAAATGTGGAGTCAATCATTTTAACCGCATCTCCACTTCCCTTTATTTCAATTTTGCTAAGACCTCCCATTGAAGCTGTTGTTATCTCTATAAATCCATTTTTATCTATAATCGCCTTTGCAGAATCTCCAAGGGCGTCATTCATAAGATCCATGAAATTGTTTAATGTAGTTGCATTGTTTGTCTGAGTAAGGTTTACAACCTTCTCCTCCCCGTCTACCCACACTGAAAGCTGTTCGCTTGCAAGATTGAAATCTCCGGCTGCCAGCGCCTCCACATCTACGTTCCCAGTAACCTGTGCCGACTCTCCTGTAGACATTCTGTGTACTAGAGCATTTGATTCAGGTCCTTCGTTTCCTTTAAGCACATTTCTCGTATTGTATTCTGTTCCATTTGCCACTCTGTTGACTTCTGACGTAAGCTGGTTTATCTCATCCTGTATTGCCTGTCTGTCTGATTCTGCAGAGGTTCCATTTGCCGCCTGCACCGAAAGCTCTCTCATTCTTTGGAGCATGGAATGAACTTCAGCCATTGCACCTTCTGCCGTTTGTACAAGTGAAACCCCGTCAAGAGAATTCCTTGAAGCTATTTGAAGGCCCCTTACCTGAGCTCTCATCTTTTCACTTATAGCCATTCCCGCTGCGTCGTCTCCCGCTCTATTTATCCTCTTTCCGGACGAAAGCTTTTCAAGTGTCTTACTTCCGATAGAATTGTTTCTGTTCAAAAGCCTGTGGGCATTCATAGCTGATATATTGTGATTTATTCTCAATTTAACATTCCTCCCTGCATTTTTAAAAGTTACATATGTTTTATCGACTGGAATCCGTATACACTTTAATCTCTTTTGACTTTTATTTCATCTACCCTTTCTAAAAAGCTTAAAACCTGTGAAACTATGTCAAACAGCTCTTTTGGGACTTCCTCTGGCATTTTGAATGCTTTAGATTCGTCTCTTTTTTTCATAAATCCATCTAAATCCCTAGGTTTTAATTCATTATTCAAGGCCAACACTCCTATATTTTAAGGTCCAGAACTCCTTTTTTTCCAAAAAAATCATGCTCTTCATGTTCGCTTTCGCTTGTATTCACGTCCAATATGCTTCCGTCTCCATCATCATAAAATGACATTTCTCCCATTGTGTATCCATTCACATCAAGAAGATTTTTCAAAATGTCCTTGTAGTTTTCTACAAGCCCTCTGTCATGCTCATTTTCAAGTCCTATTTTTACGTTCACACTATTCTTGTCAACAGTTATGTTCATATTGACATTTCCCATGCTTTCCGTCTCTATACTTAGCGCCACAGACATATCTTCACTGCTCATTCTTGAAGACCCTTTTTTCCTCTCCCTGAAATAGATATTGAGATTTGTAAGCTTCTCGTTCATATATACTGGTATCTGATGTATTTTGCTTTCTCTTTCAAGCCTTTGGCTTTCATTGACTGTTTCTGAGAGTTCTTTGAACTTTCTTTTAAGCGTATAATTGTCTTCTTCTTTTAAAAGCTTGGTGCTGTTTTCAATATCATTTATAATTTCTTCCACATCTGCATATTCTTTTTCAAATTTCCAGTTTGAATCCTTTATGCCCTTTGATATGTCTTTGATTGCCTTTTTAAGCCCATCTACTTTTTCTCGGCTCTGCTCATCTCCCTTTTCCTCTATAAATCTTACAATGTCTGAAATCTTATGCCCAAACTGTTCCTTGTTGTTTGCAAGAGAATACGTCCTTTGAATCTCTCCTAGTGAAATATGCCTCTTGTTTTTTATCAAAAATGCAAGAGTGCTTTCACTTTTTATATCCGATGACCGCATGCCTTCAACAAGCTTTTTTAAGGCTTTTTCCCTTCCATTAGAAATCTCGTCCGTAGTATCCGATGTGATTTCTAACTGGCGCTTGACTTCCTGATGCTGTTTAAGCTTCGGATTTGAGTACCCTTCCTTCAACTGCTGCTTTTCATATCTGTCCACATATTTAGACACCATGTCAATGTCCATATTTTCTATGTCTATATTTTTTTCGATGCTGTCTAAAACCATTGGCACCGAAAGCTTGCTTTTTACATTCATATAGTTTCCATATACATCATAGGCCCTTTGAATATTTGATCTGCTTAGGCTCATTCCACTTTGAACGAGAGCCTTTGCCGCTTCAAATGCATTCCTGTTTGGCTCAATATTTTGATGAACATACTTTTTAATAATCTGTTCACTTTCACCGCTGAGCAACTTTGGAGCCTGTATGTTTTTAAGACCCATTTTCTCTTGAATATCAAACTGGGTATTTTGAGTCTTTATCCACAGACTGCTGGCTTCAATGTTTTTAATGGTCATAGGCATTTGATTTTTCATTTGTAGTGCCACTATACTAAAATCAAGTTCTCCTATGTTTTTAAGGGCTGCCGCTAAGCTGTCCACTTTTGAAGCTGTAATCGCAAAAGCATTTGATTCTGAATTAGTTTGCGATTTTAGTATATGTGAATAGTCTAACTCTGAAGGTTTCAGCGAAATTTCATTTTTCCCAAGCAGCACCTTTTCTATTTTACTTATCTTGAAATCAACATTCTTTTTAATTAAAGTCAGGAGGTCTTTTTCATCTATTTTTTTCAGGATCTCGACTTTTTCAATTATATCTTCTATGCTGGTTTCATTTTGGGCTTTTATACCCCTGTCCTCTACCTGTTTTACTTGTTCCTGCTTAATTTCTTCAGTTTCCATACTTTGCTCTGACGGTTTTATATATTCGCTTTCATGTTTAATTTTTGCTTTTTGTGTTTTCACGTCTTCTTTTTTCGATTTTTCCTGTTCCCCCTGCTTTATTTCATCTTTTGGGAACTTCTCATTCTGCTTTTGCTCCTGTATCTCTCCTTCTTTTGGGGAGTTTTGGATCTTTTCAGCATTATCTGTAGTTTTCGAATTTTCTTCTGAATCTATTTTTTCTATATTCTCAGATTCTGTTTTTATATCAAACTGCTTTATATGCATTTCATTGACTTTTTTTTCTGTAGTTTTCAATCCATCTGTTTCTATTTTCCCCGATAATTCAGTTTTTTCCATAATGCCTATTTTTTCAGCAAGATCTCTTATATCTTCTTTTTCTATGTCCACGCCTGCCTTTATGAGCTGTGCGGCTTTATCCCTATCCATGTTCTTTATTATGCTTGAAAGCGCAGATTTCATGTCTTTTATGCCGGTTATGTTTCGTGCTGTGAGTTCTATTTCATTTTTTATGAAGTCCTTTGAAATCTTCATGTTTTCATCTGACGCTTCAAACCCGGAACTTTCAAGCAGGTTTACTATGTCGTCATTCAAAAGCCTTAACTCTTTTTCCGTAGCATTGTTTTTTCCCATTTTGACCGGTGCATATCCCTTTAAGTTGAGATTATCCAATGTCCCCGGCGATTCTAAAGTCCCGCTTTTTACGAATCTTTTTACATTGTAAAGGTTTTCTATGTTTAAATCCAGTTTATTCTTTATTGTATCTATAAACGTGGAGTTTTCTGCATCCTGCAGCTTGTCCAGCTTATAAAAAACATCATTTATCTTTTCTATATTCTTTTTTGTGATATTTACATTCCTCTTGTGAAGCGATTTTATTATGTCCGTTATGTCCTTTCCCATTTTGCTTCCATATATTTTTTTTGCTATGCTTTCCGCCTGCTCTGTTGTAATTTCTTTTTTCCCAAACATTTTCAGTATCGAAAAACCCTCTTTTTCTTCCTCAAGTTCCTCCAGTGAAATGGCTATTTCCTGAAGGGATGCGTTTTCAATGTCCACATCCATTTGTACGAGCTTTATTGCACTGTCGTAATCAAGCGACTCTGTAATCTCGTCAAGGTACCCCTTTCCTGCAACATAGGCCTGAATATTTTCCCGTGTCATGTCCACTCCGTTTACGTGGAGTTGTTTTGCCGCATTCAAATTGTCTTCGCTGGCTTCCATATTATGTTTTTCGAGAATTTCAGAGTAAAAAAGCTTTTCTCCTTTTTCAACTCTTACATCATCTTTTTTGCTGGTCAGTTTTGACTTTTCTATGTTTTTCCTGTCTATGAGTACAATTTCCCCGATATTCGAGTCTATTTCTTCTTTGACCTGGGCTTCTAAAACGGTGTTGTCACCCATGTCGATTTTTATATTTTTTTCATCCTTTTCAATCAACGTACCTCTTATTTTGGGCGCCGCGGAAAGTGCAGTATATGCATCTGCCGCTGCAATGCTTTTTCCCTGTAAAACTTTTTCCATCATATGAAGCCACCTCGTGTATTTTTCTTATATTTAGTTATCGTCATTTTACATACATTTGTTTAATTTTTAATTCCATGTTAAAGAGTGTGAAAATGTATGCCGATAATATATAATAGTATTATATATACGTTCATAAGGATGTGATGAATTGGCACCCATAAACAATATATCTCAAATTCCCAAAATACATGAGCTTCAAAGTACAGATTCAATTCAAAAAAAGCTCAAGCCAAAGCAAAGCGAATTTCTCAAGACCTTCGAAAAGATAAAGTCGGATGATGTCAGGAAAAAGCTTGAGGGCATATTTGAACAAATTGTCGAAAAATCCGATCAGCTTAAAGACAATCTGTATTTAAAGGACGTTCTGGAGTATAAAAAGCTTGTAAAGGACTTTCTTGGAACTGCCGTTGAAAACTCGCATGTTTTCTCGCAGCAAAACTTCCTGGACAGAAGGGGCAGGCACAGAGTGTACTCAATTGTAAAGCAGGTTGACAGGGAGCTTGACTCCATAACCCGCGACTTCATAACAAACCATATCGACCACTCCAGGGTTCTAAAGAGCATCGACTCTATAAGGGGTCTTCTAGTGGATATAATGATGTAAATGCAAAAAGCTGGCAATAGGATTAAATCCATTGCCAGCTTTTTTTATGTTTGCATCTGTTATTTAGAGCTCTTTAAAGACTTTAAATACTCATTTATAAAATGATCTATATCCCCGTCCATTACAGACTGTATATTTCCCACTTCCGCATTTGTCCTGTGGTCCTTGACCAGATTATAAGGATGGAATACATAAGATCTTATCTGGCTTCCCCAGCTTATCTGGGAGTATTCGCCCTGTATGTCCTCTATTCTCTCCTTGTTTTCAAGTTCCTTTATCTCTATGAGCTTTGCAGTAAGCATCTGCATTGCCATTTGCTTGTTGCTGTGCTGCGACCTTTGGTTTTGGCACTGAACCACAATCCCAGTAGGCAGATGGGTTATTCTAACTGCCGAGTCGGTCTTGTTTACGTGCTGGCCTCCTGCACCTGAGGCTCTGTAAGTGTCTATTTTCAGATCCGACTGGTTTATGTCTATTTCAACATTTTCATCCAGTTCAGGTATTACGTCTATGGATGCAAAGGAAGTATGCCTTTTTCCAGAAGAATCAAAAGGCGAAATTCTTACCATCCTGTGTACGCCCTTTTCCCCCTTAAGATACCCGTATGCATTGAGCCCCTCGACGAGTATAGTGGCATTTTTTATTCCAGCCTCAGGGTCTTGTATAATGTCCATTATCGACGTTGAAAAGCCTTTTCTTTCAGCCCATCTCTTGTAGAGTCTCAGAAGCATCTGGGCCCAGTCCTGGGCGTCAAGACCTCCTGAACCCGCATGGATTGAAAGTATGGCACTGTTTTTGTCATATTCTCCAGAAAGAAGAGTCTTTATTCTCATAGCATCTATCTTTCCTTCAAGCGCTTCAATCTCCTTTTGGACTTCCTTTTCAAGAGACATGTCGTCTTCTTCCTGTGCAAGTTCTACCATTATCTGGATCTCTTCATATGAATCTGAAAGCCCCTTGTAGTTTTCAATGTCTTCTTTAAGCGCCTTGTTGCTTTGAAGTATCTTTTGTGCCTTTTCATTGTCATCCCAAAAATTTGGCTGAAGCATCTTTTGTTCCTGGTTTTCTATTTCTTCTTTCATGGCATCTATGTCAAAGAGAAACCCTCAGTTCTTTTATTGATTCACTTATCTCTTCAAGCTTTTGGTTGTATTCTTGTAGGTTAAGCACATAATCACCCCTTATTATTTATTTTTGCCGCAGCATTTTTTGTATTTCTTGCCGCTTCCGCATGGGCAAAGGTCATTTCTGCCTACCTTTTCATCCCTGCTTGCAGGCTGTTTTTGGTCTTCACCAGAGCTTTGCGAAAGATTGTCCACATCTATTACCTGTTTTCTTTCTATTTTTTCCTCTATTGTAAATCCAAATAGGTATTTTATTGTATCTTCATGTATAAGCCTTATCATGTCCTCAAACATGTCAAACCCTTCGAACTGGTATGCCCTCACAGGGTCCTCTTGTCCTATGGCCCTAAGTCCTATTCCCTGTCTTAGCTGATCCATGGCGTCTATGTGGTCGACCCATTTTGTATCCACGACCTGAAGAAGCATTATTCTTTCTATCTCCCTCATTCGCTCTTCGCCTATGATCTTTTCCTTTTCTTCATATATGCCCATTGCAATGTCTATAAGAATATCTTTTATCTTCTGCCTGTCAAGCTCCTCTATATCTCCAAAGTCTATGCTTCCCTTCGGAAGGAACATCGAATACAGGTGCTCTTTAAGCCCTACAAGGTCCCACTCTTCAGGATAGTTTCCATCAGATGTGTAAAGGTCTGCATAGTGCTCTATAGTCTTTTGTATCATAGACACTATATTTTCCCTTATATTCTCACCCTCTAAAACGCTTCTTCTCTCCTTGTATATTATCTCCCTTTGCTTATTCATTACATCGTCAAACTGGAGTACGTGCTTTCTTATTCCAAAGTTTCTTCCTTCGACTTTCTTTTGTGCGTTTTCTATGGATTTCGAAAGGATTGCATGCTCTATAGGAGTGTCGTCGTCCATGCCAAGCTTTTCTACCACACCCTTTATCTTCTCGCTTCCAAACAGCCTCATTATGTCGTCTTCAAGGCTTATATAGAATCTCGATATACCATTGTCTCCCTGACGTCCTGCACGCCCTCTGAGCTGGTTGTCTATCCTTCTGGACTCATGCCTTTCAGTTCCAAGTATGCAAAGTCCTCCGGCAGCTTTTACCTTTTCCTGCTCTGAATCGGTCTCCTCTTTTATCTTTGAATATAGCTCATTGTAATGGTCTCTGGCCTCGAGTATTTCAGGATCATCCGTTTCTGCAAAGCTTGTTGCAAGCGATATTATGTGCTCGCTGTAACCAAGCTTTCTCATTTCTTTTTTTGTCATGAACTCAGGGTTTCCGCCAAGCACTATGTCGGTTCCCCTTCCCGCCATGTTCGTAGCTATAGTTACATTTCCAAGCCTTCCCGCTTGAGCAACTATCTCAGCCTCTTTTTCATGCTGCTTTGCATTTAGGACCTGGTGCTTTATTCCCCTTCTCTTTAGAACTGAAGAAAGCATTTCAGACGTCTCTATCGCTATTGTACCAACTAATATTGGCTGGCCCGTCTTGTATCTTTCCTCTATCTCTTCGACTACAGCCTTGAATTTTCCCTTTTCACTCTTGTATACCACATCCGGCTCGTCTTTTCTCTGTATAGGCTTGTTTGTAGGTATTTGAACTACATCCATGCCGTATATCGACCTGAATTCCTCTTCCTCAGTCTTTGCCGTACCTGTCATACCTGAAAGCTTGCTGTACATTCTGAAGTAGTTCTGGAACGTTATACTCGCAAGTGTTTGAGATTCCCTCTGCACGTCAAGGCCTTCCTTTGCCTCTATGGCCTGGTGCAGTCCGTCCGAGTACCTTCTTCCAAACATAAGTCTTCCTGTGAATTCGTCTACTATTACTATTTCTCCGTCCTTGACAACATAGTCGACATCGTTTTTCATAAGGTTGTTTGCCTTGAGGGCCTGGTTTATATGGTGTGAAAGTTCCATGTTGCTTGAATCCGCAAGGTTTTCAACCCCGAAGAACTTTTCGGCCTTAGCCACACCGTTTTCAGTGATCATTACCGAGTTGCCTTTTTCGTCTATTACAAAGTCCACGGTTTCTTCCTTGTACTCTCTGTCAAACTTGCTCTGCTTCTCCTCGCTAGGGTCCATTTTCCTACCCTGGAGCATTTGAACGAATGTATTCGCCTGTATATAAAGTCCTGTGGATTTGTCTCCAGGCCCTGATATTATAAGAGGAGTTCTCGCCTCGTCTATGAGTATCGAGTCAACCTCATCGACTATTGCAAAGTTGAGTTCCCTTTGAACCATTCTCTCCTTGTATATAACCATGTTGTCCCTAAGGTAGTCGAACCCGAATTCGTTGTTTGTTCCGTATGTTATGTCACAGTTATACGCATGTTTTCTCTCCGATGGAGACTGGCCATGAACAGCCACCCCTATAGAAAAGCCCAAGAATTCATATAGCTTGCTCATCCACTCCATGTCACGTTTTGCAAGATAGTCGTTTACAGTTATGACATGGACGCCTTTTCCTGTAAGCGCATTCAGGTAAACCGGAAGCGTTGCTACAAGCGTCTTACCCTCACCTGTTTTCATCTCCGCTATTCTTCCCTGGTGAAGCACTATTCCACCTATGAGCTGAACCCTGTAGTGTCTCATTCCAAGAACTCTCTTTCCAGCTTCCCTTACAGTTGCAAATGCCTCTGGAAGTATGTCATCAAGGCTTTCTCCCTTTTGGATTCTCTCTTTAAACTCTACAGTCATTCCCTTGAGTTCTTCATCACTCAGACCTGTGAACCTGTCTTCCATGGCCTCTATCTGGTCTACTATCTTTTCTACTTTTTTTATTTCCCTTTTATTTCCTCCAAATATAAGCTCTTTTAAAAAATTCATACTCATGCTACCTCATTTCGCAATCTTTATTTTGTATTTCTTATTCCGTAAAATTCCAATTTATGTGTTTCTATTTATTTACATACCGCTTATTTTCCCCATAACATTCATTTTATCATAAATTAAAACCGTTTTAATTAATTTTTCATTAATTTAAACTATCCTATTTTCACACCTTCCACATATCTGGCACATATGCTCCTGTCGTCCCCCGTATATATGAATTTTTCGAGTCTGTCCAGCACGCAGTAGTTTTGGGATATGGACTCTTCATCCTCTATTACAAGGGCGTCCAGGCTGTATCCTTCTTCAAAGCTCCCCGTGTTTCCAAAAAATTCTCCTCCACCCTTTGTTCCTAGATAAAATGCTTCTGAAAATTCCACAGGACTGCATGACTTGTCCATTATATTCAGTATCTTTGAAAGCTGCACCGCTCTTACTATTGCCTCATTCATTCCTATTTTATGGCCTCCTGCCACATCGCTTCCAAGCCCTATCTTAAGGCCCCTGTCAATATACTTTCTAAGAGGCATTACTCCGCTTCTGACATTTATGTTAGAATCTGGACAGTGCGCTATGAACACCCCTTTTTCCCTAATGTATTCTATCTCTTCTTCCTCAAGATATATTGCATGGGCCATCACTGTAGGTGTCTGTCCAAACAGCATATTTTCATCATACACGTCTATATAGCTTTTGCTTTCAGGGAAAAGCTCTTTAACCCATTCCACTTCGTCTATATTCTCGTTCACATGCGACTGCACCGGAATGCCATATTTTTCAGCCAAATCTCCAAGTTCCCTTAAGAGGTTTTTTGTGCTCGTAGGCGCAAATCTTGGCGTTATTATTGGCTTTACAAGCTTTTCATCCTTATACATGTCTATAAGTTGCATCGTTCCCTCAATTGAATCTTTTGTACTTTCTATTATGAAGTCCGGAGCATTTGTATCCATATTCACCTTGCCCACATAGGCGCCAAGCCCCTTTTCCTTGATGGCTTCAAAAAGCACCTGTGTACCCGTGGTGGAAGATGATGCAAAAATACATGATCTGAGCGTTCCCACACAAAGAAGTTTCTGAGCAAAAGCCGAATATGCTTTTTGGGCGAACTCATCATCCTGAAATTTTCTCTCCAAGTCATAAGTATAATCATTTAGCCACTCCAAAAGCTGCCTTGTCATTCCAATCCCACTTTGCATGTACTGTGCTGCATGGATGTGAAGGTCTACAAATCCCGGTATTATTATCCTGTTGCCATAGTCCTCAACTTGAAATTCCTTGTATTTTTGAGGAAGAGCAGGATATATCCCTTCTACTTTTCCATCAACTGCAACAATATAACTGTCTTCGTGTATTTCAAATTTTTGCAGCGTCTTTGTATATGCTATGTTACCCTTTATTATAATAGTATTCTTCATGTCCGCCCCCTGATTTTATATGTATATAACAAAAAACCCTGGAAAATATTCCAGGGTTTCATTTTCACGCAGCCACGTCCTATTCTCCCGGGACCTTCCGGTCCGAGTACCTTCGGCGCTAAGGAGCTT
>CBDULP010000016.1:0-57758 GCA_965368085.1 uncultured Peptoclostridium sp. | reverse complement strand
GGGAAACATTTTTTTTGCAATACATTTTGCGCTTGGCTGTAAAGCTTCATTTTTGAATGATTTGCTTCAATTTTTACAATGTTTTTCATTAAAATACGCCTTTATATATATTTGAATTTTTGATTTGAAAAATTGTGGATAACAGAAAGTGTTACAGGTTGATTCGAGGGGTAAATATATTGAATATAGCTTTAGCCGATTAGAGCATTTGTTTGTCGGCGGCTGATACTTACATATGGAGACGGGGTGATGCTGTGGAAGATATGGAGATTTTGAAAAGGATAATAGAGATAGACAGCAGAAGCAGCGATATTGAGGAAAAGACCAAAAATATAATCGAGGAAAATGAGCGAAACATGAAAGTAGAGATAGATAAGATGGAAGAGGAGATCATCGAAAAGGGGAAAGCTGGCGGAAAGGTCGAAATGGAAAAGCTAATACTTGAAGGAAAGATGGAGTCAGATGAAATAGAAAAACAGTTCGAGGAAAGAGAAAAGATGCTTGAGGTGAAGTTTAGCGAACTGAAAAAAGACATTGAGCGGGAGATTTTCTCCAGAATATTTGAAAAAGGGGAGATTTAAATGCCCAGCATACAAAGATACGCGGCATTAAATACAAAGGTCAGGGCGCTTAAGGCCAAGCTTTTAACTATTGAGGACTATAAGAATCTAATAGAGAAGAAAAATGAAAGCGAGATAGTGGCTTATCTGAAGGAAAAGACGGGATACAGCGAAGCCCTTGAGGATATAGACCCCAACGAGTATGAAAGGGATGACTTCGAGTTTGCCATAAGAAAGACCATACTCCATGACTATGAAAAGCTTATGCATTATCTTACAGGGGCGGCTAAAAGCGTTTTTAAGACACTTGCATTTGTAAGGTATGAGGTAGAGGATTTGAAGCTCATACTAAGGTCAATATGCAGGGGGGATGACCCGGGCGCCATGGCAAGGCGGTTTCTATATTCAAAAAGCTATACGGGTGTGAACAAAAAAGAGCTTTTGAAGGCGAAAAGCGCAGAGGAATTTGTGGAAAGGCTAAGGGGCACCATATATTACAGACCGCTCAGGAGCCTTACTACCGAGGATATGGAAAAAAGGCAGTTTCACATGGAAATGAATATGGATTATGCGTATTTCAAGCTTCTCTTTGATCACATTGAAAAGCTCGATCCGCATGACAGGGACATTCTCAAAAGGCAGGTCGGGGTGAATGTGGACCTTCAAAATATGCAGTTCATATACAGGGCCATAAACTTTTATGAACTCTCACCGGTTGAGATATTCAACTATGCGCTTCCGTTTGGATACTATTTCAAGGGACACAAGCTCAAGACACTCTGCTCTGCGAGGACACCTGAAAAATACATGGAAGAGGTAAGGAAAACCATGTATGCGCCTCTTATGGAAAGGGGAATAAGCGATATATATATGGAAAGGGCTATGTCGCAGGCTCTTTATGAAAACTACACATCCACAGGGGATATGGATATTTCAGCAGTCATAGAATACTATCACAGGGTTGAGTTTGAGATGCGCGACATAATATCAATCACTGAGACGGTCAGATATGGGATTGAATTGTCGGAGGCGAGAAAATACCTCATCAGGAGGATATAAGGGGGTGGTTAACTGTGGCGGTTGAAAAAATGGATATGATGACTATTGCTGGCCCCATTGAATCCGTGGACGAGGTGCTCAAAAAAGTAGTACTTCTTGAAAATGTTCACATGGACAGCGCGGTCAAAAATTTTGGAGAGCTCACACTTGCCATGGAAAAGATTGGAGAGGAGGAGGAAACCCTGGCGGCAACGGTAGGGGCCTATAAAGATAAAATAGACATTTCGGACATGGAAAAGAAGCTGGATGTGATAATAAAGAGGTTTGGAACAGAGCTGTACATAGACAAGTCTGTGGTGGGAGGAGACTACTCGTTCAAGAGGAGCTGCGTTGAAATAGAATGGATATACGCTCAGATAGAGCCTCTTCACAAGGAAATAAAATGGCGGGAGCAAAGGCTCAAATCGCTTTTAGAGTTCAAGGAAAACATCCAGTATATAACGGGAATGAACATAAAAATAGAGCAACTCAGAAGCATGAAGTATTTCAGCTATAGAGTCGGAACGCTTTCGAAGGCTAAACGGCTCAAGTTGAAGGAAAGTTATGAAAGTATAGCAGCGGCCATATTTCACATAGGCAGCAGTGAAAGTGACGAGGTTTATCTTGTGGTTTATCCTTCAGATATAGAGGATGAGACTGAAAAAGTACTAAAATCACTCAATTTCCATGACATAGAAATCCCGGTGCAAATATCGGGAAGTCCCAAGGAGGGACTTTCGAAGCTTGATAACATGATAGGGAGCCTTCGGATGGAAGTATTCAACCTCAAGGACGAGATGAAGTCTTTCAAAGAGGAATATTCAAAGGATTTGATAGTGATTTACAACATGATTCTTCTCCAGAGGCTCATGGAGAACATGAAGGAAAAAATGGCTTTTACAAAGCATTTCTTCATGCTTTCAGGATGGGTTCCAAGACGGGAAAGGCAGCACATAGTCAAAAAAGTGGAAGAGGCTGACCAGAGGTCTATAGTTGCATTTGGAGATGGAAAAGGCGGGTTGAAGTCAACAAGGCCTCCTACGAAGCTCAGAAATAACTGGCTTACAAAACCGTTTGAAAATCTCGTTAGGCTCTATGGGGTTCCGTCATATGATGAGATTGACCCGACGCTGTTTCTTGGCATAACGTACATGATACTTTTTGGGGCCATGTTTGGAGATGTGGGCCAGGGAGCGGTGCTTCTGCTCGCGGGCATATACATCATGAGAAAAATCGCTAGCCTAAAGGGATATGCGGAGATACTTGTAAGGCTTGGGACGAGTTCGATGATATTCGGATTGCTTTATGGCAGTTTGTTTGGGTTCGAACACATACTTCCGGCACTTCTTGTAAGGCCCATAGAAAACATAAATTTCATGTTGATTGCATCCATTGCATTCGGAATAGTGCTTCTTCTTATGAGTTTTGGATACAACATAGCAAATTCAATAAGGCAAAAGGACATGAAAGAAGGGTTGTTTGGAAGAAATGGGGTTGTAGGGCTTGTGTTTTACATTCTGCTTGTAGTCATAGCATACCAGGCATTTGCAGGCATGAAGATTATAAGTACGTTGTTTGGCGTACTTGTAGCGCTGATTCTCATGGTTCTTATGGTGATCAGGGAGCCACTTTCGAATTTCATAATGAAAAAAAGGCCGCTTTATGAGGAAAGCATGTCAGAATACTATATTGAAAGCGGATTTGACATAGTAGAAACGCTGCTGAGCATGGCCAGCAACACCATATCATTTATTAGGGTTGGGGCGTTTGCGCTTAACCATGTTGGGCTGTTTTTGGCGTTTATGACAATGGCAGAGCTTGTGGGCAGCGCAGCGGGAAGCGTATTGGTTATAATAGTT
The DNA here is from genome assembly GCA_965368085.1 of uncultured Peptoclostridium sp. Lineage (GTDB taxonomy): Bacteria > Bacillota > Clostridia > Peptostreptococcales > Peptostreptococcaceae > Peptoclostridium. The sequence goes on along the minus strand of CBDULP010000016.1, from coordinate 54,301 downwards.
GGAAACATAATAATAATAACACTTGAGGGGCTGATAGTGTTCATACAGGGGTTGAGGCTCGAATACTATGAACTCTTCAGCAAATATTTCAGGGGAGAAGGGGTCGAATTCGATCCTGTAAGGCTTGAAAGTGCAAAATAGGAAAGAGACTGGTATCGTGAGGGCACATAAGTGAAAAATAAAAAATAGGAGGGATTTATATGAAAACAGTGCTTTTTTTGAATGTATTGATAGTGATTTGTACAATAGCGGCAGGTATGTATTTGCAGTTTTCAAAAGGGGATATGGAAAGCAGTAGACTGAAAACGTCGGCAAAGGCAAGCATAGGTGTTTTTTCGATGCTAATGCTCAGCGCCGTGGGAATGCTAGTTCCAAAAGTCGTGTTTGCGGCGACGGCGGCGACTGGGACTATATCTTCAGCTTCGGGACTTGGATTCATAGCTGCGGCCCTTTGTACGGGACTTGCGACAATAGGCGCTGGATATGCCGTTGGGGCAGTGGGATCTTCTGCCCTTGGAGCTGTATCCGAGGACCAGAGCATACTGGGAAAGACGCTGATATTTGTGGGGCTTGCAGAGGGGATAGCCATATATGGTCTTATCATATCAATACTTATACTGGGAAGGATATAGGGCATGCTCGGTATGAATTCTTCGGCCGTCTTGCGCTTTGAAGCTGCTTGGCATCTCATTCTGTAAAGTAGCCGAAAACCTTTGAAACTCGCTTTGCTCGAACAGTCAAAGGTTTCAACGGCTTTTTGGCAGAATTTCAATGAGCAGCTTTGCAAAGCTTCAGAAAAGCCGAATCATTCATACCTGCGCATGCAGCCAGCTAAACTCTTGCATTATTCGGAAATTGGACAGTAGGTAATGTTAGATAAGGAGAAGATGATCATGAAGTCTTTTTTTATAAGTGACAACAAGGACACATGGCTTGCCATGAGGCTTGCCGGGATAGACGGTATAATCGCAAGTGAAAGGAAGGATATACTGAAAGGCATAGAGGAGGCAATAAGCGACAGCCAGGTTGGAATAATAATAATAACAGAGGCGGCGTCGCAAAAGGTGAGCGAGAGGATATCAAGCCTTAAGCTCAGCCTTGAGAGGCCTTTGATAGTTGAAATACCTTCAAGAGAGGGGAGCATGAGAAGGCCTGACTATATAACTGGTTATATAAAGGAGGCCATAGGTATAAAAATATAGTCTTTGAATTGGGGTGATTGCTGTGATTACACTTGAGGATAAACTGGAGCTCTTTACAAAGATGGTATATGAAAAGGTGCAGACGGAGTCTGAGTGGAAGCTCAAGAAGATGAAAGAGGAAAATGAAAAGCTGCTGGCCGCCAAGAAAGGTGAATTTGAGGCCAGGGCCGAAAAAATATACGGCGAGCTTTTGCAAAGGGGGCAGCTCAAAAAGAGCGAAATGATATCACAGGCCAAGGCAGGCGGAAAAAAAGCTATGCTTCTCAAGGTCAATGGCTTTGTCGAAATGATAGTGGATGACATTTATGCAATGGCGAGGGAGTTTGTCCGCCAAGAGAGTTATTGGGATTTTTTAAGTTCAATGATTAAAAGCTGTTTTGAAGGGATTGGAAAATCAGACGGAATAGCAGTGCACATAATAGCGGAGGACATAGGCAGCCATATGGACATGATTGAAGAGCTCATAGGAAGCTTAGGGCATGACCTGAAAGATGTCAGGTTTGAAAAAATGGCTCCGGAGCTCATAGGGGGCGTCATAATCCAGGACACTTCAGGCTCCTTCAGGATAGACAACTCCATAGCATCTCTTATAGAAGAAAGCAGGGAGTTCATAGGCCAGATAGTGCACGAATACCTCGGGGAAAAAGGTGATTTTTATGAATAGTTTTGAAAATGTGGACCTGAAAAAAGAAAATGAAGCCAAAGGGGCAACTGTGAAACCGATTTGCAAAGGCTCATTCGTAGGAATGGTCAACGGACCTGTTGTAAGGGGTGACTGCGTTGAGGGTTTCAAGGTCAGGGAAATGGTCATGGTTGGCGCTAAAAAACTCCTCGGAGAAGTAATATCAATAGAGGGGGACAAGGCTGTAATACAGGTTTACGAAGAGACTGAAGGGCTTACTGTGGGGGAAGAGATAGTTCCAACGGGAAAGCCGCTTTCGCTAAAGCTTGGACCTGGGATAATAGGCAATATATTCGATGGGATACAAAGGCCGCTTAAACGAATAGAAGAGATTTCAGGGAACTTCATATCGGAAGGTATAGGGCTTATATCTATAGATCCTCAAAGAGAGTGGGACGTTGAAATCACAGTGTCAAAAGGCGACGTGCTACAGCCAGGACAGGTATATGCAAAGGTCCAGGAAACAAGCCTTATAGAGCATAGAATAATGGTCCCTCCGAATTTGTCCGGAGAGGTTGTATCTGCACGCGAAAACGGTACATATAGACTTGAAGATGTTTTAGTAGAGCTCAAAGACAGCTTGGGAGAGCAAAAAAGACTTAGTCTATATCAGGAGTGGCCTGTAAGAGATCCAAGACCTGTACAATCGAGGCTGAGCATATCCGAGCCCCTTGTAACTGGGCAAAGGGTGCTTGATATATTTTTTCCACTGGGCAAGGGGGGAACAGCCGCGCTTCCAGGGGGGTTTGGAACTGGAAAGACAATGACGCAGCACCAGCTGGCAAAGTGGTCCGATGCGGACATAATAGTATACATAGGCTGTGGAGAGCGTGGAAATGAGATGACGGAGGTGCTTGAGGACTTTCCGGAGCTTATAGACCCGAAAAGCGGAAAGCCGCTTATGGAAAGGACCGTGCTAATAGCAAATACTTCCAACATGCCTGTTGCGGCGAGAGAGGCGAGCATATACACAGGGATCACAATGGCCGAATACTACAGGGACATGGGCTACCATGTGGCTATAATGGCAGACTCGACGTCGAGATGGGCGGAGGCGCTCAGGGAGATATCGGGAAGGCTTGAAGAGATGCCTGCGGAAGAAGGTTATCCGGCATATCTTCCGTCGAGGCTTGCGCAGTTTTATGAGAGGGCGGGTTATGTAAGCACATTATGCGGCAAGGAGGGTTCAGTGACTGTAATAGGCGCAGTATCACCGCCGGGAGGAGATTTTTCGGAGCCTGTCACGGAGAATACAAAGAGGTTTGTAAACGCATTTTTGGCGCTGGACAGAAACCTAGCGTATGCAAGGCACTATCCGGCGATAAACTATTTAAGCAGCTACAGCGGCTATATAAAAATGCTTGCAGACTGGATGAAGGACAATGTTGGAGATGACATAATAGATCTTCGGGCTAAGTTTCTCGACATACTCCATGAAGAGAAAAAGCTCATGGAGATAGTCGAGCTTGTGGGCGAGGACGTGCTTCCGGATGGGCAGAGGCTCACAATAGAGATTTCAAGGATAATAAAAAGTGGTTTGCTTCAACAAAACGCCCTTCACAGCGAAGACACGTATGTGCAGATGGAAAAGCAGTACCTGATGATAAAGACCATAGACATTCTGTATGAAAGGGCTAGGGCGGCCGTGAAAAGCGGGATAGCGATATCTCAGGTCAGGGACAATGAGATATTCGCGCGAGTGGTCAAGATGAAATACAATATTCCAAACGATGACCTTTCGGGGTTTGGAAAGCTTCAGGATGACATAAATGCATTTTATGACGGGCTTGAAAAGAAATACGAGGATTAAATGGAAAGGGGGAAACAGCTTGAAAAAGGAATATTTGCTATTGGACAGTATAGAAGGCCCGCTCATAATGCTTTCAGGCATAGAGGGCGTTTCATATGGAGAAATAATAGAAATAACGGTTGACGGAGTGCAAAAACGTATGGGAAAGGTGGTCAAGGTTGACGGAGATGTTGTTGTCGCCCAAGTGTTTGAAGGCACTTCGGGAATTTCAACAAGAAATTCAAGCGTGTACTTTACTGGAGAGCCTCTCAACATACCTCTTTCAAGGGAAATACTGGGAAGGGTTTTCGACGGCGCCGGAAGACCGGCTGACGGAGGGCCTGTAATATATACAAAGGACAAGTACAATGTGAATGGAAATCCTATAAATCCTGTGTCGAGGGAATATCCGAGAAACTTCGTTCAGACAGGTATATCCGCAATAGACTGCCTCATGACCCTTATAAGGGGACAAAAGCTTCCAATATTCTCCGGAAACGGGCTTTCGCACAATGAACTTGCTGCCCAGATTGTCAAGCAGGCCCAAATAAGCAGCGATTCACATGAGGATTTTGCCATAATATTTGCAGCGATGGGTGTCAAGCATGACGATGCCGACTATTTCAAGAGAACATTCGAGCAGTCGGGAGCCCTTGAGAGGGTTGTAATGTTCATAAACCTTGCTGATGACCCCGTAGTTGAAAGACTTTCCCTTCCGAGATGCGCACTTACTGCGGCTGAATACCTGGCATTTGAAAAGGATATGCACATACTTGTGGTGCTCACAGATATAACGAGCTACTGCGAGGCGCTTAGGGAGATATCTTCCGCAAGGGAAGAGGTTCCTTCCAGGAAGGGGTATCCGGGCTATCTATACAGTGACCTTGCAACTCTTTATGAAAGAGCCGGAATGATAAAGGGGAAAAATGGATCCATAACCCTTATTCCGATACTGACCATGCCGAGTGATGACATAACCCATCCGGTTCCGGACCTTACAGGATATATAACAGAAGGCCAGGTTGTACTTTCGAGGGACCTTTTCCAAAAGAACATATATCCTCCTATAAATGTGCTTCCTTCGCTTTCAAGGCTGATGAAGGACGGCATAGGTGAAGGCTATACGAGGGAAGACCACAACGATATAGCAAACCAGCTCTTTGCATCGTATTCAAGAGTTCAAGACATTCGGGCTCTTGCCCAGATAATAGGTGAAGAGGAACTTTCTGAGCTCGATCGAAAGTACATGGAATTCGGAAGGTTATTTGAAACGGAGTTTTTGTCACAGGGATTTGACGAGGATAGGAATATAAACCAGACTCTCGACAAGGCGTGGGAGATAATATCCGTAATTCCTCCTGAGGAACTTGACAGGCTCAAGCCTGAAACAATTGAAAAATATCTCGGTGGCGAATCAGGGGAAAGCGAAGGGAGCTGATGGCTTTGAATTTAAACATGGCCCCGACGAAATCGAATCTTATGAGACTCAAAAGCTCGCTTGAATTCTCTCAAAAGGCATTTGAACTTCTGGACAAAAAGAGGAACGTTCTTGTGAGGGAGATGATGGGGCTTGTTGAAAAGTCAAAGGAAATACAAGAGGAGATGAGGATTTCATTTTCAGAGGCGTACAGTGCGCTTGAGGTTGTAAATATAACCATAGGGACTGAGTATGTCGAGGAATTGGCCCTTTCCGTACAGAAAGACGAGGATTATGAAATACTTCTTCGAAGCGTAATGGGAGTTGAAATACCTAGTGTCAAATTTGAGGAAAAGCCGCTTTCACCAAACTATGGGTTCTACAGGACAAATCCGGCATTTGACATAGCGGTAACGAGATTCAGGCATCTTAGATACCTAATATATGAACTCACTCAGGTAGAAACGTCGGTATATAGGCTTGCGGTTGAGGTAAAAAAGACCCAAAAGAGGGCGAATGCCCTTGAAAATATACAAATACCCAGATACAAGGAACAGGCGAAATATATTCAGGAGGTACTTGAGGAAAAGGATAGGGAGGATTTTTTCAGGCTCAAAAGGGTTAAGAGCAAAAAATAGTCAGTACCCGCTATGCATTTACGTCCTGGTGGAAATGTCAGTGGATGCTTCTGGCATTTTTGAAAGCTGATTGATAATTATTGGTTTCAAAATGATTTTGGTGGGTAACTATAATATATACACAATTTACAACTAAATATACACTATTTTAGTTAAAGCGATACACAATTTCAGTCACATAAGGGGGAAGTAATTATGAAAATAACAGTAAGCGGAAAAAACATACAAATAACAGACCCACTAAGATCTGCGGTAGAATCGAAGCTGGCTAGACTGGAAAAGTATTTCAATAAGGAAATTGAGGCCAAGGCAACTCTTAGCACACAAAAGAATCTTCAAAAAATAGAGGTTACAATACCGGTCAATGGAACAGTTCTCAGAGGAGAAGAGGTTCAGGAAGACCTTTATGCGGCTATAGATCTTGTTGTAGACAAGCTTTCAAGGCAACTTAGAAAATACAAGGAAAAGCTTAAGGACAGAGAGCACGAGACAATAAGATTCGAGAACATAGAGGGCTTTACTCAGATAGAAATGGAAGAAGCTCCTGAATACAGCATAGTCAGAAGAAAAAGAGTGGGAATGAAGCCTATGATGGAAGAAGAAGCGGTAATGCAAATGGAACTTCTAGGGCACACTTTCTTTGTATTCCTTAATGCGGAGACAGATGAAACAAATGTGGTGTATAAGCGTAAAGATGGAAATTATGGTATAATAGAACCTGAATAAGGCATGATGACATTTTTCATAGTAGGATTAAAACAGGGGAGAAAGCATATTGCTTCTCCCTTTTTTGGATGTTTGAGAAAAATGGATTTGCTTAATGAATAATATTTGCAAATAAATATTTGGGGGAGGCATTGATATGAAAAAAGTGAGAAAAGCGGTTATTCCTGCGGCGGGCCTTGGAACGAGATTTTTGCCGGCTACAAAGGCTCAGCCGAAGGAAATGATTCCAATAGTGGATAAGCCCACGCTTCAGTACATAATAGAGGAAGCGGTGAGTTCCGGAATAGAGGAAATACTTATAATAACAGGAAGAAATAAAAAATCCATAGAAGATCATTTTGACAAGTCGGTGGAACTTGAAATGGAGCTTGAAAAAAAAGGAAAGCAGGAGCTTTTGGAAATGGTAAGGGAAATATCAAATATGGTGAACATATACTATGTGAGGCAAAAGGAGCCCCTTGGACTTGGGCACGCAGTCAGCTGTGCAAAAAGCTTCATAGGAGATGAACCGTTTGCAGTGCTTTTGGGGGATGACATAGTCGACTCTAATATTCCATGCGTAAAACAGCTGATTGATGCCTATGATAAATACCAGTCCTCAATACTTGGGGTTCAAAATGTCGCTATGGAGGATGTGGATAAATACGGCATAGTCGAAGGCGAACCGATAGGCAATGCGATATACAAAGTCAATGGTCTTGTGGAAAAGCCCGATCCCAAAGACGCACCTTCTGACATTGCCATACTGGGCAGGTACATAATAACTCCGGCTATATTTGAAATACTTGAAAGGACACAGGCTGGCAGGGGCGGAGAGATACAGCTTACGGACGCGCTTAAGGAGCTTTCGAAGAGTGAGGATATGTATGCATGCGTATTCGACGGAAGAAGATATGACGTCGGAGACAAGATGGGGTATTTGGAGGCCACTATAGACTTTGCGCTGAAAAAGGAAGGTCTTGGAGAAAGGCTTTTTGAATACATGAAAAAAACCGTAGAGGAAAAAGAGGATATTTTTTAATTTTAATAAAAAATTAATGTTTGTTTTATCAAGTGTTAATAAAGGTGTAGTATCATGTAAAATAAGCAGATATTTAAATAATATGCACGATGGTATTGCCCCGGGCAGGTTGACAAAACACGTCTTTGCACATAAAATTTTAATTGTAAAAACATCCGACCGGCGAGTCGGAAACGGGGGAATATAATATGAAAAATAAAATTAGTCTGCTTTTAGTAATGACGGCATTTTTATCTGTAGTTTTTTTAGGTTGCGGGAAAAAGGAAGAGATAAAACCTGAGGAAAAACAGATAGCTGTCGAGGTTCAAACAGTATCGAAGAGAAATATAGAGGTTAAAACCGTGCTCTCCGGCAAAATACATCCGGTGGAAGAGGCGGGAGTTTCGCCAAAGATCTCTGGACAGATAGAAAATGTATATGTTGAGATAGGCGATTATGTAAAAAAGGGAGATGTGCTGTTTACGATAGACAGCCAAAACTATCAGGCGCTTTTCAATCAAGCTGAATCTGCATATTTTTCGGCAGAGTCTTCCTATGCAGCCGCGTCATCACGAATGGAAAATGCAAAGCTGAACCTGGACAGAAGCAGGGAGCTTTATGAAGAGGGAGCCATATCAAAGCAGCAGTATGAAAATATGCAGCTTCAGGCTCTTGACAGTGAACTGGAATCTGCAAGGTACAGCGTAGAAAGCGCAAGGGCGTCAATGGAAAATGCAAGGATTGCACTTTCAAATGCAGCGGTAACAGCGCCCATATCGGGAAAAGTAGCACTAGTAAACGTCCAAAGGGGAGACATGGCTTCTACTGGAATGAATGCACTTACAATAACCGATGCATCGAGGGTTGAAATAGAAACGTCTGTTTCAGAAAACCTAATAAACAAGATTCAAAAGGGTGATAGTGTAGACATACGGATAGAGTCGGCATCAAAAGAAGCGATAAAGGGAAGAATAAGCGCACTTTCGCAGTCGACAACCAGTGAAACGATGACATATCCAATAAAGGTGGAAATTGACAACAAAAGTGGAATCATAAAGCCGGGAATGTTTGCAGAAGTTGACGTTGTTACTCAAAGTCAAAAGGATGTCGTTGCCATTCCATCAGAAGCCCTCGTGGTAAAAGACGGCACGGCGAAAGTATTCGTGGTTGAAAATGGAGTCGCGATTTCAAAGCAGGTCGAAACGGGAATTGACGATGGCCAGTATGTGAAGGTTGAAAAGGGAGTATCACAAGGAGAACAGGTTGTAGTGAAGGGCCAAAACTATATAGACGAAAACAGCAAGGTTAAAATAAACGGACAGGAGGCGAAGTGATGAATCTGCCAAATATGTCCGTAAGAAGGCCTGTAACAACGCTTATGTTCATGCTAATAGCTATACTTATAGGAACCGTATCCCTTACAATGCTTCCGGTGGATTTGTACCCCGAGATAGAAGTCCCTGTTGCGATAGTATCCGTGGATTACAGCGGAGTTGCGCCGGAAGAGATGGAAACCCTTGTGACGAAGCCTATAGAGCAGTCAGTGGCTACGGTAAGCGATCTCAAGGCTATCACGTCATATTCGAGGGAAGGAAATTCCATAGTTGTCGCGGAATTCGAATATGGAACCGACATGGATTTTGCGGCTCTTGAAATGAGGGAAAAGGTAGATCTTGTAAAAGGGGCTCTGCCGGATGATGCGTCCAATCCTTTGGTGCTCAAGATAGATCCCAACTCAATGCCTGTAATACAAATAGGCGTCTCTGCAGATATGGAGATAGGGGAGCTCAAGAGGCTGGTTGAAGACGAGGTGCAGTCCAGGTTTGAAAGAATAGAGGGCGTTGCATCTGTGGCTGTGTCCGGCGGAGAGGACGAAGAGGTCAAAATAGAGCTAGATCCGGAAAAGCTCTATGGATACGGACTCTCAATAGGAGACATACAGTCGACTTTAAGGTCTGAAAACCTCAACCTTCCAGGCGGGAACATAAAAAACGGAGAAAAAGAGCTGCTTGTAAGGACAACCGGGGAGTTCAAGAGTATTGATGAAATAAGAGAACTGCCAATAATACTTGAGGGATCTGAAGTGGTGAGGCTTTCCGATGTAGCCAGGGTAGAGCGCGGATACAAGGAAAGGGACAGCATATCCAGGCTCAATGGAAAAAACAGCATAGGAATATCGATTACAAAGCAGTCTATTGCAAACACTGTACAGGTAGCTTCGAATGTATTGAAAGAACTTTCAAGTGTGAAAGGTGATTTTGAAGATATAGAATTTGTAATAGGTCTTGACCAGTCGGAATTCATAAACAAGTCCATATCCAATGTAACCCAAAATGCAGTATTTGGAGGGGTGCTTGCGGTAGTAGTTTTGTTTTTATTCCTGAGAAACATAAGGTCTACATTGATAGTTGGAACAGCCATACCTATATCCATAATATCTACATTTGCGCTGATGTTCTTCGGAGGACTTACAATAAACCTGATATCTCTCGGAGGGCTTGCGCTTGGAATAGGTATGCTTGTCGACAACTCGATAGTTGTACTTGAAAACATATACAGATTCAGAGAAGAGGGGAAAGGAAAGGCGGACTCAGCTGTTGAGGGTGCCAGAGAGGTTTCGATGGCCGTATTCGCATCGACTATGACAACGATAGCCGTATTTCTTCCAATTGTTTTTGTAAAGGGATTTACAGCGATAGTGTTCAAGCAGCTGTCGTTTGCGGTGGTCTTTTCGCTTTTGGCGTCTCTTGTGGTGGCTCTTACAATAGTGCCCATGCTCTCGTCTCAAATTCTTGAAATCGGCGAGAGAAAGCAGAGGATACATAAGGGGCTGAGTCTCGGAAGATTCCTTGACATGTTTACCAGATTCATAGAATCTCTAGACTCGATATACGGAAAGGTGCTCGATTTTGTGCTGGGCCATAGAAAAACCACAGTTGCAGTAGCTGTTGGAACATTCCTCTCATCTATAGTTCTTGTAGGAATGGTCGGCGGTGAGTTTTTCCCTGCGGAGGATGAGGGTCAGTTCACAGTCACTATAGAGATGCCGTTTGGTACGAGTATTGAGGATTCGGACGATGTGGTCAAAAATATTGAGGACATAGTAAGCAGAATACCTGAAAAGGACAAGGTGTTTTCAAGCGTAGCGTCTTCTGGAGAGTTTTCGAGAAGCGCGGCGAACCAGTCGACAGTAAGTGTAATGCTTGTAGACCAAAAGGACAGGAAAAGGTCTACGAAGACTATTGTAAATGAAGTGAGACAGAATGTTGAAGGAATTGCAGGGGCCAAGATAAGCGTCACGGAAAGCTCATCCATGGGGGGAGGCGGCCCTCAAAGGTCTGCAATAGAACTTGAAATAAAGGGAGACGACCTTGAGGTTCTAAAAACCCTTGGACAGGATTTCGTGGATATAGTAAAAAGCGTTCCGGGAACTGCGGAAGTTACAAACGATACGGAAGAAGGCGACCCAGAGGTAAGGATACACGTCAACAGAAAAAAGGCTTCATATTACGAAATAACTGCATATGACGTGGCTAACACTGTAGATGCGGCAATAGATGGAGTCAAGGCTACGACGTTCAAAACCGGCGGAGATGAAATAGATGTTACAATTTCCATGGATGACAGGGTAAAAGAGTCCATAGAAAACATGAAGCAAATACTTATAAGTTCTAAAAAGGGCGGGAATGTTGCGCTTGGACAGATTGTCGACATAGAGTACGGCAATTCGCCCACGCAGATTGCAAGGGTTAACCAGACCAGAACTGTGACTGTCGGCTCGCAGCTCAGCGGCAGGGATCTGAAGTCGGTGACAGACGACATAAATAAAAAACTTCAGGAGTATCCACTGCCTTCGGGTTACACTTATGAGTTCAAAGGACAGCAGCAGGACATGGCAGAGGCGTTTTCAAGCCTTGGACTTGCTCTGATACTGTCTATAGTGATAGTATACATGATACTTGCATCCCAGTTTGAATCACTTATACACCCGCTTACGGTAATGCTTTCGGTTCCGTTTGCGCTTTCGGGAGGATTCATAGGACTATTTGTTACAGGCAGAGCGCTTTCAGTACCTGCTCTCATAGGGGTCATAATGCTGGCAGGTATAGTCGTAAACAATGCCATAGTGCTAGTAGATTATATAAACCAGCTTAGAAAACGCGGCATGGAAAGAAGAGAAGCTGTAATAAAAGCGGGATTTACAAGGTTTAGGCCTATACTCATGACAACACTTACAACGGTTTTGGGACTGCTTCCGCTTGCTCTTGGACTTGGTGAAGGAGCGGCGACGCAGGCGCCTATGGCAACTGTGGTAATAGGCGGACTGGCTTTTTCGACGCTGCTTACACTGGTGTTTATACCGGTGGTTTATACAATATTTGATGATTGGACGAAAAAAATCAAGAACCTTAAAATAAAATTTGGGAAAACGAAGAGAGAGGTGCATTAATGGAAATTTCAAGAGGCTTAAAAAGAGGCATGATGGGAGTGCTTGCAGCATTTTTGATACTTGCATCGAGCATATTCACATATGCAGAGGACGGTGCGGATTCTAAAACGGTGCAGACCGCAGAGAAAACCGACCAGTCTGAGGCTATAAAGCTGTCGCTTCAAGATGCGATAGAAGAATCGATAAAGAATTCAGATGCAGTTGAAATATCAAAGCTTGAACTCGAGACTAAAAAGATAGAGCTCAAAGAGGCCAAAAGAAGCGAAAAGAAGTACAAGGACATGGATTTTTCATCAGGAACAGTTGAAGGGATTCAGCTAAGTGGGGAGTTTTTCTCTACCGCTGCAGACTATGCTCTTGAAGAAGAAGCTATAAAACAGGAAAAGGTTGTAGAAGACATAAAATATAATGTTACAAATGCATACTATGGAGTATTAAATGCCAAGAGTGCTCTTGATGCATCCATAGACAACCTTGATAACTCAAAGAGAAGCCATGAGATAGTTTCGAAGAAGTATGAGCTGGGAGTGGTTTCGAAATCGGATCTTTTGATAGCGCAATATTCCCTTGACGAGGCCGTTGCATCTATGGAAAACGCCCAAAACTCATATAAAACTGCAACCATGGCGCTGGACATGATAATAGGATATCCTCTAGATACGGAGCTTGAGCTTACAAGCATGTATGCAAAGGAAGGGTTCAGTGCGGATGTTAAAAAGGACATTCAGACGGCTTATGATTCAAGGCTTGACGTGAAGCAGGTGCAGCATGGACATGAGCTTGCAAAACTGGATTTTGAAACTAATGCCAAGAAATTCACATCGAATACATTTGTATATAAAAAGAAGGAGCTTGCAGCAAAAAAAGCGGAGCAATCGCTTGACGACCTCAAGCTCAATGTGGAATTCGACATAAAGCAAAAATATAATGAAATAAGGACTAAGAACAAAAATATGGAAAGTAAAAAAGCGGCACTGGAAAAGGCTAAGGAAGCGCTAAGGCTTACGGAGCTTTCATATGATGCAGGATACAAGACTATACTTGACGTAAGAGAGGCCAGAAATACGCTTTACTATGCGCAACTTGGGTATGACAGCGAGGTTTCGCAGTACAACCTTTCTATAATAAATTACAATAAGTCTGTAAACATAGGCGGGAATTAAGACTCATTTAAGGAGGAGCTGCGGCTTCTCCTTTTATTTTGGAAAGAAAAGATTTATAATATATTTAGGGTTCCATAGCATGTACACAGTGATGGGGGACAGATCAAGGAGGCATAAAGTATGAGTCAGTGGATCAAAAAGGTAATAGCGATACTTATAGCAGTGATATTTGTTGTGACAAGCATACAGTTTTCGTTTGGTGCAGAGAAATTTTCGGACATGTCAAAGCATTGGTCAAAGCAGTATGTGGACGAGATGGTAGGCGAGGGAATACTATCTGGATATCCGGACGGAAAATTCAAGCCGGAAGAAGCAATAACAAAAATGCAGGCGCTGGTTGCGATATCAAGAATGTTTGAGCAGTCTGAGGTGGACGGCATATACAATTCAAACAAGAGCAAATATAATGCTGATTTTGAAACATATGCTGTTCCGACTTGGGCTCAAAAGCCGCTTGTATTTTGCATGGAAAAGGGGATATTCCAGCAGAACCTTATTAAGTTTTTGACTGAAAAAGGAGAGCAGGCTCCCGCTAAAAGGTGGGAAGTACCGATATACATAGGAAAGGCACTTGGATATAATGACAGGGGCAAGGTCTATGTACTTGATTTTGAAGATGTGGATGACATACCGGCAAGTGCAGTGCCATATATAGGTGCGCTTGTTGAAAAGAAGATAATAAGCGGACAGACGAAGTATCCAAGCAATAAGCTTGTATTCAACTCATATGGAGTTGTAAAAAGAGGGGAAATGGCAAAGATACTAAAGCTTTCAAATGACATAATATCAAATGGTGATTCATCAACTGATTCTTCAAGTGGAAGCACAGACAACAAGCCTTCGGATTCGTCGGACGCCAAGGATGAAGAGGGTTCTTCAGACTCTTCAAGTGATGCCATAATGGCAATAAATGGCGAAGTCTACTCTGTAACACAGGCGGGCGGGGATACTCTTCTTATGATAGAAACTTCAAAGGGCACAAAGCTTTCATTTAAAAACAACACGGACAGCGTAATCGTAAAGCTGGGCAGAAAAAATGCAAATGTATCTGATATTGTAAAAGGCGACGATGTAAAGATAAGGGTATCGGGAGACAAGCTTGTGTCTGTTGACATAAGCGAAAGAGAAGAAAGTATTGAAGGATATTTTGTAAAGGCTTATTTCAATGTTGGATCAGACGGTCTAAGCAAGACGTTTATCGAGATCAAGGATGGGAGCAAAACGAGGCAATTTGCCATAGACGGCAGCAGCGATATAGAAATAGACGGAAAAAACTCAAGTGTGTATGACATACAAAAAGACGACAGGGTGGAGATTGAAGTTGAAAATGGAGTTGTAGACAAACTGGAAGCTTTTTCTAAGGACGGCAGACTTACAGGATATGTCGAAGAGGTAGACACAGACGAAGACTATATTATACTTACTGACAAAGACGATGATGAAAAGGAATACAAATTCGATATAGACGATGATGTAGATGTAAAGAGAAATGGAGACAAAAGTGCAAAGCTTTCGGATATAAGAGTTGGAGACAAGGTTGAGATTGAACTTGAATATTCGGTGGTTGTCGATATAGATGCTGAGAGTGTATCCAAGGATGCTGAGGGCATAATAAAAGAAATATTAATATCGAGCGAACCTAAAATAACGATACTAGATAAAAATGACAAGCTCGTAACATACAGGATAGCACCTGATTTCGAAGTGGAAATAGACAATGACAGTGCAGGGCTTTACGACTTGAGGCTTAATTACGAGGCCAAGCTTGAACTTGAAACTGACCTTGTAAGCAAGATTGAATGTGACGACGAAATAGCCGTATCGACTATTACAGGGGAAATAGAGGATATCGATACGGGAGACAACATAATAAAGATAAAAGACAGTACTACGAAAAAGTCTATATATGTAAAATACAAGTCTAGCACAGATATGGAAAACTACAACGGAAGAAGCATGGACGAAGATGATTTTGACGAAGAAGACGTGATATCCGTTATAGGAAAAGACCAACTGGGCGCTGTAAGCGCGGAAAGAATAATCAAGATCCAGTAAAGCGGTTTTAACATGAAAAATGGATTGCATGTAATGCCTCGTACAAGCGAGGCATTGCTTAACTATAGTTGGTAAATGTGTTTACAAAAAAATATTTGCATGTAAACTGCACATTTTGGAGGAATGATATGAATAAAAAAGGACTTTCGGATTTTCTTGAGGCGTATAATTTTATAGAAGATACATCTGGAAAAACCATAGTAAATATACTGAAAACAACTGAAATAATAAGATATGTATATGCAGACCTCTTTTCAAAGTATGGAATATCTGAGCCAAAGTTCAGAGTTTTGCTTATTTTGAGCATTGAAGGGGACGGGATGGCCCTTTGTGATATAGGAAAGAGAATGCTTGTTACAAGAGCCAATATGACTGGGCTTATAGACAGAATGGTGAAAGAGGCGCTTGTTGAAAAGAAAATAAACCCTGATGACAAGAGATCGACAAAGGCATACCTTACACAAAAGGGAAAAGACCTTTTTGAAAGTGTAAAAGACAAACACATTGAATTCAGCCAAAGGATGACCCACTCTCTTAGCGATGAGGAGAAAAAGCAGCTGTCACAGCTTCTACAAAAGCTTCAAAGGGGAATAGTGGATTCTTTTGAGTAAAAGGAGGTGTCAGCCTTGAAATGCAAGGTTTTGACAATTTTTTTGGCCGCGGCAGTATGCAGTTGCCAGATTACAGTATTCACGGCGTATGCGCAAAGCACTGAAGAGATGCAATACGAAGCAGCCATTTCAGCCAATAATGAAATACAAGGTAAAAATGGCAAACAGCTTGTTATAAGCTTGGATGAAGCCATAGGGATTGCCATGGAAAACAACATGGACATAAAGTCATTCGAAGTGGACAGGAAAAGTGCTCAGCTGCAAAGGGAGATAGCCGAGCGTGCAGAGCGAAAGATAAAGCATGGAGATGAAGATATTTCAGATGCAAGGGAAAAAATGCGCTCGCTTGAAAACCTCGCGGATGCGATACCGGACGGAGTTACTTTGGGCCAGCTTTCGCAGGATCCCAAAGTGAAGCAGCTGCTTGACGAGCATCCTGAATTTTCGGGATTGGACAAGGAATCCCTTGAAGAGAATGTCATAAAGCCGGCTAAGGACTCTATAGATTCGGGAAGCCTCAAGATAGACTCTGGGGTTAAAAGCATAAACGACTCGATAAAGGAGAAACTTGATATTTCAACAAGCGCATATTTGTCAATGAATTCAGCCACTGACGTTCTGACTACAATGGCCCAGTTTCAAGAAGAGGTGACAAGCGCAGGGTATGAGGTGGTAAGGAAGAAAATAGCCCTTTTGGTAAGAAAGTGCTACTATGATGCCGTGAAAGCCCAAAAAATTGAATTTCTCAAGAAAGCCGCACTCGAAAGGGCCACAAGACAGTATGAAATAGCTAAGGCGTCATATGAAGAGGGAATGAGGGCAAAGGATGATCTCTTGCTTGCCGATATCCAGATGAAACTCTTCAAGGTAGACCTTCAAAAAGCGCATATGGAAAGAAAAAATGCGCATACAGAGCTTAAAAAAATCATGAACATAGGGTTTGAAAATGACATGAGACTTGTAGAGGACTTTAGTGCGGAGTCTATGGAAGTCATGGGCGTTGAAAGTGGAATAAAGCAGGGGCTCGAAAAGCGTATTGAAATCAAAAAATGTGCAGCGCAGTATCTCGTGGACAAAATGAACTATGACATGGTGGCGAAGGGATATCCTGAAAACACATATCAAAACAAGGAAGCAAAAGTGGCGATGGACAAATCGGCTGTTGAGCTTGAAAAAATGCAAATAGAAGTCGAAAGTGAAATAAGGCAGTCGTACGAGACTTTGATTTCGGCAAGTAATATGCTTTCGTATGTGGATGGAATGGAAAAAAAGGCCCAAGAAGCGCTTGAAATTGCCCAGTTGAGATATGAAGAAGGATATGGTATTGAAAGCGCGGGACTGAAATCGGAAGGGCTTTCAGATTTTGCAGGTACAATAGTGGAGGTTACGTCAGCGCAGGAAAGGCTTGCTGATGTGGAAGAGAAAATAGTGCAGATAATATTCAGCTACAATATGGCAAGGGACAAATACCTTACCGACATAGGAACTTATTAGAATGGGCATGCAGGGTATGAACCTACTGGACATCTAATGCTATTTGGGGCTTATACACTTCAAAACTATAAAATGTGAAAGTTGCGCCCGAAAATCGGAATTTCTTTTGTGAAAAGGGAATTTGATTTTTGGGCGTTGCTATATAAGGGAAAGCCATGGATATTTTTAAATATTATTTCTTGTAAAAATAATATTTTGGGTATATAATCAACGGATATACCTAAAATTAAAAACACATATAAGGGGTTAAAGCAGGGAGAATGGGAGGAGAATGGCATGAAATTTTTTGTTGATACTGCAAATGTGGATGAAATAAGGGAGATAAACTCGTGGGGAGTAGTGGACGGAGTAACTACAAACCCATCTCTTGTTGCAAAAGAGGGAAGAAATTTTGAAGAGGTTATAGCCGAGATAACTTCGATAGTAAACGGGCCGGTTTCTGCAGAAGTTATATCACTTGAGTCGCAGGAAATGATAAAAGAGGCAAGAGAACTTTCTAAAATAAATGAAAATGTAGTGGTTAAAATACCGATGACTGACGAAGGGCTTAAAGCGGTAAGTGTGGTTTCAAAAGAAGGAATAAAGACTAATGTTACGCTTGTGTTTTCGCCGAATCAGGCTCTCTTGGCGGCAAAGGCCGGAGCGGCGTATGTGAGCCCTTTTGTGGGAAGGCTTGATGACATAGGAAACACAGGAATGGATGTAGTGCAAAAGATAGTGGAGATATTCGACATATACGGTATTGAAACAGAGGTTATAACTGCAAGTGTAAGGCACACGGAGCACGTTACGGAAGCGGCGCTTGCCGGTTCTCACATTGCAACTGTTCCATATGCAGTATTCAAAAAAATGCTGGGACACCCGCTTACGGATATAGGAATAGACAAATTCCTTGCTGACTGGGAAAAAGCTTCAAAATAAAAACCATATTATATTCTAAATGGTACATCCCAATACAAAATATCTGCTATAATATTATATGTCAGTATGCATAAATATGACACTAAAAGCCTTTGTATATATTAAATGTGCTGTAAAGAGGTGTCTATATCAGAGCTGTTTAATTATAAAGGCTGAAATAATAAATGATTGGGAGTGGTCAATTTGAATAAAAATCTTGGAATAAACCTGATAAGGGTAACAGAGGCGGCAGCGCTAGGAGCTGCGAAATATTTTGGCAAAGGCGACAAAAACATAGCTGACCAGGCCGCAGTTGACAGAATGAGAAGAATGTTTGATACTATGGATATAGACGGAGTGGTAGTTATAGGAGAGGGAGAACTTGACGAAGCTCCTATGCTGTATATAGGCGAAGAGATAGGCATGAGAAGAGAGGGAAGCCTTAAGGTTGATATAGCCGTCGATCCTGTAGACGGAACGACATGTGTTGCGAAGGGGCTTCCAGGAGCAATTGCTGTGGTTGCTATGGGACCGAGGGGATCACTTCTTCATGCTCCCGACATGTACATGGACAAGATAGCTGTTGGACCAAAGGGAAAAGGAATAGTTCATCTGGACCTTCCTGTAAAGGAAAACATAAAGAGATTTGCGCAGGCGAGCGGAAAGTCAATTGATGAAATAACAGTTACAACAATAGACAGGGAAAGAAGCCAGGGAATAATAACAGAGTGCAGGGAAATAGGCTGCAGGGTGAAACTTTTTGATTCTGGAGATATTGAGGCGGCAATAGCTACATGTTTTGAAGATACGGGAATAGATATGATGATGTGCATAGGAGGAGCTCCAGAGGGAGTTATATCTGCGGCTGCGCTTAAATGCCTTGGAGGAGACTTCCAGGGAAGACTTATGCCTTATACTGAAGAAGAAAGGCTAAGATGCATTAATATGGGCCAAAGTGAAGAAAAGCTACTTACTATGGAAGACCTTGCGGCAGGAGAAGATAT
This sequence comes from uncultured Peptoclostridium sp., assembly GCA_965368085.1. Lineage (GTDB taxonomy): Bacteria > Bacillota > Clostridia > Peptostreptococcales > Peptostreptococcaceae > Peptoclostridium. The sequence continues at coordinate 35,170 of CBDULP010000016.1, read as the reverse complement.
TTATTTTGCTGCAACAGGGATATCGGACGGAAGCCTTATCAAGGGTGTCAAGTACGGCGTAGGAATGGCAAAAACCCATTCTGTTGTAATGAGAAATTCAACTGGAACAATAAGATTCATAGAGGCAATACACAAGATGGACAAAAAACCGAAATATGCAAAATAGTCAAAACAGCCCCGCAAATGCCGGGGCTGAAATGCATTTTTGCATATTTTTGAAAATAAAAATGATATTATGGAAAGAGTATGTTATAATGTACTAATGAAATTTTAAAATTATATCTATATATATGCTTTTCTTAATCTTGTCTGCATTAAAAATCTGTATGATATCCCCATGATAGTGTGAAATTGTTAAAAATATATTTTTTGATGTTAGAAAACTACTGTGAAAATGATGGTGCATTTTTACATGGAAAAAGTCTTGAAGCAGAATTGCTATGAACAAGATTATGGCGAAGCGCTGCTTTATATAAAATCAGAACTGTTTAAAAATGCATGGAGGTGTGCTGTTTGCAAAAAGAAGAACTTATGGGGAAAAAACTTTCCGATATAAGAGAAATTGCGAAAACAACTGGAATAAAGTCTATAACTAAATATAAAAAAGAAGAACTTATAAATATGATAATTGAAGAAGGCGAAAAGCTTAAAAAAGAAAAGTCGTTGGAAGCTGAAAAAAAGGGAGCAGAAAAGGTGAAAGAAGTTAAAATGCTTCCGGATAAGCTTGTAAATGAAATAAAGGACGAGGAAACAGTGAACATAGCGGAAGGAGTGCTTGAAATACTTCCGGATGGATATGGTTTTTTAAGGGGATCGAATTACCTTTCTACAAATAACGATGTATATATATCGCCATCGCAAATAAGAAGATTCAATATGAAGACGGGAGATAGGATAACGGGAATAACAAGACCGCCAAAGAGCGGTGAAAAATTCAGGGCGCTTCTCTATGTGAAGAAGGTGAACGAGGAAAATCCAGAAAATGCCGTAAAAAGGCCTTCGTTCGACAAACTTACACCAATATATCCTCAGGAGAGGATAACGCTTGAACTTGAGTCAACGCAGTTGTCAACAAGGCTCATAGATCTTATAGCACCGCTCGGGAAAGGACAAAGGGGTCTCATAGTCGCGCCGCCTAAAGCGGGAAAGACTAGTCTTTTGAAGAATGTGGCAAACAGTCTTTCTAAAAATTTCCCTGAAACGGAACTCATAGTGCTGCTTATAGATGAAAGACCCGAAGAGGTTACAGATATGCAGGAGTCGATAAGAGGAGAAGTAATATACTCTACATTTGACGAACTGCCATCGCACCACATAAAGGTTGCGGAAATGGTTTTAAACAGGGCTAAAAGGCTTGTGGAACATGGAAGAGACGTAGTAATACTGCTCGATAGCATTACAAGGCTTGCAAGGGCATACAACCTGACAGTGCCGCCGTCAGGAAGGACTCTTTCGGGAGGACTTGATCCTGGAGCGCTCCACGGCCCTAAAAGATTCTTCGGAGCTGCAAGGAATATAAGAGAGGGCGGGTCTCTTACTATACTCGCAACAGCCCTTGTGGAAACGGGATCGAGAATGGACGATGTGATATTTGAAGAATTCAAGGGAACTGGAAATATGGAGATACACCTAGACAGAAGACTTGCAGAAAAGAGGATATTCCCGGCCATAGATATATACAAATCGGGCACCAGAAGAGAAGAACTCCTTCTTTCTCAAGATGAGCTTGGAGCCGTATGGAAAATAAGAAGGGCCATGGGCAACTCTTCTCCTCAGGAAGTGACTGAAAACATAGTCAGCCTGCTAGTAAAGACTAAAACCAACAAAGAATTTGTAGGCCAGGTAAACAAGAATATAGTTTAAATTTTTTGAATTAAAATTTACTTGCCAGCACTGTTTGATTGTGATAGAATAAAGAAGTTGAATGTGAACATGTTTATTTTCCTATACGGGAATAATATATGGAACAGGAATATTGGGAAAGAGGTGAATCTGATGAAAAAAGGTATACATCCTGACTATGAGATAGTTAAAGTGCACTGTGCTTGTGGAAATACTTTCGAAGCGGGTTCTACTAAGGAAGAACTTAAAGTGGAAATCTGTTCGGAGTGCCATCCTTTCTTCACAGGAAAGAGCAAGGCTATTGAAAAAGGCGGAAGAGTCGAAAGATTCAAGAAGAAATTCAATATGGGCTAGCCAAAACGAAAAGCAAAGGGGACCTGAATGGGTCCTCTTTTTGTATTTATTATTAAAAACAAAAAGGTTAATAAAATAACAAAAAGAATAACAAAAAAAGCATTTAATTAATTTTCTATCATTTTGAAAAACTTAGAATTTTTCAATTATTAGGACAAAGAGTAAAAAGGTTTTCCCGGTTTTTTATCTATGCTATAATGAATCACGAAGTTTGATTTGTTTGAAAAATCCTAAAATAGTGAAATGTCTAGTTATTTTTGAAATACTAAAAATTCCCCGAAAGAAGTGATTTTTAATAAAAAGTTAACTATTTTTACATAAAGGGGCGAAGGACAGACAGGTCAAACGTGATAAAGACGTCGTTTAGGAATAATTCATCAGTATTAACTAATCGAGATAAGACATCGGGAGGTAGAAAAATGAAGAAAATGAATCAAAACAAAGATTGCTTGGTAGTGGGTCTGGCTCTCTTTGCAATGTTCTTTGGAGCTGGAAACCTTATATTCCCACCTGCACTTGGTCTTGCATCCGGAAAAAGCTGGCTTGCATGCATGATAGGATTTTTTCTTACAGGTATAGGAATGCCTATGCTTGGAGTTTTAGCGGTTTCAAAGGCAGGAGGAACTGTTGACCATCTTGCGAGCAAGGTTAATCCGACATTCAGCAAGATACTTGGAACTGTTGTAATACTTGCAATAGGACCTCTTCTTGCAATACCAAGAACAGGAGCTACTGTTTATGAAATGGGAGTAAGACCTATGCTTCCAAATGCTAACCCAGTAATGCTTTCGATAATAGTTTCGATAATATATTTTGCAATAACACTTTTCTTTGTAATAAAGCCATCGGGAATAATAGACAAGATAGGAAAAATACTTACTCCTATACTTCTCCTTATAGTGGGGCTTATAATAGCTAAGGGAGTAATGTCTCCAGTGGGAACTGCGGTTGACACTGGAATAGGAAATCCGTTTTCAAAAGGATTTACTGAAGGATATCAGACAATGGATGCACTTGCATCAATAGTATTCGGCGGAATAATAATGCTTTCTCTTGCTGAAAAGGGGTATAAGAGCAAGGAGGACCAAATAAAGCTTACTATGAAGGCTGGTCTTGTAGCAGGTGTAGGGCTTGCATTTGTATACGGGGGACTTTTATACCTTGGATCTACTGTAAGTGGAGTTTATCCTGCGGATGTTGAAAGAACATCGCTTATAGTTGGAATGACTGAAAAGATACTTGGAAATGCAGGAAAGATGGGTATAAGTGTTGCTGTTTCAGTGGCATGTCTTACTACATCTATAGGACTTACAGCTACAGTCGGAAATTATTTCGAAGAGCTTACAAATGGAAAACTTTCATACAGAGCAATAGTAATAGGAACTGTAATATTCAGTGCCATATTTGCAAACGTGGGAGTCGAGCAGATAGTCAAGTTTGCAGTACCGCTTCTTGTAACAGTGTACCCTGTTGCCATAGTACTTATACTAATGAGCATATTTGACAACTTCATCAAAAATAAGAGGGCATATCTGGGAGCTGTGTACGGAGCACTTTTTGTCAGCCTATTTGACGGACTTTCAGCAATAGGAGTAAATACTGCATTCGTAGGAAAGGCAATAAACATGCTTCCTTTTGCGGGAGCTGGATTTGCATGGCTTCTTCCAGCGGCGGTTGGAGCATTTATAACTACTGTTATGATAAAAGGCACACAAGAAAGCAGTTCGGTTCAGTAGTCAGACGCGTAAGGCTCATGTAGCCGGTAAATTGAAAGGACTTTCAGATGAATTTTTACACATCGGAGTCATTGGGACCCAGATTCGTAATATTCCATTATTTAATAAGATGGTATATAGAAAGATTTGGTTTCCTGGCATATGTAGTTACGGTTGTTGGAAGTATTATGGCACTTTTCACATATTCCATAATGCTAAACATCAAAAAAGGTGAAAAAGACAGAGCGATGATGATAGTACTCCTGGCAGTTATAGTAGTAGGAGGCCTTATAGGGCTTGGAATAGACATGTCCCATGGCTATTATACTGTCATAAAATAGCTTTGTGCTTAAGTATGATTTTTAAACAATAGCATTTTGAAATTTTTAAGGGAACCTGAATTCAGGTTCCCTTAGTTTGTGTTTTGAGAAAGTTTGGCATTGCAGCCTCGTTATTTTATGAAATGGCTAAAAATGGTTTACGATTTATCTCTTATTTTTGCTATAATGGTATAGCAAAGACAAATATTTGAGTATAAGAGCTATTATACCAAGGAGCTGAGTTGATGAAAAAATGTAGCGTAGGCGGTCAGGCGGTAATAGAAGGGGTAATGATGAAAAACGCCGACAAGCTGGCTGTGGCAGTAAGGAAATCTGATGGAGAAATTGAACTGGAAAAAAGGAATATTTCGAACTGGATAAAAAGGAAGGGTATAGACAAGCTGCCATTTTTAAGGGGTGTATTTGTACTTTTGGATTCGATGGTAGAAGGGATAAAGGCCCTTAATTTTTCGGCTGAATTTTTTGAAGATGACGAAGATGATAGCGAACCTGGGAAAATAGACAAGTTCATTGAAAATATGTTTGGAGACAGGGCATCTGACGTTATGATATATATATCTGTTGCTATATCAATACTGCTAACGGTGCTTCTATTTATAATGTTGCCTACATTCATAGGAGGGCTGCTGAAAAAGGCTACAGACAATGTTGTACTTTTAAATCTCAGCGAGGGCCTTTTAAGGGTGTGCATATTTACTGGGTATGTATATGCAATATCATTCAATGAGGACATAAGACGTGTTTATGAATACCACGGGGCAGAGCACAAGAGCATACACTGCTATGAAAGCGGTCAGGAGCTCACTCCTGAAAATGCAGCGAAATTTACTACAATACATCCAAGATGCGGCACCAATTTCATGTTTGTAGTGCTTATAATATCAATGCTTCTTTTTTCTCTCTTTGGATGGCCATCTCCTCTTGAAAGGGTGCTATACAGGCTTGTACTGCTTCCAGTGGTTTCAGGCATATCATACGAGATAATAAGACTTGCAGGAAAACATGACGTAGTGCTTTTAAAGCCCCTGATATGGCCTGGGCTCATGATGCAAAAGATTACAACAAGAGAGCCAGACCTTTCACAGCTCGAAGTTGCTATAAGCGCACTTAAAGCCGTGGTTGAAACTGAAGAGGTGGCAGTGGAGACTGCACATATAATTGCTGATACGGCGGGTGATATACTTGAAAATTAGGGACATTATAAAAAATTCCATGGACCAGATAAGTGGGATTTCGTCAACTCCAATGCTGGATAGCGAGCTCATGGCGGCAAAGGCCCTTGGCAAGGACAGGCTTTATGTTATAATTCACATGGATGATGAGCTTGAAGAAGAGCTGGCAGACAAAATACAGGCCATGGTTGAAGAGCGAAAAAGCGGAAGGCCGCTTCAATATATAACCGGGCATCAGGAGTTCATGGGGCTTGACTTTTATGTGAGTGAAGGGGTTCTGATTCCAAGACCCGACACTGAGGTGCTCGTGGAAAAGGTACTAGAGATTGCTAAGGAGTTCGAGTCGCCTAGAATACTCGACATAGGTTGTGGGTCCGGGGCGATAAGCGTATCACTTGCAAAATACGTAGAGAGCTCGAGGGTTTGGAGCGTAGACATATCTAAGAGGGCGCTTGAAATAGGAAAAAGAAATGCTGAAAGCAATGGAGTCGAAGACAGGATTGAGTTTTTGGAGTCGGATCTTTTTCAAAAATTCGAGGGAGAGGACATTGAATTTGAAATAATAGTTTCGAATCCGCCTTATATAAGAAGGGACGATATACAGGAACTGCACGTTCAGGTCAAGGACTACGAGCCAAAAGGAGCGCTCGACGGTGGCGTGGACGGTCTTGACTTTTACAGAAAAATAGTGAATCAGGGCAGGAAGCACCTTGTATCTGGAGGGTACATGGCATTTGAGGTCGGGCATGACCAGGCTGCGGATGTTGCGCTGATAATGGAAAATTCAAGTTCGTTTGAAAACATATCGATGTACAAGGATCTTCCTGGCATAGATAGAGTTGTAATAGGAAAAAAGATATGATATAATAATAATGTCGAAAAATGGAAAATTATAACAAGGTATAAAAGAATATGAGTGTTGAAATTTAACTCCATATGCTATATATTAAAAAAGGTGTTTAAATTAATGAGGATGGATATAAAAATGATGTTTGTTTTTTTGTAGCGCATGCAATCTGTGTGAAGAGACATGCTGTTGATGGAATAGAATATTAATATGAAACTTATAATATAGAGGTTTGTGCGTTTGCGCAGGAAATAACAGGAAGGTGGAATCAAATGTTTGATAAACTGGAGTTTATTGAAGAAAAATATGAAGATTTAACATTTAAAATATCGGACCCTAACATAATAAATGATCAGAGCATATGGCAAAAATATATGAAAGAACATGCGGAGATAGAGCCGATAGTTATGAAGTACAGGGAATACAAAAAGGTAAACGAAGGGATAGCGGAATCTAAGGAGATCATAGAAGAGTCTTCGGACGAAGAGCTTAGAGATCTTGCGAAGATGGAGCTGTCGGAACTTGAAGAGTCCATGGAAGGGATACAGTCGGATCTTAAGCTTCTGCTGATACCTAAGGATCCTAACGATGAAAAGAACGTAATAGTTGAAATAAGAGCTGGTGCTGGTGGAGACGAGGCCGCGATATTCGCTGCGAACCTTTTTAGAATGTACACTATGTACTCCGAAAAAAGACGTTGGAAGACAGAGGTAATGTCTATGAATGCAACAGGCGTCGGTGGATATAAAGAAGTAATATTCATGGTTAAGGGTAAGGGTGCCTACTCAAGACTCAAATATGAATCTGGAGTTCACAGGGTCCAAAGGATACCTGATACCGAATCAAATGGAAGAATACACACTTCGACTGCTACAGTGGCAGTTCTTCCGGAAGTTGAAGATGTTGAAATACAAGTTAACCAAAATGATCTTAAAATAGACGTGTTCAGAGCTTCCGGAAACGGTGGACAGTGTGTCAATACTACGGATTCAGCCGTTAGAATGACGCACATTCCTACGGGCATAGTTGTTTCTATGCAGGATGAGAAGTCTCAGCTTAAAAACAAGGAAAAAGCCCTTAAAATACTAAAGGCCAAGATATATGAAAAAGAACTTGAAAAGCAAAATAGCGAAATTGCGCAGGAGAGAAAAAGCCAGGTAGGAACTGGAGACAGATCTGAAAGGATAAGAACTTACAACTATCCTCAGGGAAGAATAAGTGATCACAGAATAAATCTGACTCTATATAAGCTTGATTCATTCATAAACGGAGACATTGATGAAATGCTGGATGCGCTTATAACTACAGACCAGGCCGAAAAGCTTAAAATGGTTGAATAATTTTAAAGAGCCCTGCAGGGCTCTTTTTCATATATTTATAAAAAGAGGCGATGGGTATGAAAAATACAATTATAAACAAAATAGACAGCGAGGATATGGACGCTGAGATAATGAAAATGTATGCTGACATGATAAAAGACGGTGAAACTGTAATATTTCCGACTGAGACGGTGTACGGTCTTGGAGCCAATGCGCTCGACGAGTCTGCGGCCATGAACATATATGCGGCAAAGGGGAGGCCGTCGGACAATCCTCTCATAGTGCACATTTGCGATATGGAGGGGCTTGAAGAGATAGCTGGCGGCATAAGCGACAAGGCGAGACGAATAATAGACGAATTTTGGCCTGGGCCTATAACCCTCGTATTCTCAAAGAAGGATTGTGTGCCGTATGCGACTACGGGAGGACTTGACACGGTGGCTGTGAGAATGCCTTCGCATCCGGTGGCAAAAGAGCTTATAAGGCTTTCAGGAGTTCCGATAGCAGCACCTTCTGCAAACATATCGGGAAAACCGTCTCCAACAAGACAAGAACATATAGTCAGTGACATGGATGGAAGGGTAGACGGAATAATACTCGGCGGAGCTTGTGATGTGGGACTTGAATCGACAGTGATAGACATAAGAAGTGATGTGCCCGTGATACTCAGGCCGGGCGGAGTAACTATAGAACAGCTTGAAGAGCTTGTCGGAAGGGTTGATATTGATCCTGCCATTGAAACGCCGGATGAAGACATAGCGCCAATGTCTCCGGGGATGAAGTATAAGCACTATTCGCCAGACGCCCAGGTGTATATAGTGAGCGGCAAAAAAGATGACGTGGCGGAAAAGATAAATGGGCTTTGTGTAAAAAACAAGGACAATGGACTTAAAACAGGAGTCATATGTATGGAAGAGGACATGTCTTATTACAGCGGGGGCGAGGTGTTGAGCCTTGGAAGCAGCATGGAGGAGGCGGCAAACAATCTGTTTGACGCCCTTATAGAAATGGACAAAAAGAAAGTTGACATTGTATATTCGCAGGCGTTTGAAGAAAGTGGAATAGGAAAGGCGATTATGAACAGGCTTTTAAAATCCGCAGGATATAGAATAATAAATGCATAAATGAGTACAAAATTTAAAATGCCGCTAAGCTTAGCGGCATTTTAAATTTTGGATAAATTGTTAATAAACAAATTAAAAAATTAAGAATATCTATATTCACATCGACAATATAAGGGTAAAATAAAGGGAAGGGCAGTTATGAAGTATTTGAAAAGAGGTGCATAAGGGATGAATATACTGTTTATATGTACTGGAAACACATGCAGAAGCCCAATGGCAGAGGGCTTTTTAAAAAAATTTATCATGGATTCCCCAAATGATTTGGGTATAGAAGTGCATTCGGCTGGAATAGCAACCGTAGACGGTCTTCCGGCAACTGAAAATGCCATAGCGGTAATGAAAGAGTACGGCATAGACATATCGCTGCATAAAAGCATGGTTGCGCATGAAAAGCTGCTTTGCAGTGCGAATCTCATAATTACAATGAGCAGGGTGCATAAAGATGCCATACTTACGCTGCCGAAATACAGGGGCAAAAAAATATATACGCTTAAGGAGTTCCTGGGCTGCGATGACATGGATGTGGATGATCCCTTTGGGCTCGGCTTAGAAACTTATAAAAAGACGGCGGAAGAAATAAGGCTTCTTGTTGAAAAACTATTTGAAGTTATTAAAAATTAGTTTGAATGCAAATTTTTTTGCAAAAAAACATTTAAATTCAAAAAAATCATTTAAATGTTTTTTAAATATAGTATAATATACAAGGTTAAAGACTTTTAGATTGAAATTTTTTGCAATTTACTGTGCATGTGAACAGTGAATTTGCATTTGATAAGTTCGGAGGTGAATATATTGAATATAGCAGTTGCAAGTGATCACGGCGGATATAGCCTTAAAGAGGAAATAAAAAGGCATCTTGAAGGAATGGGAATAAACGTAATAGACTATGGAACTGACGGCGAGGCTTCTGTGGATTATCCGGATTTCGGAGAGGCTGCGGCGAAAGCAGTTGCAGGAGGAGAAGCTGACAAAGGGATAATATGCTGTGGTACAGGCATAGGAATATCTCTTGCGGCAAACAAGGTTTCTGGAATAAGATGCGCTGTAGTATCTGACACGTATTCTGCAAAGATGTCGAGAGCGCATAATAATGCAAACATGCTTTCTCTTGGAGAGAGAGTAGTAGGAAAGGGTCTTGCACTTGAAATAGTCGACGTATGGCTTAAGACGGAATTTGAAGGTGGAAGACATGAAAGAAGAGTCGAAAAGATAATGCAAATAGAAAAAGGATTGGAAAAATAGGAGGGTTTTTATGTCTAAGGTTATAGAAGTTAATCATCCGCTTATACAGCACAAAATAACGCTTATAAGAGACAAAAATACAGGTTCTAAGGATTTCAGACAACTTGTAAAGGAGATTTCAATGCTTCTTGGTTACGAAGTAACAAGAGAGCTTCCTCTTGAAGAAGTCGAAATAGAAACTCCTGTGGTAAAGACGAAGAGCAAGATGCTTTCAGGTAAAAAACTTGGTATAATACCTATACTTAGAGCGGGTCTTGGAATGGTTGACGGTATATTGGAGCTTATACCTGCGGCCAAGGTTGGACACATAGGGCTTTACAGAGATCCTGAGACGTTAAAGCCGGTTGAGTACTACTGCAAGCTTCCAGCTGATGTAGGCGAAAGAGAGCTTATAGTGGTTGATCCTATGCTTGCTACTGGAGGATCTGCAGCGGCGGCAATAAACTTCCTTAAAGACAGAGGAGCTACCAACATAAAGCTTGTAGTTCTTATAGCGTCGCCTGAAGGAATAGCTGAAGTTCAAAGAATGCATCCGGATGTTGATATATACGTGGCGTCCATAGATGAGAAACTAAATGACCATGGATACATAATTCCGGGTCTTGGAGACGCGGGAGATAGACTTTACGGAACAAAATAGTTCTTTATCGGGCGGCAGAGAAATCTGCCGCCTTGTCTATGCCCAAAACTCTTAAGAAAGCCTTAAATATTATTACAGTACCGCTACAAGTTGTCCGTATGCCTTGTATATTTTAATAAAAGAGTATAGAATTAAAAATGAAAAAGTTTTTTGAGGAGGAGCTAATTTGGAGAGACCTTCATGGGACGAATATTTTATGGAGATAGCACATGTAGTAAAAAAAAGGTCTACATGCATAAGGCGCCAGGTGGGGGCGATAATAGTAAGGGACAAGCAGATACTTTCTACAGGCTACAATGGGGCGCCAAAGGGCCTTGCACATTGCCTCGATATGGGCTGCAAGAGGCAGCAGCTTGGTATAAAGTCCGGTGAAAGGCATGAGCTATGCAGGGCAATACATGCGGAGCAAAACGCCATAGTCCAGGCTGCCCACAATGGAATAAGTATAAAGGATTCGACTATATACTGCACTACAATGCCGTGCGTGCTTTGTGCCAAAATGATAATAAACGCAGGTATAAACAGAATAGTGTTTGAAGGGGAATACCCTGATGAGCTTTCTATGGAGTTGCTTAAAGAGGCGGAAATAGAAATGACTAAATTTGGCGAATAGATTTAAAACAACAATCAAATGGAGGGACATTTATGGAACTTTCGGAAATTGCAAAGATAATACTCTCTTTTATAGCAGCATTTGTAATATCATATGCAGTAACACCGCATGTTATAAAGCTTGCACACAGGCTCGGGGCCATAGACGTTCCAAAGGACAACAGAAGAGTCCATAAAACGCCTATACCAAGGCTCGGAGGAATAAGCATATACGTCGGTTTTTTGACGGCATCACTTGCATTTGTCCAGATGAGTCCAAAATTTGCAGCTGTAATAATAGGCTCTTTAATAATAGTGGGCATAGGAATAGTCGACGATATAAAACCTGTAAGCCCTAAAGTCAAGTTTTCAGCACAAATAGTTGCAGCTGTAATAGTGATGGCTTTTGGAGTGAGAATAGAGTGGCTTACAAATCCATTTGACAAAGTGGATGGAATGGCGTACATAGGAATATTCGGGTATCCGCTTACACTTTTATGGATAGTGGGGGCTACAAACACTGTAAATCTTATAGACGGGCTTGATGGCTTGGCGGCGGGGGTTTCTGCAATAGCAGCAGTTACGCTTACATTTGTCGCGTTTGTAAACGGACAGTACACGGCGGCTATTCTTCTTATGGCGCTTGCGGGTGGAGCCCTTGGATTTTTACCATATAACTTCAACCCTGCAAAAATATTCATGGGAGATACGGGATCGCTTCTTCTTGGGTTCATACTGGCAGTGGTATCTGTCGAAGGAGTTATGAAATCTGCAGCTGCTCTTGCGGTTGCAATCCCTGTACTTGCAATGGGATTTCCGATATTCGACACAACATTTGCAATAATAAGAAGGGCTGCAAACGGAAGGTCGATAGTGGAGGCGGATAAAGGACACCTTCACCACAGGCTTTTAAGCAGGGGGCTTTCTCAAAAGCAGACTGTGCTTTTTCTTTATGGAATAAGCATAGTGCTTGGAGCAAGTGCAATAACGATATGCGAGGTAAGCCTGCAGGAATCAGTTATGGTAATTTCGGGAGTTGCGCTTCTTTTGTACTACGGCATAGTAAAGCTTAAGCTCCTTTCGCTTGACGATGAGATAGAATAGGATGATAAATATGAAAAAGATAATGACTGTATTTGGAACCAGGCCTGAAGCCATAAAAATGGCTCCGCTGGTTAAGGTGCTTCAATCAAACGAAGAATTTGATGTAAAGGTATGTGTCACAGCCCAGCACAGGGAAATGCTGGATATGGTGCTGGACCTATTTGACATAAAGCCGGACTATGATCTTGATATAATGCAGCATGGACAGACTATAACAGACATTACAAACAGGGTTTTAAAGGGAATGGAGTCCGTGATCCAGAAGGAAAAACCAGATGTGCTTCTTGTACATGGAGATACTACTACGACGTTTGCATCTGCGCTTGCAGCATTTTATGCAAAAGTGCCTGTAGGACATGTGGAAGCAGGTCTTAGAAGCAATAACAAGTATTCTCCATATCCGGAAGAGATGAACAGGAGGATTACCAGCTCAATAGCTGAGCTTCATTTTGCGCCTACTGAGGGAAACAGAGAAAACCTGCTGGCTGAAAACATAGCCCAAAGCAGTATATCAGTGACTGGAAATACAGTAATAGATGCGCTGCTGTCAGTTGTAAAAGAAGACTATAAATTTGGAAATGAGCTGGACTGCATAGACTACGATGGCAAAAAGGTGGTTCTTTTAACGTGCCACAGAAGAGAAAACTGGGGCGAGCCTATGAAGAGCATATTCAGGGCTGTTAAAAGGCTTGTGGATGAAAACGAAGAGGTCGAGGTGGTATTTCCTATGCATCTTAACCCAAGAGTCAGGGATATTGCCAGGGAAATACTTGGAGGCAGTGAGAGGATTCATCTCATAGAGCCTCTTGACTATGAGCCATTTGCAAACATGATGGGTAAAAGCCATATAATAATGACAGACTCAGGGGGAATACAGGAAGAAGCCCCGGCCCTTGGAAAGCCTGTAATTGTGATGAGGACGGAAACTGAAAGACCTGAGGCTGTACAGGCGGGAACAGTAAAAGTGGCTGGAGTGGAAGAAGAGGCGGTATATGAAGCAGCTTCTGAATTAATAAACAACGAATTTGAATATTTAAAAATGGCGAAAGCTGTCAATCCTTATGGGAACGGTACGGCTTGTCAAAAAATAAACACTGAGCTGTTAAAATATTTTAAATAGACAGACAAATCAATCTCGATTGACATTTTTAAAACAGGTAATGTCAATCGAGATTTTTTTGAAAATAACAGAAAAATGACCATAGGAGCAAAAAAAGATGAAAATATGTCTGTTTTGTGATAAAATTTTTAAGTGGTAGTTTTACATGTATAAAAAAATAAAATTTTAGGTTTTGAAAAAAAAGCGTTTTCATTGTATAATATAAAAGGAATTGGTTAAATTTTAAACTTAAACAGGGCATTCCAATAAAAGTTATGGAGAGTTTACAATATGAAAAATGGTAAAACTAACTGGGTAAAAGCCCTTGAAAATTTGAGTTTGGTATCGCAGCTGGGAATCTCTATGGTTACTCCAATACTAGTATCGGTTTGGGTCGGGAATTACCTGGACAAGAAATTTGACAAGGCTCCCCTGTTTCTATTTATATTTATAGTACTCGGAGTGGCGTCATCATTTATGAATATGTACAAGCTCGTCATGAGAGATAAAAAGAATGATGAGAGTGATAAAAAAGACTAGGGCGTGATCTACCATTGGATAATACTATGGATATAAGTAAGGGAATAGTAAAATGCGTACTTGTTTTAGACTTGATTATAATAGGAATACTACTTGCAACATCTACATTCAACAAGGCAGCTGTTTTGGGACTGCTCCTTGGGAGTGTGTTTTCGGTAATAAATTTCAGACTGCTTGCAATTACCATTGAAAAAGCCGTAGAAATGGATCCGGGAAGAGCACAGATGTATGCTGGGACGAGATACATGGTAAGGCTTTTAATAACCGGAACAATAGTGCTATTGGCGCTAAAGGCTCCGTATTTGAATGTCATAACGACATTGGTGGGACTTTTTCTTTCTAAGATAGCCGCGCTTTATGTGGGGATCAGAAGCAAGCACAGCAGCATGGAATAATGATTTAAATTTTTTAAATTTTTAAATTGTTTTTTAAGAATACTTTTCATATATGGGGAATTTGTACTTTGTATTTAAAATACAAATTTATGCTTTTCAAGTTTTAACACTTTAATCTTGTTTACCTTTTTAATTTATTTACAAAATACAATACAACAAAATGAAAGATGAAAGGAGGTTAGTCATGAACGGACCTAAGATTATGTTTCACATAGGCAGCATAGGAATAAGTGAGACTGTAACAACAACTTGGCTTATAATGCTTGTACTCATAACATTTGCCTATGTAGGAACAAGAAAACTTGACAAAGTGCCAGGAAAGCTACAAAACTTCGTAGAAGTTGTAGTAGACGCTTTTTATGGTCTTGTTGAGCAGACAATGGGTAAGCACAACCTTGGATATGCACCGTACATAGGAACGCTGTTCCTGCTGTTTATGCTTGCAAACCTTGTGGGACTGCTAGGGCTTAGAGCTCCTACTGCAGACCTTAACACAACTCTTGCAATGGCGATTGTGACATTCATTCTTGTACAGGCACAAGGTTTAAGAACAAAAGGTGTAGGAGGATACTTCAAAGGGTTTATGGAGCCGCTTCCAGCGCTTCTGCCACTTAACTTGATAGGTGAGCTTTCAAACCCGGTATCTCTTAGCTTCCGTCTCTTTGGTAACATAGCCGGAGGTATGGTTATAACAAAGCTGCTGTATGGATTCCTGGCTTGGATAAGTGTGAGTCTTGTAGGACTTCCAATACCAATATTCCAAGTTGGTATACCAGCGGTACTAAGTATATACTTCGACTTGTTCACCGGAGTGCTGCAGGCATTCATATTCACAATGCTTACAATGGTTTTCGTAGCAATGGCGGAGTAATTGATGTAAGGCAATTTGACTTAATGTTTAAAGAACCACAAAAATGCTTTTAAATTTTAAAAAAATTTAAAAATAAAAAACTAAAATATTTCAAAAGAAAAAAGGGAGGAAATTTAAAATGGAAGCAATCACAGGTAAGGCTTTAATACTAGCTTGTTCAGCAATAGGTGCAGGTCTAGCGATGATAGCAGGTATAGGACCTGGTATAGGACAGGGATTCGCTGCTGGTAAAGGTGCAGAGGCAGTTGGAAGACAGCCAGAAGCTCAGGCAGACGTAGTTAGAACAATGCTACTTGGTGCGGCAGTTGCAGAGTCAACAGGTATATACGGTCTAGTTGTTGCACTTATACTTCTATTTGCAAACCCACTACTAGGACTACTATAAGATTTGAAAAAATTAAATGCCCACAGGACTACATAAATTACTTGAAAATTGTACTGTAGACAGTTTGCATATGCAGGGAGCTATATATGCCGGGTGTTTCAAAAAAACACATAATAAGTTTTTTTGATGTTCCAGGCGCGGCTCCCTTGATATTCACTGGGAGATGAAAAACATCTCCTTGATTTAAGTAGACTGCCTTTATGGGCAAGAGCTGTAAAGCTCTATTTAGCATGGTTATGCGGAAAGGAGGAAGAGCATGGACTTTAAAAGTTTTATAGGGATAGACATAGAGCTTGTATTCCAGTGGATAAACACTCTGATATTATTTCTTATAATGAAAAAGCTTCTTTTCAAACCGGTTTCAGGTTTCATGCAAAAGAGAAGAGATGAAATAGCAAACTCATTCAAAGAAGCTGAAGAGGCAGAAGTAAGAGCTAATGAAATGAGAAACGAATATGAGCTTAAAATAGAAAAAGCTAAGGCAGAGGCTAGAGAGATAGTGCAGGATGCTTCTCACAAGGCTCAAGTCAAGGCCGATGAAATAGTTAAGGATGCTCGTGAAGAGGCAACTAGGCTCATGGATAAAGCTCAGATTGAAATAGCTAGAGAAAAGCAGAAGGTGCTTAACGAGCTTAAAGATGAGATATCAAACATGGCAATACTTGCAGCTTCTAAGGTAATAAGCAAGGACATAGACAAGAACGATCATGAAAAACTTATACATGACTTTATACAAGAGGTAGGGGAAGCTCAATGGCAGAACTAGTTGCTAAAAGATATGCGAATGCCCTGTTTGAAGTAGGAGTCGAAGACAACACCTTAGATACTTTTACAGAAGAGTTTGGTGCACTGATTGGTATTCTTAAAGAAAACGAAAACTTTTTCAATGCGCTTAAGACTCCCCTTATACCAAAGGGAGAAAAGAAAGAGCTTCTTGAAAATGTTTTTAAGGGCAAAGTTAACCAGCAGCTTCTTAACTTCATAAAGGTTCTTGTAGACAAGGACAGAGTGAGCGTTATAGAGCTGATAAATGTTGAATTTAAAAAGCTTTCGAATGAACACAAGAATACTGCAGATGCAATTGCGGTTACAGCGATACCTCTTAATCCAGAAAAAATGGAAGCGCTAAAGGAAAAGCTTTCTAAAATTACTGGAAAGAATGTCGAAATAACAAATGTTATAGACGAAGAGGTTATGGGTGGAGTTCTTGTAAAGATAGGAAACGAAGAGATAGACGGAACTGTAAAAGGACGTCTTGGAAAGCTGAAAGAAGAATTACACCAAATAATAGCATAAATAGGAGGTCGGTGAAATCTCATGAATCTAAGGCCTGAAGAGATCAGCTCGATTATAAAAGAGCAGATTAAGAGATATGAGGGTAAAATAGAACTTAAAGATGTCGGTAGCGTAATAAGCGTTGGTGACGGTATAGCAAGGGTTCACGGTCTAGAAAAAGCAATGGCTGGAGAGCTTCTTGAATTCCCAGGTGAAGTTTTCGGAATGGCGCTTAACCTTGAGGAAGACTCGGTAGGAGCCGTGCTTCTTGGTTCTGATGAACATATAAAAGAAGGCGACACTGTAAAGAGTACAGGAAGAATAGTTGAGGTTCCAGTTGGAGACGCTATGCTTGGAAGAGTTGTAAACGCTCTTGGACAGCCTATAGACGGCAAGGGACCTATAAAGTCTGATAAATTCAGACCTGTTGAGAGAGTTGCATCTGGTATAATATCTAGAAAGCCTGTTGGCGAGCCGCTTCAAACAGGAATAAAGTCTATAGACTCTATGATACCTGTAGGAAGAGGACAAAGAGAGCTTATAATAGGCGACAGACAGACTGGAAAGACTACTATAGCAATAGATACAATACTAAACCAGAGAGACACAGATGTTAAATGTATATACGTTGCAATAGGACAAAAGAGATCGACTGTCGCTCAGATAGTTGACACTCTTGAGAAGAACGGCGCTATGGAGTATACAACAGTAGTTGCGGCTACAGCTTCAGAGCTTGCACCGCTTCAGTACCTTGCTCCATATACGGGATGTACAATAGGAGAGGAATTCATGGAGAACGGACAGCACGTTCTTATAATATATGATGACCTTTCTAAGCACGCGGTTGCTTACCGTTCAATGTCACTTCTACTTAGAAGACCACCAGGACGTGAGGCATATCCTGGAGACGTATTCTATCTTCACTCAAGACTTCTTGAGAGAGCTGCAAAGCTTTCAGACGAGCTTGGCGGAGGATCTATAACAGCACTTCCTATAATAGAGACTCAGGCTGGAGACGTTTCGGCTTATATACCTACAAACGTTATATCTATAACTGACGGACAGATATTCCTTGAGTCGGAGCTGTTCAACGCAGGTATAAGACCAGCAGTTAACCCTGGTGTATCGGTATCAAGGGTTGGAGGTAGTGCACAGATAAAGGCGATGAAGAAGGTTTCTGGATCGCTAAAACTTATGTACGCACAGTACAGAGAGCTTCAGGCGTTCGCGCAGTTCGGATCTGACCTTGACAAGGATACTCAGGAAAGACTTGCTCAGGGAGAGAGAATAGTTGAGGTTCTAAAGCAGGGAGAGAGTGCTCCTATATCAGCTGAAAAGCAGGTAATGATAATATACGCTGTTACTAACAATCATCTTAAGGAGATAGGTGTTGACAAGGTGCATGCGTTCGAAATTGAGTTCTTCAAGTTCATGGACGAGAGCTATCCAGAGGTTGGACAAGCTATAAAAGAGACAGGAAAACTTGAAGGTGAAATGGAAGATAAGTTAAAGGCTGCAATAGCGGAGTTCAAGAAGTCCTTTAACGCTTAATAATAAATTGGGCAGTTTGACTTGTAATGTCTGACTCTCGCCCGATTTGATGGAGGGTGAAATATGGGCGTTGGAATGAAGGATATAAAAAGACGTATAAAAAGCGTCTCGAATACAAAGCAGATAACCAAAGCCATGGAGCTTGTATCCTCAGCCAAGCTAAGAAGGGCAAAAGAAACTGTTGTCCAGTCAAGACCTTACTTCGAAACTCTTTATGATACAATAAAGGAAATAGCTGTAGGTACAAAGGGAATAAAGAATGTCTATTTGGAGCAAAGAGATGTTAAAAATAGATGTTATATAGTTCTTGCCGGAGACAGAGGTCTTTGCGGAGGATACAACTCAAACGCGCTTAAAGCTGCGGTTGCTCACATGGACGGCAAAAAGGAAAAAGTCGTTACAGTGGGCAGAAAGTCGGGAGACTTTTTCAATAAAAGAGATTATGATGTTATAGAAAGCTATACAGGAATATCTGAAAAGCCTGAGTATTCTCACGGCCAGGATATTGCTGCAAAGGTAATGGAACTGTATAGCAAAGGCGAAGTGGACGAAGTATATCTTGTATATACATATTTTGCATCTGCGCTTGTTCAAGAGCCTAGAGCGGTAAAGCTGCTTCCGCTTTCATTTGAAGTAGAAGAGGCACCTGAAGAGAAGAAAGGAAAAGGGGTAATGAACTACGAGCCTTCAGAGGAAGAAGTTCTAAACTACCTTGTTCCAAAATTCATATCAGGAATAGTATATGGTGGACTAGTGGAGTCTGCTGCATCTGAGCAGGGTGCAAGAAGGATGGCCATGGAGTCTGCTACAGGAAATGCCGAAGAAATGATTGGAAAGCTTGATCTTCTATACAACAGAGCAAGACAGGCTTCCATAACTCAAGAACTTTCAGAGATTGTTGCCGGAGCGAGCGCTATATAATCAGCGCTTGCGGCAATACGCTCTTAACTAAGGAGGTATAAAGGATGCCACAAAATAATGTGGGTAAGGTAGTGCAGATAATCGGACCTGTACTTGACATAAAGTTTGATCCGGAAAACTTGCCAGAACTCCTAAATGCGATCGAAGTACAGCATGGAGACGAAAAAGTAGTTGTCGAAGTTGCACAGCATACAGGAAACGACACAGTAAGATGTATAGCGATGAGTTCTACAGACGGACTTGTAAGAGGAACGGATGCTGTTGATACTGGAAAAGCAATATCAGTTCCAGTAGGAAAGGCTACTCAGGGAAGAATATTCAACGTTCTTGGAGAGCCGGTTGACAACAAGCCACAGGTAGAAGCTGAAAGATGGCCTATACACAGAGCCGCTCCTTCATTTGAAGATCAGGAAGCTTCAACAGAGATACTTGAGACGGGTATAAAGGTCGTTGACCTTATAGCGCCTTATTCAAAGGGTGGTAAGATAGGTCTGTTCGGAGGAGCCGGAGTTGGTAAGACGGTTCTTATAATGGAGCTTATAAACAACATCGCCAAAGAGCACGGTGGAATATCTGTATTCGCAGGTGTTGGAGAGAGAACAAGAGAAGGAAGAGACCTTTACGACGAGATGATAGAGTCTGGCGTTATCGACAAGACAGTTCTTGTTTACGGTCAGATGAACGAGCCGCCTGGAGCGAGAATGAGAGTTGCACTTTCAGGACTTACAATGGCGGAGTACTTCAGAGACCAAGAGGGACAGGACGTTCTTCTGTTCGTTGACAACATATTCCGTTTCACTCAGGCAGGATCAGAGGTTTCAGCGCTTCTTGGACGTATGCCTTCAGCGGTTGGATACCAGCCTACACTGGCAACTGAGATGGGTGCTCTTCAGGAGAGGATAACTTCTACTAAGAAAGGATCTATCACATCAGTTCAGGCAGTATACGTTCCAGCGGACGACCTTACTGACCCAGCGCCAGCGACTACGTTTGCGCACCTTGATGCTACAACAGTTCTTTCGAGAGATATAGCATCTCTTGGTATATACCCAGCGGTTGACCCTCTTGATTCATCATCAAGAATACTTGACCCTAAGGTAGTTGGACAAGAACACTATGACACTGCTCGTGCAGTTCAGGCTGTTCTTCAAAGATACAAAGAGCTTCAGGATATCATAGCAATACTTGGTATGGACGAGCTTTCTGACGAAGATAAGCTTACTGTTGCTCGTGCAAGAAAAATACAAAGATTCCTGTCTCAGCCGTTCCACGTTGCAGAGCAGTTCACAGGTATGGCAGGAAAATACGTACCACTAAAGGAAAGTATAAGAGCGTTCAATGAAATACTTGACGGTAAGCATGACGATCTTCCAGAGTCAGCATTCCTATATGTTGGAACGATAGAAGAGGCAGTTGAAAAAGCTAAGAAGGGAGAGTAGATATAATGGCTTCAGTATTCAAACTGGAGATAGTTGCTCCCGATAAAAAGTTTTACGACGACGAGGCTGAAATGGTCATAGTAAGGACTAAAGAAGGTGACGTTGGTATACTTAAAGACCACGTTGACTACGTTGCTCCTGTTGACATCGGAGTTGTAAAGATAAAAAAAGGCGGAAACTTTAAAGAAGCAGCTATAGCAGGAGGCTTCGTAAAGGTAGGCAAGGAAAAGGTGACAATTCTTACTGACGCGGCGGAATGGCCTGTAGACATAGATCTAGACAGAGCTGAACAGGCTAAGAAAGCTGCAGAAGAAGAACTTAAGCAGGGTCCGAAGGACGAGACTTATGTGTTGTTTGCGGAAACTAAGCTTAAGAGGGCCCTTAACAGGATAAAGGTTGCCGAAAAAAAAGACTAGGTTCAAAACAGTCTAAAACTGAAAAGAAATGATATTAAAGGACAGGGATATCCCTGTCCTTTTTTGATATATTAAATAAAAAGGACCATATTTTATTGATGCTCTATGTGGTATTATTAAATAAATGATTCGTATTTAGTGGTTCAAGGCGTTACAAGATTGAGAAAAGGAGCAAGAGCATGCTGTTAGGAAGAAAAAGAGTTGATTTTGATATTTCTGAAAAAGTATTGAAGAAAAACAAAATACCGGTACTGCTTGAGCACGACCCATGGAAGAGGTGCTATTCCATATCCAGAAGCAAGGATATGGAAAAATGGTATGGAAAACTTTTTGAACTCGTGAAGGAAAACAGTCAGGTTAAAAAATCACTATCTCAGATGCAGTCACAAAAGAGGACTATAATGGCAAAAATAGTATTCCTTTCAAGGGAGCTAAATGAAAATTCTAATGGAAATGCAAATGACGAACTGGATGGCGCAAAATCGGATATTGAAATGCTGAATGAAAAGATTGACTATTCTTATGAAAGGCTGGAAGAACTGCCTAGTGAGATAGAAAATGCAAACATGGAGCTTTTGAAAAGCACTATAAAGCATGTTTATGAAAACATATCGGCAGATGAAAGCAAGCTTAAAAAAGTGAATGAAATCATAGAAGAAAAGCGAGCTGAACTGGACATGCTTAGAAAAGAAAGGGATGAGCTGGGTTTCAAGGTGGATTCAATGTATTCGTTCATGCACAATACAGTGGGAAGCAAAGAAATGGAAAAACTGGACAAGAAATTTTTTAAATAGAGGAGCAAAAGATTCATGCACACCATAATGGGTATAGGTATAGATATAGTTGAAACAGATCGAATTAGGCGGGCTGTGGATAAAAATCATAATTTTTTGAAAAGGATTTTTACGGATGCGGAAATTGAATATTTTAATCAAAAGGCATTAAGTCCAGAGAGTATTGCAGGCGGCTTTGCCGCAAAAGAGGCCGTGTCAAAGGCCATTGGAACAGGTATAAGAAAGCTGTCTTTTAGAGATATTGAAGTAAGTCGAGACTCACTAGGAAAACCATGTGTATGCATGGTTGGAAGACTTCTTGACATATGCACTAAGGCTGGAATAGATAATATAATGGTATCAATTTCCCATTCGAAGTCATATGCTGTGGCAAATGCAATCGCATTAAAAAACTCAAAACTATAGGCAGTATTAAAACATAAAACTGAGGGGGGATACTATGAAAGCAGTAGACATAATGACCAGCGATGTAATTTCTGTGAAAAGAGAGACGCCCATAAAGGAAGTAGCCCAGATATTTATAAATAATAAAATAGGTGGCGTTCCCGTTGTGGATGATGAGGGCAAGGTTGTGGGAATAATATCTGAAACGGATCTTGTGAAAAAGGAAAAAAATGTTCACACACCCTCTTATATAACAGTACTGCAGGGAATAGTATTTTTGGAAAGCTTTAAAAAATTTGAGGAAGACATGAAAAAAATAGCTGCATACAAGGCGGAGGACATAATGACGCCAAATGTGACTACGGTAAGGGAAGATGACGATATGGAGCTTGTGGCCAATATAATGCTTGAAAAGGGGATAAACAGAGTTCCAGTGACAGATGATCAAAAGAAACTAAAGGGAATAATATGCAGATATGACATAATAAAAGCTGTATTTTAATCAAAAAGACAGAGCATAGGCCGTGCGCATGCTCTGATTTTTTATTTTTGGAACTTCATATAAGCTGCCACAAAGCGCATATTTGAAGAGGTATATGGCTTGAGGCTTGAGATGAATTTCCGGACTAAAAAAATTTTAAGAAAATTTTGATATTATAGGTTGAAAAATAGGCACCGAATATTTAGAATATTAAGTAAAGAAGGTTTAAATTTTATCAAAAATAACAAAATATGCACTTGGGGAAATACAATGATGTTTCAAAATAACATCAGCCAAACGGCATAAATAGTGTTTGGCAACCAATAAAAGGGGGATATATAAATTATGAAGTATACAAGCAGACCTTGGGCGGAGATTAATCTTGATAACTTGAGGGAAAACTTTAAAAACATTAAAGGTCTAACAAAGGAAGGCACTAAGACTTGTGGTGTAGTGAAAGCCAATGCCTATGGACATGGTTCTATCCAGGTTGCACAGACTCTTGTAGAGGAAGGCGCGGATTATCTTGCGGTTGCAAATGTGAATGAGGCCCTAGAGCTTAGATCAGCAGGAATAAGCGTGCCATTGATGTGTCTTGGATACATGCCTGAAATTACATATGAAGATGCCATTTCAAACGACATAGACCTTACTATGTATTCGGTTGAAGCGGCTAAAAAACTAAATAGCGAAGCGGTAAGGCTGGGAAGAAAGGCGAAGATACATATTAAAATCGATACGGGTATGTCAAGGCTTGGATTTCAGGTTGAAGATGCTACAATAGATGCAATAGAGGAAATATCAAAACTTGAAAACATTGAAATAACAGGCCTGTTCACTCATTTTGCAAAAGCGGATGAAAAGGACAAGACATTTACCAGAAAGCAGTATGAAGGCTACATGCATATAGCGAATGGAGTTGAAGCAAGAGGGATAAAAATACCTATAAAGCATGTTTGCAATAGTGCTGCAACTATGGATATACCTGAATACCACATGGACATGGTAAGACCGGGAATAATACTCTATGGACACTATCCATCCGACGAGGTCATCAAGGAGAGACTTCCGCTAAAGCCTGTAATGACTTTAAAGACCTCGGTATCCCACATAAAGGATTTGGAAGAGGGAAGAGGGATAGGATACGGACTCAAATACGTTACGGATCATATGACAAAGATAGCTACAATGCCTATAGGATATGCAGATGGATTTACAAGGATGCTCAGTGCCAAAGTGAGCGTCAAAGTCAATGGGAACATAGTACCTGTTGTAGGGAACATTTGCATGGACCAAGCGATGCTAAATGTCGATGGGATAGAGGTTAATGTAGGCGATGAAGTCATAATATTCGGAGAAGATGAGGATGTAAGGGCTGAAAGGCTTGCAAATGCGCTGGGTACAATAAACTATGAGATATTGTGCATGGTTGCGAGGAGAATTCCAAGGGTATATATGGCTGAAAATAAAGTTTTACATGTGGTAGATTATTTGGTAAAATAGATTAGTAATCGTTAGATGAGGAGGCGGTTCTAATTGTCTGGTTCTAATCAGAAGATTACTGTCAGTTTACCAAGCAAACTAGTAGAAGAAATAGATGAAGTTATAAAATTTGAAATGAAGGATTTTTCGGATTTTATGAATGAAGCCGCCAAGTTTTATCTTCTCAGGCAGAGACAAAGGCTCAAAATAAAAAATGAGATGATAGCGGGATATAGTGAAATGGCCAGCATCAACCTTACCCTTGCTGAAATGGGATTGGCAGTCGACATGTCTTCCTTGACGACCTATGAAGGGAAGATGTCTAAAGGTGAATAGCCAAGAAATAAAAAGAGGAGATATTTATTATGCTGACCTCAGCCCTGTTGTGGGTTCGGAACAGGGAGGGGTCAGACCTGTTCTTGTGGTTCAAAATGACATAGGGAACAAATACAGTCCTACGATCATAATAGCGGCAATAACGGCGAAGATAGACAAGGCAAAACTACCTACTCATGTTGAGATAAGGGCTAACGAATACGGCCTTGTTAAAAATTCTGTTGTGCTGCTGGAGCAGATAAGAACCATAGACAAAAAAAGACTCAGGGAAAAGATAGGAAGCTTCGACCGAAAGATGATGAACAAGGTGGACGAAGCGCTGCAGATAAGCCTGGGATTGATAGAAATATAGTGAGTCTTGAAAAAGGCTCACTTTTTAAATTTTCTCAAAATACCTGTAAATGGAGTGATTGGATTGAAAAGGTGGCTTTTAGGCATAATTGCATTTACGCTGGTTTGGACTCCGGCTTTTGGGCATGGAGCTTTGAATTATTCATATGGAGAGGAAATGCAAACTGAGCTTCAAGAAATTCAAAAAGAAATAGGGGAAGGGTCCGAAAAGGAAGAACCGCAAAACCAGCTTGTATCGTATACAGCAGGAGTCGGACTTACAGTGCCGGACATTCTTTCGAATGAAGAATCCCATTCGAATGAAGCGTTAAGGTTTTCAGGACCTGAAGGGAGCAGCATATACATATACAGCCAGGATACAAGTGAAACTTCGGCTAGGGCGTACATAAACTACAGCAACAAGCAGATAAACAATTCAAGGGGCGGTTTCAGGCCACTATACGAAAAAAACATAAAACTTTCAAATGGGGTCCGTGCAGTTGAGTTCATGTATGAGAGGGAAAAAATAGAAAACATAAAAGACGACAAAAATGTATATTTTGAAATAAATGCAATTTATCCGCAGGAGAGCAGAGTTCTTACATTCTGGCTTAAAAGTGACTCGGACAATATAGAATATTACAAGGGTTTATTGAAAGACATGGCTTCAAGCGCATGGGTATTTGAGAAAGCAAAAGCAGACTATGAGGTTCCCTATGTAGACAGGGAGATAGACATAAAGGGAGAGAGCATAAGACTTAAAATAGGAAGGCAGAGAATGCTTTGGGGCATAATGCATCCCCACAATCTCGACGGGCAGGACTATATATCCAACCTCAAGCCTTTTGAAGAGGAAATAGAAAGAAAATTCGAGTTTCTAATGACTTATTCGGACTTTGCTAACAATGTCAATATTGAAGAAGTGGAAGATGTATATGAAGACGGCAGGGTTATGATGCTCACATGGCAGCCATGGACATACATAGATAAGACACAAAATGAGAATCTGGAAAATGAAAGCGACGTGCTCATACCAGAGATAATAAAGGGAAGCTATGATGAATACATAAGAAAATGGGCAAGGGACATAAAGAGCGTAGGAAATCCGGTTTTTGTGAGATTCGCAAATGAGATGAACGGCGACTGGGATTCGTGGTGCGCGTGGTATTTTGGGAAGGACACAGATCTTTACAACGAGGCTTGGAAGCATCTTTGGAATATATTCCAAGAAGAAGGCGCTGACAATGCGCTGTTTATATGGAACCCGCACGACAGGTCGTATCCTGATTTTGTTTGGAACAATTCTCATATGTATTATCCTGGCGATGAATATGTCGACTGGATAGGCCTTACAGGGTACAACAACGGAACTTCGTTTAACGGGGACAGCTGGAGGGAGTTTGGTGAGATATACTATCCACTCTACAACGAGTATATGAGATATTACAGCGAAAAGCCTTTTATGATAACCGAGTTTTCATGCAATGAGGATGGAGGGGACAAGGCAAAGTGGATAAATGACGGCTTTAATGAATTCGCCAATATGCCAAACATAAAGATAGCAGTCTGGTTCAACCAGGTGGATACGAAATGGCAGTACAATATAGATTCATCGAAAAGATCATATAAGGCATTTAAAAATTCTGTAAACAAGAATCCACATTTTTCAGTTAAGAGCGTATTTGAACTGTCAGATGACGATCTTGCCGGGGATGCAGGTGAAGAATCTGCAAGCAGAATGGACTAAAGCGAATTGAAAATTGGAATTGCCAAAGAGAGGAGTTTACCATGCTTGGAAATACCAAGTTTAAATTGCTTACGAAAATATTCTATGTAATAGCAGCCATAGCAGGAGCCGGTATTGTGGCTTTTGGAGCTGGTATTGAGCCTGGATCTGAATATGACCCGGTAGTTACCAAGTCATATGTTGACAAGCAGATTGAGGACTGGGGTATAAATATTGAAACAAAGATAAGCGACATATACGCAAAGATATCAAGCGCTGATAATTCTTCAGAAAGCGCTGCAACGCAGGAACTTCAAATAGTCGAAGTTGAGGTGGGCGAGAGCGCGGTATTTGGTTCAGGCACACAGGTAATACTAAGAGGCGGGACAGGAAGCATAATAGATAGCCCCCAAGGCGGAATAGTCGACCTTACACAGGGAGTGGACCTTAGATCGGGTTATGACGTTCCCGCGAACCACCTTTTGATGGTTCCAAGAGATGATGGAAGGGGAATAATGGCTGTTACAAAGTGCATACTAATGGTCACGGGGGAATACGAAATTAAATAAGCGATAAGAAGCTGTCGAAGCTGAATTTGTTGTCAATGGGGGTATAAATACCCCCATTTTTATTGTATAATTAAAGAGTTTGATTCATGCTTACATGAAAGGATGATACATATGCTTAAAATCAGAAAACACTTGGCAATATTCCTTATAATCGGAATGATTTGTTCGGGAATTTTGCTGAAGGAAAGAATTGACACTGAAAAAAATTACAAGAATGTGGATATTGTGCTTGACTACGAACAGGTGCTTAACATGGCTGCTGAATCGAAGGAGCATGATGTAGAGTATTTCTTGAGAGAGTTCAAAAAGCTCGGAGTGACATCTGTAGGGCTTGTCGAGACTACGCTTGATACGCTTGAGGAACATGAAGAAGCGGGCGTGGAGGTAAGACTTGAAGGATATGATCTTATAGTGGATTCAAGGGATAGTGAGATGATCCAGTTTGTAAAAAATGGGTATGAGAAAAAATTTGGAAGCGAAAGCTTTGAAATTATTGACGAAGACACCATAAAAATACTAGGAGACAGGTCTGATTACATATTCGACAATATTACAGTCAGAGACAACGAGGGAAAATATGTCGGGACTGACAAGATAGGAAAGGGCTCTAAAAAGCAGTTCATAGGAATTGGATACATTAATGCCGATGTAGAGCTTATACAAAATGCCGGGCTTGAAGTGGTGCCAAGGCCATTTTACAATTCAGAATACGAAAATGAAAAGAGTATAGACTTTTATTTTGATTTCATGGATGAGAATAATATAAAGCCCAGGTTCATTTTGTTTGCAGGAAAAGAGATTCTTGGAGGGGCGGAGAATGTGGATCGCCTTGCCAGAGAGCTTGAAGCAAGGGGTATAGCCCCGGGAATGATAGAAAACAGCGTCCAAAGGGAGCATATTGAGCAAGACGGCATGGAGCAGCTTGTACAAAAAATGGACTACAGGGCTACAAGGGTGTTCAATCTTTGGGAATACCTTCAAAAGAGATTTGATTACCAAATACCGTTTCACAAGAGCGGCCAGGAGGTCATGAACTCCATATACAGGGCTGTAACAGAGAGGAACATAAGGGTTGTATATTTTAAGCCGTTCATCGACGGCAAGGATGTATATGTGACGGACATGGACATATACGGGGCGAGATTTGCAGAGCTTGAAAAGAGGCTAAGCAGGCATAAAATCAATATAGCTCCTGTACAGCCTATGAATACTAACTATCCAAACCGATTTTTACAAATGGGAGTTGCAGCGGGAATAGTTGCGGCAGGTTTTGTACTGCTTGAGAATATGGTAAGGGCAAGGAAAAAGCTGTTTACAATACTGTTTGGAATTTTCGCAGCAGGAGCAGCCGGACCATTTGCAGCGGGCATAGCTACTGACATGGCGACCAAGGTATTTGCATTGTTGGCATCAATAATACTGCCTTCAGTGGCGATGTTTGCAGGGCTTAACATGGTAAAGAAGATACTGGCGGCGCCAAAACGCGAAAAGATAAAGACTAAAGACATAATTGTCGAAAGCGCAATACTGCTTGTGATAATGTCTGCGATATCGCTGGTAGGTGCAATGTTTGAGACCTCTCTGCTTTCGCATTCGAAATACCTTCTAGAAATGGACATATTCAGAGGCGTCAAGATTTCACAGGTTGGGCCTATAGGCATTACGGTTTTGATATGGATGGCCATATTCGGGTACAAGAGGACCGGAGACAGGAATACAATTTCAAAGGATGAGATACTAAGGCTTCTGAACGAAAATATAAAGGTATGGCATGTAGTGCTTGCCGGAGCACTTGGAGCTTTTGCGATAGTTTATATAGCGAGAATGGGACATGAAACTTCGATTCAGCCGTCTTCTATTGAAATACTTTCAAGGAATACGCTTGAGTACATACTCAAGGCAAGACCTAGAACGAAGGCCATAACGATTGCACACCCTGCAATGCTTATGCTGGTATACATCGCATACAGAAAGAAGGAATGGCTTGTACTGCCTATTTCACTTGCAGTGTCTATAGGCCAGGGCAACATAGTGAATACATTCTCACATCTAAGAACTCCGATTTACATGTCGCTTTACAGGTCGGTATATGAAATTGCAATAGGAGTATTAGTGGGAGCGGTAATTGTGGGGACAGTAAATGTGATTTGGAATCTCATTGAGAGGAGATATAAAGATGCATAGAGTGCTTGTCTCCGGATATTACGGGTTCAACAATGTCGGAGACGAAGCTATATTGAAGGCCCTGATAGAAGGAATAAGGCAGACGGAGAGTAAATGTGACATAGTGGTGCTTTCTCAGCATCCAAGATTTACGGCTCAAAAGCACAATGTACGCTCTGCAAGGCGCATGAATATATTCAGGCTGCTGTGGGAGATAATGAGGTGTGACGTTTTGATAAGCGGAGGAGGTTCGCTTTTTCAGGATGTCACATCCAAAAGGTCGATACTGTACTATCTTTCAATAATATATATTGCAAAGCTCATGAACAAGAAGGTCATGGTGTATTCGCAGGGCATAGGTCCTGTCACAAAGCCTTCAAACAGAAAGTTTTTAAAAAAAGTTCTCGGAAAGGTAGACCTTATAAACGTAAGGGATGAAAAATCACAAAAAGAGCTTTGGGATATGGGCATAAAAAGGGAAATACTGGTCACAGCCGATTCTGTATTCGGCATGAAAAAACCAAGTGGCGTAAAGGGAGCTGCAGTGCTCGAGAAAATGGGAATAGAAAAAGGCAAAAAACTTGTGGGAATGTCTGTCAGGCCGTGGCATAAAGGCCTCGATATAAAGCGTGAGTTTTCAAGCTTGTGTGCTAAAGTTGTGCAGGAGATGGACTGTGAGATAGTGCTCATACCATTCCATTTTTATTCGGACCTTGCTATAATGGAGAGCATATATGAATCGCTTGACGGCAAAACCCAAAAGAGGGTGCACCTGCTTAAGGAATACCTTTATGTGGAGGATTACCTTTCTCTCGTATCAAACATGGATATATTTGTAGGAATGAGGCTTCACGGACTAATATTTTCGGTTCTTATGGGAGTGCCTGCGGTAGCTGTTTCATATGATCCTAAGATAGACAGCTTTATGGCGTCAATAGGTAAAAAAACCGTGGCTAGTGTTTTTAATTTTAATTTTAATGATATAATGGATGAGATGAAACATATATTTTCAAATATCGACAGCGAAAGAGAAAATATAAGCCGAAAAACGGAAATGCTTTCAAAACAGGTCAAAATCCATAACGACGCTTTAAACGAACTTTTAAAATCAGCAGCGCAGGGGTGGAAAAGTTGAGTAAATTGAATATTTTGGGCGTGCCCATTGACAGGGTAGACATGAACAGTGCTCTGTCGAAAATAGTAGACTATATGGAAAACAGGGACAAGTGCATAGTATGTACTCCTAACAGCGAGATCGTAATGCAGGCTCAAAACAACAAGGAGCTTTGGAATTTCATAAATGAAGCGGACCTTGTGGTTCCCGACGGCATAGGTCTTGTCGCAGCATCGAGAATAATTGGAAAACCTCTTAAAGAGAGGGTCACCGGCATAGACCTCATGGAGAGGGTTCTTTGGTATTGTGATATGAACAGAAAGAACGTGTTCATAATGGGAGGAAAGCCTGGAGTTGCACAAAAGGCGGCGGAAAACATATCTTGCAAATACCCGGATATCAATTTCTGCGGTATAAACCACGGCTATTTCAAGGGACTGCACATAGGCCAAGAAGGGCATGAAGAGGAAATGGCGGTTATAGACAAGATAAACAGCGCAAGCCCAGATGTGCTATTCGTAGCCCTGGGAGCCCCGAAGCAGGAGCTTTGGATAAATAAATATGCGCACATGATTAACGCAAATGTGATAATGGGTGTTGGAGGAAGCACAGACGTATATGCAGGGGAAGTCAAAAGGGCCCCTCAGATATATCAAAATCTGGGGCTTGAATGGTTTTACAGGCTCATAAAGGAGCCGTGGAGATATAAGCGGATGATGGCTCTTCCAAAATTCGTGGTGGAAGTGCTTAAACGAGGAGAAAGCTAGCCTTAGGCTGAGTTTATATAGAAAGAGTTTAATGGGAGGTTTTACTTGATGAGAAATCATAAGGAGCTAAGTAGTGTAGCCGCAAATGTTAGAAAGAACATAATAAGCATGCTTCATCAGTCTGGATCTGGACATCCGGGCGGGTCTCTTTCGGCGGTTGAAATAGTTACGGCTCTATACTTTGATGAAATGAATGTGGACCCTGCAAATCCTAAAAAGGAAAACAGGGACAGGTTTGTACTTTCAAAAGGCCATGCAGCGCCTGTAGTTTACAGCGTGCTTGCGGAAAAAGGATTCTTTGACAAGTGCGAGCTTATGAAGCTTAGACAGGTTGATTCAATGCTTCAGGGACACCCAGACATGAAAGGGACTCCTGGAATAGAGATGTCTACAGGTTCGCTTGGACAGGGATTTTCTGCTGCTTGTGGAATGGCAATGGCTTCAAAGATGGAAGGATCTCCGTGGAGAGTTTATGCTCTTTTAGGCGATGGAGAGGTTCAAGAAGGTATAGTTTGGGAAGCTGCAATGAGCGCGGCTCACTACAAGCTTGACAACCTTGTTGCTTTCCTTGACAACAACGGGCTTCAAATAGACGGAAAAAATGAAGAAGTGCTTGGCGTTGACCCGCTGGGAGAAAAATTCACTGCATTCGGATGGAATGTAATAGAAATAGACGGACACGATTTTGACCAGATATTCACAGCGCTGGACACTGCAAAGGCTACAGCAGGAAAGCCGACTATGATATTGTCAAAGACTGTAAAGGGTAAGGGAGTTTCATTCATGGAAAACCAAGCAGGATGGCATGGACAAGCTCCAAATGACGAGCAAAAAGAAATAGCTTTAAGAGATTTGGGAGGAGAATGCAATGAGTAAAATAGCTACAAGAGAAGCGTATGGAAAGGCGCTTGTAGAACTTGGAAAAAGCAATCCTAAAGTTGTAGTTCTTGATGCGGACCTTTCAAAGTCTACAAAGACTGCAGATTTTAAAGCGGAGTTCCCAAGCAGATTTTTCAACATGGGAATAGCGGAGGCAAACCTTATGGGAGCGTCTGCAGGACTTGCAGCTTCAGGAAAAATACCTTTTGCATCAACATTTGCAGTATTTGCTGCAGGAAGAGCATTTGAGATAATAAGAAACTCAATATGCTATCCAAAGCTGAATGTAAAGATATGTGCAACTCACGCTGGTATAACAGTTGGAGAGGACGGAGCTTCTCACCAGGCTCTTGAAGACATAGCCATAATGAGATCTCTTCCAAACATGAGCGTCATAGTCCCTGCGGATGCAGAGGAAACTAAAAAAGCCATATACAGCATAGCTGAATACAACGGTCCTGTTTACACAAGACTGGGAAGATCAGGAGTCCCAGTGCTGTTCGACGAAGACTATGAGTTTGTACTTGGAAAAGGAGTTCAACTTGCAGACGGATCGGATGTTTCGATAATAGCATGTGGAATAATGGTTGCGGAGTCTCTTAAAGCAAGTGAAATTCTCGCACAAGAGGGAATAAGCGCAAGAGTTATAAACATGTCCTCTATAAAGCCTATAGACAAGGACCTGATAGTAAAGGCTGCTGCTGAAACAGGAGCTATAGTAACTGCTGAAGAGCACAATGTAATAGGAGGGCTTGGAAGCGCTGTTGCAGAGGTCGTGTCTGAAGAAAGACCTGTTCCAGTTAAAATGGTTGGAGTCAAAGATACTTTCGGAGAATCTGGAAAGCCAGCACACCTTCTTGAAAAATACGGCCTTACTGCAGATGAAATAGTGAAGGCTGTAAAGGATGTACTGAAAAAGAAATAAACCATAAAGTCAATTGAATAAATAGATGCAGACCCGCAATATTCAAGTCATAATGATATGAATATTGCGGGTTTTATTTTGCGTTTCGACAAAAAACTGCAAAATATACAAAAAACATAAAAAAAATTTAAAAAATCTCGAAATTTGTCGATAATATTATGAGACATATTTGAAAGGAGTTTTGGCTATGAGAAAAATAAGCAGCAAGGTAATAAGCTTGACGGTTGTGATTTCAATACTGACGGCACTGGTTATAGGCAGTACAGGAATATATTATATGAATAAAATGAATAGGCACATGATTGAAACATTTAAAAACACATCTTATGATGAATACGACAAAATGGTAAAGGAGCAGGTTGAAACTGTGGTAAGCATGCTCGGCGGTGTATATGAAAACTATCAAAGAGGCGAAATCACTTTGGAAGAAGCAAAAAATATTGGCGCCGATATGGTCCGCAGCATGAGGTACGGAGAAGAAGGGTATTTCTGGGTGGACACCAAAGAAGGTATCAATGTCGTAATGCTCGGGAAAGAAGACGTCGAAGGAAGCAACAGGATGGGTCTTAAAGATGTAAACGGAAAGCCCATAGTACAGGAGATACTATCAAATGGATTAAAAGAAGGCGGAGGATATACTGACTACTGGTTTCCAAAGAGCGGAGAAACACAGGCTTCTCCAAAACGCGCATACAGCAAGTTGTTTGAGCCGTTTGGATGGGTAGTGGGAACGGGAAACTATATAGACGACATAGAGGCATTGATAACTGACAATGAAAATGAAATCAAAAAAGAGGTAAGCAAGAGCATAAGACTGTCTATAATGCTTTCGCTGGCAGTAGTTGCATTTGGCATAGTGTTGTCAATGTATTTTGCAAAAAAGATAACCAGGCCTATATTGGAAGTGACAAAGCTTGTAGACAAAACTGCAAACCTGGACTTATCAGACAGTGATGATATTGAAGAATTGTTTAACTACAAGGATGAAACTGGAATAATATCCAGAGCTGTAATCAATCTTAGAAAAGAACTGAGCGAGATAATAAATGTGCTCAAGGGAAATTCGGGAGAAGTGCTTCAGTATTCAAATGGAATATCAAGTTCTACAAATGAAATAGTGGACGGAATAGAAGCGGTAAATGTAGCGGTAGAAGAGCTGGCACAAGGGGCAACGGAGCAGGCCAACGACGTGCAAAGCGGAGTGATGAAGCTTCAAAAGCTTTCCGAAGAGATAAATATTGCGGTAATGGATTCAGAGGAAGTTAAAAACAACTCAAATGAATCAAAAATGGCCAGCCAGAAGGGAATAAAGGCCATGGAAGAACTTGTGGGAAAATTCAAAGAGAGTACGAACTCAAATGAGGAAATAGCCCAAAACATAAATGTGCTCGCGGACAAGTCAAGTTCAATAGGCGAAATTGTAACTACAATTGAAGCGATATCAGAGCAGACTAATCTTCTGGCATTAAATGCGGCTATAGAAGCTGCAAGGGCGGGAGAAAGCGGAAGGGGATTTGCGGTTGTCGCAGATGAGATAAGGAAACTTGCAGAGGAGACCGGCTTATCCACGAAAAAGATAAACGGCATGATAGAGGAGATCCAAAATGAAGTTATGAAGGTCAAGTCAAACATGGACAGGGGAGAAGTAATAAACAGGCAGGCAGGAGAGTCCATGAACGAAGCTGAAAGGGCATTTATGAGCATAGAGGTTGTCATAGAGGACATGATTGGAAAAGTAGATAGCCTTTCAGGTCACATAAGCATTGTGAATGAAGAGAGAAATGACGTGCTAAGGTCCATGGAGGGCATATCGGCAGTAACGGAGGAAGCGGCGGCATCTACAGAAGAGGTTTCGGCTTCCATGGAAGAGCAAAGCTCGATAATGCAGACTATTTCAGATACAGCGCAGAGCCTCAAGTCTGTAGTGGACAGATTGGATGAGGTCATAAACAGGTTCAATATATAGAGCTATGAAGCATATTGGAACTTATAAATGAGAGTATCGAATAATAAATTGAATGTAATTAATATGTTTTT
>CBDULP010000015.1:0-59161 GCA_965368085.1 uncultured Peptoclostridium sp. | reverse complement strand
AATAGGACGTGGCTGCGTGATACGCCTCCGATATTTCGGAGGCTTTTTTATTTTTAAATACTTACGAGCATTGTCAATACATAAGAACTTTAAAAGACTATAAAAGTGCAAAGGCGGGAGAGCTAGTATGGAATCAAATTTTCTTGCAGACAGGCTTACTGAAATTAAAAATGCCAATATGGTTTCATTTCATGTGCCGGGGCACAAAAATGGAAAGCTGTATGAAAAATTGGGGCTTTATGAATACGTTCAAAACCTTCATATAATGGATACTACTGAAATTGAGGGAACTGATAATCTACATAATCCCGAGGATGTGATTAAAAAAGCCCAGGATAGGGCAAGCATGGCATTTGGAAGTGACCAGAGCTTTTTCCTTGTAAATGGCACAACGTGCGGAATACAGGCCGCCATAATGGCAAGTGTAAAGCCGGGTGAAAAACTTATAATGGACAGAGCAAGCCATATGAGTGCCTTTAATGCATGTATTCTGGGAAAGATTAATACAGCATACATAGAGTCAAAAATGGACGAAAAAAACGCCATACCGCTTCCGGCAATTGCTGAAGATGTCAAAGCTGCAATAGAAGCAAACAAGGATGCAAAGGCAGTATATATAACAAGCCCTACATACTACGGGGACTCATCTGACATAGAAAATATAAGCCTATTGGCTCATGAAAATGACATGGTATTGATAGTAGATGCGGCCCACGGATCCCATCTCGACTTGAGCGAAACCCTGCCTAAAGACCCAGTGAGAGCGGGAGCTGATATATGCATATGCAGCCTTCACAAGACCCTTTCGGCCTTCACGCAGTCGTCAATAATGCATGTTTCAGGAAACAGGGCTGATGTGAATTCCATAAGGCGATTTCTGGCAATGCTGCAATCTTCAAGCCCATCATATATACTCATGAGTTCCATCGATGTTTGTATGGGGATATATGAAAAATATGGAAAAGAACTCATGGAGGAGCTGCTCCAGAACCTAGAAATTATTGAAAATTTTTTTAAAGGAGCAAAGAGACTCAGGCGCTATGAGGGATCGTCATATGAATTTGACAAAACAAAAATATTCATAAACACTTTGGAGACAGGATTTTCAGGCTATGAAACAGAGGAGATTCTAAGGAAAGACTATGGGATACAAATTGAATTTGCAACGCCATATGGAATTATGCTTGTTAGTTCAATAGGAAATGACAGAAGCGATTTTAAAAGGTTAAAAGAGGCACTTAAGGTAATAGACCAAGGAGGCGAAAAAAACACCGCACAAAGCTTTTCAGACTATCCAAAGACAAATGTAGTAAAGGCTGTAGAGCTTTTTGAGGCGTTTTATGCCCAAAGAGAGAAATGTGTGGTTGAAAACGCATCGGGAAAGACAAGTGCGGAATATATAATACCATATCCACCGGGAATACCCCTTGTGGTGCCGGGAGAAGTCATAAGCAGTGAAATTATAGATTATGTAAAAGCATCGAATGCCCATGGAATGAATATAAACGGCATTGAAGATTCAAGTTGTGAATTTATAGAAACTATCAAATAGACATTTAAGCTTTGCAAATATATTGTATAATTTATTTTAACGGGTGTTATATAATAGCGGATAAATGAAGGCTTATACAGCACATGTTTTTTCAAATACTTGACATTATTCCGAATATATATATAATTCAAACGATTGAAAGGGAGGGGACACTAGTGGCAAAAATAGAAATAATAGGGCTTGGACCTGGTGATATAGCTCTTATAAGCGCAGGGGCGCTTGAAGCTGTAAAAAGCGGGAAAAAGCTTATATTTAGGACGGCTCAGCATCCGATGATAAAAGATCTGGTAGATGAGAGTATGGATATAGAGTATATGGATTCATTCTATGAATCAGGCGACAGCTTTGAGCAGGTGTATGAAGAAATTGCCCAGTATGTGGTTGAAAAGTCTAAAGACCAGGATATAATTTATGCAGTTCCAGGGCATCCAAGGGTTGCGGAAACCACTGTAGGCCTTATAGAAAAAAAGGCTGAAGAGAAAGGGTTTGATGTTAGAATAATCCCATCTATGAGTTTTGTAGATGCCATGTTCAATATGATTGGAAGCAATCCGGCTGACGGATTTATACTTCTTGACGCATTAAGCCTTGATTCAAGGGAACTTAGCAGCGCTAAACATGTTGTGATAACTCAGGTATATGACCAATTCGTTGCATCTGATACAAAATTAAAACTTATGGAGTATTATGAAGAGGAACAGGGTATATATATAGTCAAGGCTGCCGGAATAAGGGGTCTTGAAAGCATGCAAGAAGTCAAGATTTGCGAGCTTGACCACTCAGATTATTTCGACGATCTTACAAGCATATATATACCGATGGGGACAAAACAGAAGTTCAAAAATGTATATGAGCTTGAGAAGATAATGGAAAAACTCAGGTCAAAAGATGGATGCCCGTGGGACATAAAGCAGACCCATGAGTCGCTTAAAAAGCACATAGTTGAAGAAGCGTACGAAGTTGTAGATGCCATAGATAGCGGCGATATAAGTGATTTGATAGAAGAGCTTGGCGATGTGCTCCTTCAAGTGGTGTTTCATTCCCAAATAGGCAGGGAAGAGGGGTATTTTGATATTGACGAGGTTGCAGACTCCATATGCAAAAAGCTCATACACAGGCATCCCCATGTTTTTGCGGGAGAAGACTTTGAAGAGAAGAGCTTCATGAAAAAATGGGAGCAGCTCAAGAAAGAGGAAAAGGGCGAAGAGACTGTAACACAAGGCCTGAGAAGGATTCCAAGACATCTTCCAGCTCTTATGAAGGCCCAAAAGGTTCAAAAAAAGGCCTCATACGTTGGATTTGACTGGGATGAAATAAAAGATGTGTATAAAAAAGTTGAAGAAGAATACAAAGAAGTGGTTGACGCGCATGCAATTGGCGATATACAATACATACAGGAAGAGTTAGGGGATTTGCTGTTTGCAGTTGTAAATCTTTCAAGGTTCCTAAATGTGGACTCTGAGGAGGCTCTCAACAAGACGACGGAGAAATTCATAAGAAGATTTGAATTCGTGGAAAACGGTGTCACTGAAGCTGGAAAAAAGTTAGAAGAAATGACACTTGATCAGCTGGACGAATTATGGGAGCAGTCAAAGTCAAAAGGGCTTTAAATTTAAAATGTGCTTATTAAAATTTTTATTTTAATATATTTTATTGAGGAGGTAGTTATTGTGAATAAAGCTGAACTAGTAGCTAAGATGGCTGAAAAGAGTAACCTGACTAAAAAGGATGCAGAAGCTGCACTTAATGCATTTATTGAATCTGTTCAAGAGACTCTTATAAACAATGAAAAAGTTCAATTGGTAGGATTTGGAACTTTTGAAGTTAGAGAAAGAGCAGCTAGGACAGGAAGAAACCCTAGAAATCCTGAGCAAGAGATAGAAATACCAGCGTCTAAAGCTCCAGTATTCAAAGCTGGAAAAGGACTGAAAGAAGTAGTTAACAAGTAGTTTTAAACAATTATACATAAAAGGGCGCGGATTATTCCGCGCCCTTTGTTAGTATATGAGGATATATATGCAGCTATGCAACACTACTGGCGCTTACATAAAGTGTAAATGGCAGGGAGATATGGTATAATTAATATAGATGAAATAAAAGAAGTATGCATTTGGAGGATTAAAAAGATGAGGTTAGATAAATTTTTAAAAGTTTCAAGACTTATAAAAAGAAGGACTGTTGCAAAAGAGGCCTGCACGAGTGGGATAATAAGTATAAACGGCAAGGTGGCAAAGGCATCCACAGAAGTGAACATAGGCGATACGATAGAAATCAGATTTGGTGAAAAGACAAACAAGGTTAAGGTTCTTGAGGTGAGGGAGCATGTTCTCAAAAAAGAGGCTCAAGAGATGTATGAAGTGATACAGTAAATCCAAGAGGAGTAGTATGAAATGAGTCAATCATCTTCAAGTGTTTCAACGGGAAAAAAGAGATTCAATGTTGAAAGGCTTATATTCAACAGTATTATAGTTCTCATAATGCTTTATATAGTGACTGCACTTGTAAAACAGGAAATTACCATAAGAAGATACAAGGCGCAAATAGCAGAGCTGAATGTAAAAATTGAAGCTGAAAAAAAAGACATAGACGACATCAAAAAGGATATAGAAGAGGCTGAAAGCATTGAAAATATTGAAAAGATAGCCAGAGAAAGGCTTAAAATGGTAAAGCCGGGAGAAATAATGTATGTGGACATAAACAGGGATTAGGAGAAAGTCTTTAGGAGGTTGAATGTAATGAGAGTTGCAGCCATAGACATAGGCACAAATTCGATGAGACTGCTTATAGCCGATTATGAAGATGGCACATTCAAGGAACGGGAAAAGTACGTTAATACAACAAGAATAGGTGAATCCGTGGATGAAGAGGGAAGGATAAACGAGGAGGCCATAGAGCGCAATGTGGACGCGCTTGAAGATTTCACAATGCTTGCAAAGGAAAAAGGATGTGAGCAGATATGGGCTGTTGGGACTTCTGCTCTTAGGGATAGTAAAAATTCAGATGAGTTTTTACAAAAGGCGCTTAAAAAGTCAGGTGTGACTGTGGAGATAATAAGTGGGAGCACAGAGGCAGACCTTGGGTTCATGGGAGTTCTCGAAGGGATACAGGAAAAGGATGAGAACATACTTGTTATTGACATCGGTGGGGGATCTACTGAATTCATAGTCGGGAACAAGTATGGAATAAAATTCATGAAGAGTGAGAATGTAGGAGCTCTTAGAATGACGGAGAAATTTCTAAAGAAAGATCCTGTGGACACAGTTGAGTATATGAGTATGGAAAATCACATAGCACATAAGATAAAGGATACGCTGGGAGCGGTGTCCAGATACAATATAAAGAAAGTAGTCGGAATAGGCGGAACCATAACTTCAGTGGCTGCAATGCTAGCGCAAATGGAAGTCTACGACATGGATAAGATACACAGCAGCATAATAACATATCCTCAGATATGCGACCTCCTGGAAAAACTTAAAAAGCTTAAGACTAGCGAAAAGATCATGATGAAAGGACTTCAGCCTAAAAGGGCCGACATAATAACAGCAGGGGTTGGAATACTGGAAATAGTCCTTAGGAAGATATGTTTTGACAGGATGGTTGTAAGCGAGTACGATAACCTGGAAGGGCTTGTATCTAAAAAAATAAGCATATGATTTAAATGCAGCGGTATTTTATGACCACTATACAAAACAGCCTTGAGCCATATGATTTGTTTCTCTCTTCATATGGCTAAAGGCTGTTTTGCCGTGTCATTCTATTTCTTCAGGATTTACATAAACGTCTATCCCCTCGTCTTCTGCAGGTTCTTCATATGCGGATAAATCGTCATCTTCGAATTCATAGTCGAGTTCCTCGATTTGTATTTCCCAAGTGTTGTCATTTAAGAATATGACAAAGAATATGTCATGTGTGGGCTCTGTCTGAATTCGCGATGAATCAAGAACATCTCCATTTTCGAGAAGTTCTATAGGATATTTTTTCCAAATGGCATCGCTGTCTTCTATATTTTCTTCAGATTTGCTTTTCATGGCCTGGAGTATCCAATCCCTTAGGATTTCAAGCTCATCCTCGTCGGCTACATATTCGCCATTGTAAAAAATCCCTTCGAAATTTTCAACATTCAGTCCATGGCCGTTTAGGAATAAAAAGCTTCCCCAAAAGGTTTTTGAAAGCACTTTTTCTATGAATTTGTCA
This sequence comes from uncultured Peptoclostridium sp., assembly GCA_965368085.1. Classification (GTDB taxonomy): domain Bacteria; phylum Bacillota; class Clostridia; order Peptostreptococcales; family Peptostreptococcaceae; genus Peptoclostridium. Next base: position 53,415 of record CBDULP010000015.1, on the reverse strand, counting down.
TTGGTCATGGCAGCGCCCCCCATTACTATATTTATAACTTAATAATACCCCATAAAAAAGACTTAATTCATTTATGTTCGAGCAATGGGAATGGGTATTGGCATTGACTGCTGTAATTAATGTTAAAGTGAAATTACGGTAGCCTGTCAACTGATTTTAATGATATTTTAGGTTTGAATTTTTGAGAAGTATTGCATTAGTAAAGACATGAACTTTTAATATACATTGAAGCACATCTTTGTGGTAAAATAAGGATAGTAAAGCTGTGTTGACAGTATGGTTTTTTTAAACAGGACCATATTATATAAAGGTGCTTAGACTGAGTATTTTGGAGGAAAACTTATGAATGTAAAAATAATAAACAATCCGTCTTCCGGAAGGATGACCATTCAAAAAAATCTTGAAGGAATAGTTGGAAGGCTTGTGCTTGATGGAACATTCAAAACGGTTAAAAAGGTGGACACCACAGCCAACTTTGACTACAAGGAATGCATGGAAGCTGCAAAAGCTGAAAATATAGATATTGTAATGGCAATCGGAGGAGATGGAACTGCAAATAGAGTTGTAAACGGGATGATAAACGCGGATTTAGATGTTCCGCTTGTTATAGTTCCTGCAGGGACGGTAAACGATTTTGCCACGCATCTTGAGCTGCCAAGTGACATAGAAGGCATATGCAATATGATAAAGAAAAAGAGAATTAAGAGGATAGATATTTGCAAGGTCAATGAAAGATACTTCATAAATATTGCAGCATGCGGCCTTTTTACGGATGTGGCGCTCAAAACTAACGTTGAACTTAAGACCATGTTTGGCAGGTTTGCGTATTATGCGGAGGGGATAAAGGGGATACCAAAGCAGATATTTCAGTCTCTTCCCATGAAATTTTCATATGACAATGAAAAGTTCGAAGAAGATCTGGCCATATTTGCAGTTGTTAACACACCTGTAGTGGGAGGTTTTAAAAAGTTTGCACCAGAGGCAAAGCTTGACGATAATATGTTTGATGTTATCATAATAAAAAAGACTGACATAATAGACACTGCAAACCTGTTTCTCAAGATATTAAGAGGAGACCATTTGGGCAGTGACATGGTGAGACATTTTCAAACCGACAGGCTTTATGTAGAGAGCGTGAACAAGGGGCTCAAAATAGACATAGACGGAGAAGATGGAGGCGGATTTCCAGCAGAATTTACTATATTAAGCTCTGCACTGGACGTATATGTTCCGTAATGAAGCCGTGAAATAGAACTATTAAAATTTAGAAATTTTAATATTGTGGATATGAAAATGTAGCCGCCTTTTTACAAGGCGGCTTTTTAGTGAAAAAAACCAGGTTCCAATAAGAACCTGGCTAAAAATATTAGGCTATTTTCTTTTTATTTTGCTCTATTATACTGTCTATTTCAGATTCGTATATTGTCTCCTTTTCCAAAAGCGCATTTGCAATTTGCTCAAGTGAAGATAGATTGTTTTTCAAAAGGGATACGGTTTCTTTGTATAGACTGTCTGATATAGTTAGGGCTTCGGCCATGATCTGGCCTGAGGAGCCTCCCATGGAGCTGTCTATATGAAGCATGCCAAATTTTTGGCTCATGCCGAACTCCCCTATCATTTTAAATATCTTTGAAGTAGCATTTTTTATGTCTTGGCTTGCTCCTGTAGTTATGAGGTCTTCATCAGATGTAAGCATGAATTCAGCGGCTCTTCCGCCATAGCTTATTTTGACGTCATTTATTATGTCTCGTTTTGTGCTAAGGCCCATGTTGTCGGGAACTATGAATGTCACTCCCCCGTATCCAGAAGTGGATGGGGTTATTGTCACTTTTGGAACGCTCTGTCTTGTCAGAAGCTTGCTTGCAAGGGCATGTCCGGCTTCATGCCATGCTATGATCTTAAGCTTCTCCGGATCTGAATTTTTTATGCTGCGCTTGTTGCCCTTTAGCGCTATTTTGAAAAATGCCTCTTCTACGTCAGATTTTACTATAGACCTCTTTTCCCTGCTTGCAGCTATTATGGCGCTTTCATTGAGCAGGTTTTCTATATCTGCCCCAGAAAATCCTATTGTAGACTTTGCTATTTCGTCTATGTCTATTTCACTTGAAAGTGGCTTGTTTTTCGCATGAACCTTTATCATTTCAATCCTGTCTTCGTATTCAGGCAAAGGTATGCATACATGTCTGTCAAACCTTCCGGCCCTTGTAAGTGCAGAATCCAGCATGTCGACCCTGTTTGTGGCGCCTATGACTATTATGTCCTTGTCGCTGGATGTTTTGAATCCATCAAGTTCTGTAAGAAGTGCATTTATGGTATTGTCCTTTTCAGAGCTTGAATTGTCGTTTCTCTTTGAACCTACGGCATCAATTTCATCTATGAATATTATGCATGGAGCAAGTTCCCTGGCTTCTTCGAAAAGCTCTCTCACTCTCTTGGCTCCCACACCCACGTATTTTTCAACAAAATCGGAGCCACTTACACTGAGAAAAGGCACGCCGCAACTTCCAGCTATGGCTTTTGCATGCAGAGTTTTTCCGGTTCCAGGAGGGCCATAAAATATTATTCCCTTTGGCATTCTAGCTCCAAGCTGCCTATACTTTTGAGGGTTTTTAAGAAAATCTATTATGAATTGGAGATCTTTTTTGACCTCATGGTGGCCGGCTATGTCATCGAATGTAACATTTGGCACACTGTCAAGCCTGTATGAAGACTTGGAATCATGTTTTCCCATTTTAGCAGTTGCTGTACTGCATCCTGATGAACCGATTCTTTTTTTGTTTGTAAAATGGCTCTGCTCCTCGTAGTATAGTTTAAAAAGCTGCTTTACTCTGCAAAACATTTTTATTTCTCCTTTCTCACATGCACATTTATTTTTCCACACAAAAAAGACAGGTACAAACCCAAAAACACTGTATAAGCGCCGGTTCGCCCTGTCTTTTTATCTGAAAGATTCCCGAAAATATATCCGGTTGCTTCTTCGATGCTCTTATAAAGAGTCTCTCCAGGGGTGTGTCGGATTATTGTACTTGACCTGAAAGTTTCGCCTTGAATCCCAGCAGTTTATCAAGGCTTGCTCCTGCGGTTACCTCTTAAGGTATCTTCAATAATCGTCATCCACGCGTATGTATTTATGTGACCTATCTTTTATCCAAGCTATATATTAAATCCATACGCCTGATAAGTCAATAGTTTTTTAAAATTTAACACAAAGAATAATTTAATAACGATAATCGTAAAAAACAATCTATTTGATATGCAGCAGTTTTACATGAATAAAATCACATAGGCCTGTCAAACCAACGATTCAACGTATGTGTCGAATGGGGCTTCGTATAGATGGGATTTATAATGCTATAAAGAATCATAATCAAAATCAATTTTTAAATTGCATTTTTTTAAGATATAATGAATATGTGAACTGAAACTATATGATGCTGCAAATGGCAGTGTGATTTACAATAAATTTTATGAATACAAATATGCACAAGCAGGTGTTGGAGAGGAAGAATGCCATGATAATAGATACTCACATGCACGAAAAGACATATTCTCTTGACAGCAAGATTTCACTTGAAGACATAGTTAAAAGAGGAAGAGAGATCGGGCTTGACGGAGTCTGCATAACAGATCACGAAAGCAATGATATAAAGGAAAAGGCCCTTGAGTACTCAAAGGAAACAGGATTTTTGATAATAGTCGGAGCGGAGATACTTACCCACGAAGGAGACATAACGGTTTTCGGACTGGACAAGCTTCCGCGTGAAAAGGTCCATGCCCAGCAGCTTGTAGACATGACACTCAGGGCAGGGGGAGTCGCAATGAGCGCCCATCCTTTCAGGAAAAACAACAGGGGAATGGGAAATACAATAAAGGATGTAAGGGGTCTTTCTGGAATAGAGGCATTCAACGGAAGCACAAGGCCCCACAATAACATTTATGCATATGGACTTGCAGCAGAACTGGGGCTGCCTTCACTGGGGGCGAGCGATGCCCACACTCTTGATTCGATAGGCAAATACGCAACTGTGTTTAAGGATGGCATAAGGGATGTAAAGGACTTTATAGAGGCTGTAAAAGAGGGCAATACCTGCCCGGCAGTGTATACTGGCAGCGGATATGAAAAGATAGACATGTACGACAAGCTGTACAACAAGATATTGTTCGAAAAGGCGGTATAAAAGGAGCCCTCACCTATGGTGGGGGCTTTTATATTTTAGCAATTTAATAGATCATCCCCCGCGTGTGCGGGGGATTTTTTACTGTCTTAAAATTGCATAAAGTCTATTATGTATTTGCATTGGGGGTATTAAAAAATTATAGGCATGTTCAGGAGGGGTTAATATGGATGTATTGATAGAAGGCAAGGGGATATGGAAGCAGTACCAGATGGGGGAGGTTACAGTAAACGCACTCAAGGGAGTAGACTTTGAGGTGTATAGCGGGGAGTTCATAGTTGTCCTTGGACCCAGTGGCTCTGGAAAGAGTACGCTTTTAAACATAATAGGCGGAATGGACTCACCTACAAAGGGTGAGCTTGAATATGCAGGAAAGTCCATATCGGGTGCGAGTGAGAGGGAGCTCACAAGCTACAGGAGAAACAACGTGGGCTTTGTATTCCAGTTTTACAATCTCATGCCAAATCTCACTGCTGGCGAAAACATAGGGCTTTCTGTGGAAATAGCAAATGAACCATTGGATATAGACTATGTTCTCGAAAAGATAGGCCTCAGCGAGAGGAAGAACCACTTTCCATCGCAGCTTTCAGGAGGTGAGCAGCAAAGGGTTGCCATAGGAAGGGCCCTTGCGAAGAATCCAGACCTTCTGCTTTGCGATGAGCCTACAGGGGCACTTGACCTCGCAACAGGAGTCGAGATACTTAAATTCCTCAAGGATTTTAACAGGGAGCTCAAAAAGACGGTGATGATAATAACACATAATGCTGGAATCGGAAAAATAGGAGACCGTGTATTTTACTTGAGAGATGGCATGATTGAAAGAGTTGAGAAAAATGAAAAGCCCCTCAACCCGGAGGATGTGGCATGGTGATACTATACAAAAAGATGATAAGGGACATAATGCACCATAAGCTTGTGTATATATCAAGCGCCCTTGTTATAGTTATAGGTCTTAGCACATATACATCCATGTTCATGGTAATGGAAAATCTGCAAAAGGCCAGGGATGAGTTCTACAAAGACTCGAATTTTGCACACGGTTTTGCAAGCATTACGGGCATTCCAGTGAGCGCTGTTGACGAGCTTGAAAGGACGGAAGGAGTAGATCGGCTGCAAGGCAGATTCGTAAAGGATGTTCGGATTTACGAGAAGGACGTATCGGTGCCGCGGTACCTAAGGATTGTATCCGTTGACGTGGATAAGGAAACTCTTCTAAACGCCCCCTATGTTGAGGAGGGAGCTCCTCTTGAAAAATTAAGCGAGAGTATTTGGCTTGATGTCAAATTCTATGATGCGAATTCACTCTCTCCGGGAGACAAGATAGAGATAATAGCCGAAGGCAAGACAGTTGAACTCGACGTAATTGGGTCAGCTATAAGCCCGGACTTCATATATGCGCTTAGAAACATGCAAGAGATATATCCAGACCCCAACACTTTTGGGATAGCATATATGGAATATTCCAATATGGAGACTCTCTTCAGGGAAAAAGGGATTTACAACGAAGTGTCATTCACAATTGAAGAAGGCTATACATATGACGACGTGGCGAGCAGGCTTGAAGAAAAGCTCAAAAGATACGGCCTTAAGAGCATATACGAAAGGAAGGAACAGATAAGTCACTCAATACTCACTGGAGAGCTGGAAGGGCTCCAGGGAACAGCACTCATATTCCCACTGATATTTTTGGGAGTCGCAAGCCTTGTTCTATACATAATGCTAAAGCGTATAGTAGAGCAGCAAAGAGGCCAGATAGGAATACTCAAGGCGCTTGGATATACAAAGAAAGAAGTACTGTTGCATTATATGAGCTACAGCATAATAGTAGGAGTTGTAGGGGGCATATTCGGAGGCCTTGCAGGTATATGGCTTTCATATTTCTATACAGAGCTTTACAGGGAGTTTTTCACATTCCCGAATCTAAGCAGCACGTTCTCAATGAGATATTTTTTTCAGGCAAATATAATATCCATACTGTTCAGCTTGGTGGCTGGCTACAGCGGAACTCGAAAAATACTAAGGCTAAAGCCTGCAGATGCCCTAAGAGCTCCAGTACTGGTAATGGTACACACTATATGGATTGAAAGGATAAAGGCTGTTTGGAGGGTTTTAGGGACACAGGCAAAGATGGCCTTCAGGAATCTTTTTAGAAATAAGATGAGGAGCCTTTTCACAATGCTGGGTATAGTGTTTGTATTCAGCATTGTCACTACCACAATATCGCTTTCAAGAGTTATGCAGACAATGATGGACGAGCAGTTCGAAAAGGTGCAGATGTATGATGTGAAAATGAGCTTTTACAATCCTGTAGATGCAAAAAAGATATATAGCGAGATAGTGAAAAAGGACTACATAAGGGAGGCAGAAGCTTTTTTAGAGGCCCCCATAAATATTAAGAATAACTGGAGGGAAAAAGATGTCATATGCATAGGAATTCAAATGGATGGGCGCATGTATAACATAATAGACACTAGGGGTAACATTCTAAGGCCCCCGACCGGAGGGATGATGATATCTGAAAAGATTGCGGACCAATTGGATCTGGATATTGGGGATACAGTAGAGATAGAAAGCCCGTGGTCTGCAAAGGATGATATAAGTGCCACAATAACAGGAATAATACCACAACACTTTGGAATTAACACCTATATGGAGATATCCGCGTTTTGCAATCTCATAGGCCAAATGGACATGGCGACATCACTTCTTCTGGACATAGATGATGGGCAACTTGTAAGGCTCAATGACGACTACATAAACGCCCAAAACGTGGTATCAATAGAACGGCGCGAAAAGATAATAGAGACATTTAACGAGCTCATGGCATCATATGCCTATATGCAGTGGATATTTGTGGTATTTGGCATAATAGCTGGATTTGCAGTTGTATATACGTCCTCGACCATAATATTTTCAGAGAGGAAGAGAGAGCTTTCCTCGCTCAGAGTTCTTGGAATGACAAAGATAGAGGTATTCAATATAATCGCAATAGAGCAGTGGGCCACAAGTGTGGGAGCCATTGCGGCAGGTATTCCTATAGCCTACATAATGAGGAATGGTGTAACACAAGGGATCAGCACCGACCTTTACAGCATCCCCATGGGAATAGACACTGTTTCATTTTTGGCGAGCGCTGCGGTGACATTGGCATCAATAGTATTTGCCCAGGTTTCGGTGTACAGGAATATAAAAAGGCTAAACTTTGTAGACGTGCTCAAGGAGAGAGAATAAGTATGAAAGCACTAAGCCGCTGGAGGTGTAATGATGATACTTTATAAGAAAATGATGAGAGACATAATGCACCACAAGCTTGTATACATATCAAGCGCACTTGTAATAGTGATAGGGCTTAGCATGTACACTTCGATGTTCATGGTTATGGAAAATCTCCAGGCTGCAATGGATGAATTCTATGAGGATTCAAATTTTGCCGATGGGTTTGCAAGCCTTACAGGAGTTCCGGTAGGCGCAATTGACGATCTTCAAAGGACCGAAGGTGTGGACCGGTTGCAGGGAAGGTTTGTAAAGGACGTTAGGATTTACGAAAAGGACATATCAGTGCCAAGATATCTAAGGCTTGTATCTATTGATATGGAAGAGGAAAGGCTTCTCAACTCGCCATTTGTCGAGGAAGGAGCTCCGCTTGAAAATTCAAGCGATGGCGTCTGGCTGGATGTCAAATTCTACGATGCGAATTCACTCTCGCTTGGAGACAATGTGGAGATAATAGCCGAGGGAACACGGGAGGAACTTGATATAAGAGGCTCTGCAATTAGCCCGGACTTCATATATGCTATCAGGAGCATACAGGAAATATATCCGGATCCCAACACTTTTGGGATAGCATATATTGAATACTCCAATATGGAGACTCTTTTCAGAGAAAAAGGCATGTACAACGAGATATCATTCACCCTAAAAGACGGCTACACATATGACGACGTTGAAAGCAGGCTTGAGGACAAGCTTAAAAGGTATGGTCTCAAGAGCATATATGAAAGAGAGGACCAGGTAAGCCACTCAATACTAACAGGAGAGCTTGAGCAGCTTCAGGGGACAGCCCTTGTATTCCCGCTGATATTCTTAGGTATCGCAAGCTTTGTACTCTATATAATGCTAAAACGTATAGTAGAGCAGCAAAGAGGCCAGATAGGCATAATGAAAGCGTTTGGATACACAAAGAGGGAAGTGCTTTTGCATTACATGGGATACAGCATAATAGTAGGAGTTGCAGGAGGAATATTCGGAGGCATCGCGGGGATATGGCTTGCATACTTCTATACAGAGCTGTACAGGGAGTTTTTCGCATTTCCAAATCTAAGCAGCACATTCTCCATTAGATACTTTATAGAGGCAAATATAATATCCATACTATTCAGTATAGTGGCAGGCTACAGCGGAACTCGAAAAATACTAAAGCTTAAGCCGGCGGACGCATTGAGGCCGCCCGTGCTGGCTATGCTGCATACAATATGGCTTGAAAGGTTCAAAATCTTGTGGAGGGCATTTGGAACCCAGACAAAGATGGCCTTTAGAAACCTTTTCAGAAACAAGGCGCGAAGCCTTTTCACAATGCTGGGTATAGTGTTTGTATTCAGCATAGTCACAACAACTGTATCATTTCAAAGGGTAATACAGATAATGATGAGTGAGCAATTCGAAAAGGTCCAAACTTATGACGTGAAGATGAGCTTCTACTCTCCAATAGATAAAAAGGGAACTTACAGGGAGATATTGAAAAGGGACTATGTAAGGGATGCAGAAACCTTTTTGGAGGCTCCCATAAAGATTAAAAACGGCTGGAGAGAAAAAGAGGCAGTATGCATAGGGATGGAAATTGACGGACGGCTTTACAATATAATAGATGACAGCGGCAATATTTTAAGGCCTCCAACCGACGGCATGATGGTATCTGAAAAAATTGCAAATAGCATGGACATAATCGTCGGGGACATAGTAGAGATAGAAAGCCCATGGGCATCAAAGGATAATATAAGTGTGACAATAACAGGAATAATACCACAGCACTTTGGCGTCAACACATATATGGAGATATCTTCATTTTGCAGTCTTATAGGACAGGATGAAATGGCGACATCCCTTCTACTGGACATAGAAGACGGGTATCTGGGAAAGCTCAATGACGACTATATAAACGCACAAAATGTGGTTTCTATAGAAAGGCGCGAAAAGACAATAGAGACGTTCAACGAGCTCATGGCATCATATGCCTATATGCAGTGGATATTTGTGATATTCGGCATAATAGCTGGATTTGCAGTTGTATACACATCCTCCACAATAATATTTTCGGAGAGGAAAAGAGAGCTTTCGTCGCTTAGGGTTATGGGGATGACAAGGGCGGAGGTTTTCAGAATAATAGCAATAGAGCAGTGGGGCATATGCGCAGGAGCAATTACAGTAGGCGTGCCAGTTACCTATGTTATGAGAGATAGTATAGCAGAAGGGGTCAGTACAGATCTTTTCAGCATACCTCTTGGAATAGACTCTGTTTCATTTTTGGCGAGCATCGTGGTTACATTTATGTCAATAGCATTTGCCCAGGTTTCGGTGTATAGAAAAATAAAAAGGCTCAATTTTGTAGATGTGCTCAAAGAGAGAGAATAGGGTGGTGATATTGTGAAGAACGGAAAAATTTTCAAAAAAAGCCTCAAGTGGGTTGCAATAGCTGCAGCAGTAGCTGCAGCAGTAGCTGCGTATATCTATGAAAGCACAAAGCCTCTGGAGGTGGAAAGTTACAAGATCCAAAAGGTAGACATAAGGGACAGCTTCACGGAGGACGGGATAGTAAAGTCAAGCTACGAGGACGACATATATTCGTACATGGGAGGGGAAATACAAGATCTCAATATAAAGGAGGGCCAGAGAATCAAAAAAGGGAATCTGATAGTAAGTATTGACACGAGCGAGCTTAGGCATAACATAGACCAGCTGGAAGGCCAGCTCAGGAGTATTTCCGGCCAGCAAAACGCAGAGACACAGACAGGCAAAAGCGAGATGATTGAAATCCAAAGGCTTGCCGTTGAAAATGCAAAGAAGGAATACGAAGACGCGCTGGATGGCTACGAAAAGGGGGTCATGCTTTATGAGCAGGAAGCCATATCGCAGGAGGGGTTTGAGGATTTGAAAAAGAACATGGAGATTGCAGAAAACGTAATGAATCAGCAGATACAATCTCTAAGCGCCCTTGAAAAAGGGTATGATGATCCAAGTGCAATGCCGCTTTACTTTCAGGGCCAAAAGGAGTCTGTAATGTCCCAGATAGAGCTTCTAAAGTACAGGATTGGAAAATCAAAAATATATGCGAGCAAGGAAGGAATAATAAAGAGCGTCAATGTCGATGAAAAACAGTATATAATGCCGGGTGAAAGCATAGCGACTTTGATGGGGGATGCAGGCCTGGAAATAAAGTCAAGGGTTTTGGCTGAGGATGTTGTAGATCTCAAGCCGGGAATGCAGGTTGAAGCGGTGCTTGAGCACGATCCCGACGACTTTGTGTTCGAGGGGAGAATAAGAAGTATAAATCCGTATGCAACCGAGAGCGTGTCTGCAATAGGGCTTGTAGAGCGAAGGGTAGATGTCAATATAGAAATATTGGGAAATGCTTTAGTTTTAAAGCCCGGGTACACAGTTGATGTTGAATTTTTAAAAAGAAGCCAGGAAGGTGCAATAGCAGTTCCCAAAAGGGCCATATTCAAGTATAAAGAGGAAGATTCGATATGGAAGATAGTCTCGGAAAAGGCCGTAATCCAGAAAGTGTCAGTGGAGTATGAAACGGAGGACTATTCGGTTATAAGCAGCGGACTTGAAGAGGGGGATGTTGTAATACTCAATCATAAGACGGAAGGTCTGGACATAGACAAGAGAGTAAAGCCGGTATTCCAGTAGAAGATTAAACTTGATATTTTGATACTAAAATGGGAAATGACCATAATGCGATATAGCATTATGGTCATTTCCCATTTTAGCTTGCAAGCAGTATTTAGCGTATTCAAATGCATATATGGGTTAAATTGCACAGGGTTTTAGTGTTGGATATTGCGCGGATTGAGTGAACACAGCTTTTCTTTGCTCTTCAAAAAACTCTCTACAAGGGCTTTTTGCCTTTTCAAAAGCTCGTGGTATTCTATTGAGAGTATTCCGCATTCTGCGGGATGCTCTTTCTCTATGAAATCGCAAAGAAGTCCCTCTACTACGCTTAAATCCTGTATATTTCCGAGAATATCCTGAACGGCTTTCATGTTGTCGTGGAAATCCCGGCCTACGGGATTAATACTGTCTATCACTTCGATCATGTACCTGAATTTCTTGAATGCTATCCTGACCTTGTGTATGCTTTTTATATCATCGGAATCAGCTTTTTCCAAAAGGGATATTACATCTTCGAAAGATGTCCTCGCAGAAGCCAAAAGCATTTTGTAGATGTCGTCTGTTTTGGATATTTTAGACATCTTTTTTTGTAGCGATTCAGATATTTCTTTTAGGTCTGAAATTTCCATTTTATTGAATTCTTTGGAAAGTTTCTTTGAAAGATCTTCTTCAAGTATATTCAGGTGCTTTAAAAATGATTCCAAGTCGGGAAAATCATTTTTCATGTCATCAATATACAGAATTGATGTGTGAATGTCCCGTAGGGGGCCGAACGTTTTGAATTTTTGCTTCATGAGCTTTATATTGTTTTTTGATCTCCTCTTTGAGACCTCTAAAAGAGGATACATTATTTCTGTAAGGGCCATAAGCCGCCTTAGGGCAACCCTTATGTCATGGACGTGCTCTTCTGTGAGCTCTTTTTTGCAGTTTTTATATTCGCTTATGAAGTTTTCCAGTTTGACATGTGCAAATTCACAAAGCTTTTTTGATTCAACAGACATGTAAAAAACCTCCTCTATGCTTAAAATGCTTATAATATATATATGTCCATATGGAGAGGTTTGAAAATCAAAAACAAAAAATCCCAAAAATAAATTTTGGGATCATAATATGTGTCTACTTTTCGGATGTCTCTGAAACAAGCTTTTTAACAGCAGTATTTGCGGCGTCGGAAGCTTTGATTTGTATGTTGGAAAGGTTTCGCAGTTGGTCTACCTCCTTGTTGACATTTAGGGTTTCCTCCTCAAGCTTGAGAAGGATTTCATTTATCTCATGAGCGAAGCTTTCACTGTCGTTTGCAAGCTTTTGCACCTCGTTTGCAACTACCGCAAAACCCTTTCCGTTCTCGCCGGCGCGAGCTGACTCTATTGAAGCGTTTATGCCCAATATCTTTGTCTGTTTTGCTATTTTGTTTACGTACTGTATTATCTTGTCGCTTTGTTGTATGTACTGTGTAGAATTTTGAGAAGACACCAGAAGGTTGTCTGAAATATCATGAATTCCGCCTATTGATGACGAAATATTACTTAGTTCAAGTTCAACGGCATTTGAGGTTGCGCCGATTATGTCTATCTGGCTATTAACCATATCCAGAGCCTCTATGTTTTTTTGTACGAGAGTCATTATGAGAAGTGCGGCATTTGAGTCTAAAACTGTGCAACTTTGGGAAAACATGTCCATGATTTTTCCTGAAAGGCTGGCGCTTCCGGTTGCTTCTATTATGATATCTGTGACATTTGGATTGATGTCTTCTATGGAATTTGAGCAAGGCAATTTGAGCTCTTTTGCAAGCCTCATTCCAGGAGCATCTGTATTGCGGTCAACTATCATTACAATTTTGAGGCTGTCTATCAGGGAAATTGCATGTATTATGCCCTTTCCTCCGGTACCCGCCCCGACTATGGCTATGTTCAAAAAGAATCACCCCTATTAAATTGGTTTTTAAAGAGATATTTAATGAAATGTCTAATTATATTATAGATGAGCTGTTTTGTTTTGTCATTATATATGATGAAAATATGCCCTGCTGAATAAATCATGTAGAATTTGAATTTCTAATAACGGTATACAGCATTATGTGCTATATGTCTATAAAAGAGTGCTTTCTGGATTTAAAGCTGCAAATGCTTTTAAAACCTAAGGCTTTAAGCGTTTCGTATGCGGAGTCGAAGTCGGCGCAAATGTCCTCTTTCTTATGGGCGTCGGAACCTACAGTTATTATTTTTCCGCCGAGCTGATTGTATCTGTTTATTATTGAAGGGTGGGGATGGACTCTGCCAAGCCCGTATCGGAATCCAGAAGTATTGACTTCAATGCCCTGGCCGTTCGATATCAAACGGCTGAGTATTTCATCAATTACATCTGAGAACATGCCGTATTCGAGGTGTTTGGATTCATATCCGCCATACCTGACTATAAGGTCCATATGGCCTAAAACGTCAAACATGCCCTTGTAAATGTCTATGTTTTCGAGCACGTTTTCGAAATATCGCATATAGCATTCATGCTGGCTCTTGTCTTTGAAAAAAGCATCTCTGCAAAAATCCATTCTGTCTGCCGAGTGAACGGAACCTATTACAAAGTCAAAGGGATAACTTGATATAAGCTCTTTTACATCCTGTTTTATATGAGGCTGAAGCCCGACTTCTATTCCAAGGAGCACATCTATGCTTGAAGCATATTCTTCCTTTAGTTTTTTGAACTCTTCATAGTACTTCTGGTAGTCTATCACAAACGGCCATTCCGGGTCGGGATAGTCAAAGTCCACATGGTCTGTAAGGGCCACCTCCTTGAGCCCCATGGATGCGGCTGATTTTATCATGTCGTGCATTTTTTCACTGCAGTCGTCTGAAAAATGGGTGTGTACATGGTAGTCCGAGTAATACAATAAAGCCATCTCCCCTCTTTAATGAGTCCTATTTAAAAGCTCTTTAGGAATATAATACTGCGAAAATACTAATATTAAAACATCAATAAATAAAGTTTATATATGAAATAAAATTAAAAAAATATTTCAAAAATATGATTAAACCCGCAATGCCTTAATATCAAACGGTTTACCTGCATGTGAAGATAAAAGTTAAACAAAGTATCTATTGGGTATTCTACGAAAATTTGGTAAAATAGAAACTGTACACAGGAATTAAGTGCCATATTCCCATAAAAAAATCTTAGGATGTGATTTTACTTGAATGAACAGCTTTCACAATTCATAATTGAGGAAAACAAACTCCTCAAGAAAACTGTTGACAAGCTGAATTCTGAAAACGACGCAGTAGTTTTGCTTATAGAGTTTTTGGAAGCGCTTCTAAAAACAGGAGGAATAGAAAAAGTAACAGGGCTTATAATAAGGCATCTTTCAGAATTCCTGGGGGCAAGCAGGACTATGCTTATAAGGAAGGAATCAAAGGAAGACCTGTATGCACGCTACTCATACGAGGATGGAGAGATAAGAAAAATCAATCTTATGAGAAGTGAACTTGGGAAAGACTATTTCTTTGTGTATGTAGAGAAGGTCTATGTGATAAGTGAAAATCCATCCAGTATAGTTATGCCTATAAAGTATACTGGTGAGAATATAGGTGGGGTGAAGTTTGAATTTGAAAGTGTTGAAGACATACCCCAGTACAAGATAGATATACTAAAAAGATACGGTCCCATATGCGGCCTTGTTATGAAAAACCAGATTCTTATAGAAGAGCTCATGGGCGAAAAGCAGACAATACTTCAAAAGAATGCCATAATAAACGAAGAGAAAAAGATAATTCTCGAACAGAACAAAAAGAGCAGACGGGAACTCAAGCTTGCTCAGAACATACAAAAGAAAATACTTCCGTCAGGATATATGAGGCTGGGCGATTATAATTTCTACAGAAATTTCAAACCCTCGTATTATTTGGGTGGAGATTTTTACGATGTTATAGAGAGCGGAGAGGACAACGTGGTATTTTACATGGCGGATATTTCAGGCCATGGAGTTGGCGCTTCGCTGCTTACAGTGTTTTTGAAGCAGACCCTAAAGGGCCTTGTAAGGTATTATGAAAAGAAATGCGAGCCGTTAATTCCGTCAAAAATGCTTAAAAAGCTGCAAAAGAGATTTATGGACATTGAAATGGTGGAAGAGATATATATAGGAATAATAATAGGGGTATTGGATGTTAATGAAAATAAAATAACACTTTCAAATGCAGGACATAATGTGCCGCCAATACATGTGATGGGAGCACATGAGACAACTGAAACATATGAAATAAGCGGACTTCCGATAAACGGGCTTGGACTAGATTTTATAGAATTTGAATACGAAGACAGAACGGTGTATATAGACAAGGGAGACAATATAGTATTTCTTACAGACGGGGCCGTTGAAGAGAGAAGCCCTGAAGGCGAGGAAATGGGAATAGAACGGTTGAGAAGGCTAATGTTTTTGAATAGGTATATGAGTTTTGAAGAACAGTTTGACATAATGCTTTCGAAAGTTTCACAGCACAGCCACACTACAAGATTCAATGATGACATTGCTTTTTTGGCGATATCCAGGGAATGATAGGAATGCTTTGTATGATATATGCAAGGCATTTTTTATTGTAAAAAAAACAATTAGGATTGGCCATATCAATATGTGACTGGTAAAAAGACATAAAAATTTTTTTTTATAGCTTTTTCACTTTACTTTGGTAAAGTAAAAAAGTATAATAGAAATTGTCAAAAGAAGCGGCAGAATATAAAGATACGGGAGGAATAAATTATGAAAAAGAGATTATTGACTTTAATAGCGCTGGTTATAACTGGAAGTCTTATGCTTACGGGATGTGGCCAGAAAGATGAAAGCAGTGTAGATGATTCACTCAGCAAGATCCAGGAAAAAGGAGCTTTTGTGGTAGGGCTTGATGACAGTTTTCCGCCTATGGGATTTAGAGACGAGTCAGGTGAGATAGTCGGATTTGACATAGACCTTGCAAAGGAAGCGGCGGACAGAATGGGAGTAGATGTTGAATTTAAACCAGTTGATTGGGACGGAGTAATACTGAGCCTTAAAAACGGTGACATAGACGCAATCTGGAATGGGCTTACAATAACAGAGGACAGAAAGAAGAATATAGCTTTTACAAATCCTTATCTTAGCAACAATCAGATAATAGTTGTTCAAAAGAATTCAGATATTCAATCCAAAGGCGATTTCGAAGGAAAGACTATAGGAATACAGATGGGAAGTACGGCTCAAGAAGCTCTTGACAACAATGCAGAATTTACAGATTCTCTTAAAGAAGTCAGAAAATATTCAAATAATGTAGAGGCACTCCTTGACCTTAAGGCGGGAAGACTTGAAGGCGTAGTGGTTGACGGAGTCGTAGGAAGATACTATATAGCTGAAAACAAGGCTGACGATGACTACAGGGTTCTTTCGGAAGATCTAGGAAAAGAATCTTACGGGGTTGGATTAAGACAGGAAGATGCGGCATTCCTTGCAGAGCTTAACAAGGCTCTTGAAGAAATGAAAGAAGATGGAACTGCAGCAGAGATATCTAAAAAATGGTTTGGAGAAGACATAGTCGTAAAATAGTGTAAAAAGACCGGAAATTTGATTTCCGGTCTTTTTTGCAAAAAATTCTTCATTTTAAACTATTTACTTAGCAAAAACTCTTTTTTTATGATAATATTTAATGTGGTAAAGCGTTAATGTGTAATCTACAAAAATGAACTGGAGGATTGAAATGGAGTATATATGGAATATAACGTTATTCATACTCAAGGGAGCTTCTGTCAGCCTTAAGATTTATGTGGCTACTGCAATTTTTTGCGTTCCCCTGGGAATACTTTTTGCACTTGGGAAGATATCAAAAAATAAAGTGGTCAATGCACTGCTTGACATTTATACGTGGGTGTTTAGAGGGACACCGCTTCTATTGCAGCTTTTCTTTGCGTATTACGGGCTTCCTCTCATGGGTATAACAATGACTCCTTTTACGGCTGCATCACTTACATTCATAATAAACTATGCGGCATATCTTACTGAGATATTCAGGGCTGGAATAGAGTCCATAGACAAGGGACAGTATGAGGCTGCTCACTCTCTTGGGATGAGTTATACTCAGACTATGAGAAGGATAATAATACCGCAGACAATAAGACGTGTTCTGCCGCCTATGTGCAATGAGGCCATAACGCTTGTAAAGGATACGGCGCTTGTTACCGCAATAGGAATGGGTGATATACTGAGGGCGGCAAAAGAGGTACTTACAAGGGACTTCACAATAGTGCCGTTTGTTATAGCTGCAGTCATGTACCTTATAATGAGCTGGGTTATAGTGACAGGATTCAAAAAAATAGAGCAAAAGTACTCGGTGTATTAAAAAGCGGGAGGATTTTATGATAGAAGTTATAGACATAACCAAGAAGTTTGACGATTTTACAGTGCTCGAAAATGTATCTCTTGATATCAAAAAGGGAGAGATAGTGAGCATAATAGGGCCTTCTGGATCGGGAAAGAGCACTCTTTTAAGATGCCTGAACAGGCTTGAAGAAATTCAATCGGGAACCATAAAAATAGAAGGGGAGCCTGTTGACAAGAATAACTGCAGAAAGCTGGGCATGGTGTTTCAAAATTTCAACTTGTTTCCCCATAAGACGGTTATAGAAAATATAATAGAGGCTCCTGTAATAGTTAAAAAGGAAAAAAAAGAAGAAGCTAAAAAGCTTGCAAGAAAGCTTCTTGAGGATGTGGGGCTTTCGGACAGGGAAGACTCTTATCCGTCGCAGCTTTCCGGAGGACAAAAGCAGAGGGTGGCAATAGCAAGGGCGCTGGCTATGAATCCGGACATAATGTTGTTTGACGAGCCTACTTCCGCGTTAGACCCGGAACTTGTCGGAGAGGTTCTGGGAGTGATAAAAAAACTTGCAAAAGAGCATATGACTATGGTCATAGTTACACATGAAATGGCATTTGCAAAGGAAATATCGGACAGAGTGGTATTTATGGACAAGGGAAAGATAGTGGAGCAGGGATCACCAGAGGCTGTGTTTGAAAACCCGGAGCATCCTAGGATAAAGTCGTTCCTCAGCAGATTTTTATAAATTTAATATTTGAAATGAAAAATAAGCCGCCTGAAACCATGCGGCTTATTTTGTTCAGTCTGGAAATATGTCCGTTATTGATATGTCGCTTCTTGTCCGAAGGTCTATGAATTTATTTTCGCAAAGTATGAGGGGTTTAGATATGTCACTTATATTCATTTTTATTATGCGCCCGTGCAGTCCGTTGCTTAAAGCTATGCTGCAGCCTTCATAGAAGTCGGATACATGGCGTATGAACTTAATTGTGCACTGCACATCCAGTTTTCCAAAGGATTCTTTTTCGAAAATTTCGAGAACTCTCAAAGGAGATACTCCGTTGTGATAAATCCTGTTTGCGGTCAGAGCGTCAAATATGTCGGCTATTGCGATTATCTTTGCATAATGGTGTATTTGAGTCCCCTTTATTCCAAGAGGATAGCCGCTGCCGTCCTCTTTTTCATGGTGCAGCAGTACTCCAAGTCTTACATCATCGCTCATATAGTTGATGTCCTTTAGCATCTGGTATCCTATTTCGGGGTGTTTTTTTATTATCTGGAATTCTGAGAAAGACAGCTTTCCAGGCTTGTATAGCACTGACTCGTCGACTTTGACTTTCCCAAGGTCATGGAGCATGGCGGTTCTTGTAAGTATTTTGAGAGCATCTCCCTTGTATCCAAGCCATTTCCCGAGCATGCAGCTTAAAAGCGATACGTTTATGGAGTGTTTGTAAAGGGAGTCGTCTTTTTTTCTTATTTTCATTATGTACTGTATTACCTGTCCGTTGCGTTGAGAGCTGCCCTGAATGATATCGGTAATTTGGTTCAGGGATTTTATATTTATAAGCTTTGCAGAATCAGCGTTGAATATCTTGTTTTTAAGCATGTCGGCGGCTGCGTCAAGAGAAGCCTCAAGTTCTTTATAGTCGGAATCAGGATAGGCGGTTTCATATAAGTTTTTCATCTCGACTTTAATGCGATGCTTGTTCTTTTTCATGATTGAAGATATATTTTGAGGATTTATGCTTTTTTTGTATATTAAAATATTCTGATCTGGTGGGTTGTTTTTTAATTTTTTGACTATGAGCTTTGACATTTTGACTCCGTCGCCAATAAACTTTACACCATTGCCGTCTGAAATTTCATTTGCTAAAATCATACCTTCGTGAATATCGTCTATATCGACTTCAACGATCTGCTTTTCTTGCCTGTCAACAGCCACAGCCACCCACCTCCTTTAAACAGCTTGAAATACTTGTAAATAAGCATAAAACACTTAAGTATATAATACTATGAAAGTTACAAGTCATAAACACTTTGTTGGAAATATAAGTCGCAAGGGATGGGTGAACGGACAGAATGGTAAAAAAGTCGCATATTTAATACCAACAAAAATAAAGCCGGGATATCCCGGCTTTATTTTATGGACAGAAATTTTTAATGTTAACTGATTGGATTAGAACGGATAGAATTTTTGCTCAAACCAGTTGTGCTGCATAAGATCTTTGTACTCTTGCAAAAGTCCGTCCCTGTGGGCCTTTTCCCACTCTGAAAGTGTGCTCAGTATGCCTTTGGCATTGGGATCGCTTAGGTTTTCAGCGGCATTCTTGTAAAATTCCACAAAATCGTTTTTAATAAGATAAGCCATTCTCAATATGGGAATATCTGCCATATCATATTCAAGAGATACATTTTCAAGCTCATGGCTCTCATTTTGGTATATTTTAGCTTCGTCTTCAAGCGAGAGCTCTATTGAGCAGAATTCATTTTCTTTTTCAATTGAATCATACTGTTTTTTTAGAATTTCATAGTGTTGCTTTTCGAGCCCTTCCAGAGATTCAAACAGCTGTCTTATGTTATCGTTTTTAACCTTGCTTTTGAAATTGCTAAAAAATTCCTGTTCGTTTTGTTTCATCTGCATGGCATATTTTATGACGCATAGAGCATCTTTCATAAAAACTCCTCCTTTGGCTGAACTATATTTGAATTTTGACTGGAATCAGATCTGGTTTTACATGAAAATAATTACCCAAAATTGAAAAGTATGAATCATAATGGACTACAATAAAATAGATGAATATGTGTTTTGTGCTGAAAATGAAAAGGTATATAAAGCATGAGAAACATTGACAGGATGTTAAACAAATAATATAATTAAAATGTAATGATTACAAAGATGAAACATATCCATGTTTTAAAAGGTTATCTATATAAAAAGGAAGAGTGGTATTATGAATACAAAAATGAATATTGATGATATAGGCGAATACCTGAAAAAACATGGTATAAAGCCATCATATCAGAGAATGAAAATATTTGAATATATGCTGGAAAAAAGGAACCATCCCACTGTTGACTTGATATACAGGGCACTTTTGCCTGAGATACCGACGCTTTCAAAGACCACTGTATACAATACGCTTAATCTTTTCACGGAAAAGGGAATAGCGCTGCTGATAGTGATAGAAGAGAATGAAACGAGGTATGATGCGGATATTTCAGATCACGGACATTTCAAGTGTGAAAAATGTGGAAATGTATATGACTTTGATTTTGATATTTCCAAAATGGATATAAAGGGCCTTAGAGGCTTTGAAATAAAAGAAAAACATATTTACTTTAAAGGTCTTTGCAGTGAATGCATGTGAAAATCAAAACAATATGCACATAGGAGGTTATGAAATGAACGCTGTAGAAATGAAAAAAGGTATTTACTGGGTGGGTGGAATTGACTGGAGCCTTAGGAATTTTCACGGATATCTTACTCAAAGGGGCTCGACATACAATGCATACCTTATTATCGATGAGAAGGTGACTCTTGTAGATACGGTAAAGAGCCATTTGGCAGATGAACTCATAGAGAGGATATCTGATGTGATAGACCCGTCTAAGATAGATTATGTGGTTTCAAATCACGTTGAAATGGACCACTCGGGAGCTCTTCCAAAGATAATGGAGGTAGCTCCAAATGCACAGATTGTGACATGTGCAAGTGGGGAGAAAGGGCTTAGGGCGCATTATAAAAAAGACTGGGAATTCAAGATTGTAAAAAGTGGTGATGTGCTGGAACTTGGAAAGAGAAGCCTGCACTTTCTTCTTACTCCTATGGTTCACTGGCCGGACAATATGGTTGGATATATGCCGCAGGAGAAGATACTGTTTTCAAATGACTCATTTGGCCAGCATTTGGCGTCATCAGAAAGGTTTGACGACGAGTACCCTGTTGACATAGTGATGGAAGAAGCCAGAAAATATTATGCCAATATAGTGCTTCCGTACGGATCACAGGTCAAAAAGGAGCTTGAGGCGGCAGGCGGATTCGATATAGATATAATAGCTCCAAGCCATGGTATAATATGGAGAAAACACGTCAGCGACATAATAGAAGAATACAAGAAGTGGTCTTCAAATGAAACTGTGAAAAAAGCCCTCATAATATACGATTCCATGTGGAAGTCGACTGAAATGATGGTGGGCGCTTTGAGCAGGGCATTTGAGGAAAAAGGATATCAAATAAGGATTTTAAGCCTGCAGGCAAACCATATATCGGACATAATGACAGAGCTCATAGACGCTGAATATGTCTGCGTCGGTTCGCCAACACTCAACAACAACATGCTTCCAAGCGTAGCCTCATTTTTAACCTATATGAAGGGCCTTGCGCCTAAGGGAAGAAAGGCTATAGCGTTTGGTTCTTACGGCTGGGGAGGCCAAAGTGTAAAGCTTGTCGAGGCTGACCTTAAATCTGCAGGATGTGATGTGGTGGAGAGCATAAAACAGCAGTATGTACCTTCGCAGGAAGACCTTGATGCTATAACACAAAAAATTATTGAAGCAATATAGATCGAGTAATATTTGGGCCTGGATGAATCTCCAGGCTTTTTTTGCCTGAATTTACAGTGGAATTGTTGAGAAAGCAGGAGTTAAGATATATAATTGAGTTAACAGTAAAAAGATAGCTCTTGTGAGGGAGAGAGGAAATGCAGATGAACAATATACTTGTTTTGGACAACTCGGCGTATATAAGGCACAGGATAAAAGGGATACTCAAAAAATACAGCATAGGAATGCATGAAGCGGTCAATTCAAATGAATTCTTTTCAGTTCTTGGAAAGAACAAGAACGAAATCGGCCTTATAATAACAGAGGTGAATCTGGAAAAGGAAGACGGACTCGATATAATGGCCAATGCAAAAAAGAAAGGGCATGACATACCTTTTCTGGTTCTTACGGGGCAGAACAAAAAGGGAATTTTTATAAAGAGCATTGAGCATGGCGCGGCTGATTATATACTAAAGCCTTTCGACGATGATTTTCTGCTGGATAGGATACTCACAAACATGAAATTCACTTATGATTCGGATGATTCGTTTGACAAGAAAAAAGTCTCTATGGATTTCAACAGATATATATCCGGAGAGATGAAAAAGGCTGAAAAGGGTAAATATGAACTCTCGGCTTTCATGTGTGTAATATCAAGTGAAGATGGAAGCGCTGGCAAACACGGTGAAAGTGGATTTGATGAAGTGGGCAGGATTGTATATCCAAAGATAAAAGAGCTTTTTTGGGATACGGACATATTCATGAGCTTTGGAAGCTGCAGTTATCTGGGCGTGCTGCCTTTTTGCACTTTTGAAAACACAAAGGTTGTAGAGGGTAAAATACAAGATGTATTTGAGCATTTGTCATATGAAAACCATATGCTGGACAACTACAAGGTGGAAACAGTATTTATAACATATCCAAATGAAATCCAGTCAAAATCAGAGCTTTTTCCAAAGCTTAAAGAAAAGCTGGCTGTAATGGATCACCATGAGGAGGCGGTGGACTAGATGAGTGAAAATACAACTCTTGAAAAAGCCAGAATGAAAGTGGTCACAGAGATAAAAAGACACGAGCTCAATAAAGCCATAAGAGACGGCCGGGATATTGAGGCGGTCAAGGCGATTTCGGACGAAATAGTAGCAATGGCTCAAAATAAATTTGAATTAGAGGACTTATTGGATCCTGTGGGGTATAATAACTATAAGAAGTATGTTGATGGGAAATAGACGGACGCTTTATTATGGGGGTGCTTATAATGAGGGTTAAAGAGCTTATAGAAATACTGAAAGGTCTTGAAGAGGACCGAGAAATAGTGCTGATTACTCCAAACAGGGACTATGACATAGTTGGAGTTAGAAAAGTGGAGACAATAGAGGGAATGGAAGAATTTTACACCATAGAATACGAGTAAAATGCATCTGGAGGTGTTTATATGGAAAAAGAGGCCAAGATTGTAGAAAAAGATGTAAAGGCGGGAATAAACCTTGAAAATGACGGAAAGCTTGTGGGTACGGCATTCAAGCTATACCAGAGCATGGAGAGGATACTCACTGTAGGCATCGCGATAGTTGCTGTAATGGTTTTATACGGAGTGCTGTTTAAATAGGCATTATAGGAACAGATATCATACTTTAATATAGTAAAAATCCCCGCATGCGATGCATGCGGGGATTTTTACATGAATGGGCTACTGTATTTTGAATTTTTTGACTTCTGAGCTCAGATTGTCTATCATTTCCATGAGACTTTGTATTGAACTTGACATCTGTTCGGATGCAGCGGACTGTTCCTCTGCCGATGCTGCGACCTCTTCGGAATTTGCAGCGCTACTTTGGGATACATTGTCTATGGTTTCGACTTTTGAAATTATGCTGTGTGAATTTTCATCTATAAATTCAATATGCTTACTGGCATTGTGTATGCTGTTTTTAGTGTTTTCAAAGCTTTGGAGTATGCTTTCGAATGCCGATTCGATCTGTTCTATTGTGGCGACTCCAGTATGGACTTCTTGGCTGCCGGACTCAATTGCTGAAAGTGCATCATGAGTTCCTCTTTGGGTGTTTTGTATGAGGTTTCTTATGTTTTCAGATGAATTCAAAGAGGCTTCGGCGAGCTTTTTAATCTCTTCTGCGACAACTGAAAATCCTCTGCCGGATTCACCGGCTCTTGCAGCCTCTATTGCGGCGTTAAGTGCCAGGAGGTTGGTCTGGCTGGATATTTCGTCCATCACATCTATTATATTTCCTATTTCAACTGATATGAGGTTCAAATCACGTATTGTATCTGAAGCCTTGTCTACGCTGGATTTGATTTCGTTCATCTGCATTGCCATTTCTTTCATTTTGGATTTTCCATCAAGGGCAAGCATGCTTGTATCGTCTGCATTGCCTACAACATATTCAACTTCATACTTGAACTTACCTATAGAGTCGGTTATGTCCTTTAAGCTGGAAAGAGCCAGAGCTGTTGACCTTGACTGCTCCTCGGTGCCGGATGCCAAGCCCTGCGTTGCGGCGGCTATTTGCTCTGATGCGGCAGATACCTCCTCCGAGGATGCGGATATTTCACTGCAGTGCTCCTGGGCCAATGTGCATACCGAAGATATGTTTTCCACTATTGACTTGAGGTTTTGAGTCATGGAATTGAAACTTATCGAGACCATGCCGATCTCGTCGGATTTTGAGATTTTTACCTCCTCTGTTAAATCGCCTGAAGCCACTTTTTCAGAAGAATCCATAAGCTGATTTAGAGGTTTCAATATCCTTGATATCAAAAGGTATAGTATGCTTGAGGATATCAGTATGAGGACTATGCACAGTATGGACGAATTTAATATCATTTCTGATCTTGCTTTTTTCAGGCTTTCCATGGAAAGACCTATGTTGAGCGCTCCAAAGTGATCGCCACATATTGAAAGCGGAACCAGCACGTCATATACGGTCTCAGATGTCTTTTCATAGTCGTATGTACTGGAGTGGCTTTTCCCATTGACTGCAGCGCTTTTACTGCCTTCGTCGTCCAGCTGTATTCCTATTCTGTCGTGTTCGCTGTGAGCTATGGCGTTTAGATTTCTGTCTATTACAAGTGCATACACTATGCCATCCTCGTTCCCGAGTTCGTCAATTATATTTTGGAATTTTAACGCAGAGGATTCATCATAACTTGACACTGATTCGGATATGCGCTTTGAAGCCTGCCCTACTATTGAATTGCCGTTTTGTTTCATCTGGAATGTCATTTTGTCATAGGCTGAGTTGAGGCATGAGATTAAGACGGCTGATACTCCGACAATTAGAATTGCAATTGAGATAAATACTATAGTCCATTTTACAGAAGAACGTTTTTGATTTTTTGTCACTAAATAACCCCTCCCTTTGCTTGAAAAAATACTTAAAATTGGATAAAAAAATACCCTGAGATATAATTTTGTCAAACCCCAAAGTTGAAATGCCTGTACAGGGCAGCCTGGCGGTCGTGGAGACAACTCTTTAGACCCATGGCTTTGCGGCCCTGCCTTTCGACAGGTGTGCCAAATATTAAATTTACATACATATACGCTCATAAGCGCATGCATTCATATTATAGCATGCATGGGCACATCCAAGTTACTTTTTTGACGAAATACACAAAAAAACATGTCGACAAATAGAACGCGGAATGCGACTTTTTTCAACGCTTGCAGAGATGTGTATATAACTGCGATTACAATATTATTAAAAAAAATGACGAAAAGATATCTGTGTAGTGGACAACTGTACAAGATATGGATGATTTATGACAAATAAATACCAACGTGCATGTGAGACTGGAATGATTGATGCTTTACCGTATTAAAGGTATAATATAAAAAATGAGCATTGGACAATTTTTAAGTGTATATAGGGGGAGTATTTGATATGGAAAGACAAAGAGCTGCAGAATTCGTGGAAAAATATTTGGAAACGGACCATCTTATAAGGCATTCTTATGCTGTAGAGGCTGTAATGAGGGCGCTTTCAAAAAAGCTTGATCCTGAAAACGAGGAGCTTTGGGCAATTTCAGGACTGCTTCACGATATTGACGCCGACATTGTGGACTACAGGAACAATCCGAAGCTGCACGGACCAAAAGCAGTTGAGCTTTTAAAGGAAGAGGGATTCGGAAACGAGGAGCTTTATCATGCGATATGTGCTCACAATATGGGCAGTGGTGTGCCCATAGAATCCAATCTTGACCAGGCAATATATGCTGCAGACCCTATAACGGGTTTTATAACGGCTGTAACTCTTGTATATCCGGATAAGAAGATTGCAAGCGTTAATCCAAAGTCGATAGTAAAGAGAATGAAGGACAAGAGATTCGCAGCCGGAGCAGACAGAAATGCAATGAAATCAATAGAAAAACTGGGAATACCGTTTGCTGAATTTGCAGAGCTTTCGCTGGAGGCGATGCGTGAGATAGCAGATCAACTGGAGCTGTAATAAGACATAAATGAAAATAAACACAAATACCGCCTATATTCATGGAGCAACATGAATATAGGCGGTATTTGTGTTTTGTCGCACTTTCTTTGCGATTAGAGAACGGTTTTCAAAAGTGGCGCGAGGTTCATGAGTTTGCAAGAATCTGTTATAATGAGAACAAAAGTTCCTTTATACAATAATATGAGGGGTGATTATATGGGCTTTAGATACATAATTGGAAGAGCCGGGTCGGGAAAGACCCATAAGATATATGAAGAAATAGTAAAAATGCTCAAATGTGAGCCGGATAAAAAGCTTATACTCATGGTTCCGGAGCAGTTTACGCTTCAGGCCGAGACAGACCTTATAAATACTTCGGGCCTTGATGGGATAATGCAGGTAGAGGTCTTGAGCTTTCAAAGGCTTGCCCACAGGATACTTTCCGAAGTCGGAGGGATAAAGAGGGTGCAGATAAGCCCTACCGGAAAGGTCATGAGGCTTAGAAGCCTTTTTGAGGCTTATTCTAAAGAATTAACCATATACTCAAAGGTTTCAAAGCAAGAAGGGTTTCTCTCGATGTGTGCAGATCTCATAGACGATATGAGAAAGGCGATGGTCGAGCCGGAAGAGATAATTGCACTTGGAAGCGAAGTCGAGGATGAGATACTTTCGAGAAAGCTCAGCGAGATAGGGCTTATATATTCCAAATACGTGGACAGCATATCGCAAACCTACATGGACGAGCATGACGGGCTGAGGCTTCTTGCCGATGGAATAGGCAGGAGCGAGTTCCTGGAAGGGGCGGTAGTTTGGATAGACGGATTTTCAGGGTTTACTGAAAATGAACTAGAGGTTATAAGGCGCCTTGTTGGAAAGGTCGACAAGGTCAACATATCACTTACCACAGACGACAAAAGATCAAATGACCACGACTTGTTTTCTCCGACGAGGACGACACTTGAAAGGCTTATGAAAATAGGAGAGGATGAAGGCGTGCCACAGGGGAAAACAGTGTCAGAGTACAGCCCTGAAAAGCCGGCAGAACTTTTGCACGTCGAAAAAAACATATATTCGTATCCCTACTCAAGATACGTAAAACATCCAGATGCAGTAGGGCTATTCGCTGGAAGCAGCAGGCAAAGTGAGATTGAAAACTGCGCCATAAAAATATTAAAGCTTGCGCGGGAGTCGGGGTACAGATGGAATGACATGGCTATAGTTACAGGAGCAATGCAGGACTATTCAAAAATAATAAAGAGGGTTTTTGCTGAGTACGGCATACCATTTTTCATAGATGAAAAGAGGAGCATAAGCAACAATCCCATAATAAGGTTTGTGAACGGTGCACTCGACATAGTCGTCAGGGGATTTAGGTATGAGGATGTATTCAGGTATATAAAAACCGGATTTACGGATGTTGAAAGAGGAGAATGGGAATTTCTTGAAAACTACTGCCTTAAATACGGAATAAAGTCAGGCGGCTGGCTTAGCGAATTCAAGGCGGGAGACGACGAGGAGCGGAAAAGGGCTGAAAATGCCAGGAAAAAACTAATGGTGAATTTTGAGGGTTTCGTGGATACCATTACGGGAAGACATGAAATAAGGTACTTCGTGCAGGCGCTGTATGAATTTTTGACTGGCTGCAACATGGGAGTGAAAATAGAAAACTGGATAGAAATACTCAAGGAAGAGGAAAGACTTGAATATGTAAATGAAAACACACAGATATGGAACATGGTAATGGAGATATTCGACCAGCTTGTGGAAATAATGGGTGATTACAATGTGGACAAGAGGGAATTTTCAAGCATACTTTCGGCTGGATTTACAGAGTGCAGGATAGGGGTCATACCTCCGGCGATGGACCAGGTGCTTGTAGGAAGCCTTGAAAGGTCGAAAAGCCATTCGATAAAGGCCCTTTTCGTAGTCGGAGTCAACGACGGAGTGATTCCGGGAGGATTCATGGAAGAGGGGCTGTTTCAGGACGATGAAAAGCTAAGGCTGAAGGCGCAAGGCGTGAACATGGGCACAGACAGTCTTATAAAAAGCGCTGAAGAGAAATTTTCGATATACACATCTCTCACAAAGCCGTCGAGATACCTATATTTGAGCTACGCCATATCCGATGAGGAGGGAAAGGCTCTCAGGCCTTCGGTTCTCATAGAGCGGTTTAAAAAGCTATTTCCCAAAATTCAGGAAAACTCCGACATATCAAAGGCAGACATCTGTGAAATCGATTTTGTGAGCAGGCCGCTTCCAACGCTCAGGCACATGGCCAAGAACTTAAGGGAGCAAATAGACATAGGGGGAATGGATGAGCTTTGGTGGGACGTATACAACTGGTATGAAAACAGCGAGCAGTGGAAGAGCAATCTTGAATTTATAAGGGAAGGGCTCTTCCACAGCAACCAGCAGGCCTATATGGGAGAGAGGTTTGCAGGAAAGCTCTATTCGCTGCCGCTGAGGGCGAGCATATCAAGGCTTGAAAAATTCGTAAACTGCCCGTTTTCATACTTCGTAAATTATGGACTAATGCCCAAGGAGAGAAGAGAATACACTGTTTCAATGCCTGACATAGGAACTCTTTTCCACAATTCAGTGGAGGAGTTTGCAAAAGAACTTTCAAATGAGGGCATAGGCTGGTCTTCACTTGAAAGGTCAAAAAGCGACGAGATAATAGAAAAGGTAATAGACAGGGTAGTGGACAAATTCGGGAACAATGTTCTTGAGAGCTCTAGCAGGTACAAATATCTTGTAAACAAGATAAAGCGTGTAGGCAAAAGGGCTGCGTGGACGCTTGTTGAGCATGTGAAGAGAGGGGATTTCACGCCGCTCGGCCATGAGATAGAGTTTTCAGATGAATCATTTGAGCAAAAAGACAAGACTGTAATACCGCCCATAGTGATAGAGCTTTCAAACGGAGAGAAAATAGAGCTGGAAGGCCGAATAGACAGGGTAGACATACTGGAAAGCGACGACGGGGGCTATGTGAAGATAATAGACTACAAGTCGGGAAATAAGAAATTTACACTTTCGGATGCATATTACGGGCTTCAGATACAGCTTATAGTGTATATGGACGCACTTTTGGAAAACAGCGAGATACTGCAGTATGACGAGCTTCACCCAGCGGGAATGTTCTACTTTAAAATAGATGATCCAATGGTGGAGGCCGGGGGAATAGAAGAGGGCGATATAGAAAAACAGATACTCAAAAAGCTTAAAATGAATGGAATAGTTCTAAAGGACGCGAAGATAGTAAAGGCCATGGACATTCAACTGGAAGAGGGCGGATATTCAGACATAGTTCCGGCGCAGATAAAAAAAGACGGTACGCTTTCGTCAAGGTCAAGCGCCATTGACGAAGAGGATTTTGGAAAGCTAATAAAGCATGTCAAAAATTTGATATGCGAAATAGGAACTGAGATATTAAAGGGCAACATAAAGGTGAATCCATGCAAGGACGGACAGAACACTTCGTGCAAATACTGCCAGTTTTCCTCGATATGCCAGTTTGACACCTCTTTGGAGGGAAATGAATACAGAAACATAAAATCCCTTTCAGACGAACAGGTGATAAAGAGGATAAGGGAAGAAAAGAAAGGGGGAGAGGAAAATGACTAGATGGACAAGCGACCAGAAGGCCGCCATAGAGCAAAGGCACAGCAACCTGCTTGTGTCTGCGGCGGCGGGGTCGGGAAAGACGGCTGTACTTGTGCAAAGGATAATAGACTTGGTCACCATAGACAAGATAGACATAGACAAGTTTTTGATAGTGACATTCACGAATGCGGCGGCGGGAGAAATGAGAGAGAGAATACTATCCGCACTTTCGCGAAAAATAGAAGAGGAAGGCACGGACAGCGCCCACATAAGAAAGCAGATAACACTTTTGAACAAGGCGTTCATAACCACAATGCACTCATTTTGCATAGATGTTGTGAGAAGACATTTCCACATGGTGGACATAGATCCGTCATTTCGCATAGCTGACACTACCGAGTCATCCATAATAATACAGGAGACTCTTGAAGAGCTTCTTGAAAGCGAATATGAAAAGGCGGATGAGGATTTCATATCGCTTGTAGAAAGCTTTGGGGGAAACCGGGAGGACATCAAAGTTCAGGAGCTCATGCTTTCGATATACTACTTCATACAGAGCCAGCCGTACCCGCTGAAATGGCTTGAAGAAAGCATAGAGGGCCTCAATCTGGACGAAGATGGGTTTGAAAGCAGCCCCTGGGGAATTGAAATCAAAAAGGGCATAGAAATGGAGCTTTTGGCCGCAAGGGAAATGCTCCAGCAGGCCCTTGCCATATGCAGCATGGATCCGGTGAAAAGCCCCGTCGAGTACAGCTCGGCAATCGAAAGCGACATGGAAAACTTGGAAAAGCTAATAAGCAGCTTGGAATCTGGAATTTCAAAGCTGTGTGAAGACATTTCGGACATATCGCATAAGAGGCTATCGAGCATAAGGGGCAAGAGAAAAGACGAGATAGACGAGCAGCTCACGGAAAAGGCAAAGGGCCTTAGGGACCAGTACAAGTCGGTTGTGGACTCCGTAAAATCCGATTTTGAAGGCAAGTCGGTAAAAGAGCATGCAAACGAGCTCAGGCTTATGTATCCCGCTATGAAAAAGCTTTGCCGCATGGTGGGAGACTTTGACAGTCTGTATTCAAAGCACAAACTGGAAAAGGGGCTTCTCGACTTTAACGACCTTGAGCACTACACGCTCAAAATACTTGAGGACGAAGGCGTTCGAAACGAGCTTTCGATGAAATTCGAATATATATTCATAGACGAATACCAGGACAGCAACATAGTCCAGGAGACCATAATACAGAGAATAAAAAGGGAAGACAACCTGTTCATGGTCGGGGATGTGAAGCAGAGCATATACAGGTTCAGGCTTGCCGATCCAAATCTGTTCATACAAAAATATGAAAGCTATAAAAAGGATGCAGACTCAGGGGACATGAGGGTGGATCTTTCAATGAATTTCAGGAGCAGACCAGGCATACTCTCGGCGATCAATTTCATATTCAAGTCCATGATGTCAAAGGATCTTGGAGAGGTCGACTACAACGAAGACGCCCACTTGAATCCCGGAGCGGAATTTGGAGAAAGCGAATATCCCAGCGTTGAAATAGACATTATAAGAAAAAACGGAGAAGACGAGAATGTGGATGCAGAGCTTGAAGAGTTGTCCACAATAGAAGTGGAGGCCAGATTTGCGGCTAAAAAGATAAAATCACTGATAGGAAAAAAGACGTATGACCCTAAAAAAGGAGAGTACAGAGAAATACAGTACAAAGACATAGTAGTGCTTCTTAGAACCATAAAAAACTGGGCGCCTTCATTCAAAGAAGTACTTCGCGAAGAGGGGATACCCGTATATTCAGATGATACGGGGGGATATTTCGATGTAATAGAGATACAGATATTTTTGAACCTTTTAAGGCTTGTAGACAACAAGATGCAGGACGTACCTATGATAAGCGTTATGAAATCGCCAATAGGGGGATTTACCGTAGAGGACCTTATAAACATAAGGCTGGGGAAAAACGACATGGACTACAGCCAGGCTGTAATGGAATGTGCAAAAGGCGAAGGGGAGCTTTCAAACAGGGTCAAAGAGTTTCTTATCAAAATTGAAAAGTGGGCCGGAGATGCCCTGATACTAAGGCTTGACGAATTCATATGGAAGCTGCTTGTTGAAACCGGATATTACTACTATGTAGGTGCAATGCCTTCGGGAGAGCAAAGGCAGGCAAATCTGAGAATACTGGTTGACAGGGCGGCACAGTTTGAAAATTCGTCGATAAACGGACTTTTCAATTTCATAAGGTTTGTGGACAAGCTCCTAAAGAGCAATGCGGACATGGGAAGTGCAAAAATTCTCGGAGAAAACGAGAACCTTGTCAGGATAATGAGCGTTCACAAGAGCAAGGGGCTGGAGTTTCCAGTTGTAATACTTGCAGGGCTTGGAAAGAGGTTCAACCTCAGGGACTCGAGCTCGGACGTGCTGCTGCACAAGGATCTCGGGGTGGTTCCGAAATACGTGGATTACCAAAAGCGGATATACAAAAAGACCCTTGCCCAGACGGCAGTGAAAAAGAGAATGGACATTGAGAGCCTTTCAGAAGAAATGAGAATACTGTACGTGGCGATGACAAGGGCTGTAGACAGGCTGATAATGATGGGAAGCGTCAGGAATATAGAACACGCATGCAAAAAATGGTGCGCGCCAATAAACCCATACATGCTTTCAAGGGCGTCTTCGCATATCGACTGGATATGCAGCGCAGTTTCGAGGCATGAGGATGCGGAAAATATAAGGGCTATTGCAGGTGTATGTGAGATGTGCGATGTCGACAGCTCTAAGTTCAAAATCAGCATTTTAGACAGGACGGACATAAATATCGAAGAGAGCTTCAAGGAAGAGAGACTGCAGGAGTATAAAAATCTGCTATACAGCAGTGACATACAAAGGCCAAAAGAGTATGACGACCTAATAAACAGCAGGTTCTCTTGGGAGTACGATTACAGGCATGCGGAGAAAATACCGTCAAAGATGTCAGTAACGCAGATTGCAGACGCAGACATCAAGACGGTAGGTTACAACATACCGTCTCTTGTCAAAAATCCCAGGTTCATGGAAGAAGAGAAGGGGTTTGGAGCCGCAGAAAGGGGAACGATACTCCACTTTGCTATGAAAAACCTCGATATTCAAAATGCGCAGAGTGAAAATGATATAAAAAAACAGCTTGAAGAGATGGTATTGAAGGAACTTCTCACTGAAGAGGAAAAAGAAGAAATAGATGTGCTCAAGATAAAAGGTTTTTTCGAGTCAGAAATCGGAATCAGGATCAAAAAATCACAGAAGGTATTCAGGGAAGCTCCGTTTGTAATGAAAAAAAGTGCTGAAAAGATATTAGAAGGCCTGCTTGGATGCAAAGACAGCATACTCATACAGGGAATAATAGACTGCTATTTCTATGAAGGGGAAAACATAATACTTGTGGATTATAAAAGTGACAAAGTAGAAGAAGGGCTTGAATTTCAAAGGGCAAAAAACTATGAAGACCAGCTTGGATTTTACAAGGAGGCAATAGAAAAGATTAATGGGAAGGCCGTATCAGAAGCTTATATATACTTTTTCGAAACTGGAAAAGAAGTGAGAATGCTTTAATACGTCAAAAAATAAAAGGATGTATTGAGTTCAATACATCCTTTGTAAGATCACAACTAACTATTAAAGCTTAACTACGTTTGCAGCTTGAACGCCTTTTGGACCTTCAGCTATTTCGAACTCTACAGCTTGACCTTCTTCAAGAGTTTTGAAGCCGTCAGTCTGTATAGCAGAGAAATGTACGAATACATCTTCTTCACCTTCTACAGATATGAATCCGTAACCCTTTTCAGCGTTGAACCATTTTACAGTACCTTTTTTCATTTGAGAACTCCTCCAAAATCTTAGTGAATTTGTAACTGTATTACCAAAAAAAATAATATGTTACATGAAATCATAGTAACATATTGAAAATAGATTGTCAATTTTTTACTAAAAAACAAGACTTGAATTTAACTCCATATTATATTTGGCTTGACGCGTCAAAGCATTGAAGTGAAACAATTAATAAATCCATATTTAGGAATATGAATTATGGATATTCTGTGAATATTTATGCATAAAATGAGAAATGGGGAGAAATACGGAGGATATGCCATGAAAAGAGGCTAGACATGGAATATTCCGATTTGATAATTTGTAAACAAAGTAATATAATTATACTGCAGCCAGGGCAGTATGTTGAATACAGTATTTTTACAAGCCATTAGAGACTCGTTGAACTGTTTTTGGTTCCATAGATAAAAATGTTCAAAATCAAAATCCCCAAGTTTTGAGAAAATTGATATAAATACTTATTTGATCCCCATTTTCAAATACTGCCCACCACCCAATTATGTTTAACAACGTATAGATATAGGTATATTATCTATAATACAGATTGGGGGGGATTACATTGGAGATTAAGAAAATATTGCTTCCGGTTGACGGATCGCAGATATTTAAGTCAGCGGCTGAAAAAGCTATTGAAATAGCACGTGCATACGAGAGTGAAATATTCATATTGAATGTCGAAAGCAAAATAGAACGTGAAAAATACAGCGCCCACACACAGGTGGAATTCAAGTTTGAGGAAGATGTCGCGAGGGAGTATTCGCAAAAAATAGTGGAAGATGCAAAGCGGTTCTTCAGCAAAAGCGGCCTTAAGGTCAGCACCGCAGTGAAAAAGGGAAATCCTGCTGCGGCTATAATAGACATGGCCGAAAAGGAAGACTTTGACCTTGTTATAATGTGCAGCAAAGGACTTGGAAGCGGAGTGAAGTTTCCCATTGGAAGCGTTGCAAAAAAGGTCGTATACCACTGTAGCGTACCCGTACTCATAGTGAAATAAAAAGAAAAGTGATATAAATATGAAAATGCAGGCAGCCTTACGGCTGCCTTTTTGTGTTGCGCATTGACATAGACAATATGAATACATTGACAGCGTGTTTTTATGCATCTGTTCGAGCTTCATTGGAAACGGATTAATAATATATATTCACATGAAATTACTTGCATTATACACTCCATAAAGCTAAAAATGCGCTGATAGGACAAAGTTACGACTAAAGAACCGAGGCTTGAAAGTGGTTAAAAAAATAAAGACTATGGGTATAATTTAAAATGATATTGAAAAATTATTTAAGTTAAGCAAAACAGGGCCTGAAAATGGAGATTATTATACGGAGGTGTTATGATTGGCACAAATAAATGTGGATAGAAAGAAAAAGACTCCAATAGCGGAGCAAAAGCCCGAAGAAAGGGTGAAAAATTTTGAGGAGGTATGTCTTGGATACACTGAGGATGAGGCGGTTGCGGAGGCGAAAAGGTGCCTAAACTGCAAGAATGCGCCTTGTATAAACGGGTGTCCCGTATCCATAAACATACCGGGATTCATACAGCATATTGCAAACAAAGAATTTGAAAAGGCTGCAAAAGAGCTTGCAAGGTATACAACTCTTCCTGCTGTCTGCGGAAGGGTATGTCCGCAGGAGGTTCAGTGCGAGGAAAGGTGCGTGCTTGGAATAAAGGGAGAGCCTGTTGCAATAGGAAAACTCGAGAGATTTGCAGCGGATTGGGCAAGGGAAAACGATGTGGATCTGTCTCAAACGGAAGAAAAAAATGCAATAAAGGTTGCGGTTGTAGGTTGTGGACCTGCAGGAATAACGTGTGCGGGAGAACTTGCAAAGAAAGGATACGCGGTGACAATATTTGAAGCCCTCCATGAGCCTGGCGGAGTGCTCGTATATGGAATCCCGGAGTTTAGGCTTCCGAAGGAAATAGTGAAATGTGAGATAGAAAATATAAGGAAGCTCGGGGTGAAAATAGAAACCGATGTTGTAGTAGGAAGGACTGTGACAATAGACCAGCTCATGGGAAATGAAGGGTATGAGGCTGTATTTATAGGAAGCGGCGCGGGACTTCCAAAATTCATGGGCATACCAGGGGAAAATTTAAACGGTGTGTTTTCAGCGAATGAATTTCTAACAAGGGCAAACCTTATGAAGGCGTTTAGAAAAGACTATGACACTCCTATAAAATCGGGTGCAAAGGTTGCGGTTGTAGGCGGAGGAAATGTGGCTATGGATGCAGCCAGAACTGCAGCAAGATTAGGTTCGAAGGTATTTGTGGTATACAGAAGATCTGAACCGGAGCTTCCGGCAAGGACGGAAGAAGTGCATCATGCGAAGGAAGAAGGGATTATATTCGAACTGCTTTCAAACCCAATAGAGATAATTGGAGACGAAAGCGGATGGGTCAGAGGAATGAAGTGCATAAGAATGCAATTGGGAGAAGCTGATAAATCGGGCAGGAGAAGGCCTGTTCCGATAGAAGGATCTGAATTTGTGCTTGATGTTGATACTGTCATAATGGCTCTTGGGACTTCTCCAAACCCACTGATTCCTTCGACGACAAAGGGCCTTGATACTACCAGCTGGAATGGAATACAGGCAAACGAAGAGACCGGAAAAACGTCCAGAGAGGGAATATTTGCAGGCGGAGATGCTGTTACAGGGTCTGCGACAGTCATACTGGCCATGGGAGCAGGAAAGAATGCGGCGAAAGAAATGGACAAATACTTGAGAAACAAACATGGAAAATAAATGAAATACGAAACATGCGCAGCTTCAGCTGCGCATGTTTCGTTGTTAGTGAAATTTGAAAGAGTGACCTCTCAGTATGTATATGTCGGGGGGTTACTCTTCAGGATTTATAACGGGAATGAGTATTATGAACTTGCATCCGACACTGTATGACTTATCCATTATTATCTTGCCTGAATGGCTTTCTATTATCCTTTTTGTTATGGCAAGACCAAGGCCGGTGCCTCCGGTTTTAGAATTTCTGGACTGTTCGCCTCTTATGAAGGGTTCGAAAATATCGCACTGGAAATCGCTTGAAAGTCCGCCCCCGTTGTCCTTTATTGTTATGAAAACGGATTCTTCGACATGCCGTGCAGACAGTGTGAGTTTTGTTCCCCTGCCGCTGTATTTTATGCTGTTGTGTACTATGTTTCCGAAAGCCCTTTCGAGCTTTTGAGGGTTTATTTTACACATTATAAGTTCTTCTGGAATATCGAATTCATATTTCATTTCATTTTGCTCAAGCTCCGGTATGAAATTAATAAGTGTTTCACGCAAAACCTCGCAAATATCGAGTGTTTTAAAAGCGCTTGAGTCACTGCCGTTTTCTATTTTAGAGAGTTCGAACAAATCCTGTATGAGCCTGTTTGCTCTTTGGCTGCTCGAAATTATTATATCTAGATATTTTTCACGGATCTCACTTGAAATGTTTTTTTCGCTTTTGAGCGTTTCGCAGTATCCCAGAACATTTGTAAGTGGAGTCTTCAGATCATGGGAAATATAGAGTATGAGTTTTTTTCTGTTTTCCTCTGACAGTTCCCGGAGTTCAATTTCATTTTGTATCTTTTGGGACATGTGGTTTATGGCATCCTTCAAATCCCCGAGTTCATTCCGTGAGGTAAAGTCTATTCTCGCACTGTAGTCACCAGTTGCTATCTTTCTTACTCCTTCCAAAAGCTTTTGTATGGGACTAAGTATTATTATAGATGTGAGCTTCGCATATATGACCATTACAAGTACCAGACTGAGCATGAACGTCTTAAAGAGCATACCCATGAGCTTATCGATTCCAATGCTGTCTGTATACCCGGGTGTTGCAAACATCAGTAGCGTCTGACATTCTCTGCAGTTGTAGAACTGAAAATCAGGATTATCGTCCAAAAGAACATCTATGAAATCATCTCGCGGGTACTGGTAGCCTATATTATGTGCGCTGTTGTATGCGTTTATTACTTTGAAATCGCTATCAATAATCTCCACGTAAGAGGATTCCAACAGGCCATGCTTTGAACATGCGGATTTAATGCCCATAGTATGAATGTCGCTGCTGAGCTTTTCGAGCTCCACATCGTGAAGCTCCACATGACGGTTTATATACAAAAATCCAATGTATGAAGTCGCAGCGATAATCAGAATCAAAAGGAAAAAAAGCACCATGTAGTTCAAAAAGAACTGCGATGATATGGATATTTTGTTGAATATCCAGAAGTTACGCTTCTTCATTGTTGTTTTCCATCCTGTACCCTATTCCACGTATTGTCTTCAAATATGATGGACTTTTCGGATCGGGCTCGATCTTATCCCTAAGATGGCTTATATGGACCATTATTGTGTTGCTGTCCCCGAAGTAGGGTTCCTGCCAAACTGTTTCGTAAATCTGTTTTTTAGTAAAAACCCTGCCTATGTTTTCCATGAACAGCTTGAGCATTTTAAATTCCTTTGGATTGAGGTCGATTTCTGTATTGTCCTTTTGGAGTATGTAATTGTCAAGATCCATTTCAAGTATCCCGTTTGTAACCAGATTGGAAGACTGGCCCTTTGGAGAGTATTGTATATACCTTCTGAGGTGGGCGTTTACTCTGGATAATAACTCTATTATGCTGAATGGTTTTACAACATAGTCGTCAGCACCGAGGCCGAGGCCCAAAATTTTGTCTTGCTCTTCGGATTTTGCCGTAAGGAATATAACGGGAACCTGGCTTGACTCCCTTATGGTTTTTACAAGTGTAAACCCATCCATTCGTGGCATCATAACGTCAACTATCAAAAGATCTATATTTTCACGGTTGAATATTTCAAGAGCCGCAACTCCGTCTCCCGCTTCGAATATTTCGTATCCTTCTTTTGCAAGGTGAAGATACAAAAGGTGTCTTATATCCTCTTCATCTTCAACTATAAGAATTTTCACAGACATAGATTTCCTCCTTGTATATAAAATGTTAAGTTCATTATATTATAAAAGTGCATAATGTTTAAGGTAAAGTTAAGTATAAATTAAGCCGAGATTAATAATATAATAATATACTCGATATAGTATGATGTTGCCAATAAGCGTTGTTTCTAAGCTAGAGAGGGCTTTAGCCAGGGATTGACACTAAAATACATACATGTTATAAAAAATAGTTGGGCAAGGTGTATTCACTAATATCGCGGGAGGGGTTTGAGATAGAGCCGGTTGTAAAAATAAAAGATTTGAGAAAAGTGTACAAGGTGGGAAGCGAGAAGGTAATAGCTCTAAACAGCATAGATCTTGAAATAGAGAGAGGGCAGATATGCTGCCTGTTGGGAACTTCAGGTTCTGGGAAATCGACACTGCTCAATATCATGGCAGGGCTTGAGAAGCCTACAAAGGGAACGGTCACTGTAAACGGAGGAAGCATAGAGTCCATGAGTGAGAAGGAACTTGCTATTTTCAGGCAAAAGAACATAGGATTTATATTCCAGTCGTATAACCTGTTAGGTTCGCTTACGGCGCTGGAAAATGTCAGCCTACCACTTACGTTCAAAGGAATATCGAAAGGCGAAAGGGACAAAAAGGCGGAAAAGCTGCTTGAAGCGGTGGGCCTTAAAAAACACATAATGCATAAACCCACCCAAATGTCGGGAGGCCAGCAGCAAAGAGTTGGAATAGCAAGGGCATTTGTGGGAAGGCCCGGAATAATATTTGCGGACGAACCTACGGGAAATCTGGATTCAAAGACCACAAAAGAGGTCATGGATCTCATGTTGGAAATGGCGAGGGATAACAACCAGACCCTTGTAATAGTTACGCACGATCCAAGCATAGCGGAGTTTGCAGACAAGGTGGTCTATATACTGGATGGAAATGTTGAAAAGATAAAAGAGGCAAAATAAATACTGGAAGGATGTTTGTTTGATGAAAAAATCAAGAAATATAGCCGCTATGATAATGATTGTCTTCATGGCGTTTATGCAGGCGGGGTATTCATATGCCGGGGATACTGCGAAAAATGATCCTAAAATTACTGTTAAAACAGAAAAGATGGTCGTGGCGACTTCAGGGCAGAAAGTGGAATTTGAAATGACAGTGGAAAATGATACAGGGGACCCTTCGAAGCATATAGAGATAGAGCCGGTGATAGATGACAAGTTTCCATTTGAAATAAATACGTCGACTGTCAAAAAAAGCCTTTCGAGGGTAGGCAGGTTTTCAAGTGAAAAGATAAAGTATGAATTCATGGTTCCTGCAGCAACGAAAACAGGTACATACCCCATAGAATTCAATGTGGAGTATGAAAATTTCTATTCTGACAAGTTTGAGACAAAACAGACGGTATATATAAAAGTGGTAAATGACAAGATAGAGCCAATACTTGGGGTTTCAAAAACTGAGTTTAATGGACAGAAGCTGTCTGCAGGAGAGTCTGCGAATGTAACGTTCTATGTAAAAAACACAGGAAACTTCAATGCGAAAAAGATATATGCCACTCTTTCGGGATTTACATCTGAAGGGCTTACGATGTATGGTTCAAATACAGCTACAATAGACAATATAAAGCCGGGCGAAGAGAAGGCCGTATCGTTTAATATAACTCCATATGAGGATATAAAAAGCGGAAATTACGACCTTACAATGAAACTTGAGTATGTAGACGACAACACCCAGTCTTATTCAAGGGAGTCGAAGGTTTTTTTGCCGGTACTTGGAATAGATGAGAAAGAGCCCTATTTTGAGCTTTTGGATATTGAGTATCCAAGCGAAGAAGTTCCTTCTGAGACGGATTTTGAAATAAAGTTCAATCTTAAAAATAATGGCGACGGAGAAGCTAAGAAAGTAAAGGTTTCTGTAGATGGCGGAGGAAACATAGTATCCAAGTCGATATCTGTAAGAAATCTGGGCACTATGAATCCGGGAGATCAAAAGAGCCTTTCATTTACACTGTTTGCGGATGCGGATGCGAAGAGAAAAAATCACCCAATAGCAATAAACATAGAGTATGAAGAGCCTGACGGTTCGAGCGAGAAGACACTTCAGCACATAGGCGTATTTGTCGAAGGCGGAGGAGAGGGAAGAGCCAAGATAATAGTCGACGATTATGACTTTGAAGACGAATACGTAAAGGCGGGAGAGCCTTTTGACCTTACGCTTACACTTACGAATACCAATGCTCACGAGTCTGTGGAGGATGTGAAAATATCGCTCAAGTCTGAAAATGCGATATTCACTCCAGTGGGAAGCAGTAACTCGTTCGTGGTGGACAGGCTTTCACCTAAGGAGAGTACTCAAAAGTCAGTGACACTGAAATCGAAAATTGACGCAGAGCATAAGACTTATGAAATCAACGTAGAGATGGAGTACGGAGCGGACATTGACGGCGAGCCATATGTTAGCAAAGAGATAATAACAATACCGGTAATACACGAGACCAAGCTTGAAATTGCCGACATACAGCTTCCGCCTGAGGTTAATGTCGGAAGGGGAAACGACGTATACGTTGATTTTTACAACAGAGGAAAATCAAAGATATCAAACATGATGGTTACAGTCGAGGGCGATTTCGAAGTGCAGGACGGAAAATATTTCGTAGGTGACTTTGAAGCGGGAAGTTCGGACTATTTCGAAGGAAGCATAACGCCTATGCAAGAAGGCGAAGCAAGCGGAAAGATAGTGTTTGAATATGAAGATGCAATAGGCGAAAATAAGCGCATAGAGAAGGAATTCACAGTAAGTGCCGCGGAGCCTGTTATGGAAGAAGAGATGATGCAGGCCCAGATGGAAGAGCCTGAAGGAAGCAAAAAGAGCACCATTGTTGCCTGGGCTGTTGCAGTGGTTGCCGCAGTTACATTTTTAGTTATAAAGAAGAGGAAGGCCAAAAAAGCCAAGGAGCTTGAGGACGATGAATAATTCAGACCTTATTTCGATGGGTTTTAAAAACCTTTGGAGAAGAAAGGCCAGAACGATACTTACAGTGCTGGGAGTCATAATAGGAACCTCGTCAATAGTGATAATGCTCTCGCTCGGAATAGCAATGAATGAAAACTTCAAGCATCAGCTTGAAAAAATGGGGAGCATAAACGTCATAGATGTGTATTCGGGCGACCGCTACGGTAATGGAGACGATGACGACAGGCAAAAAAAAGGGGAAGCTAAGCTAAATGAAGATACTCTTGCACAGTTTGAAGCCATACCGGGAGTTGACGTTGTAACTCCAGTAATGGAAAAATACGTAGTGATATCGGCTGGAAATCTCCAAGCGGACATGTCCATAATAGCAATGGATCCGTCGAAGATGCAGGATATGGGTATAAAACTTGCCAAGGGAAGGTATGTAAACGGCTATGACAATAATGCTTTCATATTCGGGGCTAAGACTGGTGAGAATTTCTACGATCCCAAGTCGAGAGACCCGTATGCTGAAATGGGTGAAAACAATATAGACCTTATGAACGAAAGACTCAAGCTTTCAATGGACGG
Organism: uncultured Peptoclostridium sp.; assembly: GCA_965368085.1. Classification (GTDB taxonomy): domain Bacteria; phylum Bacillota; class Clostridia; order Peptostreptococcales; family Peptostreptococcaceae; genus Peptoclostridium. The sequence goes on along the minus strand of CBDULP010000015.1, from coordinate 11,123 downwards.
AGGCGGAAGGGACAGCCATTCAAGTGCCGTAAAGGTGGATGCGGTTGGCATAATACAGGAAGGCAGCTATGAGAGTGACTGGAGTGCATATACAAGCTTAGAGTCACTTGAAAAGATGATTGAAAAAAATGAAAAGAATATGGAAAAGCAAAGCTCGGGAAATTCTGATGAGCGCAGCGATAAAAGAAGGAGAAAGAAGGACCAGGGCTACGAAAAAGCAAAAGTCAAAGTGAATGACATAGAAAGAGTTGAAGATGTCAAAACTGTTATAGAGGATATGGGTTTTCAAGCAAGAAGCCTTACTGAGATACTTGAGCAGATGAAAAAGACATCGGCCGGAATACAAGCTGTTCTGGGTGGAATAGGCGCTGTATCACTGTTTGTAGCCGCACTTGGAATAACAAATACTATGATAATGTCCATATACGAAAGGACAAGGGAAATAGGTGTAATGAAGGTGATAGGAGCAAGGATATCCGACATAAAAAGGCTATTTCTGTTTGAAGCCGGTATGATAGGGTTTACAGGAGGCGTTGCGGGTATACTCCTCAGCTATGGAGTTTCAATAATCATAAACCATGTCGGAAAGAGCCTTATGGGTGAGTTTGGATCACAGGCGAGCCTGTCGGTAATTCCTATATGGCTTGTACTTTCAGCTCTTGCATTTTCAACTTTTGTGGGGCTTGCATCAGGTTATTACCCGGCAAGAAGAGCAATGAATTTGAGTGCGCTTGAAGCCATAAAAAATGAATAACATATAAAGTGTAAAGGGCCGCAGATTCTGCGGCCTTTTTTTTGTCAAAAAATGACCGAATATGCTATAATAACTATTATTGTTTGAAGGAGGATTAATTTGAAGCTCAAGATAAAGAAAGTAGACGAAAATGCTGTAGTGCCAAGATATGCGCATAAGGGAGACGCCGGACTGGATCTATTTTCCATAGAAGAAAAGATTATAGAGCCGGGGAATACAGCGCTTGTGAAAACGGGAATAAGCATTCAGCTCCCTGAAAATACAGAAGCGCAGATAAGGCCGAGAAGCGGCTTGGCCCTTAAAAACGGAATAACTGTACTCAACACTCCGGGAACCATAGACGAGGGCTATAGGGGCGAAATTTGCATAATACTCATAAACCACTCAAGTAAAACTTTTGTTGTCGAAAAAGGTATGAAGATAGCTCAAATGGTTATAAAGCCTGTATTTAATGTGGAAGTTGAAGAAGTTGAAGAGCTTTCCGCAAGTTGCAGAGGAGAAAGTGGATTTGGATCCACTGGAATATAGGCGATAAAGGACGAATGTAAATCAAAAAGTAAATAAAATGTTAAAAAAATTTAAAAAATATTCAAAAAGTATCACTTTTATGGTAGAATGAAAATACAAAAGCAGTTTAGAAAAAGGCAAACCTGTCGAAAGGCAGGGACGCAAAGCCGTGGGTCTAAGGGTTTATCCTATGATTGCCAGGTTGCCGGAAGTGCGTGATGTATGTACATTGACACTAAAGCTGCCGCTTAAGGGGCTTTTGACATTTCGGTCGCGCCCGGTAAAAATACAGGGAGGGTTTGAAATGGGAATAAAAATAACTAAAGAACTTGTGAAGTATGTGTATTTGAATACTCCAGACAAGGAGATTGTAAAAAGGGAACTTGAAAAGCTCTATGAAATCATAGAACGCAATATCAAGGAAATGGGCAGCAACAGGGATTTAAAGCTCATACTTAAGGATTTTGAAATGCTCTCGGACATATTTGATGTGCTTTACATAAGAAATGATTTTTCTCGTGAAGAGATAAGCCATTTTACAAATAGGGAGGAACGTCTAAAGTCTAGATTTTCAGTTAAGAAAGAGTATATGAAAAAAAAGAAAAATTACAATGGAATATATATATATGCATAAAGCCTGACTCTGTCAGGCTTTTATTTTGAGCTATCACAAATTATGGCGCAAAAGCCCATATTGCTATATAATTAGAGTGTTGCGAATAAATATGGCGGCAATAATCCATTATTATAAGGAAAGGCGGACTTGATATGATTAGGACTATAATACTTGCGGCTTATGTAGTATTATATCTTTTGCTTTCTATTCCAAGGTTGAAAAAGGTTTCAAGGCTTGAAGAGAATGGTAAAAAAGATGAAAAGGATGCTATAATAAGAAAAACTGCAAAAGACTGGGCAGACGGGATTGTAAGGTTGAGCGGGTCGAAAGTTGAAGTGATAGGTGCGGAGAATATTCCGAACGATGAAGCGGTGGTTTTTGTAAGCAATCACCAGAGCAATTTTGACATACCGATATTAATGTCGTGCATAGAAAAGCCAAAGGCTTTTATTGCAAAGGTTGAAATGGAAAATATGCCCATACTGAGCAAGTGGATGAACAAGATGGGATGCATATTCATGGACAGGAGCGACGTGAGACAGTCTCTAAAGTCAATTGCAAAGGGAGCAGACAATGTAAAAAGCGGCTATTCCATGGTGATTTTCCCCGAGGGAACAAGAAGTTCTGACGGACAGCTAGGGGATTTCAAACAGGGAAGCCTCAAGCTTGCGACAAAGGCCAAGGCAAAGATAATTCCAGTTACAATAAAGGGATCAAAGGACATAATGCCAAAGGGCAAAAAGTTCATAAGGGCTGCAAGCGTAGAGCTTGTAGTATCGGAGCCTATAGATACAAATGGAATTTCAAAGGAAGAGGAAAAAATGCTTGCGGAAAAAGTCAGGAATATAATAGCGTCGAATTTTTAGTTTGAAGCCGGTGGTGATGAATATGAATATTATGGGACTTGAAATAGAAAGCGATTTTGAAATTAGAAAAATAAGGGAAATAGATGGCGATGTAGACCTGTTTGTCGACATAAAGGGAACCACTTTGAATATGAATGTTGAATCTATGCCCGAGGCCATAGCATCCAGAATACAATTTTGCATGGCGAGGGGAATACTCATACGGGTTTCCCAATATGGCAAAAATGTATGTACTTTGCACATACTCAGAAGCGTAGACATATATTCTGCAATATCAAATTTTGAAATCGACTATTCAAACCACACTCTCAAGATAACAGACGAGAAAACATATGCGCTGCTTGAAATCAAAAGCAGGTGATAAAAATTAAAAAGAGGGTACAAATAAATATAAGCATTAAAAGGCGTTCAAAGTTTTGAACGTCTTTTTTATATCCAATTTACTTTGGAAGTGTTTAAGCTGTATTAAAAGAGAATATAATATTTTTAATTGGCGGGGAGGGGTAAGAATGGACAGGCAGTGTAGCATGCCGCTTTTTAATGCCTTATGCAAATACCAAAGCAAAAATGTTATACCATTTGATGTTCCAGGACACAAGCACGGCAAGGGTATTCCTCAATTGGTAGAGTTTTTGGGAAGCAAGACCCTGCAGGTGGATGTCAATTCAATGAAATCACTTGACTCCATAGGTAATCCGATAGGAGTCATAAAACAGGCTCAAAGCCTTGCCGCAAATGCATTTGGAGCAGATGAATGTTTTTTCATGGTGAATGGGACAACATCGGCAGTACAGGCAATGATAATGAGTGTGTGCAAGCCGGGAGACAAGATAATTCTTCCGAGAAATGCCCATAAATCGGCTATAAACGGACTTGTGCTAAGTGGCGCCATACCTGTATATGTACAGCCTGGGGTTGACGAAAGGTTGGGTATTGCAAATGGAGTCAAACTGGAAGACATGAAAGCGGCTATAAGAGAAAATCCTGACGCAAAGGCGGTATTTTTGATAAATCCGACATATTATGGAATGGCATCAAACATTAAAGAGATAGTAAAAGAGGCGCACGAAAATTCCATGGCAGTTCTTGTAGATGAGGCGCATGGAGCTCATCTTCATTTTCATGAGAAACTTCCTGCATCGGCAATGGAGTCAGGTGCTGATATGAGTGCTGTAAGCATGCACAAGACAGGGGGATCGCTCACCCAAAGTTCTCTTTTACTTGTGAAAAAAGGAATTGTCGATCCTAAATTTGTAAGAATCGTAATAAAGCTTACACTTACAACTAGTGCATCGTATCTTCTCATGAGCAGTCTTGACGTTGCGAGAAGAAATCTTGCGGTTGATGGACACGATATAATGGAGAGGGTTTTAAAAATATCAAGAAATGCAAGAAATGAGATAAACAACATAAAAGGATTGTATGCGTTTGGGCGAGAACTTATAAATGGAGATGATGTATTCGATTTTGACGAGACAAAGCTTGGAATATGTGTATCAGAAATTGGAATGACTGGTTTTGAAGTGTATAACATACTTAGAGACGAGTATAATATACAAATGGAGATGGCGGATGCATATAATGTACTGGCAGTTATAAGCCTTGGAGATACAAAGGAAGCGCTTCGAAAGCTCGTAGATGCCCTGTTTGAAATATCTAAAAAGTACAGGCGTAAAAAAATAGAGGCTGCAAAGCCAATTCTTAAAAATCCTGAAGTGGTTGTCGCACCAAGGAATGCGTTTTACAGTTCGCAAAAAATAGTCAAACTTGAAAAAGCAATAGGACATATAAGCGGAGAGTCGTTGATGGCATATCCGCCGGGAATACCTATATTTGCAATGGGAGAGAGAATAACGGCTGATATGGTGGAGTATGTGAAATTTCTAAAAAAGCAAAAGGCATTGATAACGGGTACAGAAGATCCGAGTGCTGACTATATAAAAGTACTTGGAATGTAGAGCATATTGTTTGTAATGGGATAGAACACATATATATGTGCAAAGGAATAAAAAATCGAAAAGTGATAAAAACAGCCCCTGGCTCATTAGCGATGAGCCAGGGGCTTGAATATGCGACTAAACTGAATGGTAATCATAGATTTGAAGCCATGAATCAATTTAACTTATTAGCTTTAAAGTGTCATCTATTGAATGTTCAATCTGATAGGCCTTAAGTGATTTGCTTATGTATTGTATCACTTTTTCAGTTGCCTCTTCAGGTGAGTAATTAGTAAGATCCTTTAGGATTCTTTCAAGCATTCCCTGGTATATAAGGATTATCATTTCATTTAAATCGTCAACGTCTTCTTCTTTTATATATCCGTCTTCGACGCAGCTGAGAAGTATGGCCTTATTTCTGTCGTGAAGAGTCTGTTTCAAAAGCATCGGCAAAGTACCGTCGTAGTGCTCTCCCAGGTCGTCGGGGAATATTTCGTAATATTCCTGAACTATGTTTTTCAAGGAATGGCTGAACTTGTCGAAGAAAAGAGTATAAAACACCTTGGGCTTTTTAAATGAATATATGCAAAAGGCCTCCCAAATGTTTAAGAATTTCTCGATTGAATTTCTGGATCTTTTGGTATATTCAGAAAGGCTTTGAGAATACTCTTTAAGATATTTCATCGATGCGAAACATATCAAATGGTCCAGGTTTTCAAAATAGTTGTATATGGTAGCGCTATTATATCCAGCCAAATCTGAAACTTTCCTTATAGTAATATATTCAAAGCCCTCTTCTTCTATTATTTTATGAGTGGCTTCAATGAAATAACTCATCATTCTTATCTTTTGAATTCTTTTTTTGTCATCAGCAGTTTTGCTATACATTGCACTATCACCTTTACCCTGTTTTTTACAGCTAATAGAATCTGTCAAATGATTATAACATAAAAAACGGGCTTTTTACAGGGTTATAAGGGAACTTAATTATAATGTAACTTACGATTAAAATAAGATACTTGAATAATCAAACAGGAAAACGGTTACTTATGTAAGTTTTTTGAAGATTATGGATATTTTTTTGAAGATTATGAGTATTTTGGTATATGAAAAAATAATAGAAAAAAATTTTAAAATAAATTTCATCTATTTGAAAGCCAGTAAACAAGCCAAATTTGTTAGAAAAATATCTAACATAATCACGATTAGCAAATAAACAAATTTACAAAATAGTCTAAGTTATGATATAATTATTTCAAGCCAAGCAATTGGAATGGAAAGAGAGCAATGAATGTATTACTAAATAGAAAAAAGCTATTAGAGCTACAGGAAGTATAGGCAAACGTCAACATGGGAGTTGACTTGTTTATATAAAAATTAACTATTTTGTATACAAAGCTATAACTCATGGGGCCCCTCCCTGTGAATTTAATAAAAATGTATTCTGAAAATACTTATTATTCTGAAAGATGAAAGGAGTGTTTCTTAATGAAATTAGAAATGGGTAATTTTTACGTTAAGGACATCGTTTTCGGCGACAAAACTTCTTACGAAAATGGTATCCTTACAGTTAACAAGCAAGAAGCTCTTGACTTTGTAATGGAAGATGAGCACATAACAGAAGCTGATCTTCACATAGTTAAGCCAGGAGACATGGTTCGTCTTTGCCCGGTTAAAGAGGCAATAGAGCCAAGAATTAAGGTTGACGGAAGAACACTTTTCCCAGGAATCACTGACAACGAGCTTACAAGATGCGGAGAGGGAAGAACTCACGCACTTAAAGGATGTAGCGTCCTTGTTGTAGGTAAGCACTGGGGTGGATTCCAGGACGGACTTATAGACATGGGTGGAGAAGGAGCTAAGTACACTTACTACTCTACTCTTAAGAACATAGTTCTTGTTGGAGATACTGACGAGACTTTCGAGCACAGAGAACAGCAAAAGAAAAACAAGGCTCTTAGATGGGCTGGACACAAGCTTGCTGAGTATATAGGAAACGCTGTTAAGGACATGGAGCCTGAAGAAGTTGAAACTTTCGAACTTGAGCCTGTTACAAAGAGATCTGCAGACGTAAACAAGCTTCCAGGAGTTGTATTCGTAATGCAGCCTCAGTCACAGATGGAAGAGCTTGGATACAACGACATGGTTTACGGATGGGACATGAACAGATTCCTTCCATCATTCATGCATCCAAATGAAATTCTTGACGGAGCAGTAATATCAGGAAGCTTCATGCCTTGTTCATCAAAGTGGTCAACTTACGACTTCCAAAACTTCCCTGCACTTAAGAGACTTTACGCAGAGCATGGAAAGACTGTAAACTTCCTAGGAGTTATAATGTCTAACCTTAACGTTGCTCTTGAGCAAAAGGAAAGAGCAGCTCTATTCGTAGCTCAAATGGCTACATCACTTGGAGCTGAAGCTGCAATAGTTGCAGAAGAAGGATACGGAAACCCAGATGCAGACTTCATAGCTTGCATAGTTGCACTTGAGAACGAAGGAATAAAGACAGTAGGTCTTACAAACGAGTGTACAGGTAGAGATGGAATGTCTCAGCCACTAGTTACTCTAGACGAGAAAGCAAACGCTATAGTATCTTGCGGAAACGTTTCTGAACTTATAGAACTTCCACCAATGCCACTAGTACTTGGAGAGCTTCAGGCTCTTGCAAGAGACGGTCTTTCAGGCGGATGGGAAGGCGACGAAGTTCTTGGATCATCAGTTAAGGAAGATGGATCTATAATAATGGAAAACAACGCAATGTTCTGTGGAGACCAGGTTGTTGGATGGTCTGTTAAAACAATGAAAGAATTCTAATTGATATAAAACTTGAGGAGGTGCACATAGATGAAAAAGGCAATTCTATACCTAAACCAGTTCTTCGGTCAGGTTGGTGGAGAAGACAAGGCTGATTACGAGCCAGAAATAAGAGAAGGTCAAGTTGGAGCCGCTATGATGCTTAACGGTGCTCTTGAAGGTGCAGAGGTTAGTCATACGGTAATATGCGGAGACAACTTCATGGGTTCTAACAGAGACGAAGCTATAGAGAGAATACTTGGATTCCTAGAAGGAAAAGAGTTCGATATATTCCTAGCAGGACCAGCATTCCAGGCTGGTAGATATGGTGCTGCATGTGGTGCTATAGCTAAGGCTGTTAAGGAAAAGTTCAATGTACCAGTTGTTACATCAATGCACGTAGAGAACCCTGGAGTTCTAATGTTCAAAAAGGACATGTACGTAATGGTTGGTGGAAACAACGCTGGTAGAATGAGAAAAGACATGGGAGCAATGGCTAAGCTTGCTAACAAGATACTTGCAGGAGAGACTATTGGAACAGCTGACGCAGAAGGATTCTTCCCAAGAGGAAAGAGACATCAGTGCTGGCCAGAAGGACAAAAGCCTGCTTCTGAGAGAGTTGTAGAAATGCTTCTTAAGAAGATCGCTGGAGAAGAATACCAGACAGAGCTTCCAATACCAAAATCAGACAGAGTTGAAATAGCTGCGCCTATAAAGGACCTTTCAAAGGCTTCAATAGCTGTAGTTACTACAGGTGGAATAGTGCCAGTTGCTAACCCTGACAGAATACAGTCGGCATCAGCTACAAGATGGGGAATGTACGATGTTACAGGAATGGAAAGACTTGAAGGCGGAGTATTCAAGACTATCCACGCTGGATTCGACCCTGCGGCTGCAGATGCAGATCCAAACGTAATAGTTCCAATAGATGCTCTTAGAGCTCTAGAGAAAGAAGGAGTAATAGGAGAGCTTCACAAATACTTCTACTCTACAGTTGGAACAGGAACTACAGAAGCTGAGGCTGCTAGAATGGCTCAGGAAATAGTTGTTAAGCTTAAAGAAGGCGGAGTAACAGGCGTTATAATGACTTCTACGTGAGGTACTTGTACACGTTGCGGTGCAACGATGGTTAAAGAAATAGAAAAGGCTGGATTCCCAGTAGTTCAAATGTGTAACCTTATACCAGTTGCTTCTACAGTTGGAGCTAACAAAATGGTACCTACAATATCTATACCATACCCACTTGGAGATCCTTCAACTTCTAAGGAAGCTCAGTGGAAGCTTAGATACCACAGAACTAAGGTTGCGGTTGAGGCTCTTACAGCAGAAGTTCAAGAGCAGACAGTATTCAAGGTTAAGATATAATACGCATATAAGACTAAAACATATAGATTACGTCTAAAAAAGTAAGATATATAACCAAGTCATGGATAAAAACCAAAAGTGCCGGCAGTATAGCTGGCACTTTTGGCAAATGAATGTAAACGTTGTCATATGCAATAGGCAGATTGCGTATGAGCATCTCAGATTTTATAACAATTCATTGTGCAAGTCAATCCAATCTTTGCAGCACCATGGGGTGCTATTCCAGTTCATATTAAAAAATTCAATGTAGTTCGCGCGGTGATTTGATTTTAATGTACAAAAAAGTTAAAAATTTAACTCAAATGTCATAATTAAATATTGTATATAATTCCTAAAACGTTGTATATAATACAAATATAAGGAGGAATTCTCTTGGTAGATAAAAAAATAGAAGCCACAATGGCAAAAAAGCCAGACAACACGGTATTTTATGCATCTATGGCGATAGTTCTTGCGATAGTTGGATGGGGGCTTATGGCTCAAGAAAGTTTTGCAACTTTCGCAGACAATCTTCTTGCTTTCCTTTCTAATACATTCGGTTGGGCATACCTTCTGGCTATGTTCGTATTCGTAGTATTTGCGGCGATTCTTGCTTTCAGTAAATACGGAGACATAAAACTTGGTCCAGACGATTCTACACCGGATTTCAGTACTAAATCTTGGTTTGCAATGCTTTTCGGAGCAGGAATGGGTATAGGACTTGTATTTTGGGGAGTTGCAGAACCTATATACCACTATCTTGGACCAGTTGGAGCAGAGCCTGGAACATCTGAAGCTGTCGACTTTGCATTCAAGACATCGTTCAAGCACTGGGGATTCCACCCGTGGGCAAACTACAGTATAATAGGTCTTGCGCTTGCGTACATGCAGTTTAGAAAAAACAAGCCAGGTCTTATAAGTAGTATATTCATACCCCTAGTTGGAGAAAAGGGCGTACAGGGAGCTTTTGGAAAGACTATTGACACACTTTCTGTATTTGCTACAGTTGCGGGTGTTGCGACATCTCTTGGTATGGGAACACTTCAGATAGGAAGTGGAATAAGCTATATATTCAAAGTAGAGCAGACAATGTTTATGAACCTTATGATAATAGCTGTAGTAACAGTTATATTCATATGGACGGCAGTTAGTGGAGTAGACAAGGGGATAAAAGTTCTTGGAGACATCAACCTTGTACTTGCGGGAACACTTCTTGCAGGAACGTTCCTTGTAGGAAATAAGATTGCTACAATGAACGCGCTGTCAAGCGGACTTGGACTGTATCTTAACGACTTCCTTAAGGATTCACTTTCAATAAGTGCATTCGGAGACAACAGCTGGCTTTCAGGCTGGACAGTTTTCTACTGGGCATGGTGGATAGCATGGGCTCCATTCGTTGGATCGTTCATAGCTCGTATATCAAGAGGAAGAACTATAAGAGAGTTTATAGGAGGAGTTATATTCGCTCCTGCAATGGCATCTTTCATATGGTTCGCAGTGTTTGGATCTCTTGGACTAAACTTGTTCAACAATGGAACTATGACTGAAATTGGAGCAGCGGAAACGGCTCTATTCGAAGTAATGCAGCACTACCCTCTTGGAACAGTGCTTTCATTCATAACACTTATGCTTCTATGCACATTCTTCATAACATCAGCAAACTCGGCTACATTCGTGCTTGGAATGCTTACATCGGAAGGTGACCTTAACCCTTCTAACCAGAAGAAAATAATATGGGGACTATTCCAGTCTCTTCTTGCAACAGCGCTTCTTCTTGCGGGAGGACTTAAATCGCTTCAGACAATATCAGTTGCGGCTGCGTTCCCATTCATATTCGTAATGTTCCTTGCGATAGCATCGTTTACGAAAGCTTTGCTAAGTGACGAAAAATTTGCAAAGAAATAAGGCATATGCAAATAGAATCCAGAATGAAAGAGCAGCTTATGCGCTGCTCTTTTTCTGGATTTTACATAGAAATGAATTGTGAAAAAATAAATAATATTTTAAACTGATGCTGAATTGAGTATAAATAGTGTTGAGACTATTCGCAGCGTTTATACAGAACATTGTTCTCATAAAAAAAAATAATACAGGCGACTTATTTTTGGAAAAATATTTAATTAACTAATTTATTTTGTTATATTCTATAGTGATGGTTTAAACTCCAGTATGGAGATTATTAAACAAGCATAAAAAAGCTACATTATACTAATATCGGGAGGGAAATACAGTGGAAAACGTATACGACATAGCCATAATAGGTTCAGGACCTGCAGGACTTGCAGCAGCACTTTACGGAGCAA
>CBDULP010000014.1:0-61069 GCA_965368085.1 uncultured Peptoclostridium sp. | reverse complement strand
GTTAAGCTCCTTAGCGCCGAAGGTACTCGGACCGGAAGGTCCCGGGAGAATAGGACGTAGCCAGTTTCGCGGCCCCATGGTCAAGCGGTCAAGACACCGCCCTTTCACGGCGGTAACCGGGGTTCGATTCCCCGTGGGGTCACCATATGGGAGTATAGCTCAGCTGGGAGAGCACCTGCCTTACAAGCAGGGGGTCACAGGTTCGAGCCCTGTTACTCCCACCATATACGGTCCGGTAGTTCAGTTGGTTAGAATGCCAGCCTGTCACGCTGGAGGTCGAGGGTTCGAATCCCTTCCGGATCGCCATAAAAATTGCTGGTGTAGCTCAATTGGCAGAGCAACTGACTTGTAATCAGTAGGTTGCGGGTTCAAGTCCCATCACCAGCTCCACTTTAGTCACTTGTTTCTTGATTAGGGTGTTGACAAATATACAATATATGATATAATGTATACAGATAAGCAAAAGAAAAACACACATGCGGGTGTGGCGGAATTGGCAGACGCGCTAGACTTAGGATCTAGTGTCCAGTACGTGGGGGTTCAAGTCCCTCCACCCGCACCATAAAAATAAATACTGCAAGATATGCGGGTGTAGCTCAGTGGTAGAGCCCCGGCCTTCCAAGCCGGTTGCGAGGGTTCGATCCCCTTCACCCGCTCCAATTATAAAGAGGAAGTTCTATTAGTAGATAGGGCTTCTTTTTTTTATATTCTGTGACTTTAGTCGCGAGTGGATTGCTTATTTTCCCGTTAAGTGCCAATAAACTTTTTTTATAGGTCTCGGTGTGATAATATGGATAGTATAAGTTAATAAGTTTATGAAGTGGAGGTCTTTAGTTTGTGGGAGTTAAAAGACATAATAATGAACATAGGAATACTTGATGTAATAGATATAGCAATAGTGGCCTATGTATTTTACAAGCTCTACATGCTCATAAAAGAGACAAGGGCGGAGCAGCTTGTCAAAGGAATACTTGTACTTGTAATAGCTACAAAGCTCAGCGAGCTTTTTCAGCTGCACGTTGTCAGCTGGATACTCAAAAATACAATGACAGTAGGAGTTATAGCGCTACTTATAGTGTTTCAGCCGGAGCTTAGAAGGGCGCTTGAATACATAGGAAGGACAAAGCTCATAGCAAAGTCTCCTGGAGGATTTGAAAGCGAAGAAGACAGGGAAATGGCAATAGGGGAAATAAGCGAGGCTGCTTTTTCTCTGGCAAGGCAAAAGATAGGCGCATTAATAGTAATTGAGAGAGAAACGGGAATAAATGAAATAATTCAAACTGGAACGCAAATAGACGGTAGAATAACAAGACAGCTTCTAATAAACATATTCATTCCAAATACACCGCTTCACGATGGGGCAGTAGCCATAAAAAACAACAGGATAATGGCGGCAGGATGCTTTCTTCCGCTTACAGAGAATAAATATCTTAACAAAGAGCTTGGAACGAGACACCGGGCGGGAATAGGAATAACTGAAATGTCAGATTGCATTTCTATAATAGTTTCTGAAGAAAGCGGACATGTTTCAGTTGCAAGCAACGGGAAACTGTACAGGAATGTAACTGTAAATTACCTAAGGGAAGTGCTTCAAAAGGCTCTTATGAATGAAAATGAAATCAAGGGAATATTCAAGAGAAAAGAGGGCAAAAGGGAAGGTTTTTTCAGAAAAGGAAGGTTTTTTAAATGATCAGTTTTTTCAAAAATGACATAAAGATGAAGATTGTGTCTGCGACATTCGCGTTTCTTATGTGGGTGTATGTGATGGCCGAGGTCGATCCCATGATAATAAGGGATTTTTCGGGACTGGATGTAGACATACAAAACTTGGAGCAGATAAAAGATTCAGGAATGACAATATCCCCAGAGTCAAAACTTGACGTAAGGCTAATACTCAGGGGGAGAAGATCCATAATGAAAGATGTGGAAGATGAAAAGATAAAGGTGTATTCGAGTGTAAAAAAACCTCATGTGGGTAAAAACATTATGGACATACAGGTGAAAGTGCCGGAAGGCCTGACATATACGCTTATACCAGACAGCACTGTTTCGCTAGATTTAGAAGAATATGTGGTTGAAAAGAAAAAGATAGATATCAAAATAGAGGGCAATCCAATAGACAGCTTTAAGATATCACAGGTGAATATTAATCCGCAATATACATTTGTAGACGGTCCCAAAAGTCTTGTGGAAAAGATAAATTCCCTAAATGCAACTCTTGAGGTATCTGATAAAAAGGGTTCATTCAATGCCAAAAGCAAAGTTATAGCTCTTGATGACCACGGCAGGGAAATTAAAGGCGTCGGAATAAGGGATGAAAACGTATATGTAGGGGTTGGAATACAAAAGAGCAAAGAAGTCCCCGTAGAACTTGTGCTAAGTGGAGACATAGGAGAAGACTACAGGATAAAGAGCAAGGTGATCAGCCCGGCTAAAATATTGATTATGGGAAATGAAGAAGATGTTGAAAAAATAAAAAGCATAAAGACAGTTCCACTGGATATAGAAGACCTGGAAAAAGACAAAAAAGTGGATATTGAGCTTCAGATTCCAGAAAATATTTTTTCTGAAACAAAAAAAATATTAGTGGATTTGGACCTTTCAAAACTGGTTGTAGAAAATTTATATATTTCGAAAGAAAGAATTAGGTTTATAGACAACATACAAAATTTAGACATTTCTAAAAACGACATTCCAGAGCAGATAAAAGTGAAAGTGGCTTATTTAGAGGAAAGTAACAAAAAATTCACTCCGGAAGATGTAGAAATTTTTATCAATATGCAGGAACCGCTGGACAATCCTGCAAAATTCCGAATTGAATACAATGCACCCGAGGAGCTTGAAATACTTGAAATAGAGCCGAAAAATGCAATATTGGGATTGGAGATGTAAAAATCTTTAATCCTAATATTGCATTTTTTTTGTTTTGGATATATCATATTGGTATAAAGAAAAAAACAATGATTCGATTTTATCGATTTTCCAAATGCTTTTCACATGCATATGAAAACGTTTTACACATACATTTGCATCAAAAAACTTATGATTTTCCGCTTTTCGATTAAATATTTCAGTGAAATTCACGGTAAATAAAATAAAAAGGGCAATAAAAATATCAAATTGAGGTATATAAGTGTAGAAGACTAAAATATGAGGTGATTTTGTGTCTAAAGAGTATATACTTGCAATAAACCCCGGTTCAACGTCGACCAAGGTAGCGCTTTTCAAGAATGCAGACTGCATAGCAGAGAGCAATCTTTCTCATTCTCCAGACGAGCTGGAGAAATACGAAAAGATAGCGGATCAGTTTGAAATGAGAAAGGACATCATACTGGAGTGGCTTGAAAAAGAGGGATTTTCAACAGAGGACTTAAAGGCTGTAGTTGGAAGAGGCGGACTTTTAGCCCCAATTCCCGGAGGTACATACAGCGTTTCGGATGCAATGATAAAAGACCTTAAAGAAGGGAAGAGGGGAGAACACGCTTCAAACCTTGGAGGGATAATAGCAAAGGCCATAGCCGACATGACCAATGTCCCAAGCTTCATAGTTGATCCCGTGGCGGTTGATGAATTTGATGATGTTGCCAGAATATCAGGAATGCCTGAAATAGAGAGAAGATCGCAAGGGCATGCGCTAAACATAAAGGCTGTAGGCCGTAAGGTTGCAAGGCAGCTTGGAAAGAAATTTGAGGATATAAATCTCGTAGTAGCCCACCTTGGGGGCGGCATAAGCGTCGCTCCGGTGAGAAGGGGCGCGAATATAGACTACAACAATGCAAATGAAATGGGCCCTTTTTCTCCTGAAAGAACGGGAGGACTTCCCATAGGTGATCTTGTGAAATTGTGCTATTCGGGCAAATATACACATAAAGACATGAAGAAAAAGCTTAAAGGCAAGGGAGGCCTTGTGGCATACCTTGGAACCAATGATGCAAGAGAAGTAATAAAGATGATAGAGCAGGGAGACGAGAAGGCAAAGCTCATATTCGAGGCCATGGGATACCAGATAGGCAAGGAGATAGGAGCCATGGCGACTGCCCTGAAGGGAGACGTTCAGGCCATAGTCATAACTGGAGGACTTGCACATTCAAAGCTTCTTGTTGATTATATAAAAGAAATGATTCAGTTCATAGCACCGGTCATAGCAGTGCCTGGAGAAGATGAAATGGGCGCTCTCAATGAAGGTGCAATGAGAGTTATGAATGGAGAAGAACAAGCTAAAATATATGAGGACGAGGTGAAATAAATGAAAGATTTCAAGGAAATGATAGCCCTTGCAAGGGAAAAAGGACCAAAGACAATATCTGTTGCATGTGCTCAGGACAAAGAGGTTCTTATAGCTGTTGAGAATGCAAGAAAAGAAGGCATAGCAAATGCAATACTTGTGGGAGATGCGCAAAAAATAGAGGAAATAGCAAAGGCTGAAGGAATAGACCTTTCAAACTACGAGGTTGTAGACGAGAAGGACCTTGCTGCAGCTTCGCTAAAGGCCGTTGAATTTGTTTCAAGCGGAAGGGCTCATGTAGTAATGAAGGGGCTTGTAGACACTTCAATAATACTAAAGGCCGTACTTAACAAGGAAGTAGGCCTTAGAACAGGAAATGTGCTAAGCCACGTTGCACTTTTTGCAATACCTGGATATGACAGAATGTTCTTTGTTACAGACGCTGCAATGAACATAGCTCCAGATGTAAAGACTAAAAAGCAGATAATAGAAAATGCGGTTTCTGTTGCACACTCTATAGGGGTAGAGGAGCCTAAGGTTGCGGTTCTTTGTGCGAAGGAAAAAGTTAACGATAAAATGCCAGCAACAGTAGAGGCAAAAGAGCTTGAAGATATGTATAAGGCTGGAGAGTTTGAAGGATGCATGGTTGGCGGACCTTTTGCGCTTGACAATGCGGTATCTGAAGAGGCTGCAAAGCACAAGGGAATGGATCATCCTATAGCCGGAAAGGCTGACATACTAATGGTTCCTGACATAGAGGCGGGAAATGTGCTTTACAAGTCAATGGTGTTCTTTGCAAAATCTGAAAATGCTGGACTTATAGTGGGAGCAAAGGCTCCAGTTGTTCTTACATCAAGAGCGGACAGCGATGTTACAAAGCTTAACTCTATAGCTCTTGGAGTTTTAGCTGCTTCAAAATAAAAGCATAGGCTGCAAAAGATTTATTAATACGGGGAGGAAATCAAATGGAAAAATACAGGATTTTAGCTATCAACCCAGGCTCTACTTCTACAAAAATAGCAGTTTTTGAAAACGAAGAAGAGATATTTGAAAAGACGCTTAGACACTCAACTGAGGAAATCTGCAAGTACGAGAAAATAGCAGACCAGTTCGAGTTTAGAAAAAGCGTTATAGAAGAGGCTCTAAAAGAGGGCGGAATAGAAATATCTTCTCTTAGTGCAGTAGTTGGAAGAGGAGGGCTTTTAAAGCCTATAGCCGGAGGAACATATGCGGTTTCTGAAAACATGATAGAAGATCTTAAGGTTGGTGTTCTTGGAGAGCATGCGTCAAACCTTGGCGGAATAATAGCAAAGGAAATAGCTTCTGAGGCCGGAGTCGGAGCTTTCATAGTTGACCCTGTTGTTGTAGACGAGATGAACGACGTCGCAAGAATATCAGGAATGCCTGAAGTGGACAGAAAGTCTATATTCCATGCGCTTAACCAAAAGGCCGTTGCAAGAAGAGCAGCTGCTGAAATGGGCAAGAAATACGATGAAGTAAACATAATAGTGGCTCACATGGGCGGAGGAGTATCTGTCGGTGCTCATGAAAAGGGCAGAGTTATAGATGTAAACAACGCACTTGACGGAGAAGGACCATTCTCACCGGAAAGAGCAGGAGGACTTCCAGTTGGAGATACTGTAAAACTTTGCTACAGCGAAAAATTCACTCTTGGGGAAATGAAGAAAAAGCTTAAGGGTAATGGCGGACTTGTTGCATACCTTGGAACTAACGATGCAAGAGACGTTGAAAAGATGATAGAAGATGGAGACGAGAAGGCAAAGATAATATACGATGCAATGTCATACCAGACTGCAAAGGAAATAGGATCTTGCGCTGCGGCTCTTAAAGGTAAGGTAGACGCAATAGTGCTTACTGGTGGAATAGCATATTCAAAGATTGTTACAAGCTATATAGAGGAAAGAGTAGGCTTTATATGCCCAGTTAAGATATATCCGGGAGAAGACGAAATGATAGCTCTTGCTCAAGGTGGACTAAGAGTCCTAAGAGGGGAAGAGGAAGCTAAGTCATACTAGAAAAATTATGTATGAAAATGCAATTGTATCTGCATATTAATCCGCGTGCGTAGATACAATTGCAAGTTAACGCATATACATTGCGATTTTGACGCTGAAATATGCGAATTGAGCATAAATTATAAATTTTCTGAAAACTCAACTTGCAATATAAAGTATAAATATTCAGTACCATACATCGACTTTTTGAGTTATAATGAAAATGAAATTACGGGAAATCGATTGCAGGATTGCTTGCTGGATATGGATATAGAAAAGATCCGTGAATGCAGTATTGAAGTGGAAGGAAATGGTGATTGAAATTGATTACAAATGACAAGAGAGTTAGAATAATCACTGGACACTATGGAAGTGGAAAAACAGAATTCGCTGTAAACTATGTGCTAAAGCTGAGGGAACTGGTAGAAGGCAGAGTTGCAATATCAGATATGGACGTTGTTAATCCGTATTTCAGGTCTAGGGAGAAAAAAAGTTTTCTTCAGGAGAAAAACATTCGAGTTATAGACAGTTCTATAGAAGGAAGGGCTGTTGACGTTCCGGCTCTTACGGCAGAAGTTACGGCACCTATGGTAAATGAAGACTATGGTTATGTAATAGACCTTGGAGGAGACCATGTGGGAGCTAGAGCCTTTGCAAGATTTGCAGGAAGTCTTGACAAGGAAAACTACGACATGTTTTTCGTGATAAACGCAAACAGGGAGCAGACAGCTACTCCAGAGGGTGTAATCGACCATATGGAAAAAATAGAGCAGACTACTGGAATTAAGGTTACAGGCCTTATAAACAATACGCACCTTGTGAGGGAAACGACAGTTGAAGATGTCATAAAGGGCTATGAGCTTTCAAAGAAAGTTTCTGCGCTTAAGAATATACCATTGAAATACACGGCATGTACTGAAAGCATTCTAAAAGAGCTTCCAGAAGAGATAAAGGAAAGTGTATTCCCGATTAAGCTATATATGAGAGAAGACTGGATGTAAATCGCCGGACATTCTTGAATAATAGATAAATACAAATGCCAATCAGGTAAGCTGGACCTGCATATGCAAAACTTGCAAGAGCGGGCCGGCTATACCTTGAATGATCAAGCTGCATATGAGGTAGATATTTAATATCGACAAAATATATGTGTGCCAAAACAGTTTGAAAAATTTGGCCGGCAATAAGTCGACTGGATTTTTAGATATATATTAATAAAGTGTTTTTAAAACTTTTTTAAATATTAAGGAGGGTCCAAATGGCTAAGGGTAAAGTTACTTTCGATGTAGACCGTTGTAAGGGATGCGGACTTTGTACTACAGTATGTCCAGTTAACATCGTAGCTATCGACAAAGAAAAGATAAACGCTAAGGGTTATAACCCAGCATCAGTTACAGATGCAGACAAATGCATAGGATGTACAAACTGTGCAACTATGTGTCCAGACTGTGTAATAACTGTTGAAAGAGACTAATTAAAGGGAGGAACTTATAAAATGGCTAAGATTTTGATGAAGGGAAACGAAGCCGTAGCTAAAGCAGCTATAGAAGCTGGCTGTAAATATTTCTTCGGATACCCTATAACTCCACAAAATGAAATTCCTGAGTACATGGCAAGAGAACTTCCTAAGGTAGGAGGAGTATTCCTTCAAGCTGAATCGGAAGTATCAGCTGTAAATATGATATATGGTGGAGCAGGTGCCGGAGCGAGAACAATGACTTCGTCTTCTTCTCCAGGAATCGCTCTTAAGCAAGAGGGAATAACTTATCTAGTAGGATCAGAGCTTCCTTGCGTTGTGGTTAACATGATGAGAGGTGGCCCAGGACTAGGTGGAATACAGCCTTCACAGGCAGACTACTTCATGTCTACAAGAGGAGGAGGAAACGGAGACTACAGAACTCCAGTTTTCGCACCTGCTTCTATACAAGAGGCTGTTGATATGACAATGGAAGCTTTCGAAGTTGCCGACTTCTACAGAACACCTGTTATGGTTGTTGGAGACGGTATGATAGGTCAGATGATGGAGCCTGTTGAATTCAAAGCTCCAGTAAAGAGAGAGCTTCCTGCAAAAGACTGGGCTACAACTGGAACTAAGGGAGATAGAAAGCCTAACATAATAAACTCTCTATACCTTGATCCACAAGAACTTGAGGACCACTGTCTAAAGCTTGAAAAGAAATATGCTGAAATAGAGAAGAACGAAGTAAGATGTGAAATGTACAAGACTGAAGATGCAGAAATTGTATTCGTAGCTTATGGAACGACTTCAAGAATAACTAAAAACGTTATAGAAGAGCTAAGAGCTGAAGGTGTTAAGGCCGGACTTATAAGACCTCAGACTATATGGCCTTTCCCATTCAAGGCATTTGATGAAATACCAAATGCTAAGGATCTTCTTGTAGTTGAAATGTCTACAGGACAGATGATAGAAGACGTTCAAATAGCTTCAGCTGGAAGATGGCCAGTATCTTTCTACGGAAGAACAGGCGGAATGATTCCAGAGCCAAAAGACATAAAAGCTAAGGCTCTTGAGGTAATAGGAGGTGCGAAATAATGGCAGTGGCATTCAAAAAAACTAACGGACTTACTGAAATGCAAACTCACTACTGTCCAGGATGTACTCACGGTATAATCCACAGACTAGTAGCAGAAGTTTTAGAAGAACTTGACGTATTAGGAGACGCTATAGGTGTTGCTCCAGTTGGATGCTCGGTTCTTGCATATAAATATTTCAACTGCGATATGCACGAGGCGGCTCACGGTAGAGCTCCAGCTGTTGCGACAGGTGTAAAAAGAGTTCATCCTGACAAAGTAGTATTCACTTACCAAGGTGACGGAGACCTTGCTTCTATAGGTGCGGCTGAAATAGTTCACGCTGCAGCAAGAGGAGAGAAGATAACTACTATATTTGTAAACAACGCTATATACGGAATGACTGGTGGACAAATGGCGCCAACAACTCTTCCAGGACAAAAGGCTACAACTTCTCCATACGGAAGAGATGTAGATCACTGCGGATATCCTATAAAGGTATCTGAAATGCTTTCGACTCTTCATGGAGCAGCATTTGTAGAGAGAGTTTCTGTACACAACCCTGCAAATGTAAGAAAAGCTAAAAAAGCTATAAAGAAAGCTTTTGAAATTCAGCTTGCTGGAAAGGGATTTGGTATAGTTGAGGTTCTTTCTACATGCCCAACTAACTGGGGACTTCATCCACTAGACTCTCTAAAATGGCTGGAAGACAACATGATTCCATATTACCCACTTGGAAACTTTAGAGACCCAGACAAAGAAGAGGAGGTAAAATAATATGGCAACTGAAAAGATAATTTCTGCCGGATTTGGTGGACAGGGAGTTATGTCCCTTGGAATGCTTTTAACTTATGCAGGAATGCTTGAAAAGAAAGAGGTTTCTTGGCTTCCATCATATGGACCAGAAATGCGTGGAGGTACTGCAAACTGCTCTGTTATAGTATCTGATCAGCCGGTTGGATCTCCGATAATAACTAACGATGCAACTACTGCTGTAATTATGAACCTTCCTTCACTAGTGAAGTTTGAAAAAGACGTTGCTCCAGGAGGAAAGATATTCATAAACTCTTCTCTTATAAGCCAAAAGGTTGAAAGAGACGATGTTGAAGTTTACTACGTACCATGCAACGACATAGCTACAGAGCTTGGAAACCCTAAGGTTGCAAACATGGTTATGCTTGGTGCATACCTTGAAGTAACTGGCATAGTTGCAACTGACTCAGTGCTTGAAGCCTTCAAAAAGGTTTTCGGACCAAGCAAAGAGAAATTCATACCGCTTAACACAGAAGCTATTAAAAAAGGACAAGAGGCTATAAAAGTAGCTGCTAAATAATAAAACAATAAACCTTTTAAACATAGGCAGCCTGCAATTTGCAGGCTGCTTTTTTTATTGAATAGAAAAACTTCCTTACATATAGAGGATTTCAGAGCATATTTTTTGCATTAATTGGCAAAAACATATTCAATTTGGCACTGTGCAGGTGGAATATGACATGCGATATATGACTGGAATCTATAAATCTGTTTTTATAAATGAAGAATATGCAGCAGATATAGCATGACGATTGTATATTTTGAAGTGCAATGCTGTGATTGACAGATTAAAAAAATTTCAATTGTCTGACTCGTATCCAATTATACCAAACTGGCGCTGCCTGTTTGCATGGCGTTGGCAAAAAAGGAGATATTGAATATGAAGTTAAAAAAATAAAACATTCATCTCATGAATTATAAAAAAATAATTATGCATATAATGAATTAAAAGTTGCAAAATTTATACGGCGGGTATATAATCAATGTGCAAAACATTAGTGATTTCAACGGGTGTAATACGGAGATACTTGTATACCATTTGAAAGAAGTTACTTTATAATTCAACGAAACCCTGAAAATGGCAAGATTTCCTGCAAAGGCAGGCTTGTAAAAAGGAGATGAATGTTATGTTCACCTTGCTCAGAATATTAGGAATGATAATTGGAAGCACATTTTGTGCGATAGCTATAAATGGTTTCTTAGTGCCACACCATCTTTTAAGTGGAGGGGTGAGTGGAATTGCAATACTCCTAAATGCTTCATTCGGAGTCAAAATAGGGATTGTGGTGCTGCTTGTGAACATACCGCTATTTTTGGTATCTTACAAGAAGCTTGACAAGGATTTTACAGTATACAGTTTCTTCAACATGTTCATATTCTCAATGATGCTAATTGCAACCGCTAACATATCCAAAAGCATTGGCGTTGACGATATAATATTAAGCGCAGTGTTTGGGGGAATAATAAACGGAGTGGGAATGGGAATAACGTTCAAGAGCAAATGTTCACAGGGCGGAACTGACATAGTTGCTACATATGTAAAGAAGAAATGGAATGCGAATCTAGGTACCACTTTGATGATTTCCAATTGTGTAATAGTGAGCTTTGGAAGCATAATATTCGGCGCGGAAAAGGCCATGTATACCTTAATATCGATGTATGTGGCATATCAGGTTGTGGATAGAATACAGATAATGCTGGATAAGAAAAAATCAATAATGATAATATCAGACAAGTCTGAGGAAATATCAAATCAGATAATGGCCAAAATAGGAAGGGGAGTCACATTCCTTCAGGGAGAAGGCGGATACAGCAAGACATCTCAAAAGGTAATATACACAATAATAAGTTCCAATGAACTTCCTAAGATGATGGAAATTGTGGACAGTGTGGATGAATGCGCATTTATGAGCGTAAACGAGGCTACAGAGGTGAAAGGAAGGGGTTTTAAGGAAAGTTTCATATAGAATGTCTCTAGAAGGCATAGACATATAGATGTTTTGAATAGACATATTGAAAAATACAGGTTTAAACCCATGTGAAAGTTATATTATAAATGGGGCTTTATATGGAACGGAACGTTAAATTGTGGTAAAATATATAAAGGGATTTTACATCCCTTTATTATTTTTTTTTGCAATTTGAAGGGAGAAATTTCTATTATGAGAAAGCTTTTTGGAACAGATGGAGTAAGGGGAGTTGCCAACAAAGAGCTTACCTGCGAGCTTGCATACAGACTGGGCAAGGCAGGGGCATATGTTCTTGGAAAAGGTAAAGAGGGAATAAAGGTAGTAGTCGGAATGGACACTAGGATTTCAGGCGACATGCTTGAATCCGCGCTTTCAGCAGGGCTTATGTCGGAAGGCGCAAATGTTATATCCCTTGGGGTTGTGCCTACCCCTGCAGTTGCATACCTTACAAGAAAGTACGATGCAGACTGTGGAGTTGTAATATCAGCATCTCACAATCCTTTTGAATACAATGGAATAAAGTTTTTCAGCAATGAAGGCTACAAGCTTTCAGATGAAATAGAGCTTGAAATTGAAAGCATAGTGGAAGATTTGGGTAAAATAGATTACATACCCGTAGGTGATAAAGTTGGATACAAAAGCACAAATACGAGTGCTGTAAGGGAGTATGCAGACTATCTTAAATCGATTACTGGAGAAAGCCTTGAGGGCATGAAGGTCGTGCTTGACTGCGCTAACGGAGCCGCTTTTGAGGTCGCACCGCTTGTGTTTTCAGAATTAGGGGCAGATGTACATGTGATAAGCGCATCTCCAAATGGCACAAACATAAACGTTTCATGCGGCTCAACCCATCCAAAGTCACTTTGCGAAAAGGTTGTTGAAGTCGGAGCTCATATAGGGCTTGCATATGACGGTGATGCGGACAGACTTATAGCTGTGGATGAAAAAGGCGAGATAGTCAATGGAGACCACATAATGGCCATATGTGCAGCCGACATGAAAAAGAAGGGAAAACTTAAAAAGGACACCCTGGTAGTCACTGTTATGAGTAATATAGGTCTTCACAAGGTTGCCAAGGAAAAGGGAATAAGTATTGAGCAGACAAAAGTCGGAGATAGATATGTACTTGAAGAAATGTTAAATAAAGGGTATAATCTTGGGGGCGAGCAGTCAGGCCACTTAATATTCCTTGACTACAATACCACTGGGGACGGGGTCCTGAGCTCAATTGTGCTGGCATCGATAGTAAAATCAAGCGAAAAGAGCCTTTCATCACTTGCAGGCATGATGACAATATACCCGCAGGTGCTTGTAAATGCAAAGGTAAAAAACGAAAATAAGTTTTCGTACATGAATGATGATTTAATAAAGAAAGAGATACAAAAGATAGAGGAAATGATGAAAGGCAACGGAAGGGTTCTGATAAGACCTTCTGGAACAGAGCCTTTAGTCAGGGTAATG
This sequence comes from uncultured Peptoclostridium sp., assembly GCA_965368085.1. Classification (GTDB taxonomy): domain Bacteria; phylum Bacillota; class Clostridia; order Peptostreptococcales; family Peptostreptococcaceae; genus Peptoclostridium. The sequence continues at coordinate 48,053 of CBDULP010000014.1, read as the reverse complement.
CTTGAAGGAGAAGAAGAAAGTCAGCTAATGAATTTAGCCAAGGGACTTGCAGAGACAATAGAGTCGAAATTGGCATAAAATTTAAATGCGGCCATGAGGCTGCATAGCGCCGGGGCTTGCAGTAAATTAGCAAGTTGACGAGGATTTGGGAGTATCGAAATATCGGCGGATTTCCCAACGGTATCACACCGTCATGGCTTTACAAAACCCTTGAGTGATCAGGGGGACAAAAAAGGCCTTGTGAAGCTGATTTTCTCCTTAAATATACAATATATTTTTTAAGGAGGATTTTAATTATGTGTGGAATAGTAGGTTACATTGGAAACAGACATGCAACAGAGGTAATAATGGATGGACTTGCAAAGCTTGAATACAGAGGATATGACTCTTCGGGAGTTGCAGTAAACACTGGCAGCGATCTCGTGATAAGAAAATACAAGGGAAGGCTTTCGGTGCTGGAGCAGGATCTTGACAAAAACCCCGTGTTAGGAAACCTTGGAATAGGACATACAAGATGGGCGACTCATGGGGCACCTTCAGATGAAAACTCGCATCCTCACTACAATATGAATGAAAGTATAGCTGTTGTACATAACGGTATAATAGAAAACTACATGCAGCTTAAAGAGGAGCTTATTGAAAAGGGATACAGTTTCAAATCTGAAACCGACACAGAGGTTTTAGCACACCTTTTGGACTATTATTATGACGGAGATCTTTTTGATGCCCTTTGTAAGGTGCTAAAGGATGTAAGAGGGGCCTATGCAATAGGTGCAATATCAAAGGACGAACCGGAAAGACTTATAGCGGCAAGAAAAGACAGTCCTTTGGTTGTAGGTCTTGGGGAGTCTGAAAACTTTATAGCTTCAGACATACCTGCGCTGCTTAGCTACACTAGAAAGGTTCACCTCATAGACGATGGTGAGGTAGTGGTGCTTACAAAGGAAGGCGTTCAGATTTATGACTGTGACCAAAAGCCTGTTACAAAGGATGTAATGAATGTCGAGTGGGATGTGGAGGCGGCATCCAAGGGCGGATATGAACACTTTATGCTAAAGGAGATACATGAACAGCCTAGGGGTATAAAAGAGACTCTTACAAAGAGGCTTGATGAAAACGGCCTTATAAAGCTTGATGACATACATCTTACAAAAGAAGACATTGAAAATATAAGCAAGGTATATATAATAGCATGCGGGACGGCATATCATGCGGGACTTGTGGGAAGATACGCAATAGAAAAGCTTGTGAAGGTACCAGTGGAAGTCGACATAGCTTCGGAATTCAGATACAGGGACCCGTTTGTGGACGAGAACACACTTGTTATAATAGTAAGCCAGTCCGGAGAGACGCTTGATACACTTGCGGCTCTAAGGGAAGCGAAAAAGAAAGGCGCAAGGATACTTTCGATAACAAATGTGCTTGGATCATCAATAGCAAGAGAGTCTGACGATGTGTTCTACACATGGGCAGGACCTGAAATAGCTGTTGCATCTACAAAGGCGTACACTACCCAGCTTGTTTCGTTCTACATGATAGCGCTTCATATGGCTCTTATGACGGGAAGAATAGATATGGCTGAATACAAGAGAATGATAGAAGAAATAAAACTTACATCGGGTAAGGTTCAGCAGATAATAGACCAGGATTCAAAGATAGTTGAAATAGCACAAGAGATAGTGGAAAAGCATAACGGCTTCTTCATAGGAAGAGGACTTGACTACAATACAGCAATGGAAGGATCTCTCAAGATGAAGGAGGTCTCTTACATGCACACTGAGGCTTTTGCTGCGGGAGAGCTAAAGCACGGAACAATAGCCCTTATAGAGGAAGGAACTCCTGTAATCGGAATAGCAAGTCAGGAGAAGCTGTTTGAAAAGACTGTTTCGAACATGAAGGAAGTAAAGGCAAGAGGAGCTTTTGTAATAGCAATAGCACAGGAAGGAAATACGGAAGTTGAAAAGGTTGCGGACAGGGTATTCTACATACCTAATGTTGACGATATTCTGGCAAGCATACTTACTGTAATACCTCTTCAGCTAATGGCATACCATGTTTCTGTCATGAGAGGATGCGACGTGGATAAGCCGAAAAATTTAGCCAAATCTGTTACGGTTGAATAGGTAATATTTCACAAAAATATTTTTTGTAGCTTTAAAACAAAGTTAAATCATTTAAAACAAAGTCGAATCATTTAAAATAAAGTTAGATCGTTTATAACAAAGTTGAATCAAAATCACCTTTTTGTGGTAGTAATTACTACAAAGAGGTGATTTTTTTATGGCCAAAAGAAAGAGAAATTTGGAGAGTAAAATAGATAAGCTCATAAAGGAAGGCAGGGGCCAAGGGATAGGAAAGGATTACAAGCCGTGGCTTTTCATACAGGATGTGCCGTCACTGGGAAGGGCAACAAGGCTTAAAGGAATTAAAACGGGCAGGCAACATGAGTTTTTATCAGATATGGAAAGGGATTATTTCTATATGCTGGAGTACTCAGACAATATTGCTGACATAAGAGAGCAGTTTCCACTGCTTCCAATAGAAGAGACTATTTTGATAGCAAGTGAGGCAGGTATAAAGCATCCTAAAAATCCAAAGACTGGTGAGCATATAGTTATGACAACGGACTTTCTAGTGACTAAGAAAAGCGGAAACGGCGAACTTATAGAGTTGGCAAGAACAATAAAGCCGAAAGAAGAACTGCTTGACAGGAGAGTATTAGAAAAGTTTGAAATAGAGAAAAGATACTGGCAAAAGCAAGGCATAGATTGGGGTATAGTGACAGAAGAAGAAATACACAAGGTATTGGCGAGAAATATAAGTTACGTCCACAGTTATTATGACTTGGAAGACATTGATGCACTCAGGGAAATAGACAAAGACATGCTTGAGGATGTTATTTTAGAATATACAAGGAGATTGATAGATAAAAAAGAAAGCATAAGAACAATATCCAGCGGTTTTGACAGGGATCTGATGCTGAATCAGGGAACAGGCGTATCTATTTTTAAATATCTTATAATAAATAAGATATTAAACTTGGAGCTTGCAAAACCCATAGACATAAACAGAAGGATAGAAGTCAGCTTAAATGCGGAGATAATGAATAAAAAGGTGAGTTCATTATGATAGTGGAAAACACAGTGTATCAATACTCGGACAAAGATAATAAAAATCGGATTCGTATAATTAGCATAGATGAAAGCAATGGTAATGTATATTATGTATTCTTAGATTTTGCAACGTCTATGCCTAAAAAGGAACCAATAGAAAAAATAGTGGCCGAAGTCAGCAATAAGATATTGTTGAAGATAAATGAACCTTTTATTACGACTCAAGATGAAGGTGCATTATCAGAAATTGAAAGGCAAAAAAGAGATGAGGATTGGCAACTTGTAAATGAATTTTGGGTGAGTCAAAGGGAGTGTCTGTTAAATCAATCGGATAGGAAGAGGATATTTAAAGAGATATCTGAAAGATCGGGAAAGAGTATATCGAAAATCAAAAAAATGTTCAGTCGTTTCTGGCAAAGAGGGATGACTAAAAATGCGTTGCTTCCGGATTATAGAAATTCTGGTGCTAGAGGAAAATCTAGAAATCTTGGAGAGGTTAAAGTAGGAAGACCCAAAAAGGTGAACTACAAAGGCGAATCAACAAAGGGAATAAACATAACGGATGATATAAGAACCATATTTGAAGTATCCATAGATAAATACTACAACAAAAAACAAAAGCCGTCTTTGAAGTCGGCTTACAATTCAATGCTCAGGGAATTTTTCTCGGACAAAATTGTAGAAAAAGGTGAGATAAAACATAATGTCTGGAATGAATCTAGAACACCAACATATGCTCAATTCTACTATTGGCATAAAAAGCTTCGGGACGTCAAAAAGGAAATCACATTTAGGGAAAGCGGCAAAGCATTCGAGCTGAAAGGCAGGGCGACTTTAGGAGATTCAAAACAGGAGACAGATGGCCCTGGAACGAGATTTCAAATAGATGCCACCATAGCGGATGTATACCTTGTGAGTTCTCTCAGCAGAAACAGGATAATAGGAAGGCCGGTAGTCTATGCCGTCATGGATGTGTATTCAAGGCTTATAACAGGCATATATGCAGGGCTTGAAGGCCCTTCATGGATTGGGGCTGCGATGGCTCTGGACAACATGGTGTGCGACAAGGCTGAATTCTGTGAGAACTTCGGTATAAAGATTACAAATGAGCAGTGGCCTTCAAGTCATCTGCCGGAGATAATAATTGCAGACAGGGGAGAATTTGAGGGTTATTCGGTGGAAAACCTCATAAACAATTTGAACATAAAAATTGAAAACACGCCTCCATACAGGGGTGACCTCAAGGGAATAGTGGAGAGAAAATTCAGGACAGTGAACGAAAAGATTAAGCACAAGACCCCGGGCGCAATACTCAAAGAGTTCAGGGAAAGAGGCGACAGGGACTACAGGCTTGACGCCACGCTTACGCTCGAAGAGTTTACGAAGATATTCATTAAAATGGTGCTCCACCACAATCATAAGATTGTGGAAGGCTATCAGATGGACAAGGAAATGATAGCGGACGAGATTGCGCCTACTCCTGTAAACCTTTGGAACTGGGGGATAGGAAACAAGAAAGGAAGACTTAGGGTAATAGAAAGGGATATAATGAGGCTCAATCTGTTGCCGAGGGGAAAAGCAAGCATATCAAGGGCGGGATTCAGGTTCAAAAAGCTGTATTACAGCTCTCAAAAGGCTATAGAGGAGCAGTGGTTTATAAAGCCAAAGAACAAAAGGGTTGAAGTCATATACGATCCGAGGAATATGAACCAGATATACATTCCTCATGAAGACGGCAGAAATTTTGAAACCTGCTATCTCCTAGAAAAGAGCGTTCAGTACAGGGACTGTATTCTTGAAGAGATAATATTCCAGGAGGAACTAAGGGAGGAGCTGGTAAGCTGGGAGAACCAGTCTCAAAACCAACTTCACATTGACCTTGACAAGGAGATAGAGCAGATAGTAAAAAACGCCCAAAAGGAAAAGAAAAGCTCTGAGGTAAAAGAGCCTAAGTCCAAGAAGATAAAGGGAATAAAGGACAACAGGAAGATTGAAAAGATTGTAAACAGAAATGAAGAAGCATTCGTACTCGGAGAAGAGGAAAAGAAGGAAGGCATAGTCAAAAGCTTTGAAGGAACGGCTGAAGACAAGAAAGAGACAAGGGATTCCAGAAAGGAAGACCTTATGAAGAAAATAAGAAAGAAAAGGGATGAGAGCCTTGGAAAAAAACAATAATATTTCACTGTTGAACGAGAATTTCCAAATGGCAAGATACAGGGAGCAGGAGGTGGGCGAATATGCCAACAACCCGTATATCGAGGCGCTTCCAGACATATTTACGGAGGAGGAAATAATAGAACAGTTCACATCATATCCAATAGTCGAAGAAGGTGAAAGGGACAGGAGCAGAAATGTAAGGCACCACCTCATAAAAAGGATAAAAAATTTCATACAGCCCCTTCCAGACCACTTTCTAATAGAGTCGAAGATTTCAACAATGCTAAGAAGAGGCTATCTTTCAAGGAATCCGTTGGGCGGTGCGGACTATGAAAGGCTTAGAATATTAAATGATGTGAAAGCCCTGAGAGAGGACGAAAGGAGAAATGCTCTGGCGAATGGAATGAGCCATATACGCTCTACAGCCGACAGCCTTTCGATAATAGGAATATCAGGGATAGGAAAGACCACCGCCATAGAGAGGCTACTTTCTATGTATCCGCAGGTAATAAAGCATGAGGAGTACAAGGAAGCGCCGCTTAGCAGAACTCAGATAGTTTGGCTTAAGATAGACTGTCCGTATGACGGGAACCTATCCACGCTGTGCAAGAGCTTCTTCAAGGCGGTGGACGATATATTGGGAACAAGGTATCTTGAAAAATACGGATACCTCAACAGGATAACATCGTCAATGATGCTCAACATGACTCACCTTGCGAGCATGTACGGCATAGGGCTTCTTGTAATAGACGAGATCCAGCATCTTATAAACGCGAAAAATGATCCGGAAGAGATGCTCAATTTTTTTGTTACGCTCACAAATACAGTTGGAATTCCAACAGTCATGATAGGGACTTTCAAGGCCCTTAGGATACTGAAAAAAGACTTTAGGCAGGCCAGAAGAGCGGGAAGTGAAGGCAATATAATATGGGACAGGATGGACAAGGACAGCGACGAGTGGGACTTTTTCATAGAAACGCTCTGGGAATTCCAGTGGCTCAAGGAAAAGACTGCGCTTACGGAGGAGTTCAGGGAGATAATGTACGACCAAAGCCAGGGGATAACTGCGGTGGCTGTGAATCTTTTCATACTGGCTCAGGAGAGGGCGCTCAATACGGACTCCGAAAAGATAACAAAGCAAATAATAAAGAAGACCTCAAAGGAAGACCTTCACATGATACAGCCTATGATAAAGGCGCTTAGAGACAACAATATTACTGACATAAGCAGGTATGAGGACATAGCGATAAACCTTGACGACATAACTGCAAAGCATAGAAACAGCATAGACGTGCGAGGAAAAATCAAGGCGATGCTTGATACCCAGAAAGAATTCAGCGAATCCAAAAGAAAAAACCATATTGAGCAGATTACAATAGAGCTTGCAGGGCTTGGAATATTCAATAGTCTTTCAGAAAAGCGGATTGAGGTCATAGTTGAAAAAGTGGTGAGAAGCTGCGGCACGGATGCTGACTACAGTAACATGAAGGCCGAGGCTTTGAAAAAGGCCATTTCTGAAAACGACAGAAGGGAAAGGGAAAAGCAAAAGACGGAAGAAGTGCATGACAAAGACGATCTTAGAAGAATACATGAAATATCTATCGAAAAGAAGATTCACCCATATGAAGCTCTCAAAAAATGTGGATATATAAAGAATCCTGTGGACGAATTTTTAAAGGTGGAATGACATATGCTTAATTTTTTTACAGACCCATATGAGGACGAGCTGCTTTATGGAACACTGTCGAGATATCACTACTACTCTGGAAACATAGACTTCAAGGACACTCTTGTAGAAATATTTGGAACGAATACGGCGATACCCAGCCTTTATTTCTGTGGACACATTGAACATCTGGCAAAAAACCTTGGAAGATATTATACAGCCGAATATATAATAAAAAACCATACCCTTTTCAATTTTTACGCTCCCTTTATGCCTTATTCAAGGAAAAGGGAGCTTTTTGATATTATGAGGTACAGTGACGGCAAGGGCATTTACGCAAAAACAGGGATTATGGCGGGAAGCATATGCAAAAAGGATAGGATATACTACTGTCCCGTATGCGCCAAAGAAGACATTGAAAAGCACAAAGAGCCCTACATTCACAGGATTCACCAGCTTCAAGGAGTGTTCCTGTGTCCATATCACGGAGCAAAGCTGAAAAGATACCCTATAGGAAAAAGGAATTCGAGCAGGGTGGAATTTGTGAGAATTGAAAAGGATCATTTGGATTTTAAAGAAGAATATGAAAAGGACAAAGGCATTGAAGAAAAGCTCATGAGAATATCAAGGCATGCAGACTACATCATGAAATCGGACACTGAGGGCGTTGGGATAAGCAGCATAAGAAAAAAGTACAGGGAGCTTCTCAGCGCCAGAGGGCTTGCGAGTATTGGAGGAAGCATAAGGCAGACACAGCTTTGCGAAGAGTTTGTAAACTATTGGGGAGAACAGCTGCTCGTTAAGATGGAGTCCAAAATAGACAGGGACTATGAACACAACTGGCTCAAAGTCGCTACTAGAAGCAGCAAAAGGACAGTTCATCCGATAAGGCACATAATGATAATTGATTTTTTGATGAAAGACATTGAGGCATTTTTCAAGTTGGAAGAATTAAGGAACATGCCTTTTGGAAAGGGGCCGTGGCCATGCCTGAATCTGGCGGCAGACCATTATAAAAAGGATGTTGTGGAGGACATTGAAATAACGGCGGACTACAAGACGAGGGTGCCTGTAGGGACATTCAGATGCAGCTGCGGATTCGTATATTCTAGAAAAGGACCTGACAAGAAGAGTGAAGACAGATACAAGGCAGGAACGATAAAGGAATTCGGACATGTGTGGAATGAAAAGCTAAAGGCACTTCTCAGTGAAAATGACTTAAGCATAAGAAGCGCTGCAAAGGAGATGAGGTGCGATCCCAAGACAATAGTGAAATACGACAGACTCCTTGGAATAAACAGATTTGAAAGCTCGAACATGAACGAAAAAATATACGAGAAGCAGCCAAAGCAAACTGACGATGGTGAACTGGCTGAAAGATACAAAAAGGCAATACTGGATGCGAAGAATCAAAACAGCGGAATTACAAGGACAGAGCTTAAGAGTATTTGCAAAAAGGAGTATTCGTATTTATACAGGAAAGACAGGAAGTGGCTGTTTGAAAACATGCCAGAGCGGAAAAGTGTGGACGAAATAGACTTCAAAAGCGACAAGAGAGTGGACTGGGAGCAAAGGGACGAGGAGATACTAGAGCTTTTGAAGCAAGAATACAATAGAATTACTCAAAATCCAGAATATGAAAGACTGACCATATCTTTACTTGGAAGGCGATTAAATGTAAAATCTATATTAGAGAAGAAATTGGATAAAATCCCAAAATCGAAAAAATTTCTCAACAGCATACTAGAGAGCGTTGAAGAATATCAAATCAGGCGGGTAAAGACTATAATCGACAACAAGAAAACGGCTGGAGAAAAGATAAGGCTTTGGGAAGTCCAAAGGGAGGCAGGACTCAGGAGTGAAGATTTTGAAAAGGTGAAGAAAAAGCTCGGACTTTGATTATGACTTGGATTTAAGAAGTTGAAGTTTTTTAAGTATAGACTTATTAAATTGCATAAGCGAGAAGTAGAGGGGATAAAGATATGAGTAACTTTGATATGGAAAAAAGAAAAAGATTTGCAAATAGTATTGTTGAGATTTCTAAAGAATATGAAAAGTATATTGCTACAGATAATAGGTCTTTAGTAATGTCGATAAATGCTAGTTGGGGTATGGGAAAAACTACTTTTTTAGATGGATTGAAGGCACTTATGCAGAATGATGAAAATGCTAAACTTTTCAATGTATTTAGGTTTAACGTATGGGAGCACGACATATTTGATAATCCATTGTGCCCATTCATGTACTCTATATATGATGAGTATAAAGAAGCAGATATTAGAAGCAACTTAATAAAAAATACTAGAGATATTGGGTTATATATTGGGAAAACATGGTTTACTAATGCGATGAGAGAAAAGTTGAAATTTCCAGTAGATGAATTAATGGAAAAGATAAAAGAGATAGATTTAGGCGAAATAGATCCTGAAAAGATAAAGAATTGTATTGAAGAAAGCAAAAGTAATTATTTAGACGAATACATAAGCTTTAAAAAGGCTAAAGATAGTTTGGAAAAATTTCTTAAGGATGAAATCGACAAAAATAAAATAAAAGTATTTATTATTGATGAATTAGATAGATGTAGGCCGGATTATGCCATTGAATTATTAGAAACGATTAAGCATTTTTTAAATATTCCCCAATATGTGTTTATATTCGCTGTAGATTTTGAACAATTATCAGAAAGTGTTAAACAATTATATGGAAGGAATATAGATGCAGATGGATACTTGAGAAGGTTTTTTGATATTAATTTTAATCTACCTAATCCAGAAATAGATATTTTTTGTAGTAGCAATAAGCACATTGTATATCAACAATTATTGAGTAGAGCATTTATTAGCGATCTTGTTGAAAAATTAAGCCTATCACTAAGAGATTTGACTACAATATTCAAAAACTTTGATATTTTATATAATGCAGGACTTAAGAAGGGTGGATATGGAGATAAAATAAAATTTTTCTTTTTTATGACTGCATTAAAATATAAAAAACCTAAAGACTATAAAGCTATCCTTTCTGAAACGGTAATGAAAGAAGATGTTACAAGTCGTAATAACGGAACCAATATACCTAATTATACAATACCATCAAACTATTACAAGATAACTGGTATTGAGAGGTATCTGAGTTGTTTTCACTTAGACAATAATACAAAATCATTGATTCAATTGATGTCTAGTGAAATTGAAAATATAGTAAATGCATTTGGACCTATAGAAGGATATGGAACTTTAGGTAATTATGTAGAAAGTAAAATGGAGTTACTAGAATGGATGGACTAGAGTTTAAGATGGATGTAGTAAGAAGTTATGCTTTGGGGAGGGGATACTATCGCTGGAGAACAAGACAAAGTGATTGTTAAGAACTGGCCTTTCAAGCAAAATGAGGAGGCCATGCTCTACTGGATAGACGATCCATATTTGAAGGACAAAAAGTGGATGATAGATGCATATTTTAAAGGGGATACAGAAATTAAAATGCTGACATTTGACTGGGCAACTGTACACTTTCTTGCATGTGGAAGATACTATACAAACGGAAATCTAAATAATGAAAATGAAAAGTCAAACAGCAGCGAAATAAAAGGTGAAGTTGTCGAAGATATAGTATTTAGAAATATAGAGTTTAAAATTATTGAAGACTCAATTCAAATAGGGAATAAAAGAATAAGCACAAATATATTTGTGGGATACAAAAATGGAATTAAATACAGGATTCCAGCAGTTGAAATAATAAGGGCTACTATAGCGAACAGTCAATTTTTACTGAACAGGATTGTAGAGATGGACAGCCTACCAAAATATTTTGTACATATGCGTGGTAGTGATGGGAAGCTATTTATTGATTTTTCTGATGAATATGAAGAAGAACTATTAAAAAAAGTATACATACGTCATTTAGCGTGGATAATTACAAATGAAAATATATTGAAAATGTTTAATCAGGTCGGTAAGAACTTGAAATTGTATGGAGAACTTAAGTGTGATTTTTTATTTGATAAGTTGAATATAAAGGCCAGAATAAGAAAAAATAGCAACAATGTGGTAAGGGTTCGTGAAATTGTAGCGTTTAAAAAGAAGAAAATAGATGCAAAGAGAATATTCATTAAATCTCCATATATCAAGAAAACAGAAACAAGCACAGAACCAAAGAAGCGATCACACAAAAAACCAAAGGAAGACGGCGATAGAAAGCTAGACCCTGAGATTGACGGTTCTAAAATGACTGACTCTGATTTTATAGCAACTCGGGGGGCAGAGCATTCATATGAAGGCGATGTTCCAATAAGTAAGACAAGATCAGGGGTAAAGAGCCTGCGAAAAAATGAAGATGAAAATACCAAAATATATGAATTGAAAGATGATAAATTAAGAAGCACCGCCGATACAGGAGGATTGAATACTGCAAAGGGAATCGAGTACGAAGGCATGGAAGAACAGGATTTTAAGGGAGAGCTTGAGGAATTCAAAGAGATACTAGGGCTTTTAAGGGAAAAGCCTGATGTGATAGCTGTAAACGGCAAGACTTACTATTTGCAAGAAGGCATAAAGGGAAAGAAGTTTTCAAAACTAAGCGACGGGATAACCAAAAGACGGTATGCTGTAGGTGAGATAGTAATGGAAAACGGGATGGAGTACAGACTCATAGAAGTCGAACGAGAAAATAAGTCGCTTTCAATGCTTTTACTGTATTCAAGAGAACAGGTAGAGTGGCATAAAATATGCATCAGAGTTACTTTAGGACTTGTGGAAAAGAGCGGAGCTTGGGATTCTAAGTTGTTGAACGAGTTGGAGAAAAATGGAGTATACTCGAAGCGATTGAGGCATTTGAGTGATAAGGCGAGTATGATGGATAAGAGTGAACATGTATATGAAAAGTTATATGAAATTATTTAGCATAAAAAATCGATTTTAGAAGAACCTTTAATATGTGACTTTGTTTAAAAATAATGTTGACTTTGATAATAGATATCTAAAAGGGCGTGGATAATAAATGATTATAGAAAAGATAGTGATAGAAAACTATAAGTCTTTTGAGCATTTTGAATTAAAATTTTCAAGGGATATTTCAATAATAGTTGGAGACAATGAAGTTGGAAAAACATCGTTATTAGAAGCCATTAACTTAGCTCTTACAAATCAAATAAATGGACGTAACAGTATATATGAACTTACACCATATTTATTTAATACCAAGGTAGTAAATGAGTATATTGAAGCATTGAAAAAGGGTAATAATATTCCGTTGCCGAAAATAATGATTGAATTATACTTAAAGTCAACTAAAGATGTGCAAGCATTAAGAGGTTCGAATAATACAAAGAAAGAAGATTGTCCGGGAATTCATTTATCGATTGAATTTAATGAATCATATGCAAAAGAGTATGAGAAATATATTGAAAATCCAAATGATATAAAAACGATACCAATAGAATATTATGAGGTCAGATGGTATTCGTTTGGATATAATTCAATAACAAATAGAAGTATTCCTGTAAATGCTACATACATAGATACATCGTCTATTAAATTAATAAATGGTGCTGATAAATATATTTCTAAAATTATAAATAATATTTTGGATGATAAAGAAAAAGCTCAATTAGCATTAAGTTATAGAAAGTTAAAAGAAACTTTTGTAACAGAAGATTCGATTTCAGGGATAAACAAAAAGTTAAATACAATAAAAGGCAATATAACAAAGAAAGAATTAGCAGTAGCCATTGATGTATCTACAAGAAGTAATTGGGAATCAACGCTAACATCATATTTAGATGAAGTTCCGTTTAACTATCTTGGTCAAGGCGAGCAAAATTCTATAAAAATGAGATTAGCATTAGAAACGCAAGCGCAAGATTCAAGTGTAATACTCATAGAAGAACCCGAGAATCACTTATCTTTTTCTAATATGAATAAATTAATAGAAGGAATAAGTTCTAAATGTAATGGAAAACAATTGATTTTAACGACACACAGTACATATGTAGTTAATAAATTAGGATTAGAAAATTTAATTTTATTTAATAAAAATAAGAAAACGATGGAGTTATCTGCATTAAAAGAAGATACACAGAAATATTTTAAAAAGTTACCAGGCTATGATACTTTAAGGATGTTGCTGTCAGAAAATCCAATTTTATGTGAAGGGCCATCTGATGAACTTATAATACAAAAAGCATATATAAATAAACATGGAAAGCTACCAATAGAAGATGGGGTAGATGTAATAACAGTAAAAGGTTTAGCTTTTAAAAGATTTTTGGAGATAGCAAAGCTATTAAACAAACCAATTAAAGTAGTTACTGATAATGATGGCAACGTAGAGGCTATAAAAGCTAAATATAAAGAATATGAATGTGTTGAAAATATAAAGATATTCTATGATAAAGATGAGAAATACAACACATTAGAACCTCAAATTTGTAAAGTGAATGATTTGCAATGTTTAAATAAAGTATTTGAAATTAATAAAAAGTCAATTGAAGAAATGAATTCATACATGATAGCCAATAAGACGGAATGTGCATTGAAAATATTTGAAGGCAAGGAAAAAATAAAATTACCGAGGTATATATATGATGCAATCAAATAATAAGGTGATTATTTCAGCAGCTGGCTCAGGTAAAACAACCTTTATAGCTAAGGATTCTTTGAGTAAACAAAAGAAAAAAATCTTAATATTGACATATACAATTGATAATCTTAATGAAATAAAGAAAAAAATAATAAAGCTAAATGGAGTTATTCCATCTAATATAGAAATTAAGAGTTGGTTTTCTTTTTTATTAAATGAAGGTGTACATCCATATCAAAATTATTTGTATGATAAAAAGAGAATTAAATCAATAATGTTTATTAATGGAACTTCAGCAAAATTTGTAAAAAAGCAAGATGTAGAAAAATACTATTTGCAATCAGGAGAATATATCTATACAGATAAAATATCTTTGTTTGTAAAAGAATGTAATACAAAATCAAAGGGTGCAGTAATAAACAGACTAGAACTAATGCATGACACCATTTATATAGATGAAGTGCAGGATTTGGCAGGATATGATTTGGATATATTAAATTTATTATTTAGATCAAGAATAAATATGATTGTAGTGGGAGATGTTAGACAGGCAACATATTCAACTAATAACTCTGCCAAGAATAAGAAGTACAAGGGGTGTAACATATATGATTTATTTATAAATTGGCAAAAGAATGATATTTGTACTATTTATCATAAGAAAGAATGCTTTAGATCCAATCAAGAAATTTGTGATTTGGCTGATTCATTATATCCAGAAATGGAAAAAACAATTTCGAAAAATATTGAAGATACAGGGCATGATGGAGTGTTTATTATTAATGGAAAGGATGTAGACACGTATATAAAAAGGTTTAGCCCTCAATTGCTAAGATTTGATAGAAGAAGTAAATTTGATAGTGAAAATATTTTAAATTTTGGTGCTTCAAAAGGACTTACATTTGAACGGGTGCTGATAATTCCTAATGGGCCGATGAAAAAATTTCTGAAAACGGGAGATTATTCTAATATAGAGACATCAAAAGCAAAATACTATGTAGCCTTTACAAGAGCACAATATAGTGTTGGAATTTTATATGATGGAGAATGTAAATTAAAAGGAATCAATAGATTTAGTTTAAAAAGCATATATTGATGATTCAAAGCTAAAATGATTGTTTTATGGAAAAGATAGCGTAGTTAGAAGAAGTTATTGTGAAATGAAATAGTGAGCTCATATATAGAATAGAAAGGAGACAACATGTTTACAGAAAAAGAGTTTAGCCATGGCAAATTTGTTTCTAGCAAAGATGAATTTTGTTATAAAGAGGTTCTTGAAGATTTTAAAAATGCAAAGAAAGTAGGCATTATAACATATAATATTTCAAAGTATGAAAATGATAACCTTCTTAATATGTTAAGAAAATTAGGCGATAACGTGGAAATCCAACTAATAACAAACATTCCGAATCGATTTGAATATTATTATAATGATAGGGTTCGCCAAAATGCAAGTTCGACAATAAAAACGTATTTACATAAATTAGAACCAGAGAAATTTCCTGAATCAATACAAGTATATTTTAATTTGAACAATCATGTGAAAGTAGTTGCTACAGAAAATATTGCATATTGGGGATCTGGAAATTATTCGAATGAAAGTAAGAAAAATTTTGAAGCAGGTACAATTACTTATGACAAAGAATTCATCTCATATTTATTTAGTAGTTATTTTGAACAAATTAAAAACGATTCAATTCCGTATTATGATGATGAATATAATGAATTACGATTAACCGCAATAAGATTATTGAATACTTTAAAAGTACATAAAGAAAATTTTATAGATCAATTATTTAATTACAATTATAATCTAAATAAATTTGTATTTATTGGAGAAGCTACATTTTATTCAGAAGATGATTTGTATGAGTTAATATACATAATTGAAGAATGGGAAAAAATAAGAATATTAATTGAGAACATAGATTATGAATATTATGATATTGAGGAAGAAATAGAATATCTTCTTAATGTCGTTGATTCTTTAAGCATCCCATATTTAGAGTCGATTTCTGAATTTGGAGGTCCATTTTTCGAGTATGTTTGTTTAGACTTTGAACAAATTTATAATCAAAAATTCAACGAATATTCAATGGAAGCGTATGATGAATATCTGGAGGAATATATCGAGAAAGCTACTGATGAAGCACGAGATGAAATATCTGAATATGCAGAGCGGGCAGAAAATGATATAGTACATTCACTTGGTGAGCTCGAGTTATTTGAAGATGTATTGAATGACTTAATCGACAACATTGAAGAATTATCTGGAAAAGTAATAAGTTCATCTATCAACAATACATAATATTAAGAATACTTATAAGGTGATGTCAGGCCATAGCCACTTAGGATTAAGGCGAATAAGACAATGGCTATCCTGCTTGTTAAGAAGTCTTACGATGAAATTGTGAACTATCCTTTGAAGGTTGACGACTGAAATGGTGGGCTTGACTCCTTTGGAAATTATAGAATGTGAAAGTAAAAGGGGAGTAGATGTACTTATCTTTTAGAGGAAGAAGTTGGGAAGTTGTGTCTGGAGATTAAGAATCATTTGCTTTTATACCCTAAATGTCTCGGGGCTCATAATGGTGAAACTGATTTGATTAAGTGGTATCCAGACTTCTAATTGATCACATTTTTATCAAGTTGGATCAATGATGCATAACATGGTGGATATGTAGTATTTTAAAATGATTATAAGAAATCGAGTCGTGCTAATCTGGGAATCTAAGTTATACAAGCTTTTAGCAATAGTCAAGTAAATACAAATTTTTTAAAAATCTAAAAAAGGAAAAAAATTATATGAAAACAATTTTAAATAATAAAATCAAAAAATTATTAAAGCTAAATGATATTAAGCATTTTCATAGATTTTTATTTTTTGCGCCTATGTTAACCATTGTTCTTTTTTATTTGTTTATTTGCAGAAAATATGTTTGGTTTCTGGTAATTGATTTACTGATAGCTCTTTACGGATCAATTACGTTCTATAGTTTAGGTCAGCTAGCTCAGCGTAGTCCCAAGAACTTGAATACTATAGCATATCGAAAAGGTATGAGTACAATTATTTTTGCTGCACTATTCATGGGCTACCCATTTATATCTTTAATGTTGTTTATAATTTCAATGTTACTTGTTTGTTTTGTGAAAATTTTCTCGTGGATAGGTTTTACAGCAATGGGCTTAAATGGAGAGTTCTTGTCATTTATTGGATGGATAATTGGATTTTATTTTATTAGCAATAACTTAGTTGACATTATTTCTGATAATTGGTTCTATTGTTTTGTTCAACAACCTAATCGAAGGATTAATCCAAGATATAATTTGAATTTTAAAAAATATAGTAGGTTTTATTTTTATGTAATATATGGTGTTTTATATGTTTTTATTGTTTCAAATATTAATCCTTTAATCGATGTTACCGATACTATTTTAAAACGTTTGGATAAAATGTTTATATTATCGATTATTGTAAATACCGTACCAAAAGATATGTTAACTACTTTGTACACTAATGTCATTAAAGAATCAATGATAGTAGTAGCTATAATCGATGTGGTTGCAGAATTGTTTTTTAAGCTTGAAGATTCATTTGTCTATAATGAAAAAAATGAGGAAAAATTAAATAATTGAATAGGGATGTACTCCGTAATATTATATTAAATACTTTTTTCTAATGACCACATTAGTAATTTAGAGATTGTATAACATTTAATAGGTATTACCTAAACGACTCATTTTTCTTGATTATATTTAATTCTAAAATAAAATTTGATTAAAATAAGATGTTTTATTCGGCAAAAATGTTAAAATTAAAAAAACGTGTTGACAAGATGGGGTAATATAATAATAAAAAGTGGTGTTAAATGTGGAAAAGAGTGAAATCTATAATATCGCAAAAAAAATTTCTTGCAATAATGAACCAGATGAAATACAGAAAACTTACGTAAGAATTGAAGGTATAATTAAAAAACTTAAGGAACTTGATGGATTTAATATTGACATTTTTGAATTTCCCAAAGATGAGATTATCTCATTTATTAAGTCTTTTGTTGAATTACTAGATGTGTCGAAAGGAAAACTTGTACTTAATAGAACTGAACGAGATACGAAGCTTCCGAACAAGATGTTTTTAGATAGAATTAAGAAAGATAAGCCGTTAGATGTTGAAAATTGCATTGATCACTTCATTGAATTGGGAGAAGAGGGTAAGAGTTTTAAAAGTGCCCTACATTCAAGTCATAAAGTAGAAGCTATTAAGAGAGCTAATTATGAAAAATTGAGAAACTTGGAATTTCAATCTACCGATTTTTGTGATAGTTTCAACATTCATTTTAAAGCTATTAGAGACTATTATAATTCTTCAAAAGAAGAAATAATATTTTTCAAAAACAACAAATCAAGAAATCCAAAAATAGAAATGCAGGTATTAAACTTAGTAGAAAATAGCTTCAGTAATCTTTTTTTTATTACTATCAATCATATAATAACTGAGTATCAGGGGATTGCAAAAAAAAGTGTCAAAACTTATTTAAGAGAAATTAAGAATGAACTATCCAACATTTCATCAAAGCAATTTCAAAATATAAGTAGTGATAAGGAAAATCTTAATATTATTTTTGCACGTTATTTGTATTATATTGATCGGAGAAATGAATTAAAATTATATGAAAATATTTTCACGAATTTGCTAGAGCAGTCAAGAGATAAATCTAAATATCTTTGCAAAGTTAACGAAAAGTATAAGTCGCAAAATAGAACTGTCTCGAGCATAACAATAAAAAAAGATTTGATTGAGATATTAACAGAGGGAAAAGGGGAAAAGTATAGTCGATTTAATAAGAAGTTAAAACTGACAAATAGGTTAGTTAGAAGTAATCTCGGCTTGAATGACAAATCACTGTTGCATATGAAAATGGCTTATCGTGAGATTTTCTTTGATAAAAGAAAGTTTAGAAATAAATTGCCAAAATCTATAGTGGAGAATATGGAATTTAATAAAAGATTAAACGAATATACATTTTCATGTGTTGAAGAGTGTGTTTATTTTGGAGAAAAACTATGTAGAGCTAGTTACAGGGAACATGGTCTAATAAATGAGTATATTAGGAAAACATGTTTAAAGCTTTCATATATAAAGATTATTCACGATATATATAGCACAATTGAAATTGAAATTGCATGGAATAAAATGGACTATTTGATGGAGCATTTAGGGTTAGCTATCATGAGAATACTTAGTTCAATAGATCAGGAATGTGACCCACTTTTTAAAAAGGAAATTTAGATGACAATATCAATTACATCAAATATAATGAGCTTAACGAATTCGTATAATAGTGCACTCAATATTCACGATAAAAGAATTAAACTTAAAATCTAGTTAATTAGTATTAAAATATCGATATTAATGGCAGTTATAGTTGAAAGAACTATGAAGTAGAGGTGTTCAATTTGAAAGAAAAAGTTATTTACATTGACAATTGGAAAAAAAGGCAGATAGAAAATGAAATTACTGAACAGGAACAAATTCTAACTAAACTAGGAGTTGATGTTGATTCAGAATCTTTGTTTATAGAACTTAGACAAGATAAGAGAAAGGAGTATCAGGATGGGTATTGCTAAACGAAAAGAGGAACTTAATGAGAGCTTGAACTTGCTTTACAATAAAATTTATGAATTTGGTATTATAAACGGCTACAACAAAGGGTATGACGATGGATTTGAGGATGGTTACTTGAACAGAACAGAAGAAAGTAAAGGTGCTATTTCAGATGGATTGAGACAGGGCTCTAAGAAATGTGCTAAAGAAATGAATAAACTAAAATTTATAAAGAAAAAAAAGTAAGTTACGAACAATGATTTCATTTCATAACACAGCAGTTATTAATAAGCCCTTTTGATTTTATTCAAAGGGGCTTTTTTATACATTTGACATGGTGAAATATAACAAAAAAGTCATACAAATGGATGTGATAACAATTCGCTTGGAACCGAGAACAAAGTGTTGCAATCAAAATCGGCTGCTGAGAATATTATTTTATATGAAGTCAATACAAAATTAGAAACAAGTGTATCAACTAAGAACCAAACAAATACGATGAGTAAAGAACTAATAATTACTGCTCTGGATAAAAAAGCTGAATATATTGTAATTACAAATTCAGGAAGTAAGCCAGTAGATCTTGCGGGGTGGGAAATTGTATCGGTAAGAGGTAATCAATCTTTTACATTTCCGAAATTCACTTTAGATTACGATTCATCTGTAAAGGTTGGCGACTCTGCTAAAAACTCAGATATAGAATTTCATTGGCTTGATGGCAAAGGTACTTGGAACAATAGCAAAAGTGACCCTGCAGAGTTATACAACACTAAAGGTGCACTTGTTGATGGATTCGATGATTAATTAAGATATGTAGTGTTGTCAAAATTTTTTTATAAAGCTACATATACTACTATAACGGAATTAAAAATAATTGGAGTTGGTAAACCAAAGGAAGTACAACTCACCTTTTTTTTGTTATAATGTGGTAGACGTATTTTTTAGCGAAATAAACTGAATTTATGAGCATTGGATATTGCAGTAAAGCGGAATAAGGGAATGATGCCTGCAATTGCACTTTACTATAACAACCACCTAAAATATGGTGGTGAAAGGAGCTATATATGAAACCAATAAATCTATTGTCATTGTGCAGTTCGTGGAAGAAGTTGTCAGAGTCTGTATTTGATGATTATGCAAATATGTATGACATTAATATGAAAACAGAAGAGTTGGACGACCTTAATTCTTTGGTGAATGAACTCAAACTCAAAAATATAGATCATAAAATCTATGACTGTTTTTTTGTTGGGTATTCTATTAATCAGATAGGGAAAGAGTTTGATTTATTGCGTATTGGCGAAAATTCCATTATAAATATTGAGCTAAAAAGAAAAAATACAGGCCATAAGATCACAGATCAACTTAAGAGAAATAGATACTATTTAAGTTTTTTGGATAAAGAGATTCTGAATTTTACTTATGTGCGTGAAGAAAATAAATTATATACTTTGGATGAATCAGGGCATTTATGCGAATCAAATATACAATTGTTAGCTGATGAGCTATATAAGCAAAAGGTAATAATTTTTGAAGATATAGATAGATTATTCGATCCAACAAATTATCTGGTGTCACCATTTAATTCAACGGAGGCATTTTTACAAGGGAATTACTTCTTAACAAAGCAACAAGAAGAAATCAAAAAAAGTATTATGTCTTCAAAAAGTGAAAAATCATCAAACTTTATATCAATATACGGAGCAGCAGGAACAGGAAAAACACTTTTAACATATGATATTGCAAAAAGCTACATCAGCGAAAATAAAAATGTAATTATATTCCATTGTGGCAAGTTGAACTCTGGGCATTACAAACTTCATGATGCTGGTTTTCGTGAAATTGAACCGATAAAATCATTAAATGCGTACTTAAAAGACAATCAACTTAAAGATTTTGATTTAGTGATTTTTGATGAAGTACAGCGTATTTACTCCCACCAGATTGCATCTGCTATTGCTGCTATTAAGCAAGGTGGCAATAAGTGTGTTTTCTCGTACGACTCAAAACAATGTTTATCAACTAGTGAAAGTACAAGAAATATCCCAGATTTTCTTGATACAGAAGCGTCGCCTGCTAAATTCAATCTAACAGAAAAAATAAGAACCAATAAGGAAATTGCTACATTTATTAAAAATCTATTTGATATGTCAAAACAAAACCATGACCAAAAGTATTCAAATATTGAGATTAGCTATTTTTCAAACGAGAAAGAAGTAAGAGAATCCTTGATGCTATTAGGTAGTCAGGGATGGAAATCCATAAGCTATACCCCTTCTTTACATACTTCTTCGCCATTTGACAAGTATCAAACATTTCGGAATGATAATGCTCATGAAGTAATCGGACAGGAATTTGATAATGTGGTTGCTGTGATGGATAGGCATTTTTACTACAATCAAAACGGTGAGTTGTCTTATAACCGCAATACATATTACAATGCAACGAAGATGCTGTTTCAAATAGTAACGAGAACCAGAAAGAAACTTCATATAATTATTATGGATAACGAAGAAATACTCAAGCATTGCATCGCAATTTTAAACAGAAGTGAATTAAAAAAGAATTAGCATTTTACTTTCACACTAGCTAATGAGCTATGTGCAGTTTTTTATTGAAGCTACACTTTTATATTTAATAGTGTAGTTTTTTTATTTCTAAAATACATTTAAAAGAAAAAGAAACGATTAAACCACTAGAAAATGATCAAACTTTTTTACAAAAATAAATATAGCTAAAAAATAAAAGAACTCAACTTTGATCAAACTTTTTTTCAAAATTGAGTTTCTGTTTTTACAAAAGATCAATGTTTACAGCAATTATTTTGATCAAACTTTGTTTTAAAGCTACAGTAATAAAGTTTGATAAAAACCATCTCTTTATGGTATTAATCACCATGAAGAGGTGGTTTTTTTATGGCTAAAAGAAAAAACAATGAGGAATCAGTTATAGCGTTATTGAAGCGGGGCAACAGAGATGTTACTAGTTTAAAGGGCTGAATATGTGTGATGGATTTTATGCCTACGTTTTTATAGAGAAGAACTAATGATACCCTTTTGTAAATATACTAGTATTTGGGTTGAGGGGACAAAAAAATAGAAATGTTTTCGTAATTTAATTAAGAATGCCGTGTTTAACGTGGCCATTAAAAATAAAATCAAAAAATAAAGGGGACAGGATTATGTTGAAAAGAATTTTATTAATCATCATGGTATCAATGCTGGCTTTAGGTAATTTAAACTATGCATTGGCAGAAGAAGCTGTGAACGACTGGGTTTTAACAGAAGATGATGTAAATCAAAATGAAGACAAAGATGACGAAGACAAATACGGCAAAAACAAATACGGCAAAAACAAATACAGCAAAAACAAAGAATGGGAAGAGGCAAAGGACTTGCTAGAAGCCGAGAAAGATGCTGCGGAAGAGGTAAAAGACTCTTTAGAAAAACAATATGAAGAATTGAAGCGCCAATATGAAGAGGCTATTGAAGAGGGAGATTCTGAATTAGCGGCCAAAATAGAAGAGACGTTGTCTGGAGTAAAAGCTGAATTTGATGAAGCAAAAGCGGATTTCAAAGCAAAACTTTACGGAATGAAAGCGGCGATAAAGAAAGAATATACAGAAGATGAATTAGAAGACATTGCAAAAACAACTATAGAACTGGAAGAACAAGGGATGACGGTTCTTCCGGTCGAAAATGTTTTAAGTAAAAAAGGGAAGTTCAAATTTGATGTTCCTCCTGTCGTAAAGGAAGGCAGAACACTTATACCTGTAAGGGCGATTTCTGAAGGCTTTGGAGCACAAGTTGCTTGGGACGGTGAGACTCAAACGGTTACAATAACAAAAGAAAACATAACCATAACATTAAAGATCGAAGAAAAAATAGCTACATTAGATGGTCAGGAAGTGGCATTGGATGTGCCGGCAGAGATAATGAATAGTAGAACAGTAGTGCCTTTGCGTTTTATTGGAGAATCGCTTGGACTTACTGTTGAATGGGATGCGGATGAAAGAATCATTGAAATTGATGAGGAACAAGAGTAAGATACTGTTGTAAAAGCATCATTACAAATACACATAAATTTAATTTGAATGAAGTTTTATGAAAAACATCTCTTTGCGGTATTGACTACCAGAAAGAGGTGTTTTTTTATGGCTAAAAGAAGAAACAATGCAAAATCAGTTACAGTACTATTGAAGCGGGCCAACAGAGGTGTTGCTAGTTTGAAGGGGTATTTGATTTTGAATATGTATGATAGATTTTATGCTTAATGATATTGCCTTGGAGACATGCGAGTATCTAGAGAAGGGGACGGAAAAATAAAGATGCACTCGTAGTTTAATATAGGATGGGTGTGTTTAACATGGCCATTAAAAAGAAAATCAAAAAACAAGGGGATATGAATATGTTAAAGAGAATTTTATCAACTATCATGATTTCAATGCTGGTTTTAGGTAATTTAAGCTATGCACTGGCATATGAAGAAGTTGTGAACGACAGGGTTTTAAAAGAAGATAATGTGAATCAAGACGAATATAGAGACGACAAAGACAAAGTCTGGGAAGCGGTAAAGCTTCTGTTAGAAGCCGAGAAAGATGCATTGGAAGCGGAAACGGAAAATGTATCTTTAGAAAAACAATATGAAAGGGTTGTTGAAGCAGGAAATGCCGAATTAGCGGCCCAAATAGAAGGGGAATTGCATGGTTTGAAAGCTGAACTTAGTGAAGCGAAAGCGACCTTCAAAGCAAACCCGGATGGAAAGAAGGCAGAATACATAGAAGACGAAGACAAAGTTTGGGAAGAGGTAAAGCTTCTGTTAGAAGCCGAGAAAGATGCATTGGAAGCGGAAATGGAAAATGTATCTTTAGAAAAACAATATGAAAATGCTGTTGAAGCAGGAGATTCTGAATTGGCTGAGTTGAAAGCCGCACTTGATGAAGCAAAAGCGACTTTCAAAGCAAAACTTGATAAAATGAAGACCGCAATAAAGACAGGATATACAAAAGATGAATTAGAAGACATTGCAAAAACAACTAGAGAACTTGAGGAAAAGGGAATGGAAGTTCTTCCAGTTGAAAATGTTTTGAGTAAAAAGGGGAAGTTTAAATTTGATGTCCCGCCGGTCATAAAGGAAGGTAGAACCCTTATACCTGTAAGAGCGATTTCTGAAGGATTTGGAGCGCAGGTTGCCTGGGATGAGGAAATTAGCATGATTATAATTACAAATGAAAATACGACTATAGTCTTGAGGATAGATGATAAAATTGCTGAAGTAAATGATCAGGATGTAGTATTGGATGTGCCGGCAGAGATAATGAATAGCAGAACAGTAGTGCCTTTGCGTTTTATTGGGGAGTCGTTTGGACTTGATATTGAATGGGATGAGAGTGAAAGGATAATTGAAATAGAGTAAGTTGAAGTTGGACGAATACTACAATAGATATAAATAAAGTAAAAAAACACCATGCGATTTTGGGTTGGAAATGCCTAAAATCGCATGGTGTTTTTTGTTGGAAAATGGAATTTTAATTTATTTCGATAAGAATTTCATAGCAAGTTCCTCGCGTAAATTTGGAACATCAGTTGTGCCTTTTTCTTTAGAGATTCTATAAAATTCACATTTGTAATTAATGAATTCTAGTGATTTTTGTAAAAGTACGATTTGTTTTTCTGTTTTTTATTTTTGCTTAACGAAAAGATCATAGCGCTTTTCAATCGTATCGTCGCCTTCTTCACACCATTAAAAAAAGCTTGATGTCTTTAAGTTGCATCCCTGTTGTTTTTAAACATTCTATATCGGTTTTATCAAAAACTCGGATATTACTTGAGGACCTGTTTACCAGGGGTAGCAATCCTTCTTTGTCGTAGTAACGTAGTGTTGATACGGATATATTAAGCATTTTGGATACTTCACCAATTGAATAAGTCATGATTGTCACCTCTTAAAAAATTTTCAAAAAGCCATTGACCTAAAGTTAGGTTTAGGGTGTGTGATATGTTATATATTAATGGAATTATCAAGGACTACATGTTTTTTATGTAAAGGCTTCACCTTGAATATAAGCCTAAATCCAGATTTAGCATAATTGATCATTAAATTACTTGCCTAATTATAAAAATATAAGAAAGGAAATTCAAAATGAAAAAGTACTCGGAACAAAAATTTATCGGTGAAAGAGCATTACTTCAAAGCTGTGGCTTAGAAGTTGACCATTGAAGCACCAAAGACGTTTAGAAGGTGCAGTAGGATTGAGATGGAAAAAGTTGAACTTACAAATGCCTCTGAAACGCTATGTAACTTTCAAAAGGATGCGTTCTGGAACAGTGAAAATGTGACTGTGTACGATTCGTTTATCTCTGGTGAATATATTGGATGGACTGCGAAAAATGTCACTTTAATAAATTGTACAGTGGAAAGTCTTCAAGGCCTGTGTTATATGGAAAATCTCGTCATGAAAAACTGCAAGCTTTTAAATACAAATCTTGCTTTTGAGTATTCAACAGTTGATGCGGAAATTAATAGCAGTATAGAAAGTGTCAAAAACCCGTATTCTGTAACTATAAAAGCCAACGATATCAGTGAAATTATTTTTGATAATCCTGAAATGAAAGCTCAGGATACAGAAATTATTTTAATAAATAACTAAATTATGCATAATGCAAGCAACAAGCATTAACAGACTATCTGATTGAAGGTGTGCTGCGCTATCATCCGCAGTGCGAGGATTGCAGTTGAAGAACCTGAGAATTATGAAGCGAGAAGCAATCTCATATGGAGTTCAACACTTGCAATGAATCCGTTGATGGGGTTAAGCAAGCCGCAGGACTGGCAGGTTCACATGCTGGAATACCAGCTGGGCGCATATACGGATTGTACTCACGGCATGGGACTGGCAGCTGTTTCGCTGCCATACTATCACGCAATTTATAAATATGGTTTGGACAAATTTGTTAGATTTGCGACGCAAGTTTGGGGCGTTGAAGCAAAAGGCAAAACAAAAGAAGAAATTGCACTTGCAGGCATTGATGCGCTAGAAGCGTTTACTAAAGAATGCGGTATTGTTACAAACATTAAGAAGCACGGCGCTACAGAAGAAATGTTGCCGCTGATTGCAGATTCTACTATGATTCTAGGCGCATATAAAGAATTAACAAAAGTAGAAATACTTGATGTTTTAAAGATTGCCTATGAAGCACAATAACCTCCAGTTTTAGATATGATGATCCAACTCGACAAATGATATTTAAAATGAGGAATAAACATTACAACAAATCGTCATTTAACATTTACTTTAAGTGACAATGTGATCCTTGAAAAAGTCACTTTTAAAAACAGATATGGCATCACTGTTGCAGCGGATTTATATTTATCTAAAACAAAGGGAAGAGCTTTTTATGGCCAAATGAAAAAATTTGGAGGGTATAATAGATAAACTAACAAACGGTGTATTCTCCCCAAAATGATATGACAAATATCAAATTGGGAGGTACACCGTTTATTATATACACTCGAGAACTGCAGACGACTCCCGTTAGAAAAGCAACTTTGAAACAGATCTTATTAATATGAGTATTTAATTTTCGATTAACCAACCAAACTCAATATATTTTTATTTCTTATATTCTAACAAATCTCAAGGTTGACACTCTAACACTTCACATATCTTTTCCAGTGTTGAAAATCCCACCGCTTTAGCCTTCCTGTTTTCCGATAGATTTAAAATCTTCCAAATATTTTTATCTTATTTAATGGCATATAAATCATTTATCAATATTCTAAAATGAAAAAGGAACTGTTGTAAAATAAAATTAAAGATTTAATAGGCTTCAATTTTTAATCATTGTGGAGGTCAGTTTGTCTGACAGTGCAAATCATGTGAAAGTATTTGTTTTTTGAGTGTGTATTATAAATATGTGTTTAAATAAATTCAATTGGGTATAATGATAAAAGTTGTGAATATTTTATAATATTGCATATCTTGAATTCTTTTCAATGACGGCATGGATTCAAAACCATGCTAGTTATCGTCCATATCTATTTTCGTATGACTTTTCATTTGAAAAGTTTCTTAGACAAAATACAAAACAGTTTATTATGGAATGGATTTGTTTGAATGGAGATTAGTTGAAACTGAATAATTCATGGGAATTACAGCCAAGGAATAGTTATGTCCAGATTTGGGGTGATTTTAATTTGCGCAAAGTGGATTTGACTTTAAAAATATAAATCGACCATACGGAAACAGCAGTTTGGATATTTCAATCACAATGAATGCGTCAAGAGAGTTGATTCGATGCATTTATTTGCATATCCCAAAATAGTTGGAAAATTTTAAAAGGGGGAGTTTGTTTGAGTAGCGACAGTAATAGTAATTTTGAAAGGGTATTATCAAAAAAAGACATCATAGCACTTGCCTTTGGGGCAATGATAGGCTGGGGCTGGGTGGTTCTTACCGGGGAATGGATAAGAATGGCTGGAATGATGGGATCTATAATAGCCTTCATACTTGGCGGAATAGTAGTCCTTTTTGTAGGCCTTACATATGCAGAGCTGACATCGGCTATGCCAAAATGCGGGGGAGAGCATGTATTCAGCCACAGAGCACTTGGAAACAGTGCGTCATTCGTTTGCACATGGGCTATAATATTGGGATATGTTTCGGTTGTGGCTTTTGAAGCAGTTGCATTTCCAACTGTTTTGGAGTATATGTTCTCATCATACCTGAAAGGGTATATGTACACAATAGCAGGATATGATGTGTACCTGTCCTGGGTTTTGGTAGGAGTTGCAAGCTCAATAATAATAACCGTGGTTAATTATTTTGGAGTGAAGACAGCAGCCTTTGTTCAGGGGGTTGTAACATTTTTGATAGCTTGCATAGGGCTTGTATTGTTTGGAGGGTCTGTATTCAGCGGTCAAGTTCAAAATACTGTACCTTTTTTTGTGGGAGGGAAAAGTGGAATATTTGCAGTAGCAGTCATGACTCCGTTTATGTATGTAGGATTTGACGTTATACCTCAGGCTGCAGAAGAAATAAACGTGCCGTTTAAAATGATAGGGAAAATAATAGTACTTTCAGTATTAATGGCGATTGGATGGTATGTGATGATAATATACAGCACAGCTTCATCTCTTGGAGTCAAGCAGATATCCTCATCGGGCCTTGTAACCGCAGATGCTATGAAAGCTATTTTTGGAGGAAGTGACATTGCATCTAAAATAGTAATACTGGGAGGAATAGGCGGGATACTTACAAGTTGGAATTCATTTTTTGTAGGGGGCAGTAGAGCGATATATGCCATGGCGGATTCGGGGATGCTTCCTTCCTTTCTTGCAAAGCTTCACCCAAAACACAAAACTCCTGTAAACGCAATAATTCTAATTGGAGCATTGTCTATCATGGCACCTTTGCTCGGCAGGAGCATGCTTGTTTGGTTAGGGAATGCAGGCGGTCTTACAATTGTAGTTTCATATCTTATGGTATCAATATCTTTTACAGTCCTGAGAAAAAAAGAACCTGAAATGCCAAGGCCTTACAAGGTCAAAAATGGAATGTTTGTGGGATATGCCGCAGTCACTCTTTGTGTTTTAATGGTGCTAATATATCTTCCGGGAGGTCCTGCATCTCTTATATGGCCCTATGAGTGGGGGATAATACTGGGCTGGTGCGCGCTTGGAGCCATTTTTTACATCTGGGCCAAGCTTTCGTCGGCAAGGCAGGAGAAAAATGGAGTCGGGAGTTTGGAAGCAGTTAGAAAAGAACGTAAACTCACTGAAAATAAAACTACTAAAAACGAAGAGATGTTCGCAAAGGTTGCAAACCTTGGCGGAGACTAAACAACGGACCAATCGGCTTATATGGATTCTTAGTGAATGGGTTTGAACAGTAAAATAAACTTAGTGGCATTTCAATATTCAGCTTTCTTTCAGCTTCGATTACGTCTTTTTTGGTATTAATTAATAGAGAGGTTTTTCGGAAAATAAGGAGGTTGATTGTATGGATAAAAAAGAAAATTTAGTCAGTATACCTTATGGAGAAGTAAGACTTGAAGGGGCACTGGAAATTCCGAAAGGCGCTAAGGGAGTTGTGATTTTTGCGCATGGTAGCGGCAGCAGCAGGTTCAGCCCCCGCAACAATTACGTGGCAGAGGAGCTGAGAAAACACGGTCTGGGGACTCTTCTCATGGATCTGATGACATCTGATGAAGACATGGTCTACGAGAGGCGTTTTGACATTGAACTATTGACAAGGCGCCTGGTTGTTGCGACCAAATGGCTGAAGGACCAGGAAAAAACACAAGGTCTGGCTGTTGGGTATTTTGGCGCCAGTACTGGAGCTGCTGCGGCCATACAGGCGGCGGCCATATTGGGCGAAGGTATAAGCGCAATTGTTTCAAGGGGGGGCCGTCCTGACATGGCAGGGCCTTATCTGGACAAAATAAAGCCGCCTATACTTTTGATTGTAGGCGGACACGATGATTTAGTCATAGAACTCAACCAGCGGGCTTATGAAAAAATTACAGCCCCAAAAGAGTTTGAAATCGTCCCGGGAGCAACACATCTTTTCGAAGAGCCTGGCGCATTGGAAAGTGTTGCAGAGCTGGCAGCCGGCTGGTTCGAAAAATATTTGGCCAAGTAATATTGAAATGTTATGTTTGATTTGTCCCTAATATTTTTCTAAAAAATCCAAAGCAAAGTTAAAATACAGGCTGCATCCTATAAACAGACTATTTTCATCTATATTGAACTTGGAGTGGTGGTGAGGATAGGTCTTTTCTGTATTTGATCCTGAGCCGACAAAGGCAATGAGTCCAGGGATTTTTTCAAGATAATATGCCATATCCTCGCTGCCTGTGGTTTTACTCATATGGACAATTCCGTCTTTTCCCACAATTTTATTTGCGCTTTCTCTTGCGATGAGGGTGCATTTTTTATCGTTTACTGTGGCGGGGCTTCCGTTTTGTACGTTGACTATTACATCTATTCCATATGAATAAGCCTGATCAGTTGAATATCTTCGTATTGCATCTATTGAACCTTTGCGGGTATCTTCGCTGAAGCATCTCAAAGTACCCTCGACGCGGGCTCTTTCGGGAGTGACGTTGAACCCGGTTCCAGCCCTAAACTGGCCCACTGTGAATGTGGCGGAGTCCAGAGGACTTTTTTCGCGACTGAGTGCAGCTTGGGAGTTGAGTATGAAAGATGATGCTGCGCATATTGGGTTCCCTGACTGACTTGCTCCGGAGATACGGGTGAAGTCAATCGTAAAATAGTCAGCGGAAGCCATTCTGGGACCGCATTCTATGTTCACCTTTCCGACGGGGATATCGTTCCAAAGGTGTATTCCCATTATTCCGTCCACATCGCTTAATGCGCCTTCTTGTATGATCTTTTTAGCTCCCTGGACCATTTCCTCTGCAGGTTGGAATATGAGCTTTACATTCCCCGAAAGCTTGTCTTTTATCTGCTGGAGCGCTCTAGCAGCACCCAGGAGCATGGCAGTGTGACCATCGTGGCCGCATGCATGCATTATACCGTGATTTTTTGACTTATAGCTTACGTTGGTTTTTTCAACCACGGTCAAGGCATCCATGTCAGCCCTTAGTGCAACTGTTTTTTCATTCTTACATCCCTTGACGGTAGCGATTACGCCTGTGGATGCGCATTCAGACCATTCTATGCCCATTTTGTCCAGCTCTTCTTTTATTCTCATTGATGTTCGAAATTCTTTCCAGCTGGCTTCAGGGTGCATATGGAATTCCCTTCTTAAATTCAATACGTATTCTTTCTGGTTTTCGACTATCTCATTATAGTTCATATTGAATCCCACCGATCAGCTGTTCAAAAAATCGACTGCGAATTGAGCATATAGCCCGGCGGCTATTTCCAATGCATCTTCGTCAATATCGAATTTGGGGTTGTGGTGGGGGTAGTAGTCTATTTTGTCGTCGTTTCGAGTACCTACGAAAGCGAATGCGGCGGGAGTCGATTTGGTGTAAAACGAAAAATCTTCTCCGCCCGTTGTCTTTTCATACAGTACGAGTGCATTATCGCCGCCTATTTTTTTTGCGGCATTTTCACCGATTGCAGACATAAAAGGGTCGTTGATTGTCGGTATTACAAGCTGTTCATATTGCAGCTCGGCTTTGGCCCTGTAGCTTTCAGCTGTTTTCTCGGCTATGCGTCTTATCATGGATGCGAACTTGTCATTGACTTCCATGCTGAAGCATCGTGTAGTCCCCTCTATTGTAGCGTCCCCGGCAAGTACATTGAACCTGGTTCCAGAATTAAGAACTCCCACGGTTAAAACGGCCGGGTCAAGAGGGCTGATCTCTCTTGCGACTATGGATTGGAGCGCCATTACAGTTGCGGAAGCTACAAGTGCGGCGTCAACCCCCTGGTGGGGCATTGATCCATGCCCGCCTTTTCCCGTTATATTGATTGAGAATTTGCCGGCCGAGGCCATTCTTGACCCTTCTTCTATGGAAATTTTCCCAACTTCAAGGTCATTCCAAAGGTGTATTCCCATTATCCCATCGACATCTTCAATTGCGCCGCTTTCAATTACCTTTTTAGCGCCAAGGGCGATCTCTTCACCAGGCTGGAATATTAGTTTTACTGTCCCTTTGAAATCATTTTTCATGTCGCTTAGTATTCTGGCTGCTGTCAAGAGTCCTGCGGTGTGTCCGTCGTGGCCACATGCATGCATAAGCCCTTCGTTTCGGGATTTGTACTCTGAATTGTTCTTTTCACTCAGCTCAAGTGCGTCCATATCTGCTCTCAGCGCGATTGTCTTTCCCTTTTCATTGCCGTTGATTATTCCTATAACACCGGTCCCGGCTATTTTTTCGCAGTGGATGTCCATTTTGCCAAGTTCCTCCATAATTCTGCGGCATGTTCTTTCTTCGTTCATGCTGGATTCGGGATACATGTGGAATTCCCTTCTCAAATCGATTGAATAATTTTTGTATTTGCCTGCAAGTTCTTTAACGTCCATAAGAATACTCCTTTCATGTGCAATATATATGCTTTCCAAATCTGTTGGCATATATAGAAGATTCGCTTATTTGTATTTAATGTAGATTGTGTTTTAAAAAGAAGGCATACAGGAACCGTATAAGACAGGGGTTATGCCTTTGATTCTAAAGAAGTTTTACAAATATTCCAGCTATTATTACTGAGGCCACTGTTACTGTTGTGAAGCCGCCCACCAGCATTTTAGGAAGCATTTGACTTAGAATATATTCATGTTCCTCTTCATTCGTAGCAACTGCTTTTATGGACTCTATGGTTAGTATGTAGTCTGCGGGGAACCCATACAGTGATGTCATTGCGACTGAAAAAGCCATTTCTTTGGAGTAGCCCAAAAGCCTTCCTATAAACATTGACATTATCGCCATTCCAAATACGCCCATTATGATAATGCCAAACAGCGGAACGGCTATTTCTTTTAGCATTTCCGGAGTGGCTTTTGAAAGTCCTGCAAATACAAAGGCCATAAGAATTGTGATAAGAAATCCGAATGACTTGGCTTTTACAAGAGAATTCTCCTCTAAAAAACCTATTTCCCTTCCAATAACGCCAAACAAAAGGCATACGACAAATTGGTTTACATGGATGTAGGGAGCTACCTTTGTCGAAATCAGAGCCACAATCCCAAGTTTGAGCAGTATCATGTATGTTGTTTGATATTTTTCAGGAAGAGGAGGGAATATTCTGAGCTTGCTCTTCTTTTTGATTTCAACATTTTCACTTTTTTCCTGAGCTAGGCCGAACTGTTGTAGATTGAGTCTGGGTTCGCCATTTCTGATTTGAAGCGCAAGCCTTGTGGCCTCCTTTTTGAGCATAAGGGCTGTTATGGGATATCCGAAAAATCCCTGCATTATATACATTGCAGTGGCAAGAACTGCGATTGAAGTCAAGCCTCTGTCAGCGGCTGCATTTGACATGAGTATTGAAGCGACAACTCCCCCTGTGAGCGGAGGTGTTGCGGCAACTACGGTCTCCCATCCGAACAAGGCTTTTCCCAATGTCAAGGTCATAGCACAAACGCCTGCTATGCCTGAAAAAGCTATAAGCACTGTCCTCCACTGGGACAGCAGCTCCTTCACGCTCATAAGTGTGCCCATATGCGTCAATATCAGGTACATTGCCAGGTAAACAACCGGCGTGGCGAAAGAACTTTGAGAAACTATGTCACCGGGCAGTATTGTCCAGTAACCTGTTAAAAACAGTATCGCGGAAACAAAAACAGAAGGTATGAATGCTTTTGTCTTTGTAGATACGGTTTCGCCTATGGCGAGTATTCCCAAGATAATGCTGAAAGCTCCTATTACGCTTAATGTCATATGATTCCCTCCAGTATAAATTTTGTATCCCATTTATTTTGTGAATTGAAATGGGATGATATTGACAATTTGATGAATTTTGAATTGTCGGCCGAATTTAAATTAGCAATAGTATATCAGTGAAAAAATATTTATACTATGTTGATTACACCAAAGTTTTTTTGATTTTTTTGTTATAATTGCGGTAAGGTCATATTATATTGTGATATATATATGATTTTTAAATTTAAGTATTTAGCGGACGGGAAAATTCAAGTGAAAATATTATTATAGATGGATTGGCTTTGACATGCTTTATTTTGTTGAATCCAATAGGCAAGTAGGGAGGTTATTATTTTGGGAAAAAAAGAACTTGAGCTCAAGAAGCTGCAAATGCTCCTTAGCACCAGTGAAATATTGAATTCTAAGCAGGACACAAACGTAATACTGGATGTTCTTCTTACAAAATCACTAGAACTTATAGAAGGTGGGGACACGGGAGCCATATTTTTGCACAACCCAAAGGAGAATTGTCTGGCCATGAGGGCATACAAGGGGATGGGGGATTCTGTCAAGGATATAAAACTCAAGCCGGGAGAGTCCATGACAGGCATAGCATTTGAAAAGAAGAAGGCCATTTTTTTCAAAAACAGCGAATCAATTCAAAATGCAATGAAAACCATGAGGAAGGAAAATGTGGACCTGGCGCTTAAAGGCAATGTCATTGCTTCGGATGTTCACGGCTCCATTTGCTGTCCTTTGATATACCGGGACAAGGCTATTGGTGTTTTGGTTATAGACAATTCAAGCACAGACACTTCGCTGAAAGAAGAGGATGTGGACTTTTTGAAGATAATATCCGTACAGGCGACAATTGCAATAATGAACGCTCAAAACTATGAAATGGAACTTGAAAACAATAGAAAACTGGAGAAGTATAATGAAATTATTAAAAACGAAAGAAACAAGTATCAGTATGCAACCAGCATACACACCAAATTTACCGAGATGATACTAAATGGAAGCACCATTGAAGATATTCTCGCAGAGATCAAGTCGCTTATACATAAAGATGTTTTCATAATAGACTTGTTTTACAATGTGAAATACAGCCTGATTGACGATTTGGAAATGATCAAGACCATAGACAAAGAACTTGTAAATTTGATAAAGCATATTAACAAACATGGAAAGACTGAATACTTCAACATGGATAAAGGGATATATTATGAGATATTTCCCATAATGGTCAACAGGGAGAGGCTTGGGTGGCTTTGTATTTTTTCTGAAAATAATTCTGGCTTTAATGAACTGGACAGGATAACCGCCGAGAGGGGTTCCACCAGTTTGGCGCTCGAGTTTTTAAAGCAGAATGAACTGCTTGACATGGAGCAGTCCATAAAGGGCGATTTTCTGGACGCACTGATATTGAACAACGACTCCCAGTATATACAAAAATGTTCTCAAAGGTACGGTTTTGACCTGGAAGCTGATCATGTAATCATAAGCGTTGAATTTGACATGTTTTTGGGTGATATTGTGGATGAAAATATGCGCGATAAGGAAAGTAAAAGGGCATTGAAAAAATACTATCAGATAATAAATGAATATTTGAAAAAGTGTTTTCCAAATGCAATTTCTCTGATCAAAGGACATTTAATTGTTGTCGTTATAGAATTTTCATCAGGGCAGCAAAAGGGCGATATAGATGAATTCATAAGTTATTTTGATGAGAAATGCACTCACATGAACCGCAATGACTTTAAAAAGTGCAAATATAAAATTGGAATAAGCGATATTTGCAGGAGCATTGATGACTTCAAGGAGTCTTACTATAAATCCATGTATGCCCTCAAAATGATAGATAGCTGCAAAGAGGGAATGAAATATGTCTACTACAGGGACCTTGAAGTGAAAAAATTTTTACTTAATAATGACTTTGAAGAGCTCAGGGCTTTTGTGGATAATATACTAGGACCGCTTAATGAGTACGGGAATTCATCCAAGGAGGAGTTTATAAGGACTCTTAGAACATATTTGAGAACCAATTGCAACTGGTCCGAGACAAAAAACATACTGCGTATTCATGGGAACACTTTGACGTACAGGTTGAACAGGATAAGCGAAATACTAGATATGGACATAGGGGATTACAGCGACAGATTCAGGCTTCAAATAGCATTTGAAATACTTGATTTGAATGTTTGACGAGATCTATAAAAATTGCTTTAGTTTGCTTGTGGGACAATTACACGTGACATAATCCGCAAATGGCATAATATGACTATAAAAAAAAACAATAATATAATAATTTACATAAGTTTTTTCAATTTGTATACTGTTTTGTGCCATGGTAAAATGAGCGGTGGAATTGATAGTAATTTCATAAAATACAGTAAATGGAGGTCGTCATGAAAAGAAACGCAGTAAAATTAGTAGCCGCACTGTCTATGGCTTTGATGCTTTTCACAGGCTGTTCAGCTGGAACTTCAGTTGAGTCTTCAACTGGGGCGGTGAGCAGTGAAGCTACAGCGGGTGTAAACGAGGATACGCTTAAAGCGATTATCGATGGAGAAGATTATGTAATAGTGGACACTAGAAACGACGAGGAATACAATGGATGGGTTGTGGACAAAAATATTCCTCAGGGTCATATAAAAGGTGCTGTGAATTTTTTGGAAGGCTGGCTTGAAGGGCTTTCTGCAGAGGAACAGCAAAAGCTTCTTGACGAGACTGGAATAACAAAGGACAAGAAAATTGTGCTCTACTCAAATCATGAGGGTGACAGCGGCGCTCTTTCTGAAAAGCTCACAGGGCTCGGATACGAAGAGGTTTTGAACGTAGCTTTTTCTGATTTTTCTAAAAATTCCAATGTGGGCGCAGCGTTGGAATTTGAACACATGAAAAACTACCAGATGTTTGTATACCCACAATGGGTTAAAGACCTTGTAGATGGAAAGAATCCCGATACATACGACGGGAGAGATTTTGTAATAATAGATACAAACTACAAGACTTTTGAAGAGTATAAAAAAGGACATGTACCTACTGCGATATACATGGACACATGCGAGGTGGAATGCCCTCCTCTTTGGAACCTTGTTTCGCCTGAAACTTTCAAGGAACTTTTCAAAAATATGGGAATAACAAAGGATACTCTTGTAATACTTACAAGTGACGAGCCTATGGCTTCGGGAAGGGTTGCGGCGGCGTTCATGTATGCTGGAGTGGAAGATGTGAGGATGCTGAACGGCGGGAACCAGGCTTGGAGGCAGGCCGGACTCGAAATGGAGACAGGTGATAACAAGTGGGCGGCTGGCGAAGACTTCGGAGCTGAAATCCCGGTGTACCCTGAGTATAACATAGACATAGAAGAGGCTAGAAAAGTTATTTCTGATCCAAACGGAAGACTTGCAGCAGTCGTTTCTTGGAACGAGTACACAGGCGTGGACAACGGAGGATATTCATATTTCGACGAGAAGGGAAGAATACCTGGATCAGTGTTTGGATATGGCGGAGTCGATGCATACCACTCAGAGGACTTTCTTGATTCGGATTGGACAATGAGAAGCTACAAGGAAATGGAAAAGATATGGGCTGAGTGGGATATAAAGCCTGAAAACAGAACTTCTTTCTTCTGCTCGACAGGATGGAGAGGCGGTCTTGCCTTCTTTGAAGCATATGCAATGGGATGGGAAAATGTAAGCGTGTTTGACGGAGGATTCTATGAGTGGACTAGAAACCCGGAAAACCCAATAGCTACAGGTGACCCAAGGGAAGAATATAATACAGACAGAGAAAACAGCGAACTAAAATACCTAAACAGTGTAGGTGGACATTAACAGTCTGATTCACTGAGCGTGGAAATAGGAAAGGGCTGCCGGAAAATTTCGGCAGCCCTTTATTTTTAGGAATGAAAAGAAAGCTATATCCAATATATGGGTTGTATTTTCATATCTTATTGACTGGATGTGCTAGTATTTTAAAAATATACGAAATCCATCGTAATTTCACTGGACTTTCAGGCGAAAATTTACAAATTCATGTAAACGGTGGCGGGTTCGTTTAATGAAGCCTATAATGGGAAAATATTAATATATACTGATTAATATTTGTTTATTTTTGATTTGAAAGGAAGGCAATTCATGTTGTCGAGAAATAGAGTGAAAAACAATACAGTTATATTTTTCATACTGGTTCAGGTGTTGCTATTCAGTTTTGCTTTTATCCATGCGGGAAAAATATTTTATGCTCAAAAGGAGAAAAAGGAGGCTGAACGTTTAAGTGATGTGGGTGGACAGATTATACACAAAGTTGAAAGGGACATAGCTATGAATGTGTCTGCCATTGAGCTCATGGAATATTATTTTGTAGACGACAAAAACATAAGTCAGGAACAATTCAATGAAGTTGCAAAATACTATATGAAGCAGCTCCCAAGCATAATATACCTTCAGCACAAGAATGAAGATACTGTAACCGACATGATATACCCTCTTGAAGGAAACAAGCACCTTATTGGAAAATCTCTTAGGGAAAGGCCGGAGGTTGAAAAGGCGGTTGCCGAGGCCATAAGGGAGGACAAGGTGACTGTGAATGACCCGTATGACCTCAAATACATGGATTATGAGGCAAAGGGTATTGTAATAAGATGTCCGATTTTTAAATATGGGGAATTCGAAGGTTTTCTCGTATGCGTTATGAATCTGGACAAGTACTTGCATGAAATATTAAAAAACTATTTGAGAAACTACAATATAACAATATATGATTCGCAAGGACAGCTTTTCTATAAAAATGGAAATGCTCATTCTAATCAGGTGTATGAGCAAAATATTCAAATAGCAGACCACAAGTGGAGCATAAAGGTGAGCGGCAGCAAAACAGGTATGGACAATGTTAAAAAGAATATGACATTACATGCCGTTACGGCGATAGCTTTATTTACATTATTTTTGGCACTGCAGCTTAAGATAATGAACAAGAATAAAAACATTTCAGAGCTTAAAAAGCTCAGGGAGGAGCTTCAAAAAAAGGAAGAGAGGTATGCACGAGCGGTTGATGGTGTAAATGACGTGATATGGGAGTTTGACATTAAAAGCGGCGACCTTTTCATATCAGAGAATTGGAAGCGTATAACAGGCAGGAGCATAGACACAAGAGGCGATATAATAGAACAGCTTGAGGAACGGATTCACCCTTTAGACTTGAAAAAATCATTAAAGGTATTGAAGGATGTGAAACATGGACGTGTTGATTCATACAGCCATGATTTCAGGGTGAGCCACACACTCGGCGGATATAAGTGGATGCATATGAGGGGACAGTCATATAAGGATGAATCTGGAGTTGTGACCAAAGCGTCTGGTTCCATAGCGGATATAACACAAAAAAAAGAGTCGGAAGAGTATATAAAATATATTGCAAGTTATGATGAACTCACAGGACTTCTAAACAGAAGATCAGGCATAGAAATTTTGGAAAGCAATATTGATTTGGAAAATGAATGCACGGTCATATTTGTGGATCTAGACAATTTTAAGAGGATAAATGACACTCTTGGACACGGCTTTGGAGACAAGCTTCTTGTGCAAATAGCATCGTGTTTCAAGGATCTTGCCAGTCGTTTCAAACAGACGACGCTGTCGAGATTTGGAGGGGATGAGTTTTTATTTGTGATATATGATTCGAATGAGAAGCGCAGAATAGTTGATATATGCAATGCCATTCTGGATGAAATCAGGGATCCATTTTGCATAGAAGGAAAGAATATATATATAACTGCGAGTATGGGCATAGCTGTTTACCCGGAGGATGGGAAAGACAAGGGTACGCTCCTTAAAAACGCTGATGCGGCAATGTATAGCGCAAAGGAAATGGGCAAAAACAGATACAAGTTTTTTAACTCGAAAATAGGTGAAGAGATTTCAAGAAAGGGCGATATAGAAAGAAACCTTAGAAATGCAGTCAGGCTTGGAGAGTTTGAACTCCACTACCAGCCCCAGCACATCATTGAAGATGGTTCAATAACTGGGTTTGAGGCTTTGATTAGATGGGAAAGCGCAGAGCTTGGCCGGGTTTCGCCTCTTGAATTCATAAAGGTGGCCGAGGAGACTGGACAGATAATAGAAATAGGCAAGTGGGTTTTGGACCGAGCTATTTCAAAGCTGAATGATATATGCAAAGGTTCGCATGGATGCAAAAAAATATGTATAAATGTGTCGGCGGCTGAACTTGAATATGAGTCATTTTTAGAAAACATAAGGATGAAAATTGTAGAATTTGGATTCGACTTTCCTAAAAACATAGAAATAGAGATAACTGAAAGTGTTCTCATGGAAGACTTTGAAAAAAATTATAAAATACTAAAGGAACTCAGTGCAATGGGATTTAAAATAGCTCTCGATGACTTTGGAACAGGTTATTCTTCGCTCAGCTACTTGCAAAGACTTCCGGTTGACAGTTTGAAAATAGACAAAATGTTTATAGACAATATTAATGTCAGCGATAAGGGTTCATCGATAGTGGAGGGGATAATAAGGCTTGCACACAGCATGGAAATGGAAGTGGTTGCAGAGGGCGTAGAAAGCAAAGGTCAGCTGGAAATTTTGAAAAAAGCGGGATGTGATGTAGTGCAGGGATACTATTATTCAAGACCTATGAAAGATGATGACGTGGAAGGGTATATTGAAATGAATATTCAAAATCGATAAAGGGACGGCGTGCTGTCCCTTTATAATGTGAAAAACAAGATTGTATTTTTGAAAAATGTTCATAGCTCATTTGTTTTGTAATATAATCAAAATATGCATATTTTGATTAGTCGAGTGCACCGTAATATGAAAATCATAAAGGGAGCCTAGTTATGAACAATATATTTGAAAAACTTTTAATATTTGGCAAGAAGTCGGAGGATGTAAAAATTAATTTTGAACATATGCTTAAAAACAAGCAGGAAATAAACCCTGGGGCGGAGGCCGGGAGGATATCTCTCTTATATGGGATGGCCGGAATACTTTGGATAACAACTTCTGACTGGGTTGTTGGAAAGGCAATAACAAATCCATACCTGTACAAACAGGCTCAAATGTACAAGGGATGGTTTTATGTGGCTATTACAATGATGCTTCTATACTGTCTAATAAAGACCAGGATGCTGATGTTCAAAAAGGCTATGAATGAAATATACCTGTCATATGAAGAGCTTACGGCCACTTATGAGGAGCTTGCGGCAATGGAAGACGAGCTGAGGGAGAATTTTGAAGAGATGAAGGGGCATAGGGACGCCATTTTTGAGAGTGAGCAGCGCTATGAACTGGCGGTTGAGGGTTCAAATGACGGCATATGGGACTGGGATGTGAAAAATGACATATATTATTCATCTTTAGGTTGGAGCCAAAGTGAGAACGGCTATGATGGAAGTTCAAAAATCAAGCTCAAGGACTGGACGGAAAGGATACATCCGCTTGACAGAGCGACTGTGCTGCAAACATTTTACGGGTACTTGCAGTCGAAAAGCGGCATATATGAAAATCGATATAGAATTATGGACAAGAATGGCATATACATATGGGTGTTAAGCCGCGGAAAGGCCATTTGGGATGCTGAGGGAAAGCCTGTAAGAATAGCCGGATCCCATACTGATATAACAGAGTACAAGAAAATGGAAGAAAAGCTCCAATACATGGCATATTATGACGAGCTGACAGGGCTTCCAAACAGGAATATGTTCGGAGTTGAGATGAAGAATCTTATAGACAGGCATAAGGCCAGCGGCACAAAATTTGCAGTGGTTTATATGGATGTTGATAATTTCAAGCATATAAATGACACATTGGGCCATGCAAGCGGAGACACGCTGCTCACTTACATAGCAGACATACTGAAAAACCAGCTTGATGAATATGACATGCCTGTAAGGCTTGGCGGCGACGAATTTTCAATACTAATAGGGAATATGCGAGACAATGATGATGTTACCAAAAAGCTGGATGGAATTATACGATATCTCAGAAGGCCGTGGGTTCTCCAGGAACATGAATTTTTTGTATCATTCAGCATGGGCGTTGCGGTGTATCCTGAAAACGGGCAGGACATGACGACTCTCTTGAAAAGCGCAGATACGGCGATGTTCAGCGTAAAAGAAAATGGAAAAGACAGTTACTGCTTCTATACCGACAGCATGCAGGAGAAGACTTTAAAGCATATAGACATGATAAACAGTCTTAGAAAAGCCATTGAAGACGAGGAGTTTATACTTTACTACCAGCCGCTTGTCAATATGAAGAATGGTGAACTGGAAGGTGTGGAGGCGCTTGTAAGGTGGTTCCATCCTAAAAAAGGATTTATATCGCCAATGGATTTCATACCGCTTGCGGAGGAAACCGGCCAGATACTGGAGATAGGGAGTTGGGTTTTAAAGACCGCATGCAGAACTAAAAGGAAATGGGAGGAGATGGGATTTGGAAATGTCAAAATGTCTATAAACCTTTCCAGCAAAAGGCTTGCGAACAGCGATGTGGATAGGGAACTTGAAGGAATAATCCAAAACGAGGGCATATCGATAAGAGACATTCAACTGGAGGTCACTGAAACGGCCGTTATGCAGAATATGAAAACTGCGGTAGAGGTCCTTCAGAGAATGAGGGACAGGGGAATCAAAATAGCGCTTGATGATTTTGGGACAGGCTACTCGTCATTGACATATCTTAAAAATCTTCCAATAGACGTGGTGAAGATAGACAGAGGATTCATTAAAAATATAGAAGAGAAAAAACAAGATGAGTTCATAGTGAAAACGGTTGTGGAGCTTGCGCATGAGCTGGGCAAAGAGGTCGTGGCGGAAGGGATTGAGACAAAAAGGCAGTATGAGTTCCTAAGGGAGATAGGATGCGATATTGCGCAGGGCTACCTTTTCAGTAGGCCGGTTCCGGCAGAGGACATTGAAAAAATTCTCTTAGAGGGGAAAAATTATAGCAAATTAGTAACTGAAGTTACAGAATAAAAACTGGCAGTCCAATATAATTGACCTATAGCAAATGACGAATTGATTATAAAGGAGGAAATTAATAATGGAAAAGCATCTTATAAAGAACGTAGAGTTTTCAAAGGTATTTGCGTTGGACTCACTTATTGAATACAATGATGGACAGGTAATAAGCAGAACACTGTCGCAGGGCAAGAACTCAAGCATGACGCTGTTTTCATTTGACAAGGGAGAGGGAATAAGCACGCATTCTTCGGACGGTGACGCCTTCGTATATATAATAGATGGAGAGGCTGAAATAACAATAGATAATGAAGTCTTCAGCGTAAAGCAGGGAGAGACAATAGTAATGCCTGCCGGAATACCGCATGGGCTTGTTGCAACTGAAAGGTTCAAAATGCTTCTTGTTGTGGTGTTCAACCAGTAATTCCACCATGAAAGTGCAATGGCAAATATATAAAGGCAATGGCCGCTTTGATATGGGCTTTTGCTTTTTTTTGCGTTATACTATAGATTGTAAAATATAAATAAATGGCTGTGGAAAGGAATTTGAAATGCTAACTTATATTCAAAATGTCGATATGAAGATGCTTCAGTGGATAAGCGGTTTTGCAAAAAGTGATTTTCTTGACTTCGTGATGCCGCTCGTCACTAAAATTGGAGACAAGGGTATGGTATGGATTGCAACAGCCTTGGTTTTGATGATTACTAAAAAATATAGAAGGCATGGAATTGTGCTTGCAATGGCACTTATTATAGGAGTCATACTGGGGGATGGGTTTCTCAAAAATGCATTCCAAAGGCCCAGGCCATTTACACATTTTGAGGGCATGAAACTTCTTATAGAGGCCCCGACTTCATACTCTTTCCCGTCGGGACACACTACTGCGTCTTTTGGAGCATTTTGGGCTCTGCACAAGAAGTTTAACGACAAAAGGGTTACAATAGGCGTATTTTTACTTGCGTCAGTTATATCATTTTCGAGGATATACCTGTTTGTACACTATCCGGGAGATGTAGCCGGCGGGGTGCTTCTCGGAATTTCAAGCGCCGTGGTTGCGATTAAAGCCGAAAGGGCATTTGAGAGAAAAAAGAGGAGTAGAGAGTAATTCAATGGATGCGGTAAAGTAACCACATAAATGTAATATAAAAGAGGACGGGTTATCGTCCTCTTTTATTAATTTGCCGGTTTGCTATACTTTTTTGACATCCACGAATGTTTCATAGTATGCGAGTTGTTCTCCGTTTTCAGAGGAAGCTG
The DNA here is from genome assembly GCA_965368085.1 of uncultured Peptoclostridium sp. GTDB lineage: Bacteria > Bacillota > Clostridia > Peptostreptococcales > Peptostreptococcaceae > Peptoclostridium. The sequence continues at coordinate 4,359 of CBDULP010000014.1, read as the reverse complement.
AGACTGTAAGGAAGTTTGGGTTCCCATGAATCTTATGCCAGCCAGTGTCCATAGATATAACTCCGTCAGGTATGTCGGGGCTTACCGCTATTTTTGCAGTGATATGCCCGTTTTCAGAAAAAATCACAGCTGTTTCACAGTCGCTGATACCTTTGGATTCTGCGGTTTTTTGGTTTACGTATGCATATGACGGTGCGCTCTTGTCAAAAAAGTGCTGGCTGAAAAGCGAATTTTTAGGATGAGGCGTTATGAGCCTTAACCCACGGCCATTTTCAGGAGGAATGAACTCCGGGTGGGGGCTAAGGCCTCCAGCTTGCGCGGCGCCTGATACAAATTCGAATTTCCCGGAAGGAGTTTTGAATTTCATATCACTCCAAGGAGCGTCAAAAGGCTGTATTGTCACATGACCATTTTTAATGCCATCAAATGTGTAGCCGTATTCACGGAGCGGCTCCACCACTTTCTCCAGGTATTCCAGCTTGCCTACAAAGGGGTAGTTTTCCATGCCCATTTTCATTGCAAGCTCCTGGAAGAAGTAGTACTCGTCCATCAGAATGTCAAGAGGTTCTACGGCACGTTGACAGAAGCTTATATAGGGGTTGTTCATGGAACTGTATATTATGTCGTCGCTTTCGAGAGTATTGGTGCAGGGTATCACAAGGTCGCTAAGGGTGGCCGTATCGGTCATGAACATATCGAACGTAACTGTGAATTCAACTTTTGAAAATGCACTTTGAGCCTTCATAAGGTCTGGAAGCTGGTTCATAGGGTTTGCCTTGCTGACAATCAGCATTTTCACAGGAGGGTTTGAAAGGCTTCCTATGGCGTGGCTGAAATCGCCAAGCATGAATTCCCTTTCAGATGTTATGTGAGAACAGCTTTCAAAAGGATCGAGCTCCAAAACGTCGGGATAAACTCTGTTGGCGTAGTTGACTCCCCCTCCCCTGACTCCGACATATCCGCAAATTGCGCAAAGGCAGTCTATGGCTCTTATGGTATTGACTCCGTTTTTATATTTTTGCAGACCGTATCCCGGATAAACGGCAGCGGGTTTGGCTTTTGCAAACATAATGGCGAGATTTTCAACTTCAAAAATTGAAAGGCCGGTGTGAGATACGAGCTCTTCAATATCAAGTTTAAAAAGGTAATCCCTGTACATTTCAAATCCTACCGAGTGATTTTGAATGAATTCCCTGTCTTCAAGGCCGTTTTTCAGTACAAATATTGTCATAGACAGTGCAAGTGCAAGGTCAGACGAAGGCTTAACTTGTATGTGAATATTTGACCTCTTTGCGGTTTCAGATACTATAGGATCTATTGTCATTACATTTGCTCCGGATTTCATTGCATTTTGAACTGCGGCCATAAGGTGGACCGACGTGGAATAAGGGTTTCTCCCCCAAAGCACAATGAGGTTTGAATTCACAAGGTCTTCAAGTTTGTGACTTTTCACGTCCCCGAAGTCATATTTTTGAGCCTGTATTCCAGCCCCCCAGCAGGTGCTCCCCTTCGACTTGGTTGTTCCGCCGTAGAAGTTAAAGAATATGTCCTCTATTGACTTGGACACGCCTCCTGCGCCAGACTGAGAAAAATGCATAACGCTCAGGCAGCCGTAATCATTCCTGAACTGGGAAAGCTTTTGGGCCATTATGTCTATGGCCTGATTAAAAGATATCTCTTCAAATCCATTTTCTGTTTTAATGAGTGGCGACTTTAGCCTTTTTTTGCTGTAGAGCTTTTCAATGTGCTTTCTCCCCTTGTTGCATATGAAGCCTTTTGTATAGGGATGGCTTTTGTCTCCTTCTATCCTGGTCACTATTCCATCTTCGACTGTAACGTCAAAAGAGCAGCAGTCCCAGCAGTCAAGGCTGCAGGAGTGTTTTATCTTCTTTTTAGATCTCATTTTTACAAACCTCCATTTGTGGGCATGAATATATAATAAAAAATTATACCATACAAACAAAATACAACATAAAAGAGATTACGCAAGCTGAGGCGTATACATACAGTGACTTGAATAGAACATTGCCTTGTTGGGTATGTTTATCTCAAGAAGACATGGAAATTTGCAAGGAGTATAAACCGGAGAGAAGGGATTATAAAATGTCCAGCGAATACAATAAGATACTCAGAGTGCTTTGGATAATACTGTTTGCGAACATAGCGGTCGCAATGACTAAGATTATTGTTGGGAGGAGGATTCAAAGCACAAGCATGGTTGCCGATGGCTTTCATTCGCTTACAGACGGGTCCTCAAATGTGATAGGCATAATAGGCGTCAAGATTGCATCAAGACCCGTTGACAAGGAGCATCCATACGGGCACAAGAAATTTGAGACAATGGCAGGACTTTTCATAGCTGTCATGCTTTTTTTGATGGGCATGGAGGTAATAAAAGAGGCGGCTGTCAGAATAATAGCCCCTGTCCAGCCGCAAATAAGCGTAGCAAGCCTTGTAGCTCTTGGGGCGACATTGATTGTAAACATCGCGGTTTCCAAAATCGAATACGCTCAGGGAAAGAAGCTCGGCAGCGATGTATTAATATCGGACTCTCTTCACACAAAAAGTGATGTTTTCGTTACAATAGGCGTGTTTTCAACTCTTGCTCTCATAAAAATAGGATTTCCGCCAATTATGGATACGTGGGTATCCTTTGTTGTTGCCGGTTTTATAATGAATGCAGCATATGGCATATTTAAAAGAGCGGGAAGTGTTTTGGTTGATAAATATGCAGTCGACGAAGAGCTGATAAGGTCTACGGTGATGGGATTTAAAAGTGTCAAGGATGTACATAAGATAAGAAGCAGAGGAAGGGAGGACGATGTATATGTGGATTTGCATATAATGGTTGATCCCAAAATGAGCATAGAGCAGGCCCATGAGCTTGAGCATGAAATAGAAAAAAAAATCAGAAGTGTCGTTTGCGAAAATATACAGGTTATAGCGCATATTGAGCCTTATTGTGGAGAGCATGAAACAGAAGACTAAAAATATACGATAGGGTATTCATTCTAAATAAAAATTGGGAGTGAGATTATATTGGAAATGTATGAGTTGTGGCAGTTCATATTGCTAACGGTCCTTATCTTTTTAGCTGCTTTTTTCGCGGCTTCGGAAACGGCATTGATGTCTCTCAGCAGGATAAGGCTGAGACAGATGGTTGATGAAAAGATAAAGGGTGCTTCGCGTATAAACAGGCTTTTGGAGAACAAAAGCGAGCTTCTCGGGGCTATACTTGTAGGCAACAACTTGGTCAATATAGCTGCGTCCGCCGTGGCAACCGCGCTTTCGATAAAGTATTTTGGCAACAAGGGTGTGGGAATTGCAACGGGGGTTATGACAATCTTAATACTTGTATTCGGTGAGATAACTCCAAAATCCATCGCTGTTCAAAATGCAGAAAGCATGTCGCTCAAAATGTCAAAGGGCATATTTATTATAACGGTAATACTAAGGCCTTTTGTTTTAGTTTTTATGTTCGTAACCAGGATAATAATAAAAATGCTTGGGGGAACTCTCGATGAAGAGAGACCGTTCATAACTGAAGAAGAACTCAAGATAATAGTCAATGCCAGTTATGAAGAAGGAGTACTGGAAAAAGAAGAGAAAAAAATGATATGTAATGTGTTTGAATTTGGGGGAACACAGGTTAGGGAGATAATGCAGCCGCGAATAGATGTGATTGCTGCAGAGGTGTCAATGTCGTATGATGAGCTCATGGAAATGTTCAGGGCTGAAAATTTCTTAAGGGTTCCCGTGTATGAAGAGAGCATAGACAATATAATAGGGATACTCTACATAAAGGATATCATATCATATGACCCGGGACTCGGGGAATTCGACATACATAAATTCATAAGGGAGCCCAATTTCACATTTGAATTCAAAAAAATAACTGAAGTGTTTTCCCAGATGAGGGGCGAGAAAATACCAATGTCAATAGTTCTTGACGAGTATGGCGGGACTGCGGGCATTGTTACGATAGAGGACATAGTGGAGGAAATAGTAGGGGAGATAGAAGATGAATACGGCAAATTGGAAGAAGAGATAGAATCTGTGGGGGAAGGCGAGTACATGGTCGACGGGAAGGTCAAGATAGACATAATGAATGACGTTATAGGAACACATATAGAATCTGAAGAGTTTGATTCAGTGGGAGGACTTGTAATAGGCGAGTTTGGTGAAATACCTGAAGTCGGTGAAAAACTGGAATATGAGGATGTTAAGCTTATAGTAGAGAAGACAAGCAAAAACAGGATAGACAAGATAAGGATAATTGTTGAAAATGTTGAAGAAGCTGAAAATAAAGGGGATGAAAATGCGGATATGAATTGATGCAGATGTTATAAAGGAGCCGGA
>CBDULP010000013.1:0-61377 GCA_965368085.1 uncultured Peptoclostridium sp. | reverse complement strand
CAAGTCCTGCAGGTCCTGAACCTATTATGGCTATATCATATACGTTTTCCACTTTAGCTTCCTCCTTAAAATCTTTTGCTTTTTATGTTTTGTTTTATGTAACCTATAACAATTATATCCGCCCTTGATATTATATCAAGGACATTTTCAAAATATCTTTACAGCTTTTAAAGATACCTTGAAAACTTTTTTTAACAGGTGTGAAAGGCAAAGCCCTTCGCACCTGTTTTTTAAGGAGAGGATAGAATGAACTATCCCCGGGTTTACTTATTAGTCTTCGAATACTGTTTGCTCTTCTATGTCTGTTTGAAGAGCCTTAAGAGCCTTCTCAACTATCTTTCTTCTTAGAGCCTTCTCTTCTGCTGGAGAAAGAGATGGGTCTCCTAGTGGGTGAGGTATAGCTATCGCTGGAACTATTCTGTTAGCTCCAACTGTAAGTGCTATTGGAGTAACTGTAGCTATGTGAACTACAGGCATTCCTGATCTTTCTATTTCTTTAACCATCGTTGCACCGCAACGAGTACAAGTGCCTCACGTAGAAGTAAGGATAACTGCGTCTACTCCGTCTGCCATTAGTTCTTGAGTGAACTCTTTAGCGAAGTTCTTAGAGCTTAGAACTGCAGTTCCGTTTCCTGTTGTAGAGTAGAAGTATCTGTGAAGCTCTCCTATTACTCCTTCTTTCTCCATGTCTCTAAGAACGTCAACAGGTATAACTCTGTCCGCATCTTCGTTAGCGTATACAGGGTCGTGTCCGCCGTGAGCAGTCTCCCAACCTTCTGAAGTAAGATCGTCTACTCCGTCTATGTCGTACTTTCCGTACTTAGATGCTGATGATGACTCTATTCTGTCTGGGTTTCCTTTTGGAACTATACCACCAGAAGTTACTATCGCTATTTTAGCTTTTGACATGTCTACTATAGCTCTTCCTGGCACAACGTTGTCGAAAACTGGCATTGGATACTCAGTTACGAACTCTTCGCCTTTAAGCTTTTTAACAAGCATAGCTACAGCTCTCTTAGCTCCTCTGTCTTCCTTGAATCCGTTGACTCTTATTCCTCTTTCGATGTATCCTTCTTCTGCTGGAGATCCTATTTCTGCTCCGCTAACATACTTAAGAGCGAACTTAGCCATTGCTGGAAGAGACTTTCTCATTCCTGCAGCTGAGTCAGCTGTTGACATTACGTAAACATTCTTCTTGTACATGTCTGCACCAGGGTTTTCGATGTACATTCCTGTTACAGCTTTAATTCCAAGCTCGTCTTGAACTGCCTTAGTTATTGCTCCAGCTGCAACTCCGTATCTACCTGCGTTGAATGCTGGTCCAGCTATGAATAGGTCAGGATTTGCACCCTTTACCATTTCTAGTACTGTTGCCTGTGCTGCTTCAAGGTTTTCTCCGAAGTAAGAGTCTCCACAAACTACTGTAGCTACTACTTCTGCTTCTTCTCCTAGAAGCTTGTCAAGGTTCTGGCTTATTGGTGGAAGAGCCTCTGCTACGAAAGGTGCTATATCAGCTTTTTCTTCTCCACCTATTCCTGCGAAGAACTGGTTTATATAATGAACTACTCTTAATTTTCCCATGATTTTACCTCCCTTAATTAGTCGTTGAACTTGCAGTAGTCGGCTCTTATTGACTTCATTTCCTCTATTATAGAGTCAACGTCAAGAACCATTTCCATCATTCCGATTTGCTCATCATATACTGCTGAGTCTACTGCTCCTTTGAATTCTGGTTCAACTGCGTGGAATACTCTTAGTCCCAACTGGACTCCTGCTAGTGGACCTGCGAATGTAGGGTCTCCTGCTGTTACAGTCTCGGCAGCTAGTCCTGCTGATTCAGCTTCCGCTGCTCCAACAAGAACTATTATGTTCTCTGCTCCGTATTGATCTGTAAAGTTTTTAACCCTGTTTTGGTTCTCTAGGTCCATAGCACCTGCAGCTGTTCAGACAAAACACTCAGTAGCTGAATAAACTACTTCTGCGTTTGTTCCCTTTAAACATTCTGCCATAGCAGGACCTGGTATTCCGTCTCTGTCACCGATTATGATGACTTTCTTGCCGTCGAATAATGACATACCAAAGTCGCTCCTTCTGATTTATATTTTTTATGTTAGTTTCGAGTTCTTTCTATATTATAAGCTAATATTAGTATCCCTTAGCTGAAAGGTATCCGAATCCTAGCTCGTTTGTAGCTCCTGTTATAGCCTGGATTTCAACTTGTATGCTTCCGTCTTCAGCAAGCGATCCGTCGAATCCTCCAGCTATAGTGTCGATGTACTGGATGTGTCCTATAACCTTGTCCATCTTTGGAAGAGTTATAAGCATGTTTGCATTTCCGTTAGATACAACTGCGTTAGCTCTAACATCAGCATCAGCAAGTGACTGAGACGCTCCGTCTCTTCCTGCGTACTCGTCTGTAGATATTACAGTCTTAATTTCTTCCATTTCTATTTTCTTGCAGTTCATTATAAGGTCTGTATCTGGGTTTCCGAAACCTTCCTGAGATACTATAGCTCCGTCAAGTCCTAAGTACGTACAAAGCTTAGCAGTCCAGTTTGAAGATCTCTCTTTGTCTGCAAGGTAAACGTTCTCGTTTGTTATTATAACACCAACAAAGTTGATTTCTTTTCCGTGCATAGCGTAAAGCTCTTCAACCATTGGGTTGTTGCAGTGGATGTATGTTGGGTTCTTGTCACATGATGAAACGCAGTTTCCGCTTAGTACAGCTCCGTCCATCATTTCTGTTGGGTATAGTATAGTAGGAACTATTTTCTTAGCGTCTACTCCATATACGTAAGTGTCGTGAAGAAGACCCTGAGTTTGAAGCATGTATACGTATCCTACCTTTGGAAGCTCTGGGTACTGAGCAGCTCCTTCAAGTATTGGTGCAGTTTCATATACCTTAACTTCGTCTGGCTCAACATTTCTTCCAGCTTCTCCTAGGTATATTCCAGCGTTAAGTCCAACCATTCTCATAGCTTCTTCGTGCTTGTGCTGGTCTATTCCATCTGTTGGCTCAGCTGTTACCACAACGTTAAGTGTCTTAGAGAATGGAGTGTATTCAGCTCCAGTACCAGTCATGTCAACTATTCCTTCCTGGAATCCAACTATTGTACCAGTTGTAACAACTGCAGCTCCCTTAAGAACGTGAGTTCTTCCTGAACCAACTGTGTCAACCTTGTTTATAACTCCTGGGAATATTCCGCCAGGTCCTTCAACCTTAACTCTAGGCTCTATAACGTCCTTAACAGGTGTGATTCTTACACTTTCTCCTGGACGAGCTATGTCGATGTCTACTGATTTTATGTGTTCTATTGTAGAAAGTTTGCTTATCATTTCTTCTTTGTTGATGTATAGAACACCGTTTTCAACCTTTGTTTCTGCAGCGAACTGAACGTCTTTAATGAAGATATTTCCAAGTTCTAAACGCATATAAAAGTACCTCCTTCAATTTTAAAAAATAAAATATATTACTCTGCCGGCTTTGCCGTGCAGATAATAGATAAGTTAGTTGTTATACAATAAATTCAATTTCATTCAATGTATTTACAATCAAATCCAGGTCTACAACCTGAAAATCATAAGTAACCTTTTCATCCCATACAGGTGTCTTATAGTTCAGTTGGAATTTTTGAACCGTCTCTATCGCTCCGTCTATAAGCGCGAGTGAATTAAAATCCAATTTGCTTCCTTCTCTGATGAATATAGTTCTATATGGAGTTTCATTAGGTTTTACGCTGCCGTAAAGAGGGTGAGTAAGCACTTCATAGCCTGAGTGCACAAGGTCTCTAACTTTTTCTAGAACACCCATGTAATCACAATCTACAAATATTATCTCTTCTACTCTATCCGGTCTATTTGCTTGTCGAACCAATTCTTCTTTTATCAAGGGATTGTTCGTTATTATTCTCAACTCAGACACCTCCTGTAAATCTCTTGAAAATGTTTTCCGGCTTTTCCATTAAAAAATTCAACCTGCATATTTATGATATTCATACCATTTAGATTGAATCTTTATTCGTTCGGTCTTTTTTTCTCTTTTACATTTTCAAACTCTACTGATATTTGCCACGTGAATAGTCCTTCCACTCAAATGAGTTTCGTTAAGAGTTATTGTTATATTTTAGGCATTTCGATACAAAAAAACATAACTTCGCATAAAAAAAACAGATAAAACTCACCTTTTATCCCAAGTAAGCTTCTCTGTTTTTATCCAGAGGTTGTCCAGATATAGTCCTTTTGCCTGAGAATTTCACCTTGCTTTTTTGGGAAAAACAAGACTTGTCCCTTCGGCGATTTGCCATAATTTAGCAAACACTCTCCTATACCCTTCTTCCAATTTGACTATTCATTTTTTTTATTTGTCCTAATTGCATTATAAAAAATTATTTAAGCCTTTTCAATAGTTTTTTTTAAAATAATTCATTTTTTACACAATTTTTAAAAATCATACATTTCGTAAAACAACTTTGAACCGTTGCTCCGACCAAATCCCGGAGTTTTTCTGTCACTTTTCTTTGTTATAAAATTAATCATTTCTCATTTCGAAACATTGGATCATTTCAACCGTTTTACTTTTTGAAATTCCAATATTTTTTCACGAAACCAGTTTAATTGCACTCATTGCCATTTGTACAATTAAAAAACAAAAACAGAAAAACCCTAAAGCCATTTCCCATTAACACCAGGTTTCTCTGTTTTAATCCAGAGGCTGTCCAGATATGATCCTTTTGCCTGAGAATTTCACTTCAGAGCGGCTAACTCCAAAGTTTGTCCCTTCGGCGGTCCAATAAAAAAATCGAACTCTCTTTCATACCCTTCTTCCAATTCATTTATTCATTTTTTTTATTTTTCTTAATTCAATTATATGATTTTTTTTTAACCATTTCAATATCTTTTTTGAATTTTTTTATGTTCTTTCATAACTATACTGTATACACAGTTATTTCGCCTTGTAATTTTTCAATTTTTCTGACTTTTCTGACTTTTGCATTGCGTTAACAGTCGGATGTCAATTCCAATTGGCATATGCATGCCAATTTTCATCGCAATACACAACATTACATATACTCATGTTTTTCTGCGCTATCCTTACCATTGTACCCACGAGATTCAAAAAACTTCCCAGAGTTTCAATTTTGCACCGCAAAAGATTTTATTTTTCAAAATACTTTCTCTCGTTGCTAATATTTTGCCAAATTCCACATGTGAAATCCAATGCAAAACAAAAACAGAGAGACCAAGGATTTTCCATGATCTCTCTGTTTATATATCATCCAGAGTCTGTCCAGATATGGTCCTTCTGCCTGAGAATTTCATCTTGTATTTTGGCTAAAATCAAGATTTGTCCCTTCGGCGGCCGGCAAATTCAATTCTGCCAGCTCTCTCTCATACCCTTCTTCCAGTTTGCTATTAACTTTTACTATACTGAATATACTTCTATTATAGTTTTTATATCACGCTCTTTCAATAGTTTTTTTATTTATTTTTTTTACTGTCTTTAAATTTAGTTTTTATATTGCATAAATATAATTTTCGTGTTTACACCCGTATATCTTCTTTTATAAACTTTTTTGTTTTTCAAAATTACATCTTGAAATAATTTTAAATTCGGTATATATTGTATTATAAGTTAAGCCTATAGTTTTTTGTTTTTTTATTATTTTTTATTTTCCAGCCTGCTTTTTACTGACTGGCTGCTTTAAAGTTTTAAACTAAAAACCAAATGACTGCAGTGTGAGATATCTCCTCCGTGAGATAGCCGAAGATGCAATATGTAGAATGAGCCTAATTCTTCATAGAAACTTTCAGGCACAAGTATCGCTGCACGATGGAACTCTGAAGAGCTCAGCCATATTTGGCTGACACCGAAGGAGAAAATGTGTTTGATATAATGCATGCACATTAAACTCTCAGGTAGACTATACAGAGGTATAAAATGGCGCAGTTTTGCAGTGCCTTTTTATACCTTTTTTATTTTTAAAAATCATACATTTGTAAAACACATTGCCAATATTCGATCAAAATCCTGTTAAACTGCAATACTGACAGTCGGAATCCAGTTTTGTAACATCTGAAAACATGCGACTTTAACCGGTTATTGAGTTAGGAGGGTTTTTGAATATGAAGAACAATAAATACGTAAGTCCTTTTCTAAAATGGTCTAAGGACGAAAAACATCTTGTTTCAGAACTTGAAAAATATGTGCCCAAAAACTTTACAAGTTATAGGGAGCCTTTTTTGGGAGGCGGAGCTCTTCTTTTCCACATTCAGCCTCAAAACGCCGTGCTGAATACAATTAATGTCGAGCTTTTGAATCTTTACACAGTTATAAGAGACAAAGTCGAGTACTTGATTGAAGACCTTAAAAATCATGTGAACGAAAAAGACTATTTCTACCACATAAGATCTTTCGACAGAAACGGAAAGATTCACGAGCTTTCGGACGTTGAAAGAGCATCCAGAATGATATACCTTAATAAAACCTGCTTCAACGGATTTTTTAAGGTCAATGAACAGGGTCAGTTCGATGCCCCTTTCGGCTCATATAAAAATCCAAAGATTGTAAACAAGATAATATTAAGAGCTGTGAGCGAATATTTTAATAAAAACAATATACAGTTTACAAACAAAAGCTTTGAAGAATCCATTAAGGATGTTGAAAAAGGAGCTTTCGTATACTTGGCGCCACCGTATACTCCGGTTTCTGACAATTCAAAATTTGCAAATGGATTTGTAATGGATGACCACATGAAGCTTAAAGATCTTTGCGACAATCTTAGTTCGAGAGGAATAAACTTTCTTCTTTCGAATTCTTCTGATCCATTTGTCCACAATCTATACAAGGACTACAATATAGAGATAATCGAAATAGGGCGAAATATAAATTCAATTTCTTCAAAAAGAGGACAAATAGAAGAAGTTCTGATCAGGAATTACTAGGAGCATATCAGATTGATACACTATTTGTATGAATGGTATAATATAGAACTTTTTCTGTTCATAAGAATGAATAGAAAAGTCTCATTTGAAGAGATAAAGAAAAATTTCCCCCTCGTTTCTGAAATTGATTTGAAGAAATTGGTGACACTTGGAAAAATTAAAGTTGACAGCGAATTCTATATGGCAGTATAGTTTATTATGATAAATTAATTTTATATTCCATATCTATTATATAAGGAGATGTTTTTATGCTTAAGAAAATAAAATTAGATCTTACAATAATGGAATCTATGCTCTACTACTGGGAAGCCACTAAAGACAGAGAAAAAGTTGGAGAGGCTTTCATAAAGGCCGTTGCCGGAGCTAAGGAAATGAAGCTTACTTATGACGAAGACTTCGACGAAGAATCTGCAAGAAGAGGCCTGAGCGCAATATCAAATACAGAGCCTTTCGTTCCTAAAAATAGAAATGAAGGACGTTTCTGGAACGACAACATGTGGATGCTTGAGGACATGGACTATATGAGAGCTATAATGCAGCCTCTTAAAGTGCTTAACCTTGACTCAATTATCGAAGAAGTAAACTCAAAAGGAGATTTTGGAGTTGAAGAAGTAGAAGTAATATTCCTTCCGCTTCACCTAAAGCCTTACTACACTGCTGGAAACACACTGATTATAAACTTCTTCTGCGTCAAGCCTGAAGGCATTGAGTCTGTTGCACCAACGAATACTGACATTGATGTTGACGTTGAAGCAAGAGAACTTATAGAAATGAAAGATCTTAAGGACTTCATAGCTTCAAAACTAATGGAGCTTAAATAATAATATTGATTAAAAAACCAAAAGCCCCGCATATTGCGGGGCTTTTGGTTTTTATCATTCCCTATGGCTATTATATCATCCTTACAGAATTCTTCTCATAATCTTTTCTCAGTTTCATTGATTCTACATTCTAAAATAAAACATAATTCACAATAAACCTTCATTAATAAAAACATCTAATCCATAATTTTTAATGTAAAAATAAGCATATTTTAATTTAATTTTTATATAAGAGTGTTATTATTGTTAGTGTTGCATTTTCTTTTTTGTTTTTTGGGAGTCTTATAACATGTTGTTTTTTCGCGATATCTCAGTATTTTTAAATCATTTTTTTAAAAAATATTTTATTTTCGCTTGAAATGATTTAAAATATTTAGTAGGCAGTGTTTTTTCAGAAAGTCCCGGCGCATCCAAAAATAAGTTCATAGTAAATTAAAAGGAGGATATACGATGGCATTTGTATACAATATTTTAGGAAATCTAAACCCCCTTTCAGCAACAATAGTGGGTATCATTCTTACAATATTAATTTCTGCAATTGTTTCAATGGTAACAGCTTCAAGTAAATATGATTCAATATATTCGGATCTTGAGAAGGGGAAAAAGAATTCTCATTTTTCTAATGGGGTTTTAGGTCTTATATGTCAAGACTATCAGCAGGCTGTTTCAAAAGGCATAGGCAATATAAACACCCAGGCCATAATAGAGAAACATTTTTCAAAGCAGCTCTCTTCTCTTATGACAAAAGAGCGTTTTGTAAAGAAGGCCACATCGCTTATGATAATATTTGGACTTCTTGGTACTTTTTACGGTCTTACGCTTTCAATTGGAAAGCTAGTGGCCCTTTTAACTGGATCAAGCAGTTCTCAGGTTTTCACTGGAATGGACTCTGTAATAAACGGCCTTATCAATTCCGTTCAGGGTATGTCAATAGCATTTTCAACCTCCCTTTTCGGTATAGCATCTTCAATAGTGCTGACGTTCATGTCTACAGTCTTTGAAATAGGTGAAAAGAGAAACTCCCTGATGACTGCCATTGAGGAATACCTAGACAATACGCTTGCTTCAGGAGAATCAGAAGTTTCAGCGGCACACATGCCTGTTCACAAAAGCATTGAGATTGGATCTGCATACGGCAGCGCTGAAATCGAAAGGCTTATATCATCACTTGGGGCTCAGCTTACAGACGTGGCGTCAAGCATTGAATTTTCAACTAAAAATCTTGCATCAAGCATAAACAAGTTTGATAATTCACTGAATGTATTTGCCGAAAACACAAGAGATTTCTCAGAGTTCAACCATCATCTTAAGACAAACATACAAAGGATGAATGTCAGCTTTTCAGACCTTGCCGACAACATAAGCGGAAACAGCAAGGACATTACAAGCGGTTACAAGAACCTTGAACAGCTTTCATATTCAATAGAAAGGTTATCTGAAAGAATAAGGGGCTATGACGGCAGCTCCGATATTCAATAATGGGGTGAGAAATTATGAAGATGAGAAAAAAAAGCTTCATCAATGACAGCCACGAAGAAAACTTCTGGCCTGCATTTACAGATATGATTTCTACCATAGCGCTTATATTGTTCTTTTTGATGTTGCTTTCATATGTTCAAAATATAATAACGAGCCAAAATCTCGCTTCTGCAACTGCACAGCTTACGGACTCGAAGGCTCAGATAAGCAAGAGCAAGAAAAAACTCATGCTTTTAAGAGACAGAATCGATGAGATTAAAGCTGAAGTCGAAAGAGGAGAACTTGCTCTAAAGCTTTCGGAAGACAAGATAGAGGATCAGAGGGAAATAATCGCGGAGAGCAACAAGGAGCTCGGAGAGCTTAGAAGCAAGCTTCAGGGCATAGCTCTTTTAAGACTTGACGTACTTAAAAAGGTGAAGGGCTCAATAGAAAGCGAGCTTGGAAGCAAGAACAGCTCCGGCGAAAAACTTGTAACAATAGGTGACAACGGAAACATAGTAATAAACGAAGGGCTTGTATTCGACTACAACTCTTCAACCGTAAAATCCGATGGAAAACGCCTTTTGGCAGAACTTTCACGTTCATTCGAAAAGGTTCTTGATGATCCTGCCACAAGAGATAGCATAGACGCCATAAGCATACAGGGACACACCGACAGCGCCGGAAGTTCTCAATACAACAGAAATCTTTCTGCAGAGCGTGCAACAAATGTACTCAACTATCTTATGGAGTCAAATCCAGACCTTGAGCTGAAATATGGAAAGTATTTTGCTGCAAGCGGATATTCTGAATTCAGGCCTATAAGCAAGGGATCTTCTTCCTCTTCTCAAGCTAAAAACAGGAGAATAGAAATCTCAATAATACTAAAAGATGAAAACATTCAAAACGTTATAAACGACTATCTGAGCGATTCGATAGCTCCTTTTGAGCAATAGTCAGCTTATAACCTTTTGAATATGTATAAAAAAAGGGGATGACTAGTCATCCCCTTTTTCATGCCTTTAAAGATTTTATCTGTCCTGCTTATATATGCGATTTGTATATCTAGCAAGCTGATTTATCTTTTCCTTGTAATCAGGCACAATGCTTCCGACTAGCCTCCAAAACGACCTGTCATGATTCATGTGCTCCAAGTGGCACAGCTCGTGCACCACAACATAGTCTATCAGTTCAATCGGCGCCATTACAAGACTGTAATTAAATGTGATATTTTTGCTTGAACTGCAGCTTCCCCACTTTTTTATCGATTCGACTATCTCTATGCTTTTGGGATTTACTCCTAGTTTTTTCTTGTAAAGCTTTACCCTCTCCGCTGTGATCTTTTTGGACTGCGAAAAATAAAACCTTTTAAGATCTCTTTTCAGCTCATTCTCATCCAATCCATCCGTATTGATCAGTTCATCCAGCGGGCATTCATTTCCCATGAAGAGGAAAGTCTCGTCGCCACGGTACTTCTTAGGCTCGCTTTTTTTAAGCGCATCAAGTCTTTCATTTTTTTTCGCCAGAATAAGTTTCGCATTCTTCCTTACTATTTCTTTAACAGCCTCTTCACTTGTGCCCTTTGGAGCTTTCACCCTTACAAACCCCAACACATCCATTTGAATGACCGTTTTCTTTCTCTTTCCAAACTCAACATGGAATTCTATTATTTCATTTTCAATTTCAACTCTCATATTCACCATCTCATCTTTTCATATTACAGGCATATTACTGTATTTCCATTTCAAAGCTGTGAATATCGCCCGAAGAATCCTTTACTCTCCACTTGATTTTCGACCCTTCAATATCCACGTCCAGATTTATTGTGTCTATGCTGTCCTTGTCGTTCCCTTCACTTACCCAAATCTCTTTTACAAACTTTTTAAGCTTGCTCTCCGAAATTTCATATTCCTTGAAAGTAAAGCTTATGTGATTTTTTGTCCTGTCAGCAGTATTCATTATATTATTAAATATATCTATTTTTTGCTGTGGCTTTTTTTTCTCCTCATAAACCACTCCATTGGCATCTTCAATAAGAGCCTGCTTTGCCAGTCTGTCGGCTTCGTCATTGTAAAAATCCCCTGAGTGAGCCGCTACCTTTTCAAAGTCTATGTCCAAGTGCTTCCTGTATTCCTTTATGAACTCGACATACTCCCGGGTTCCTTCCTTGTTTGCTTTCCACGAACCGTTCGCCCATCTTTCAATCCCCTCATAGTCATGGTATATTATTATAGACTCATGACCGCTGCTGTAGGCCCACTTTACCGCTTCCATTGCTCCAAGAAGTTCTCCAGCGACATTTCTCATCGACGCATATTCTTCATTTGTACCCACACCTTTGAGCCTTGTCTCTTTGCCATTGTGAAGTATAACGCATCCGTAAGAGTATTTGCCCTCTTCCTTAAAATAACTTCCGTCGACATAAGCCCTCACGGTATTTGAATGGTCTATTTCAGCCTTCTTTTTCTTCTGCCCTTCCATAAATACGCATGCATCATCATAATTTTCAAAGCTCTTGTACACCGCCCCGCTGTAGCCATGAATCTGCTCCTTGCATGCGTTCCAATTTTCAAACACTCCCGTTTTTCTTCCAGACTTTACCGCATAATACTTTTTTGCCAATTGAAATTCTCCCTCTCCATTAATAATCTATAATGCCTTCATATGAATACCTCATTCATTTTATTGTAATTTGCATATTATATTCAATTAAGTGACTCCAGTATGCTATAATCCCATATGCATATACACTAATTTTACTTTAACCCAGGTGTATTCACAAGCCATGTTTTTAAGATTCCATTCGTCACTTTCGCCCCATTGCATGCCGATTCAATTATGATCCTACGGCAAAAAGAAATTATAAAATAAAAAATGTTTTCATCAAATGATAATATATAAAAGATTATGATATAATTTCAGTATGTGCTTGTTAAGCCGCAATTAAATATGGCCAATTTAAAACTACATTACGATAATAGCAAATTTATCGAAAGGTAAAGACGCAAAGCTATGGGTCTAAGGAATTTCATTCTATGATTGCCAGGTTGCCGAATATTGAATTCATATATAAGACAGACTGCAAATCAATTGTATGTTTCACCCAAACGCTACAGCTATATACCTTATCTACCGCCTTGCCATATTCAGCGTAGAATATTTTCATAAAAATGATAAAAAATAAAGCATATAGTCAGGAGTGTGTTTGGTGAATACTTGCAACAAAAAAAACAGCACTGATATTATAATTCATAGGAAAAAGATAAATATAACCCATTTATCTGCTACTGCAGATAAAGATGTTCCCAAGAAATATAGAAAGTCATGTAAAAAAGTATCTGAACTAGTTTTAAACGCACTCGATATTCAATTGAGCCTTGGAACATCATATGACATTTGGGTCCTCCATTCAGGATTGGCATGTGGCCAGGAATTTATGAACATTGAGGAAATGGACGAAGGAGCTGTGCTTATCGGTGTACTGTCATTAATAGCATGTATAGAAAGCAAATGTGAATCAAAATAAAAGCACCTTTTTTTAGGGTGCTTTTATTTCCTTAAAATGCTTCAAAGTATTATCACAGTTTATTTTTTATTCCATCTACGCCTCAAGCTTGACCTTCTCCAAATTCCGAATTCCAGATTTGGCCTCATCCACAAGCCTGTCTGCGACAGATCTCCATGAATAATTGTCCACGCATATATTCCTTGCATTTTTCCTTACTTCCTGTACAAGCTCTTCCCCCCTGCTCCTGTATGCCTGCAGCACCGCATTTATGTCGCCTGCTATATTTCTTACAAGGTTTTCGTCAAGATGGAGCTTTTGAAGATTTTTCAGATTCCCGTCCAGCTTAAAGAGCCCATCATAGCTGTCCACCACACATTTGAATCCTGAATGGTACGTCTGAAGCGGAAAAACCCCGCATGCAAGCGCCTCGACTCCGACAAGCCCGAACGCCTCTGGGAATATTGACGGTGCTATTGTCACATCCGCGCAAGGTATAATGTCCCTCAAAAGGGAGTGGTCCATGAACCCTGTGAATACCACCCTGTCTTTTATCTTTCCCCTTGCCATTTCTATATAATCTCTAGCCATTTCACCATCTTTCAAGATATCTAGGACCCATTTTGAATACTTCTCTGTTCCCCTTTCAACGTGGCTTTGGAACTGCTCCGGGTATTTCAAAAGATATTTCAACTTTTCTATATCG
The DNA here is from genome assembly GCA_965368085.1 of uncultured Peptoclostridium sp. GTDB lineage: Bacteria > Bacillota > Clostridia > Peptostreptococcales > Peptostreptococcaceae > Peptoclostridium. Next base: position 47,945 of record CBDULP010000013.1, on the reverse strand, counting down.
CCTATGTCCATAGCATTTACAAGCGTCTCCAGATATCCCCTTGACGTTCCAAATCCCACAAGTACAAGTCTCGTATTCGGGTTTTCTCTCAGTATTATCGGAAGCGATAGGATTATATTGTGTATGCCCTTTGTCCAAAGGTATTTTCCATAGTAAAGCAGTATGTTTTCTCTTTCCCAGTCTATTCTGTTGAGTTTTTCCATTATGTCTGGATCAATTGATTTTCCATCACCCTTGGCCATGAGCTGTGCCTTTTTCTCTGACAGCTCCTCTCCCGTGGAATTTTTTATAAGGTCTTCAAACTCGTTGTTTGCCCCAGACTCCATGTTGTCTTTAAACAAACTTTTTTCGGATTCAATGCTTTCCATGAGCCTTTTTATACGCTCACTCTTGCTCTCTCCATGTTTCAATGGGAAAAAACCTTCAATATCCACGCCTGCCGGGATTAGCATTTTTCGTGCCCTGATATTAGCGATCTCATCAAAATAGTCTTCGAATTCCGCTTTTGAGTAATCCGTCAAAAATACAAGCCCGTCCGCCGCATTGATCCCTTCAAGCGCATAGTTCAGTGCCATGTTGCTTTTTCTCACCGAAAAGTTGAACGAGCTCCCGTGAGCTACTGTAAGTTTTATAGTGTCTTCAATCCCTTTGAGGGCCCTGCTTGTGTATACCGGCTGCATTACAATATGGTTGCTTATGGCCACGTCCGGCTTTTCATCCATAAAGCACGCTCTCAGAGCCTTTTCATTTGCACTTATATATCTTTCCATATCATGCCTAGAGGCATTTGTGATCTCGACCGCTTCAAACCTGTCGTACACGTCTTTCACATAAACAGGAAGCTGCTTTCCTATGTTCGGGACAAAACATCTGCATTTCCCCGCAAGCGGAGTGGCCTTTTCATGGAAAATTTTCATATTCTCATTATCCTCGTCAAATTCATACGCCGATTCTATGAAGTCGTACCGCTCAAGCTCAATGTCCTGGCAAAACAGCGTTACGTCGTGACCAGCCTCACAAAACTGCCTGCAAAGGTTTTGCACATAAAGGTTGCTCCCTGTCCCATTTAGTAAATACCCGTGTATAACCGCTATTTTCATGGTCATCCCCCCGAAAAATATATTTTAACAGCATGCTTTACTGTGAAGTTTAAGTTTTAAAGCCAACTCCCCTAATATAGTTGCATTTTTAGCGCTATTAAATTTTTTCCCAATATGATGTATGTCCAAACTGTTTTTACAATATAAAAAATACTGCCAAAACCCTGAATACCAACTTTTCAATTTGATAGACAGAGCTTTTAGCAGTATTTACATAATCCATGTTTAGTTTATACAATTCCCTTTATTGCGTTCAAGAACCTTTTTGTCCTTTCATTTTTCGGATTGAGTATTATCTCCTCAGGTGCTCCCTGCTCGCATATCTTGCCTTCATCTATGAAAATTATCCTGTCCGATATTTCACTTGCAAAATTTATCTGGTGGGTCACTATTACCATGGTAAATCCTTCATCCGCAAGGCTTTTTATTGTGCTCAGCACTTCTGCCGCAATTTCAGGATCAAGAGCAGATGTCGGTTCATCAAACAAAATAATTTCAGAACCCATTGCAATAGTTCGCGCTATTCCAACCCTTTGCTTTTGCCCGCCTGAAAGCTGTGCAGGATATTCATCCATCTTGTCTTCAAGCTTTACTTTTTTTAATATCTCCACTGCTATTTCATATGCCTTGTCTTTACCTAGCTTTTTAACTACATTCAGCGGCTTTGAGATGTTTTCTATGACTTTGTAGTGTGGAAACAAGTTGAAGTTTTGAAATACCATCCCTATTTTCTTTCTCATTTCATTTTGGCTTTTCGACTTTACATGCATTGGACACTCATTCACATAAATCTCACCCAAACTGATTTCTTCAAGCTGGTTTATGCATCTTAGCAAAGTACTTTTTCCCGAACCGCTCGGTCCTATTATGGAAACTATCTCTCCACGCTTTACAGACATTGAAACTCCCTTCAATACCTGTGTTTCACCAAAAGCCTTGTGTATATTTTCCATTCTTATTATTGTGTTATTCATTTTTAAATTCCCCTTATGCTAGTATATCGCATTAAACCTTTTTTCCATGGATTTCGACATAAGCGAGACCACATATGTCATTACAAAATAAAACAGGGCTAATGTGGTATATATTTCAAACGGCCTGGCTGTCCTGCTGTATATTAGCTGTCCTATTCTTGTGAGCTCTGTAATTGATATTACCGAAACCAGCGAACTGTCCTTCAGTAGCGCTGAAAAGCAGTTTACAAGGTTCGGAATCGAAACTCGAAACATCTGCGGCAGTATTATGTGGAATATGGTTTGCACCCTGTTGTATCCCAGTGAAAAGGCCGCTTCGTCCTGCCCCTTGTCCACTGCCAATATTGAAGCCCTTACTATTTCAGACATGTACGCCCCGCAGTTCAAGCTGAGCCCTATTATTGCAGCTGTAAAACAGTCCATTACTATATTTACCTTGGGCAGTCCATAATATATCAGAAACAGCTGTATAAGAAGTGGGGATCCCCTGAATATCTCCACATAAGCCGCAAGAAATTTCTTTATGGGCATTGGCGTATTGTAAGATCTTGCAATCCCCACTATAAATGCTATCAGCACTGCAAATACAAAAGATACCATTGTTATTTTGAGTGTAACAAGCGTCGCCTCAAGTATGAAAGGCATATTCTTTAGCACTATGTCAAAATTCATATCAAAAACCCCTTTATTGCATCATCTTTAACATACAAACATTCATATTTGTTTTTGGGCAACTTCTAGTTTTCTTCCACTGTAAGCCACTTTTCAAGCGCAGCGTCATATTTTCCATTTTCCTTTATTGCTGCAAGCGCTTCATTAAGCTTTCCTGTAAGCTCATCCGATTCAGGGCTTAAAACCATTATGTTTTCAGAGTATGCCACAGCTTCCTTAAGTATTCTTGTCTCCCCGCTTTCCTTGCAGTGGATTATAGAACGCGCATACCCTTCAATAACAGCATCTATTCTTCCTGCATTCAGGTCTGAAAAAGCCGCAGGAGTGTAGTCGTATCTTTTTATCTCTTTTATGCCCTCGATTTTCTCCGCCTCTATTTCACTTCCAGATCCCATTTGAACTCCTACTATCTTGCCCTTAAGATCCTCTACTGAATTGATGTCTGTATTGTCATTTCTCACGTTTATGCTCGATGGGAAATCATAGTATGTATCACTCATGTTTACACTTTCCTTTGAAGCTTCCTTTTTGTTCATGCACGATATTATTACATCGTAGTCGCCCTTTATTACTCCTCCAAGCAGAGACGGCCACTCGGCATCTACAAATTTAACATTGACTCCCAGTTCATCTCCCAGCGCATTCGCCATGTCCACATCGAACCCTTCAAACTCCCCAGTGTTTTCATTCCTTGATTCGAAAGGCGGATATTGTGCGCAAAATGCCACTACAAGCTCTCCGTTGTTTTTAACATTTTCCCATGACATGTCTTTTTTTGACTCAGCGGAATCCTGAGTACTTCCGCACGCCGCTGAAAGCATCGACACAAGTCCTATCATCACTGCAATAAATACCTTATTTAATCTTTTCATAAAAAAATCCTCCAATTTATTCATTTAGTTTAGCCACTCCAATAGAAGAGTTATAGTAATTCTCACCCTTTACAACTTGGACGTCTACATTTCTTTCCTCTGCTCTTTTCATTATGTCTTCCTTTTTATAATCTGGCTCAGTCGGGTTGATCGTATTTAATACGCCTTCCAAAACATTTAGAAATATCATATAAGGCATTCCCACTCCCATTTCGCCGTCTTCCCATTTGCATGAGAACCTGGTGTTTGAACAAAGCAGTGAAATATTGATATCGTTATTCTCGTACGGCCTTGCGGTAAGCTCGGAGCAGACTCCCTGATTGCCCGCAAATCTTATATTTTCAGCCATTCCATATGTGTATGTATATCCTTGTACAACCCTCATGATATTGTGGGGATTAGATATTATTATTGCCACATCCGGCTCAGCTTTAAACATTTCAATAGGCTGAAGCACCACCCCATAAATAGAATCCCCTATGTATGTAACTTCGCTTTGCACCTTCTTGGCCGTACCCAGGCTGCCATACAGGCCATATGAATGGTATTCCCTGCCTGATTTGACACGGGAATCGCTTTTTTTTATTCCCAATGCCCTTGCAGATGAATTGCACTTGAAGTGCTCGCTTCTGACCTTTATGCTCTTTCCACTCGACGCGATTTTCACCATCATGCAGTACGATAGTCTATTTTTAGCCGGCTCTACGTCGAATGAGTCGAATTCATCTTCTGAAAATAAAAACTTAACACCGACTATTTTTCTATTTATATTAAGACTGGAATATAATCTATCCATCTTTTCATTTACAAATATGCTTTCTATCTTTGTTCCTCCTTCCATAATTATTTCGTAAACCTTGGTATACCATATATGATTATACATATATAACTTTAATTTGTTAAATCAATAAATTCTATGCTTTTATAGAAATTTATTGATTTTTTATATATTTATGCAATTAAATTCACAATAGCTTCATTTGATGCTATAATTTCTGACATGTTTATCAAATGGAGGTAATAATGGACAAATATCAATTGACATCTTCGGCGAGAATGAACGGACTTTTTAGCGGAACCTGTTTAGACAGAGTTCCCTTTATATCATTGGCAACAATGTATGCAGGTAATTTGGCTGGATTATCATCTGAAAGCTTTTTTTTAAATCCTCAGTCTTCTTTTGATGCACAAGTATTGTGCTCCCAACTTCATACTTGTGATGCTTCACCCAGCTTTAACCTGCCGGGATGGGATTTGGAGGAGATCTTTTATTTTCAAGCAATGGAAAAATTGAAATTCCAAAATTCAAAAAAAATCAATTGAAGAAAAATTTATTATTGTCGCGTATTGGTTGATTTTTTCAAATTCGATGTATTTCCAAGCTGTTTTACCGCATAAAAAATACTGCCAAAACCCTGAATACCAACTTTTCAATTTGATAGACAGGATTTCAGGCAGCATTTTCATCATGCATTTTGCTATATGCACTTTTTACTCCATTTATTTCGATTCAAAAAATTCTCTAATCTGGGCAATGTTTCTCCCCGTATCCATTTCATCTATTGCCATGAATGGAGTGTCTATACCGTTTTTATGGAACTCTTCCTTTATTTCTTCCATGAGCACTCCCGGGCCGTCTGCGAACTTGAAATTTTGAATTTTTTCCATGGCCTTGTAGCTCATGCCCCCATTTTCCATGAATTCTCCTCCCCAATCTCCAGAGCAGGTCTTGTTCACGCCGCAACTCGGACTTCCGTCTATTCCTATAAGTCCGATTATATCGTATCCATTGTTCTTGTAGTTTACAAGCTGCTGCACTATTGGATTTATAAGCTCCTTGCACTGATTCCTGAAATGATGAGTGTCAAACTGCTCCTTTACATGGCCCCATCTTTTTATTCCATATATGAACATTTCAGGACATGGAAGCTGGATTATCCCCGCCCCCCTTTGGACTATAATGTCTACAACTTCCGAAAGCACCCCGGAATACTCGCTCAGTCCCTCTACCTTTGCATTTGAATTAAGTACGCAGTGTGAAACCACCACTATCTCCTTGCCTCTTTTCATTCCCTTCACCTCTCAAATAATTATATTTCAATTTTCACATAAGAATAAACTCTAGTCGAAACTATATATAAATTCATATTTATAGGCCTTATAAATATTTATTTGGCCCTATCCATGTAGACCGTTTCATAATCATCCATTGTCTTTATGCCGAATTCAACAGTCTTCTCATTTTCAGTGTCGTATACCAGCACAAAATCTATAACATACTCAGGCTCACCCTTCACATTTCCCGTATAATACACCTCTTTCAACCCTTCAATACTTTTAATCCCCTCGAACTGATTCTCGGCCACTTTCTCCCCCATGGAAATTTTAAAATCCTTAAGATTGATTTCCGTTCCAAATCCGGATCTTGCATACTCTTTCGCCTTTTTGCCCAAATCAGCTTGAAGCTTGTCAAGCTCACTGTACTCAGAACCCTCGACAAGCGCGGTGCACCCTGAAATACTTGCTATTACAATTACCGCCAATAGCATTGAACATATGCTTTTTTTCATTTTTACAGCCCTCCTAGTTTTGAATATTCACATGGAGTATTTTATCTTTTCTATAAGGCTATTTTATAACTTTTACTCGACTTTAAAAATCGATTTACATTACGTTCCCTTACAGTTTTGAAAGGTTATATACATTCCGAATGGAAAGGGCTCTTAATAAAAAATACTGCCAAAACCCAGCCTATCAATTTTTCCATTTGATAGGCTGGGTTTCAAGCAGTACCGTCGGCATTTTGTTTTATCGAACTTTTAAATTTCCAATTTTTACAGTGTTTAAAAAATCCAGTACAACTCATCTATTTAACAGCTCCGTCTGCAAGCCCTCCCACAAGGTATTTGTTGAGCACAAGGGCTATTGCCGCCGGCGGAATCAGTGTGAGTATTCCCGCTGCACTTATGAGAGAATAGTCCACGGATGTCTTTGACACAAACTGCGTTATGAGTACGGTAACCGGCATTGTCTCATTCGACGAAAACAGCATAGGAAATATAAACTGGCTGAAGCAGCTCAAAAAGCTTATTATTATAACTGCAATTATGGAAGACTTGGCCATGGGCAAGCTCACCATTATAGCCATTAGCTTTCCTGCACCGTCGATTTGGGCCGCCTCCTCAATTTCAACAGGTATGGACTTGAATGCATTCGTCATTATCCAAACCGCCAAAGGCAAAAATGCCGCGATATATATTGCAATCAGCGAAAAATAGCTTCCAATAATATTTAATTTTGCCATGTTCCTGTAAAGCGGTATCATTATGGCATACGGAGGTATTGCAAGTGTCACGAGTATTATCATCTGAAAAGCCCTTTTGCCCTTGAATCTGAACCTTGCAAATGTGTATCCCGAAACAGCAGATATTATGAGTATGCCGGCCGTTGCAGCCACCGACTCTATTATGCTGTTGCCATACGCCCTTATGAATTTGATGTCTGAAAAAAGGGTCTCGTATTGCGCAAGTTCATAGCTTGCTCCAAAATACCTTATTGGCATCTCGTACAGGCTGTCATTTGATATTATACTGGTTCTGAAAGTCCACAGAATCGGCACTATAGACCATACGAATATAAAAAAATAAAGCGCTGCATGTCCGGGAGAAACCCCTTTTCCAAGCCTGTTTTTAAACTTTTCCATATGATCCGCTCTCCTTTTTGCCTCTTAGGAAAATACCTGTGACCGCAACGGTCAGGGCAGTTACCATGACCGCAAGTGCCATTCCGTAGCTTATCTTCATGTTCCGAAATGCTATGAAATAGTTCTGCATTATTACAGTCCTGGTGTCTATCGCCATTCCGTTTAGAGCATATACCTCGTCAAAGAGCTGAATCGATGCAATTAGCCCCTGCGTAAACACTATGAAAAAAGCGGGCTTTATAAGCGGTATCGTAATGTGTATAAACCTTTGCACCCTTGTGGCTCCGTCAGTCATTGCAGACTCGTAAAGCTCATTCGGTATGCTTTGCATCTGGTCCAGAAATACTAGTGTGACTATGGGTATCATCTTCCATATGTGCACAAATGCAGTGAGCAGTCTTGCGGTTTGTGAGTTTGAAAACCAAACATTGTACTTTTCTATAATCCCCAGCCTCAAAAGCACATCGTTCAAAAGCCCGTAGGATGGATCGTATATCCACTTCCACATTATGCCGTTTACAATGGGGGGCAGCGCCCAAGGGATTATCATCACCGCAATGACAATCCCTCTGAATCTGCTCTTCATTTTAAGCCCGCTTGAAAAAATCAATCCGAATATTATCTCGCACACTATGCAAACGCCAACATAGATAATTGTATTCCTGGCCGAGATTATGACGTTCTTGTCAGACATGAGCTTCAAGTAGTTTTTAGCCCCTACAAAGTCTGCATCTGCAGCCCTTGCCGGATCGATATTGTAAAAGCTCTGTACAAGACTTATAGTTGCAGGCATCACAACAACCACTCCCAGCAATATTAAAAGCGGCGAGAGCATAAGGTATGGCGATATTTTCCTGTACTTCTTACTCTGCATCCTTTTGAAGCTCTGTGCAGAACTCTGCAAGATTTTGCAGTCCCTGATCAACAGTGACACTTCCCTTTGCTATCTGGTTTATTGTAGATGCCGCCTCTCCCTCGAACTGCACATACCACTCAGGCGCTCCTTGTGTGAACAAAGGCTCTATAGTAGGCATAACCTCTCCAAATACCGCAGGCAACTTTTCGTCTGCTATGGCCTTGTCTATTGTTGTCTGGTGGTTAGGGAATATGCCCATTTCGTAGAACAGCTTCTCAAGCACATCTGGTCTGTTTAGGTATTTTATGAACTCCATAGCCTCTTCCTTGTTTTCAGAAGCGCTAGGTATTCCTATGGCCTCGTGAAGTCCGTAGCTTCTGCTCTTTCCAACAAAAGGAACCTTTACTACCTCAACGCTTTCAGCTATATCAGACTCCTCAGGGTTCTTGTATGATGAAATGTTTCCAGCCCATCCAGCTATGTCGAAGCTTCCTTCTCCCTTTTTGAATCTTTCAACTATGTCAGTTCCCTGAAGGCTTATCGCAGCAGGGTTTATAAGCTCTTCCTTCGCTGCTGCAGCTATCCATTCCATAGCCTTGTACGACGGTGCGTTCTTGTCAGTAAAAGTAGGGTTCCAGTTCTCGTCAAACAACTCTCCGCCGTAAGTCTTTGTAAGCAGGAACCATGGAGTTGTAGCTCCGGCACTTGCAGAAAGAGGCATTGCTATTGGGAAGTCCTCAACGCCCTTTTGTTTTATTATTCTTGCCGACTCCAATACCTGCTCAGGAGTCTGAGGTATTTCAACACCTGCAGCCCCGTAGTCCGCAGTGTTCACATAGCTCACCCTGAAGTCGTTGTATATTGGAACTGCAAGATAGTTCCCGTCATACTTGTATATGTCCTTAGTAGTTATGTCCTTGAAAAACTCTTCTCCAAGACCTTCGTTAAGCGGAGTGTACCATCCGGCCTTTCCAAATTTTCCAACCCAGTCCCATGAAAACTCAGTTATGTCCGCCGGAGCCTGTCCAGACGCAACTGCTGTGAATATCTTGTCTGTCATAGGATCCCAGTCCATTATCTCAAGGTTTACCTTTATTCCAGTCTCGCTTTCAAAATCGTCAAGCATTGACTGAGGGAATTCATACCAAGGCGGAAGCAATGCCGTTATCTCTTTGGACTTCTTCTCCTCCGCCGGCTGCTCTGCCTTTTCAGACTGGCATGCTGCAAGCGGCAATGCCATTGCAACTACAAGCATAATGCTGACTATACTCTTGAAAATTCTCTTTTTCATATTCTACCTCCAATAATTATTTACTTCCTCAAGGAAAGCTTCTAGATTTTCTATAGGCATGTCCATTGCAAGGTCACACCCAAAAGACGGAATGTAGTTTATGTGTCCATCCATCTTTTTAAGCATTTTAACCGTTTCGCTTCGAACCTGGTCTGGAGTCATATTCGCCATGACTTCAAGCGGATCTATATTTCCTACCAGCACTATATCATCCGGCACATTTTGGGCAAGCTCCTCAATGTCCATTATCTGGTCAACGCTTATGCCGTCAAATCCGCAATCAAGCATAGTATCTATTATAGCGCTGGTGTTTCCGCATATGTGAAGCACCGTAGGTATTTCAATGCTTCCCGTCAGCTCCTTGAGTGCGGGCTGCACTATATCCCTAAAAAGCTTTGGCGAGAGTATCACCGCAGTTGGCTCCGATATTTGAAGTACATCGACTCCGGCCTTTTGAAGCTCTATTGCAAATTCAATAACCGTCTCCTTGCAGTAGCTTACAAGCGCTTTCACAAAGTCCTTGTTCTTTATTGTCATCCTTGCAAGATCGACCACCCCGCAAAGCTCTGCGGCCAGAGTGAGAGGTCCCACAAGCGAGCAAAACTGCGGCTTGCCGCTTATCTCTTTGACCCTTCTTACGGACTCCAAATAGACCGGCATATTCCCGTCCGAGTAGGGATTGAGCTTTTTGAGATCCTTTAGCTTTTCAGTAGACTTTATGGGGTTTTCAAGAGTGGAATGGAAATCAAAGTCCGGCTTGAGAAGCGGTATTCCAAGGCTTTCCACAAATATGGTCCCGTAGTCAAATGTGTATGTAAATCCAAAGTCGAATTTCTCGTCCATAAGCCTGGCTATTTCCTCCTGCTTGTCTGCAGAATCGAATATCTCCTGTATTGTGTAGTCAAAAAACTGAAGCGCAACAGCCCCGTTTTGAGGATATGCAATCCTCATTGGATATACATCCCTTACCATTTCATAAAGACTGATTTCAAACACCTCCACATTAGTCCAATTCCATTAAAAAAGCTTGATACCACAAGCCATATTATACATTATGCTCGTATGGTTGAATATTCGAATCATTCTATGACAATCGTCTATATTATTATTTTTATTTATATTGGAACCCTGCACAGAAAGATTTATTTTCCTTGTTTTTATGCCCTTAAATATTACTGCTTTTCCGTATTATATGTTGAACTGATTACATAGAAAAGGAGAATAGCAATGAAAAAGAAAATAATTTTATTTTTTGTTTGTATTGTAATGTTTTTTTCACCACGCGCTTTAGCCGAAGGGAATAACAATCTGGACGTTAATCCTGACAGCAGTCTGTATAGCATAGACAGATTAATTGAAAAAGCACAGTTGCTAATAGTATTTGATACCATGGAAAAAGCCAATTTGTTGGATGAAATAGCGCAAGAAAGATTAGAGGAAAGCAGGCAAATGCTCGAGAAAAATAAAGTGTATCTTAGCGGAAAAACTCTAGAAGCATACAATGAGGCACTTGAAGAAGTCTTTATTATTATTGATAGATCTCTAGAACAAGGAGATGATGTTTCTAAAGCGGTAGAAATTATAAAAAACCACAGTATGGAAAAAGAAGAGCTTGTTAATTATATTGTTCAAAAACTTCCAGATGATAGTAAAGAAAAAGTAATAGATAAAATGCAAAATTTAGTTGATAAAACAGCAGTGATAGATCAAGTCTACAGTGCAATTTCCAATGAAGATAATAAAAAAAATAAAAAAAGCAATTCAGACATGCCTTTTGAAAAGGAAATAAATACTGGTGCTCTAGCCAAACAAATAAATGATGAGCGTATTTTACAAAATGCAAAAAACAAAGGTGTGGATGAAGAGCAGATTTTAATCATAAAGTGTCTTTCTGACAGGTCTGGAAAATCATTCGACGAAGTTATGAAAATTCACATTGCCAATAAATGTGAATTCAACTCGACAATAAAAGAATTGAATATCAACAGAAAAGATGCTTTAAAAGATGTAAAGAAAACATTCAAGGAATATCGTAAAGATTCCCATAAAAAACATAAAGCTTCTTCAAAAAATAAAAAAAAGGAAGATAAGAGTTCAAAAAAGAATAAAGGAAAGAATGGACACTCAAACTAATCCTTGATATTCATTTTTGTGCCACTTATAAAATTCGACAGTTCCAACATATAGGCATAATCCTGCCTGCATATCACTCAAAAATGCCTGCAAACAACATGCAGGCATTTAATATAATATTCTCCCTTCCAAAAGCAATCATTATATCTTCCTTAATCCCTAAGTATTATGTTCTTGCATCCTGCATATGTAGCTGCAAAATATCCTCCGTATATCACAGTGAAAAATCCGGCGGTTATGAAAATATTCTTTCCCGCATTTACCTTGCCTATACTTGCAATCACATCGTTTGCAACTGAAAGGCCCACTATTGAATGTACTATCGCCAGCGAAAGAGGCATCATGAAATATACTATAACCTGTATGAAAAGAGCTCTTTTGACCATGCCTTTTTCCGCCCCCATATTTTGCAGGAGGTCATACCTTTTCTTATTGTCCGTCGCCTCTGAGAGTTGCTGAAGCGCAAGTATGGCAACGCATGCCACAAGAAACACAAATCCAAGGTATATCGCAAGAAATGTCGCTATTGTACTTGCTGATATCGACTCCATATATATTTTCGTTTTTGAAAGAGCTATGTCAAAAGGCATACTCGTAGCTTTACTTTTGTCCCCGTATTCTCTCATAAGCCCGTCCATATCCTCGTCAAACTGAAATTCGTCTACAGATTCGCTGTATATTGCGTTAATCACCGCATACTCAGCGTCAAGCCCTTTAACAATCCCATCCTCTACAATTGCAACAGGCTTCACAAAAAAATCTTCGTCATTGACTATGCTCTCGTCAAAGATCACGTCGAATCCAGGCTTTAATTCTCTTCCATCAACGAAAATTGACCTGCCTTCTTCTACGGCGGATTTTGCATAGTTTGCGACTTCTTCTTTCGTACAGTTTACTGCAAATTCGCCTTTTCCAAGGCTTATCCCCTTTTTTCCCTGAAGCGAAAGTACTTTGTTGTAGTCTGAAAGCGCAATTATGCTTATTTCCTCATCTTCCATCCATTTGTAAACGCCTTTCCTGTATTCAGGTGATAGAATAACCCCTATACGCATGTCACCTTTGTACACCTTATGCTGCTCATAATCTTCAAATTTTCCTTCCAAATCATACATCTCGTTTAATCGGGCATACATGTCCACTTTTTCCTGGTTTCCATTCTCAAGTCCAAAGTATATGAAGCTGTTGTCAAAAACAGTCCCTTTCTCCAGTTTTTTAGTGGCAATTTCATTTACGCTCATTCCGCTCGAAAATGTCCCTATTGTGAAAAGAAGTATTATGCATATTACGCTCATGGACACGTATGCGGTATTTATCTTGCTGGCTATCTGTCTCATCACAAACATGTTGAGTCCTTTGAAATAAACAGGTTCATTCTTTTGCAAAAGCCTTAGGGCAATGCCTGAAAAGGACATGAAAAACAACAACGTCCCAATACTTCCAAGCACTATGCTCATTGTGAAGTCCCTGTTTATATCCATCATTCCGTTTTTTATTATGAAATAGTACGAAAACCCAATGCTTATTATAGATATGATAAAAAGTGCCACGGAAAGCTTTATGCTTCTCGTCTTGAACTCTTCATTTTTACCGTCTGCATACAAGAGTTTTATGAGCGTACACTTTGCTATTGACACAAAATTAAACGCCATTACAACAGCAAACATGATACCGAAATACATAATCGATTTTGCTGCCGCCTTTGGCGAAAATATGAACTTGAAGCTGGTCATGTCAGCCTCGAACAGCTTTGCCGTAAATATGGACATGAGCTGAGACATGAATATTCCCGCCACAAGCCCTGTGAAAAGCGCAAATACGCCTATCATAAGAGTTTCCATCATGAGTATTAGCGATATTTTTCCCTTTTCCATTCCCAGGATCATGTATATTCCAAGCTCCTTTTTCCTGCGCCTGACAAGGAAGTTGTTCGCATACACAATGAGAAGGCCCAAAACCACTGACACGAATATTGACATGTAACTCAGTGTGCTTGAAAGTGTCTGCATTGCGGCATGCTTTATCATTGTGACGCTCATAAGCTCCTGCTGTGCCTCTATTGAATTGAACATGTAGAATATGCATACCGCAAAGGAAAGCGTCATAAAATATATTGCAAAGTCCCTTATGCTCTTTTTGACATTTCCTGCGGCAAGTTTAAAAAGCATCATTATTGTCGCCCCCTAAAAGAGTCACCACGTCAATTATCCTGTCGAAGAATTCCTTTCTGGAATCCTCTCCGCGCATGAGTTCCGTGAATATTTTCCCGTCTTTCAAAAACAGTATCCTCTTCGAATAGCTGGCTGCAAATGCATCGTGGGTGACCATTAGAATTGTGGCTCCATCATCTGTGTTTAGCTTTCCAAAGCTTTCAAGAAGCACTTTTGATGACTTTGAATCAAGGGCACCGGTCGGTTCGTCTGCAAATATTATCTTCGGGTTTGTTATCATAGCCCTTGCCGACGCCACTCTTTGCTTTTGACCTCCCGACATCTGATAAGGGTATTTTTCAAGCACATCCTCTATGTGCAGCTTTCTTGACATTTCCCTTATCCTGCCGTCTATCTCTCTTGCTGGATGCTTCATTATAGTGAGCGCTATTGCGATATTCTCATATGCAGTAAGCGTATCCAAAAGGTTGTAGTCCTGGAATATGAAGCCCAGCTGCTCCCTCCTGAACCGAGAAAGCCTTTTGCCCTTAAGATTTGTTATCTCGTCTCCGTCTATATATATTCCCCCTGAAGTGACGCTGTCTATTGTCGATATGCAGTTTAAAAGCGTAGTCTTCCCGCTTCCGCTGGCTCCCATTATGGCCACGTATTCCCCAGAGTCAACCGAAAAGCTGACTCCACCCAGCGCCTTTGTGACATACTTCCTGCTGCCGTAGTATTTTTCAATGTTTTCAACATTAAGCAGATTTCCCATTATAAACCCTCTCTTTACTCCCGTAATTTTTACACTTCCTATAATTCCATTATATATCCTGTGCTTTCACTTTCACATCGATTTGCCTTACACTTTCTTACGGTTTTGAAAGGTTGAAATCATTTTTATAGAAAAAAGAATCGTATAATTACGATTCTTCAAAATGTATCATTCTATTTTGCGGAAAGTATATGTTTACCGTGGTTCCCTCTCCTACCATCGACTCTATGTATATTTTAAGGCCCATCTTACTGCACAGCGTACTGCAAAGATACAGGCCTATTCCTGTCGACTTTCTCGATATCCTGCCGTTTTCTCCCGTAAAACCCTTGTCAAACACCTTGCCGATGTCCTTTTGGGGTATGCCTATTCCGTTGTCCCTTATGGAAAGTACCTCGCCTCCCTCTTTATTTCTTGCGCTAAAGCTGATTTTAAGATTCTCGTTTTTGTATTTCACAGCGTTTTCTATAATCTGCCCGAGTACAAACCTTATCCATTTTGTATCTGCATATACATATGCGCCAGCCAGTCCCTCCCTTGAAATTCCAGCCCTGTTTTCAATGAGAAGCTTTGAATGCCTCCTTATCGAGTCATTTACCATCTGCTCAAGACATACTCTTTTTATTATATAGTCGTTTTCCATGTTGCTTATCTTCGAATAGTATAGCGCCTGTTCCACAAACCCGTCTATACGCTCAATCTCCTCAAGCAGGCTGAGAGTAACATCGCTTTTGTTGTTTTCAATTATGAGACGGCTCGAAGATATAGGCGTTTTCACCTCATGCACCCAAGTCTCTATGTACTCCTTGTATTCCTCCGACAATATCTTATAGCTTGATATCTCATCATTCATGGACTTGTTTGCCATCTGCAGCGCATCATAAAATATCTCGCCCTCCATGAAAGTGGGCCTGAATATCATCTCGGAGAGGAGATGCTTCTTGTCAAGGGCCTCGGCTCGTTCAACGACATTGCTGTAAAAACGGCGTTTTTTCATATACTCATATGCCAGCGCACTGCACATGCCCATGACATGCAGTGAAAAGAGTATCGACACCAGATATGTATTGACATCAAAAGCCAAAAGCACTGCTGATTCAAAAATCACTGTAAAAAGCATAATCACTGTAAAAAAAGCCTTGTCCTTCAAATAATCCATGACTTTCATATTACTATGTACCCCTGACCTCTTTTAGTCTTTATAAAACCGTCCACGCCCATTGCCTTTAGCTTTTCCCTGAGCCTAGATATATTTACAGTAAGAGTGTTGTCATCCACAAACTGGTCGCTTTGCCAAAGCTCGTCCATTATATCGTTTCTCGACACAATGCTTCCGCTGTTTTTTACAAGCACATGGAGTATCCTAAGCTCGTTTTTTGTGAGCTCCTGCTCCCTGCCTTCAAAACTCACAGTGCTTCTTGACATGTCAAGAAGCACACCCTCGTGCTCAATTTTTTGCGAGTCCGCCCTTGAGCTGCACCTGGCAAGCACTGAATTTATCCTCGCAAGAAGTATCTGCGAATTGTATGGCTTTGCCACAAAATCGTCAGCCCCCAGGTTTATGCTCATAAGCTCGTCCATGTCGGTATCCCTGCTTGTAACTACTATTATCGGGATATTCGAGACCTTCCTAATCTCCCTGCATATATGGTACCCGTCAAAATAGGGCAGGTTTATATCCAGGAGCATCAGGTCCGGGCTTTCATCCAGCACTATGTCTATTATGTTTTTAAAATCGTCGCTAAAACTGCATTCATAGCCATATCTTTCAAGAAATACAGCCAGCTCTTTCCTTATCTTGTCGTCATCCTCAACTATGAATATCTTTGACATTGTACACCTCTCAGACAGTTCCTCTTGTAAACATTTCGAAAAAGTTTACCCATTATTTTATAATTTCAGATCTTTATTCACATATTATACTACATATTGAGTTACGGTAAAATTTTTTATTCCTACAAAAATGCGCTCGACTTGACTTCATAAAAAATAGACACTTCGCGGGTGCAGACGGATTTTGAGAAAGTTGGCCTACACCAGGAAAGTGTCTATTTTATTAAAAACTAGATTTCACTTTTGCGTGTTCAATTTATTTTTTTAGTATTCTCATTGAGTTCATTACTGCTATTATGGAAACTCCGACATCTGCGAATATCGCAAGCCACATGCTTCCAAGGTTCATGAACGCCAGTATGAAAACAAGCCCCTTTATGCCCACAGACATTCCTATGTTCATGTTGACTATGCCCTTTGTCCTTTTTGCTATTTCTATCGCCTTGGCAAGCTTTGAAGGCTCGTCGTTCATTATCACCACGTCCGCCGCCTCTATGGCCGCGTCCGAGCCGACGCCTCCCATGGCCACGCCGACATTGGCCCTTGCAAGAACCGGAGCATCATTTATACCGTCTCCGACAAATGCAAGACCCTTTATTTTTTCCCTGTAAAGCTCTTCCACCTTTTCAACCTTGTCCTGAGGAAGAAGCTCTGAGTAAACCCTGTCTATTCCAATATCTTTTCCGACAATATCTGCAACTTCCTTTTTGTCCCCTGTTAGCATTGCCACTTTTTCTATTCCTGCGTGCTTGAGTCTTTTTATGGCTTCTTTTGAGTCCCTCTTAACTTCGTCTTTTATTACAATATATCCTGCATATTTTCCGTCCAGTGCGGTATATATTACGGTTCCAACCTCTTCCACATCCTTGCATTTTATTCCAAGTTGGTCCATTAGTTTTTTGTTTCCGCTTGCCACTTGAACTTCATCTACATGCGCCATTACGCCTTTTCCTGCAATGTCCATGTAGTTTTTCACAAGCTTTTTGTCTATGCGCCCGTCATATTCTTGTGTTATGGAAAGTGCTATCGGATGGTTTGAAAAGCTTTCGGCAAAAGCTGTATATCTTAAGAGGACATTGTCTGATATTCCATCAGCACCCTTTATATCATATACCTTGAAACTTCCCTTTGTAAGCGTTCCCGTCTTGTCGAAAACCACGGTGTCTATCTGGGTAAGCGCTTCAAGATAGTTGCCGCCCTTTACAAGTATTCCATTTTTAGATGAAGCTCCAAGCCCTGCAAAATATCCCATAGGCACTGATATCACGAGTGCGCATGGACACGATATTACAAGGAATATCGCGGCCTTGTAAATCCACGTTCCGAAGCTTTGCCCATCCATTAGAATCGGCGGAATCAGAGCGGTCATTACAGCCGCCACCACTACAACAGGTGTATAGTATTTTGCAAACTTGGTTATCCTCTTTTCCGTTTCAGCCTTTTTACTGCTTGCGTTTTCAACGAGGTGTAGTATCTTCGATACAGCAGACTCATTGAAGCTCTTTGTCACCTCTATGCTAAGTACTCCGTTTATGTTTATGAATCCGCTTGTTATTTCGTCTCCCTCAGAAACGTCCCTGAGCGCCGATTCCCCAGTAAGAGCCGCCGTATCCACCGAAGACGATCCTTCTACTATCTTCCCGTCAAGAGGCACTTTCTCTCCCGGCTTTACAACTATTAAGTCTCCAATACTCACTTCAGCTGGAGAAACCCTTTTAAAATCGTCACCTATTTTGAGGTTTGCATACTCGGGCCTTATGTCCATAAGCTCTGATATCGATTTTCTCGAAGATTCAACAGCCCTCCCCTGGAAATACTCTCCTATTTCATAAAGCAGCACTACCATTATAGCTTCAGGATATTCCCCTATTCCAAATGCGGCCAATGTGGCTATGGCCATTAGGAAATTTTCGTCGAAAAGTTCTCCTCGCAGTATGTTCCTCACCGACTTTACAATTATGTCCTTTCCTATTGCAAAATAGCTGATGATGAACAGGAATACGCCAAAAGGCTCTTCCTTTAAATACAGCGCGCTCAAAAATACAGCGATTCCCAAGCCTATTCTACGGAGTCTTGACCTGTGCATATGCTTCTTTTTTTCCTCTTTATCTGCATTTTTTTCAGCCAGTTTACTCTTGTCTTCAACTATTGCCCCCGGCTCCACCTGGTCGGCTATCTTCTGGACCTCATCAATTATTGTATCTGCATTATCTTCTATTACCTCTATTGTAAGTGTGGATGTTGCAAAATTCATGACCGAACCCTTTATAATGCTTAAATCAGCCACCTTGCCCTCTATTTTAGCAGCACACGAAGCGCAATGAAGCCCATTTATTAAGAATTCCTTTACCTTGTACCCCTTAGAACCTGAAATCACAGATGATGCAAGCTTGACTTCAGATGCGGAATGTCCACAACATCCTCCATCGCATCCACAATCTTCTCCCTCAATTTCGCGATCATGTCCACAACAGTCTTCTTCGTGAAAATGATCATGGCCATCACAGCTGCATCCACCATGGTCATGCTCCCCATGGCTGTGGTCATGTCCGCTGCATTGTGATTCCTGATTTTCGTCCTCATCTTCCCCAAAACTGCTTTTTTTATCTTTTCGGCTCATTAATTTTAATCCTACAACACTGTTCTCATTTCCGTGACAGCTGCATCCTTGGCTATGTGTATGTTTTTCACCCATAATCAATCCCTCCAGACATTTACATTTCAAAACGCATGAATACTTGTTCATATGTCACCTTAATATTATACCCTTTCGGGGTTTTAGTCAAGCGTTAATATTCCACGAATTCGCTTTACTAATACCATTAATCTAACGCCTGTAACTTCTCTCCACTTTAAAGCAATTCCACATAAAAAGCTTTAAACTCCGCTTTATTCGCAATAAAAAAACAGCATGGATAGCCTTTGCATGCTGTCCATACTGCCTTAATTATAATATATTCAAGCTCCCGCTCGCTTTTTGCCGAGTCCCTTTGCAAATGCATTTTACCTGCCCTGTTTCCTGAACGTGCAAATTCTCCTGCCGTCGGTATATATGACCTTGAATCCTATTGATTTTGCAATATTCTCAAGCGTCTTGACCGTGAAAAACGATATGTGGGTCTCGTCTCTTCTGTACCACCACTTGAGGAATGCATCATCGTCATTTTCATGAAAAAGCGTCATGAACGCCAAAACCCCTCCGTCTTCAAGCAAATCGTGGAAAAGCCTGAATACCTCCATAGGATCCGGCAGGTGCTCCACTACCTCCGTAGACACTATGACATCATATTTTTTGCCCTCATATACCTTTTCCGGTTGAAAGTGCAAATCATAATTGTCTATATCGAATTCATAGTCCCTTTTTATAATCTGTGTCAAAACCGGTTCTGGCCCGCTTCCAAAATCAAGCGCCAGTCCGCTGCTCTTGAATGGAATTACTGCGCTGTTTATGAAGTTTTGAAACATATTTACATAACCTTCACACTCTATAGAATTTTCATGCCGGTCATAAACCTCTCTTTCCTTGTCGAAAGGCACCCTCTTGGAATCGTCCATTTGCATGAATTCGCAAGTTTTGCAATAGTAGTACGATATGTCAAACTGCTCGTCTTTAATCATTCGGGTATTGCCCCCGCATATTTTACAAATCACTGAAATAATATCACCTCAAAAGCTTTCTATATATCTTTATTTTCCGCCACCGCAGATACTTCAACCAATCATTTTAATGCATTGATTTTGTCTAAATTAATTATACTAGACAGGCCTTGTCATGTGAACCGTTCATTTGGCAATTGCATGTATTTTGAACAATGTCTCTTTGGGACAAGCCTAATATTCAAACATTGCTATGGCATTGTTCATCTCTCCCGCCAGTTTCGCCAGATCTTCGCTTGCACCAGCTATTTGATCCATCGCTGCTGTCTGCTCTTCAACAGACGCGGCCGTTTCCTCGGTTGCAGCGGCGTTTTCTTCCGATATGGCAGAAAGTCTTTCAATTATGCCTATGATATTATCCTTTTTGTTTTCCATCAGCCTGCCTGACTCATTGAGCACATCCACTGCATTTTTAGTCTGCTCTATGGCTCTCGCAATGCCTTCAAACTTCATCTGGGTACTTTCAACGCTATGGCTCTGCTCGTCAACAAGTTTTGACATTTCATCCATTGTGCTGACTGCGTTTTCAGTCTTATTTTTCAAGTCATCTATAATATTTGATATTTCTTCCGTAAACTGGTCTGACTCTTCAGCCAGCTTTCTAATTTCATCAGCCACGACTGCAAACCCCATTCCCGCATCTCCCGCTCTAGCAGCTTCAATGGCCGCATTCAGTGCCAGAAGATTAGTCTGGTCTGCAATATTTTTAATCATCCGGCTGGCATTGTATATCTTAGCCGCACTTTCATTCGCATTGAGTATTACATCATTTATTTCTCTTGATGCCTCCTGGTTCATGTGTGTCTTTTTAACTAGATCCTGTATGTTCTTAATGCCTTCGTCTTTAAGCACTATGACCTCGTCTGCCGACTGGTTCAATTCCTCAAGCTTGTTTTGGTTGTCCTCTATTAGATCTCCCAGCTTTGTTACATTGCCGACAGCATCTTCAGTATCTCTCGCCTGCTCTGTTGCACCAATTGAAATTTCCTCTATAGTCCGGCTGACTTCATCTGCCGAAACCGCCGACTGCTGGCTTGTTGCCGTAAGCTGTTCAGATGAAGATGCCAAGTTCTGCGAAGTCTCCGACATCTGTCCCACTATATTCTTTAAATTGTCCTTTATCATTCCAATTGCTCTTGCCAAATCACCTATCTCATCTTTTCTGCCTGCATACTTTTCATTCATTTTTATAATCAGGTTTCCATTCGCTATGTTCCTTGAAATGTCCCTTAAAAATACTATTGGTTTTGTGAAGTTCCTGTCAGAAATCACCATTCCCATCACTATAGAAATCATAAGACTTATAATTCCCACCAATAGTGTCAGGTTCCTAATTGGAGAAACCTTTGCCGCCAAATTCTGTCTTGGTATTAGCGCCACCAGTTTCCACCCAGTGTTCTTTACTGTCACATACGGCACATAAAAGATTGAATCCTCAACTTTTTGAAGGTACACACCCTTATCACTTTCAAGTATGCTTTTCACCCACTCGTTGCCGCTGAAATCCTCATTTATCTTTTCCTTGTTTGTATGTGTAAGTACAGTTCCCTTATCGCCCATTACAAAAACTTGTGCATTTTCTCCAAGGTCAAGTTTATTTACAACGTCTGCAAGCACATTCAAGCTTATGTCCATAGAAAACACACCTGCTTTTTTCCCGGTACTGTCTTTTACCGCCTTTGCAACAGAAATCCTTGCGTTGTCCGTGGACACTTCGTTGTAAGCCCTTGTCCAAGCAGCCTTGTCGGGACTGCCAATCCCGCTTATATACCACGGCCTGTCCGTGCATGTAAAACCCTCCGGCGCATCAAACCTTGGATTGCAAAAAAGCTTGTCGCTTTGATTTCCAACATAAATATATTCCACATGAGGATTTATATCTCTGTATATCTGCCACTCATTAAATATCTGATCACTGTATTCGGGATCTGAAAACACCCTGTCAATGTCGACTTTTCCCGCCAGCACTTGGGCATTGTTTTCCATTTCGTCCAAGAAACTCTCCAAATAGAGCCTGTTAGCCTCCTCAAGCATTATAAGATTGTTTGTCTTTAACTCTTCTTCCAGTATCTCTTTCGACTTGAAATAAGATAAAAATCCAAGCAGTGATACGGGCACCAGAACTATAATTATAAAAATACTCACCATTCTACCCTTTATACTCTTCAATACGCTCCCCTCCATTTCAGTTCCCCAAAACAACTCCAAACCATTATGCATTTTTTAATCAAAATGTAAATTACGCCCTTTCTTTACAACCTTTTTACAAATATTTTTATACCCATAGGCATGGGGGGAATTCATGTTTTCAGAAAACAACTTATTTTTAAGAGTTTGTTAATAAATAATTTGACATCAATATATATTTGAACAATAAAAAGAGCCCTGTGATGAAGGCCCTATCTTAAATATATGCATTTCCAATCGTAATATTTACAACACCTGTTTTGCTTTTATAATCATTTATTTTTTTATGTCGCTGTAGAAACTCTCTCCCTTGCCGCTATAATTTATTCCAAGCATATCTCCAATGGTTGCAGCCATGTCGGCAAAACTTTTTCTGGTTCCCATGTCCACATTAGGCTTTATGTTTTTACCATATACAAGAAGCGGAACATATTCCCTCGTATGGTCTGTCCCTTTATAGGTCGGATCGTTTCCGTGGTCTGCCGTAAAGAATATTACATCGTCGTCGTTCATGCAATCCAAAATTTCAGGTATTCTCTCATCAAACTCTTCAAGCGCCTTTGCATATCCTTCCACATTTCTTCTGTGTCCATACTTCGCGTCAAAGTCGACAAGGTTTGTCATTATTATTCCCTCATTTTGAGATTTCATATACCTTATGGTCTGATCCACCCCATCCATGTTGCTCTTTGTATGGATGTCCTCTGTTATTCCCTGGCCGTTGAATATGTCTACAATTTTTCCTACGGCTATTACGTCCCTTCCGGCCGACTTTATATCGTCCAAAAGCGTATCTGAAGGCGGGCTCACTGAATAGTCCCTCCTGTTTGAAGTCCTTTCAAAGCTTCCCGGCTGTCCTGTAAAGGGCCTTGCAATCACTCTGGCCACCGAATGCTTTCCTGTGCATATTTTTCTGGCAGCTTCGCACATAGAATACAGCTCTTCGAGAGGTATGACGTCTTCGTGCGCAGCTATTTGGAACACGCTGTCTGCAGACGTATACACTATTGGCTTTCCAGTCTTCATATGCTCCTCGCCAAGCTCCTCTATAACCGCAGTCCCTGAAGCCGGCTTGTTGCAAAGTATTTTTCTTCCAACGGCCTCTTCAAATGCATTTGTCACCTCTTTCGGGAATCCTTGCGGATATGTGTTGAAAGGCTCGAATGTGTGAATGCCCATAAGCTCCCAGTGTCCTATTGTAGTATCTTTGCCGCTTGAAACTTCCGCCATTCTCGCATAGACTCCTATGGCAGATTCAATGCTTCCAACCGCATCCGTTCCCACGACATTGCCCATTCCAAGCTTTTTCAAGTTCGGTATTTTAAAAACTTCATGGTTTTTTGCAATATTGTTCAGCGTGTTCACGCCCATATCACCGTATTTTTCACTGTCCGGCAGCGCGCCAACACCCACGCTATCCATAATTATAACTATCGCTCTTTTTATCATATCTACCTCTCCATAATAATTATTCACATGCTATTTTACAATATAAAAGCAGGTGTAATCCACCCGCTCTTGTTTTGAAATCAACTGCCATTTGGCAATTTCAAAATTTCCTTATTTAATAATATACCATAAATTCAAGTGGTTGATACCGCTTGCCTAGAATTTTCTCAGATATCTGTCCAGCTCCTATTTGGATACGTGTTTTGAGTATCTGCCCCACCCATTTGTGTCTCCATTTTGCACTATCCCAGACTTTCAAGGAGCATTCTTATCTGATCCCTTTCCATTTGCATGCTCTGGGCCAATATTGCCTGCGCCACCTGCAGCTGTATCTGGTTTTTTGTGTATTCCATTATAGTCTTCGCCATGTCCGCATCCCTGATTCGGCTTTCTGCCGCGGTAAGATTATACTCTGCATTTTCCAGATAGTTTATGGTATGCTCAAGCCTGTTTTGCATGGCTCCTATACTCGACCTGTTTAATGACACCTTGCTAATTGCATTTTCCATTTTCGATATTGCTTTTTGTGAGTCCTCCCGCGTACCGATTTCAACATCCAAAATTCCAAGGCTTTCGGGCGAACAGCTGCCTATTTTGACCTCTACTGTCTGCCCTGCATTTGCGCCGACTTGAAGTTTTATGCCCTTCGATTCCTTAGATCCGTCAAGCAGTGGTATCGTGTTGAAATTGGACCCTTTGGCAATCTGGCCTAAAGCCTCTTTGAGCTCATTGAACTCATAGTTCAGCTTTTGCCTGTCGTCATCCGTGTATGTTCCATTTGAAGCCTGGACAGAAATCTCTCTCATCCTCTGGAGCATGCTGTGAATTTCATTCATGCCGCCTTCGGCAGTTTGGATGAGCGATATTCCATCCTGTGCATTTCTTTGAGCCTGGCTAAGCCCCCTTATTTGCGCCCTCATTCTCTCTGAAATAGCAAATCCAGCCGGATCGTCAGCCGCACTGTTTATCCTCTGTCCAGTTGCCAACATGAGTGAACATTTATTCAGCCTTCTTTGAATGCGGTTCATATTGTTTATAATTCCCATTGCAGTAGACCCGATCATAAACATATTTTCACCTTCCTTTGGATGGTATTTATAAGCCCGGATACAAGCAACCTGTATAATTCACTTAAAAAACTTCATTCAAATAATTCTCATATTTGTTAATATGTTTACATTTTACTTTAATATCAAAATTCCTACAAGTTTTACAATCCCTCCACCATATCTATTTTATACCCAAATACAAAACACCTGCTGTAACAGCAGGTGCAGTTCATAATATCTATATTTAACATTTGCATTTTTCACAAGTTTTATTCGACAAAGACTATTTATAAAGATCCGCGGCAAGCTTTTTGAGATTTTCTTCATCAACCACTTCAAAATAGCCGTCGTTTTTTTTAAGCAACCCCTTTTTGCAAAGTGCGCTTAATGTCCTCAAAAGATGCCTGTAGCTCGTGCCCAGAAGTTCCGCTATTTCAGTAAGATTTTCATTGAATACAAGCATTTTCCTGCCTTCACAGTCCATTATTTCCTCGGTGGCTATTATATAGCTTGCAAGCCTGTTTTCAAGCGGGTAAAGGAGGTTTATGGAACTGTTTTTCGAACAACTGCTCAGTTTTTCACCTAATGAAACGCACACAAACCTCAAGAATTTTGCATCTTCCAGAAGATATTTCCTAACATTTTCAATTGAAATTCCTATGCAGTAGGTATCCTCTATCGCCTGCAAATTCACAGATATACTTTGCATATTGATCATCTCCATATCCCCTATGACCTTGAACCCCTTGTAAAAATAAAGTAAAAGAGACTTTCCATTGCTCAATGTCACATACACCTTCGCTTTCCCTTCTACAAGAAAAAGAAGATAATCTATATTTTCACCGTCCCTGCAAATATACTCGCCTTTTTCAAACAAAAAAAGCTCCATAAAAGGCCTCATGTCATTTGAAAAAATCTCATCTATTCCATATTTTAAAATGTATTTTTCCATTTTATTTAAATCACTTATTTTCATCATAATTCTGATTTTCAACCCCATATAAATTATTCACTCTCAGTATGACATATGTCATAACCATTTTCAACTTCTACATGTTATTTTAGAATTGAGTGTTGACTCTTTTTAAGGAGGCTTGTATTATGAATATTTTGATTTCAACATTTATAGGATCTTTGATATCATTGATGATACTTATAAACGGAACACTGTCAAATGCACTTGGAAACTACGAATCGAGCATAGTGATTCACAGTGTGGGGCTCTTTTCAATAATAGTAGTGCTCCTTATTCGCAAGCTCAAAATCCGCATTCAAAAGGGAATCCCCTTTTATATGTACAGCGCGGGAGCCGTTGGCGTTTTCACAGTTCTTTTCTGCAATTTAAGCTTCACTCATTTGGGTGTGTCACTTACACTTGCGCTCGGCCTGCTTGGACAGTCCATAACGTCAATTGTAATAGACCATTTTGGCCTTTTAGGAATGGATACCGTGAAGTTCAACAGTAAAAAATACATCGGGCTCGTGCTAATATCACTTGGAATAGTTGTAATGGCAGTTTATTAATGGAGGGATGACCATGTTATATATCTATATAATGATCTCTATTTTAGGAGGCGTTTCAATTGTCGTCTCAAGGATAATAAATTCCAACCTTGCTGAGAAAATAGGAGTTTTTCAGGGCACTTTTTTCAATTTCATTACGGGGCTTATATTTTCATACATTTTCCTGTTTGCAGGCAGCCAAAAGCTTGCAGTCCCAATCTCCAAAATGAAGACGATACCCCCGTGGGCATTTTGGGGAGGGCTTTTAGGAGTCATAGTGATTGCGCTTTCAAACTACATCACCCCTAAAATATCCGCATTCTACCTGACCCTGCTTGTCTTTATAGGCCAGTTGTTTACTGGCATATTTATAGACTATCTTACTATTGGCGAGCTTTCACCCGGCAAGATAATAGGCGGAATTTTAGTGCTTGCTGGACTTGGCTACAACCTGCTTGTGGACAAAAATTCTGACTGCCCGCCATTCAAAAACAATGACAATGCATACACCAGAAGCAACGAAATTTCACAATAAGGAAGATGGAAAACATTATTTTTTTCCGTCTTCCTTATGTTTGTTTATTATTATTTCAGCCATTTTTTCAATCGATATGCACCTGTCCATGCTTTTTCTCCTCAAAATGCCATAGGCTTCATTTTCCGACAGCCTTAATCTGTCCATCAGAATTCCCTTGGCCCTGTCGACCCTTTTCCTTCCCTCAATCGTACTTTCAAGCTTTTCCACCTTTTTAGCCAGCAATATTATTTTGCCCGTGTTCATTATTGAAAACTCCACGGTGTTATACAGGGCCTGCGGGTTTACGGGCTTCATTATATAGGCAAATATGTTCATATACCTGAGCTTTTCATAAAATGCTCCGCTTATGTTGTCGGTCATGAATACGACGGTAGACAGCTTGTCCTGCTCTATTACCCGTGCCGACGAGTATGGGTTTATGCCCCAAAGTTTCATGTCCATTATTACAAGAGTCGGCCTTATGCTCCTGGCCATCCTTATGGCCTCAGATCCTTCGGAAGCCTGGAATGTTCTATATCCCTTCTTCCTCAACATATTACAAATTTTTCCCCTCGATGAAGCCGAACTGTCAGCCACCAAAATGCTATATCTTTCCATAAAACCACTCCAAATATTCGCCTTTATTAAAATGCATAAACAGTAAAGCAAATTCTAATATTCATTATGCTTTACTGTCTCCAAGTATTTAAAACTTTCTCAGATATCTGTCCATTTCCCATTCGGATACGTGTTTTGAATATTCGCTCCACTCGTACATGGCGGCATCCACAAATTTTTGAGTTGCGTGCTTTCCAAGAGCTTCCTGAACAACACTGTCATTCATCAGCTCTTTGACTGCTTCGCTCAGGTTCGACGGAAGATTTTCAATGCCCCTTGCCTTTATTTCATATTTATCCATTTTATACACGTTGCTGCTTACTGGTTCTGGAGGCTCCGTTTCAGATTTGATTCCGTCAATTCCAGCCTTCAATACGGCCGCAAGAGCCAGATACGGGTTTGCCGACGGATCCGGGCTTCTAAGCTCTATCCTTGTTGAACTTCCCTTTTTAGACGGTATTCTTATCAGGGGGCTTCTGTTGCTTGCAGACCAAGCTATCTGTATGGGTGCCTCATATCCGGGAACAAGCCTTTTATATGAGTTTACAGTCGGGTTTGTAAGCGCCGTGAACCCTTTCGCATGCTCAATCACTCCGCCCAGAAAATGATATGCAACTTTTGAAAGCTTCATATCATCTTTTTCGTCATAAAAAGCATTTTCTCCGTCAAATGTCTGAAGCGACATGTTAATGTGCATTCCCGAACCGCTTATTCCGAATTTCGGCTTGGGCATGAATGTAGCATGAAGGCCGTGCCTTTGAGCGATAATCCTTACAGCCATTTTGAATGTCATTATTCGGTCCGCAGTAGTCAGCGCATCCTCATACTTGAAGTCTATCTCATGCTGTCCCGGTGCAACCTCGTGGTGCGACGCCTCTATTTCAAATCCCATCTGCTTCAGAACCATTGTCATGTCCTTTCTTGCATCTCCTCCAAGGTCCACAGGTGCCAAATCGAAATACCCCGCATTGTCATGTGTTTCAACCGAAGGCTGTCCCTTTTCATCAGTATGGAACAGGAAAAACTCGCATTCAGGGCCTACGTTCAATATGTATCCCATGTCTGCCGCTTCCTTGAGAGCACTTTTTAGTATGTTCCTCGGACAGCCATAAAAAGGCGTACCGTCCGCCATGTACACATCACATATAAGCCTTGCCTCCTTTGGATAGCTGCTCCACGGAAGAACCACAAACGTGGACAAATCCGGCCTCAAATACATGTCCGACTCCTCTATCCTTACAAAACCGTCTATGGATGAACCGTCAAACATTATTTCGTTATTTAGAGCCTTGTCCAGCTGATCTATCGTTATTGATATGTTCTTCATCACTCCCATAATGTCCGTGAACTGAAGATGTATGAACTCCACTTCCATATCCCTTGCCATTTCAATAAGTCTCTCTTTTTCACACATTCCCTACCACTCCTTTTATATTATTCAAAGTGTTATATCTCGTT
This sequence comes from uncultured Peptoclostridium sp., assembly GCA_965368085.1. GTDB lineage: Bacteria > Bacillota > Clostridia > Peptostreptococcales > Peptostreptococcaceae > Peptoclostridium. Next base: position 19,151 of record CBDULP010000013.1, on the reverse strand, counting down.
GTTTAGCGCGGCTTTTCCTTCGTCGCCGTTTCTTATTCTTATGACATTGCCTATTTCATATATAAATATTTTGCCGTCTCCCGCACTCCCAGTGCGCAAAACATCCTTTGCCGTTTCCACAACCAGGTCGATGGGAACTTCGCATACAACCGTCTCCACCTTTATCTTCGGAAGAAGCTCGGGCGTATAAAATACGCCCCTGTAATTTTCTGTCATTCCCTTTTGAACCCCGCATCCCATAACATTTGACACAGTCATTCCCATTACACCTATGTCATTGAGGGCTTTTTTTAATTCCTGGAATTTGTTCGGCCTTGTTATTATATCCACTTTGACAAATCTCTCTTCCATGTCACAACACCTCCAATGCGCTCACATAATCTAAGGCTCTAAATAGTTGTTCGCAGTTTCAACGTCAAATCCAAAAGTTTTTATAGAATCTGAATTCAACGGCATAAGTCTTGGCTGGAAGTCTGCATAGCTTTCAGTGCCATGCTCTTCCTTGTCAAGCCCTGAATGTTCTTCCTCGCTTGTAACCCTGAGTCCGTATACCGAATGGATAAGCCTGAAAAGAACATATGTCGTCGCCACAGTCCAAGCCGCAACCGCCAAAGCTCCTATTGCTTGAACCATCAAAAGCTCTATTCCTCCTCCATACAACAATCCTCCTTCAGTTGCAAATAAACCAACCATGATTGTTCCCAAAAATCCGCAGACTCCATGTACACTTATTGCTCCAACCGGGTCGTCTATCTTCAATACCCTGTCAAAAAACTCTATTGAATATACAACTGCAATTCCTCCGACGGCGCCTACGGCTACCGAACCCGAAGGGCTTATTATGTCTGTTCCGGCAGTTATTGCCACAAGACCCGCCAGCGCACCGTTCAAAGTCATGCTCACATCGGGCTTTTTATATTTAATCCACGAAACAATCATGGAAACCAAAGCACCTGTTGCCGCAGCAAGGTTTGTAGTGACAAATATGCGTGCTATGCTCGATGTGCTCATGGCGGAAAGAGTCGACCCTGGGTTGAATCCAAACCATCCGAACCACAGTATGAAAACCCCAAGCGCTCCGAGTGTAAGACTGTGCCCTTTTATTACCATCGGCTTTCCATCTTTATTGTATTTTCCTATGCGAGGCCCTATTGTCCACGCTCCCACAAGAGCTGCCCATCCCCCGAGCGAGTGGACGACTGTCGAGCCGGCGAAATCATGGAATCCCATTTGAGAAAGCCATCCTCCGCCCCATATCCAGTGGCCTGCCACAGGATATACAATGGCGCTTATGACAAAACTATACATCAGATACGAGCTGAACTTCGTCCTTTCCGCCATAGCTCCCGATACAATTGTAGCGGCAGTAGCGCAAAACACCGTCTGAAACATCAAAAACGATTCTTTTGGGATCGCAATCCCCAGATGCTCGAACGAGCCCTTTGAAAACATATCTATCTTTCCTATAAATCCTCCCATGTCGTTTCCAAACATTATGCTAAATCCGAGTATCCAAAATATAAGCGAACCCACCGAAAAATCCATCATGTTTTTCATTATTATGTTTCCCGCGTTTTTCGCCCTTGTAAAGCCAGTTTCCACCATTGCAAACCCGGCCTGCATGAAAAATACAAGCGCCGTAGCAAGCAATACCCATACAGTATCTATAGCAACTGAATAATCCATAAAAATCTCCCCCCTCATATCAACTCCATATACAAAATACCTCCAACCATAATTCAAAATCACATGAAAGCGGATATGCGCAATGCATGTCATAAGCAGGCCCATAAGAATTTTCAAAGAAACTGTTTCGATACCATAATTACCGCCGTTCGCGACCGGCAGTAATTATGATATTTTCAACTCGTGTTTCTTTCAATCGTAATAAAAAAAGCGCCAGCAAACATAGGGTGATAACCCCTTGTCTGCGGACGCCGTTGCCCGATAAAACATATCCACTCTCTTTGTATACAGGATATTATAATACAGTCCAGATAATTTTTCAAATGTTTTTTGAATTTTTTAAATATTTTTTAAATTCACCCTCAAGCATATTGCTTTGTTAATGTATACATTTGGATTTTCTTTTAGTCAATTCACCATTATTATGTTCCTATTTAAATTTTCATTAGCATCAGCATATTCCTTGGAAATTTTCAAAAACTCTTCATGTATCTCCATAAACACATCTACAAGCTTCGGATCGAAATGCCTCCCTCTTTCTTTTTTTATTATTTCAACCGCTTTTTCATGTGAATATGGAGGCTTGTATATCCTTTTGCTTATAAGCGCGTCATATACGTCCGCAATTGCCATTATTCTTCCTGCAAGCGGAATCTCCTCTTCCCGAAGGCCTTCCGGATATCCGGTCCCGTTCCATTTTTCGTGGTGGTATTTTGCAAACTCCATGGCGCATTTTAAAAATGAGTTTTCTCCAAGTTTTTGAGAAGGTACTGACAGTGCATTGTATCCTATTGTCGTATGCGCCTTCATTTCCTCAAATTCACCGTCTGTAAGCTTGCCCGGCTTGAGAAGAATCTCATCCCTTATCCCTATTTTGCCTATGTCATGAAGCGGTGCCGACTTGTAGTACATGTCTATTACGTAGTCATCTATTATTCCATTATATTCCGGTTTGCTTTTCAGCCGCTCAGCCATTGCCCTTACATAGTTTTTTGTCCTGTTGATATGCCCTCCAGTTTCAGGATCCCTGTATTCAGCAATGGAGGCGATTGCCTCTATTGTCGCTTCCTGGGTCAGGCATATTTCCCTTGTCCTTTCAATCACCTTTTCTTCCAAAATCTCATTTTGTGCAAAAAGCTCCCTTTGCGCAAGCTCCAGTGACAGGTGTGTCTCCACCCTTGCCTTGACCTCCATGATTTCAAACGGCTTTGTTATATAGTCAACGGCGCCTGCCTTAAACCCTCTCGTCTTGCCTTGTATATCAGTGATTGCCGTTAGAAATATGACTGGGATGTCGAATGTCTTTTCATTTTTTTTAATTTCACTGCACACTTCATATCCGCTCATTCCAGGCATCATTATGTCCAGCAGAACAATGTCAGGTTTTTCAATTTTCATGTGCTCCAATGCTGATTGCCCATCCATGGCAACGGAAATTTCATAGTCGTCTCCGAGTGCATCAACCAGTATGTCTATATTTGCCTCCGTATCATCTACAATCAAAACTTTGCATTCAGACAGATCTCTCATATCTCTTTCCCCTCCTTCAGCTTACCAGTCAGAGAATCATGGGTTTGAAGCGCTTCTTTATATTTATACCTTGACACAAGTCTTATAAGTTCATGCAGTTCAATTTCAACGTACTTCGGCCAGCGCATTTTTTGGCAAATCTCCAATATTCCATTGCATTTTTTAGGTTTTCGCCTTTCAATGAACGGCCTCAACTCTTCCATAATTTTTATCAAATCGCTTACAGGCACTTCTTTTTTTTCAACATCCTTATAGAGAACCTGCTCCTTGGGCAATTTTTCTTCCAGCTGTTTAATCAAGTTTCCAAGCACTTCGCCTGTTTTTTCCAGTTCCATTTCAATCACATCTTTTTCAGACTTTTCCTTTATGAGTTTCTCCAAATGCATCGACGAATGCTGAAGCTTATGTGCACCTATATTTCCAGCCACGCCTTTTAAAGTGTGTGCCATTCTCTGGGCCGCTTCATAGTCGCTTATATAAATTGTATTTTGAATGTCTGCGACTGCATCCCCATATTCCAATATGAAGTTTCTAAGCAGCTTTATATAAGAATCCTTCCTCCCCATGACGCGTCTGCATCCGTCTTTTATGTCAAGCCCTTCTATTTGAATATTCGCATTGCACTTGGACCTTTCACTTTCATCTTTTAGCTTTTCAACTACTTCAAAAGGTTTGTCATTTTCCATTGGAATCCATTTTGCAATCACCTCAAACAATTTTCGGGGGTCTACAGGCTTTGCCAAATGGTCATTCATTCCCGCAGCTTCACATTTTTCCCTGTCACTGTCCATTACACTGGCAGTCATTGCAATAATTGGGATATCTTCGTACTCTGAATCCATGCGTATTTTCCTGGTTGCCTCCAACCCGTCCATAACCGGCATTTGCATGTCCATGAGTACTATGTCGTATTTATTTTCATTTACCTTTTCAACTGCGATTTTTCCATTTTCCGCTATATCTATGCTAAATCCGCCTTCTTTAAGTATTTCAATTGCGACTTCTTGATTCAGCTTGCTGTCTTCCACCAGTAGTATCTTGGTGTTTGAAAAGTCCTTTTTAATTACTGCCGACGCATTCTCACCGCCCATATTTACATTAAATGATGATACAGTTCCTCCACTGTTTAAAACTTCAAGCGTAGACTCGTAAAGTACCACAGGGCTGACAGGTTTTATCAGCACATGTTCAATTCCGGCTCTTCGTGCCTCTAAAACCACCTCTTCACGCCCAAAATTCGTAACCATTATGCAGTGAGGTGTTTTATGCGGCACCAGTTTCGATATTCTCTCAAATGTAGTTATCCCATTGATCCCAGGCATTTGCATGTCCATATACATTATCTCATATGTATCCTCTTTGAGGGCTGTTTTACATACCATTCCAATGGCTTCTTCCCCCGAGCCAGCTTCATCTACTTCAAGCCCCATGAACCTTAGCATTTCGCCCAGTATATGCCTTGCATTTTTATTGTCGTCCACAACCAAAACCCTGCAATTTTGAGTCTCCACCTTGATTTGGTCCATATCCATTTTTTCGTCTGCATCTGTAAGTTCCGCTGTAAACCAAAATACACTTCCCTTTCCAAATTCAGATTCCACTCCGACATTTCCATTCATAAGTTCTGCCAACTTTTGGGATATCGCAAGTCCAAGACCCGTGCCTCCGTGCTCCCGGGTAGTCGACGTATCCGCCTGCTGAAATGACTGGAATAATTTTGGGATCTGATCCTTTTTAAGCCCTATGCCGCTGTCTTCAACTTCAAACCTGATTATGCTCTTATTCCCTTTTAGGGATTCTTTTTTTATCCTTACAATTATTTCACCTTTTTGAGTGAATTTAACTGCGTTGTTTATAAAATTAATTAGAATCTGCCCAATTCTCAAAGGGTCTCCGACAAATACATTTGACATGTCAGAATCTATGTCAAACACGAGCTCAAGACCCTTGGCTGCGCATTTTTGCCCAGTGAGGTTTGTAAGATTGTCGAGAACGTCGCTTAGTTTGAACTCAGTGTTTTCGATATCCAGCTTGCCTGCCTCGATTTTCGAAAAATCCAGTATGTCATTTATTATTCCAAGCAGGTGCTGGCTCGACTTGTATATTTTGTCCATATAATCCCTTTGTTTATCTGAAAGATCCGTCTTTTGCATCAGATATGTCATTCCCATTATGGCATTCATGGGAGTGCGGATTTCATGACTCATGTTTGCCAGAAACTCCGCTTTGGCATTCGATGCTTCTTCCGCAATTTTTTTTGCTTCGACAAGCTCCTGTTCCATTTTTTTACGTTCAGTTATGTCTATTGATATTCCGCATATTCCAACCACTTCATCATTGTGAACCATTGGAACTTTAGTAGTCAGAAATGTTATTTCATCACCCGAATCGTTGTAAAAACTCTCTTCTGCAGTGACTTTTTGTCTCGAAAGCATGGCTTCAACATCATTTTTTTGAAGCTTTTCACTGACATCCTTTTGGAATATCTCCAAATCACACCTGCCTATGGCTTCGCTACAACTGACCTGTGTGAGCCTTTCGCATTCACTGTTTACGAGTTTTTCATTTTTTGATTTGAGTTCGCTGAGAAGTTCTTCTCTTGACTTAGTTTGAATATACCTTCGTATATGCTCAATATTTTTCTCATCTTTAAAGATTTCATTTCTATCCAATGAAACAAATGCATTGATATTGAATTTTTCTTCATTCTTTTCATAATGAAATTCATCAAAAAAACATTCTACAAATGAAACATCTACATCACGGAAAATATTGGATATTTCAAACATTATTCCATATTTTTCCCCTGAATCGACTATGTAAATTGAAATATCAATCTGGTTTTGATTTTTCAATACGGCTCTGAATATTTCAGATAAAACCGATTCAATCCTGGTAGTCAATATTTCATCGCATCCAAGTTTCAGCAAAATCGCTCTCATCTTCATACGCACGTTTATTATTGAATTGATTCCTGTTAAATTCAATTGTCCCAGTCTATTCATATAATCACTTCTTTTTTATTATTTATAGTGATACTCATATTTATCGGGATACATCGCTTATTTTCCACTTTTGATTCAATATACAACTCGTCCATGATTCTTCTCACTCTGGAAATGGCATCGCTCAATCAATATCCTTCTTTTCCCATATTAAAGTGTTTATAATTCTCCATTTTTTAGTAAAATCATTTATTTATTACCCGTTCCACACAACAAATACCATTCATAATTTTATTCTTTTAATTATTTTAATCCATCCAGATTGGTAATTTCATTCGCCATATCCTAAATTTCATTATATGATTTCAAAAATGAAAAGCCGGAAAACACTGCACTGTCAGCAGCATACTCCGGCTTTCAACTTCTATACTATTTCTGAGTTCGTCAGCTTAATTATTACTCAAATGCTCTTCCATGGGTTTGCTTTTGTAGAACTCTTCAAAGCTGTCTTTGGGCAACGGTTTGCTGTAGTAATAACCTTGAATCAGATTGCACCCTACACGCCTTAAATAGTCTACCTGCTCTTTTGTTTCTGCTCCCTCTGTGATGACCTTTAGCTTCAACTTTTTTCCCATGTCCGTTATAATCTCTACCATCTCTCCATTGTCATTTTCAGGATAGTCTTTTATAAAACTCCTGTCGATTTTAAGTTTATCTATATTCAGTTTTTTCAAATAGCTGAGTGATGAAAAACCTGTTCCAAAATCATCTATTGCTACAGATATCCCCAAATCCTTAAACATTTTCAATTTCTCGTTTATGGTGTCTAAATCTTCCAACAATAGGCTTTCCGTTATTTCTATCTCCAGGTTTTTAGGATTGATCCCGTATTTTTCAATCGATTCTGTCATCTGTTTCAATACGTCGCTGTCTTTAAACTGCACCGCTGATATATTGATGGACACTTTGAAATCGTCACCTTGCAAGCCTTCAAAAGACTTAATATCCCCGCACACCCTGTCTATTATCCAATTTCCTATTTCAACTATAAGCCCTGTCCTTTCAGCAACCGGAATAAATTTAGCTGGCGATACATGTCCAAGCTTTTCATTTTTCCATCTTAACAAAGCCTCGGCACCAACCATATTTTCCTTACAGCTTTCAATTTGCGGCTGATAATGAATATCCAGCTCGTTGTTGATAATCGCCTTGCTTAAAAGCAGTTCCAACTCGCTTTCTCTGCTCAGCAACTCCCTGAATTCCGGTTTGTAGAATTTGTAGTTTTCACCCTTGTCTCCAAGCAGCATCTCCAGCGCTATACTTGCATTTGAAATAAGCTCATTTGCATTTTCGCCATCTTTTGGATAAACTGCTATGCCGCTTTTAATGTCCAAGTACATCTCTTTTTCATCTAATATGACAGCTCTTTTAGTTTTTTCAACAAATTCATCCATGAATTCTTTAGTGGTGTTGATATTCTCTTTTGACTTCAATACTATTACAAATTTACTTGGACTGGTTTGGGCTATAAAATCATCTTTTGTGGTTATGCTTTCAATATTATTTATCATTACCCTTATCAATTGCTTGTATTGCCCCTTGCCGAACTGCACAATCATTTTATTATAATTATCAATAGAAAAATATATGACTGCAAATAGACGTTTGTCACTTGTCATGCTATTTTTCATGAGTTTCACCAATAGATTCTCGTTGGGCAGGTTTGTACTCAAATTGTAGTTTTTCAATTTCGAAACGTATTTCTCTGTTTCTTTTAAGTTAGTCAGGTCCTTGAATATTCCTATGTAATTTATGGTCCTGCCGTTTGATTTGTCTTTGATGGAAATTATGGTCAAATGCTTAGGGTAGATCACGCCATTTTTTTTCCGGTCCCAAAGGTCCCCCTGCCATATTCCTTTTTCATTTATTTCTTTCCACATATTTTTGTAAAAATCGCGACCTTGCTTGTCTGACTTGAAATGGCTGGGCCTTAATCCCATTACTTCTTCGCGCCTATATCCTGTATATTTTTCAAATGCCCTGTTGGCATAGAGTATGTTTGTGTTTGAATCCGTAATGATAACTGCATCATTAGTGCTGTCTGCAATATTTTTTGTAAGCTCAAGCTGATTTTTATCCTTTTTAAAATAATACGTGACTATAACAATTGCCAGTATGAAAAAACTTATCAAGACCAACGAAATGCCCCATGTCCTTTTTATGTTGAAAAAAGATTCTCCATTTATCAATGGTATCTTCGCCACATCAAACGACGACACTATCGCCCAGTTGTTTTCATTATAATCTCCATTCACATTTAGATCGGGGTTAATGTGGCTATAGTAATATATTTCGCTGCCAAGTTCAAAGACTCCACTTTCATTATTTTTGACTTTTTCCCACAGTTCTCCATTTTCATATCGCAGTGAGTATTTTTTCCCGTCTTCAAACATAAATCCAAAATTCTTGCCTTCCTGTTTATTAAAAAGGTAGTATCCCCCGCCGTCTACCAGCATCGGCTCCATTATACCTTTGTCATCCTTTGCAAAATACTCATTGAAAATGTTTAAAAAATCTTGCCCCATATAATTGACCACCAAAATACCCTTGTATTCACCTTTTTGCGAATATATGGGAGTGGTGAATCTAATCACGGGTTTATGGGGAATTTCTACCTTTCCATTTTCAATATTTAAATCCATGGGCGATATATATACCTGCCCATCTTTTAACGCGCAGGAATCTTTAAAATAGTAACTATTAGATTTATCCTGCAACTTTTCCTTGGGAATTAACGTCACTTTTTCTTTGTAGTTTTCAGCTCGAACGATTTCCCTGCCTTTTGCATCTAAAAGACGTATTTGGTCTATCTCAGTTTTATTCGATAAAAACCTCAAAAACATCTGTCCCAGTTCATTTTCCGCATAGTTATCTGGATTGTCCGAATACGCTTTCATTTCATTTGAGTTTTTCACTACAAACAAGTCATTTATTATATTTTCATAAATGTCTTCAATGACATATTTTATTATTGCCGTCTTTTTCTTTTGCTCTGCCATTATTATCTCGGCAGTCTTCTCCACTTCGCTTTCATAAGCATGGTTGTAGAAATTCACCAGGAGTATAACAACCGGCACAACAATTGCTATGTACCTTTTCAGTATATTCTTAAAATCATTAATTTTATTTTTTTTCATGACATCTCACCCCCGCATATTCCTTATAATAAATGATTATACCACCTGTACAGCATTGTCAAAATATGCTCTTTCAACTAAGATTATACCTGTTTCTACAAAGTGAGAAACAAAACAGGGTACGCTTGATTAACGAAAAAACACCCGCTGTCAGCAGGTGTCATTTCATAATTTTATAAATTCATGATATTATGTTTTGCAATATGTTTTAGTGACTTAATATATCGTTCCACTTGGCCCTTTCTTTGCCGTCACCGCTCACATCCATTATTGTAATCGTACTTTTGAATCCTGCTATCTTCTCTCTGGCTTTTTGTGCCATTTTCAGTACATGTCCGTTTTTAGTAGTTGTAGTCCCGTTTATCTGCTCGTTTAAAGCCGCATCGTTGACAACAATTGTTATATCGCCGCCTTCATATTTTTCAAGCTTTGCAAGCAAATCCATAAGAGCTACAAGGCCTACAACTGCAGGTTTTTTGTACTCCTTGAAAAATGATTCACTGCAAACCTGTTCCTCATTATCATATATGCTGTATCTTATTTCTATATCCTCACCCTCAAAGCAACTTGAAATTCCCGCTAAATAAGCTGTAATCATTATATTCCTCCATTCATTATCATTCATATTTCAATGCACTGCGCACCCTCTGATTATATCACACTTGTGATTGCGCCGCCCTGAAAAATCACTTCTGATATTATGAATACTTTTTCATACACAGCTATTATCTGATTACCTTTTGATTTTCCTTAGAACATTTCTCAGCGGGTATAACATCTCCAGCGCAATGAGATTGCCCTTTAAGTTTTTCTTGAATGAAGGGTTTATAGGCTCTGACAGAACCTCCGGCCACATTTTCTCCATCAACTTCCTGTAAAGACCGCAGCTGTATTTATTTCTGTATGATGGCTTTACCGAAAGCAAAAGCGCCATAAGGCTTCTGCAATTAAACGGTGGATATTCCTCCAGCGCAATGTCTGTCTCGCTCCTTTGTGACGCCTCCCAGTTGAGCCATTCCTCCCAGTAAAAAAGTGCAAATGGGTCCACATTCATCTGCTGTGCAAGCTTCATTGTGCTTTCTATCCATTTTCTGCTGCTTTTCTTCACATAATTCTTGCTGTAGTATCCACTCCTGCTTCCGCGTGCAACGCATGTGCTGTAAAAATCGTCAATGTGTTTGAAAGGATCCCCTCTATAGCTTCTTATGACTTCGCTCATCTGACCTGACAAATTTATCCTGCCTGGAAACAGCTTGAAAAATACATTGTATACGCCCGGAAGGTTATTCTCCCTGCAGTACGCCGTGTTGCCGCAGAATGTTTCAGCAAACCTCTTATCAACATGTTCTTGTGCCTCAATAACATTAAAGCCAAGTCCCAGCTTTTCAAGCAGCCTTTGAGGTATTTTTATGTCTAAGTGAGAATCATCCATATGCTTGAATTTTATGATGTAGTACATGACATCGTCGCTGATTTCCCTTGAAGCCGCAAGCAGTATCCTGCTGTCCCAGCCTGCAGTCACAGGAAGAATTAGCTCTTTTCGCAGCGAGGCCGCCTTTAAAAAACCCTTGAACATTGATGATGCAAGCTCTACTGCATGTTCAATTTTCACCCTTTCAAGAGGGCTCACAGGCCAGTACCTTTTAATTATGCCGCTTTCCATATCTAGGTAGTGGTTGGGCCTTAGGCATTTTGTGTCATTGTATATGGTATCTTCGCCTATCCACTGCTTATTGAAATCCAGAAAATCACTCGAAAAATAAAGTTCCTTGACATCCTCGTCGGGATTATCCACGGCGTCCATGAATCTCGCCAGTATTGTAAGCTGCGATGCACACGAAAGCCCGTAATCACCTTCATGACAGTAAACCTCCCTCTGTCCGCCTGCATCATGGAAAATTTTGCATCCTTGCTCATCCTCGTATATTACGGCAAACCTGCCTCCAATGTCATATGTAGACTCCACGAATTCCATGAAGCTTTTACTCTGCGTTAAAATTCGCAGCACTATGTCTCTGCTGCTTAGCTGCGGAGCTTTCCAGTCTAGCATGTACCCCAGAAGCACTGCCTTTTTTCCGCCAACCTTTTCAATTGTAGTTTCAAGATCTGGATGTACATTCAGAGTCTTCTTCCCATAGCACACTTTGTATCTTTTCCAGCCCGAGAGACCGTCTATTTTTTTTGACGTCAGCAAAAACTGCTTTCTGAATACAAGCTTTTCATAGTCAATATTGCTCATGGCTCCCTCCAATCCATCATTCAGCCGGTTTAGCCTGTGATGCTTTCATTTCAAATCAACAGATTCTATATATATTTAGATATCTACCTTTTTTCATCCGCATTGAAGCAAAATATAATCAATTGGCAATCATTCCTGTGTGAACCTCGCAACACGAATCAAAAATTCTGATGTAAAATGGTCCGGAAATTTTGTTCAAATAGAAAATTCCGTATTTGTGTTGAGCCCGTAAAAACAGGGTAATAAATATTCTAAATACAAATTGGACAATGTCAAACATCCATCCTAGTGTTGGCTTTGCTTCGAAAGGGTGACATGAATGAAAAAGGTTATAGTTTACGGTATGAATATATTGAGCAAAATGCTGTATAATGACGCGCTTGGCGATGACAGCTTTGAAATAGCCTGCTTTGCAGTCGACACAGGCCATATTCATGGCAGAACGCAAATGCTGGGACTTCCTATTGTAGACATGGAAGTGGTGCAGGAACTTTACCCTCCCGATGAATATGACATGGTTGCCCTTTTCGACGGGTACGACTGCATGAGGGACAGGGAGAAAAAATACAGTAGGGCGAAAAGCAAGGGCTACAGGCTAAGAAACTACATAAGCAAAAAGGCCGACATCCCGGTGGAAATAGCAATGGGTGATAACAACATAGTGATGGGACAAACTCACATTGGAATCGAAGGCCGCATGGGAAACAACAACCTTATAAGACAAAATGTATATCTCGGACATGGATTCAAACTTGGAGACAACAATGTCATAACCGCGGGCTGCTCTATAGGAGGGGACTGCGAATTAAAAAACAACTGCTATATAGGCCTTGGAAGCACAATAGTGAATAATACGACAGTCGAAGAGGAGACGCTTGTAGGAGCCGGATGCGTCTTGATAAGAAATACTGAGCCCTATTCAAAAAATGTTGGAAACCCAGGCCGCGTAATAGGATATCACAAAGAAGAAGGGATGAGGATGAGTGTGCATGGATAATAAATTCGTTGTCAACTTTACACCTACGGGCATGCTTCCCCAAAAGAGCCAGACGCCATACGTTCCCATATACTGCCATGAAATAATAGAGGACGTCAAAAGAGCCTGCGAAATAGGCATAACATCTGTCCATCTTCATGTAAGAGACCAGATAACCCACAAACCATGCTACAAAAAGGAGATATACGCCCAAATAATCAGCGGAATAAGGGAGTTTGCCCCCGATCTTATTATATGCGTATCAACAAGCGGCCGCAGCTTCAACGAGTTTGAAAAAAGATCAGATGCACTGCAGCTCGAGAGCGACTTAAAGCCTGATATGGCAAGCCTTACGCTCAGCTCGCTAAACTTCAACGCCCAAGTCAGCATAAACGAGCCTACAATGATAATGCGCCTTTCACAGGAAATGCTTCGCCGCGGCATAAAACCTGAGCTTGAAGCGTTCGATGCTGGCATGATCAACTACGCCAAATACCTAATTAAAAAGAAATTGATAAATCCGCCTTACTATTTCAACCTCATAGTAGGCAACATAGCCTGTGCGCAGGCCGATTTGGCCCACGTTGGACTTATGGTGAGAGACCTTCCCGAGCAGTCTGTATTTTCAATAGGAGGAATAGGAAACTTCCAGCTCCCCATGAACTCACTTGCCATATCTATGGGGTTCGGCGTGAGAGTCGGGCTGGAAGATAATATCTGGTACGACAAATCCAGGACAAAGCTCGCCTCCAATATAGATCTCTTAAAGAGAGTTCACAACATCGGAAATGCCAACGGTACTCAGGTGATGGAACCTTCAGAGCTCAGGTCTGTTTTAGGCCTCAACAGGGGATTTGGTGAGTACGGAGTCATGGATGCAGCTTCTAAAATGTAGGCCGGGCTATTTTCCATGGCAAAAATACATCTTTTTTGCACAATTATATTTATAGTTCCGTTTTCAGGGGTGTACTTTATCGCATTATAGTAAAAATTCCTTATAACCTTTTCAAGCTTTTTCTCATCCCATTCGAATAAAAGTATGCCGCGGCAATCGCCAAAACCATCGCCGCAATCAGAGTAAATAGAAAATATGATTTCATTTGTTATTGCTTTTTTCTTGCTGCAGACATAGAATTTCTCCATGTGAAAATACTGGAATAGAAATTGAAACGCCAAAAAAGCCATGAGTATTCCGGCAATAACAGTAAAAAGCTTAAAAACTATCCTGTTTTTTTCATCATTGCACCTCGAATTTATATCCAACTCCAAATACGTTTTTTAATTGTGCTTGTAATATTAAGTTACAGCTCTATATTTCTGATTTGCATTAAGTTTATTTTTAGAACGCTTTTTATCGTCTATGCCGATTGATTTGTTGTGTTTTTGGTATAATAGTAATTAGAGATTTTCGACTTTTTGTTACATAAAATGAATCAATTTGAATCGGAGGGTTATTATGGAATTTAAAAAAGTAAGCTATGATGAAATACATAAGACGCTTCAAACAGGTGATATTATACTTTTTCACGGTCAACTCAAGTCAAGTGAACTTACAGAATTTCTCCAGGGGACAAAGTGGTCCCATGTAGGAATGGCCGTACGCCCCCAAGACATAGGAATTGACTATCCCAATCTTCTGCTATGGGAATCCAATACGCTTAAAAATCTTGACGACGCTATGGCAGACAAGCCCAAAGCAGGTCCGATGCTGGTCGATTTGAAAACCCGTATTCAAACCGATAAAACGGATGGATATGACAACCTTTTTCAGGTACGCTACCTTGACCCGGGAATCCTCGGAAATGACCTTGACTGCATGCACAGCAATCTGAGGGAATTCATATTCAAAGTGCATTCAGATGATTATCCAGAATCTGAAATGCAAATGTTCAAAGACTTTTTCGAGGGAAAATTTAAAAACCGCGACCCCGAACCCGCAAAATATTTTTGCAGCGAGCTTATAGCCGACACCTACATTCATATGGGGCTTCTTACAAAAGATTATGTTCCAAATAGCTACATGCCAAAAGATTTTTCAGACAAGAAAAGTATTCCTCTGCTTGGAAGGGCCTCACTTTGCAATGGTCCCTATTTAGAGGTCAAATAGACTATGAAGCGCTTATTTCTGTCTATTTTGTTTTGCGTGCTTATTTTGATGACAGGATGTACTGATGTGAATATCGACCATGCCAAAGGCGGAAATCTAGATTTATCCGAACGGGAATTTGACGACAAAAACGTATACAAGATTAGGGGAGAATGGAAAATTGCATGGAACCAGTTTCTCGATCCGGTGCATGACAAGCAAAAAATAAAAAGTCTTGATACGTACGTAGTTGTGCCTCAAAACTGGAGTAGTCTAAATGTTGATGGCACAAAAATTGGAAACCAAGGGTTTGGAACCTTGGTTCTGGATATCGATACAGCAGCAAACTCGCATACGCTCGCCATCGAAAGCACTTATATAACATCTGCATTTGACATTTACGCAAACGGTACACTTATAGCTTCAAATGGCAAAACAGGCGCAAGTGCACGCAGCATGACGGCCGTGTGGCATCCCGCCGTAGGAACAATCGGCGAAAACAGCGGGAAAATTCAACTTGTGATTCACTTTTCGAATTTCAACCACAGGCGCTTTGTAATAAAAGACTTGTATATTGGAAGCGAGTCAGCCATTAAAGAACATAAAAAATACAGGCTCGCATTGGATCTTATAACGTTTGGCTGCATATTCATTATGGGACTCTATCACTTTATGATTTATATGCTAAGGCATCGTGATAGAAGCTCACTCTTTTTCAGCATTTTATGCATTGCTTATTCTGCAAGAACACTAATGGTAGGCGATCGCTTCATATATGAAGTCTTTCCGAATATACCCTGGGAAATGTTTATGAAACTCGCTTACATTACATTTTACATAACAGTAGCCTCCATTGTGCTTTTTGTCCAGAGCGCATTTTCCACATTCAGGCATACGTCCGTCAAAAAGCTCATGATTGCAAGCACTTCAATAGTAACAGCTACAACAATACTATTTCCAGCACGTGTATTTGATATACTTTTAATACCTTTTGAAATTGTGGTGTTTGTAAGTTTTGCATATCTGCTCATTGTAATTGTAAATGCGGCAAGAAGAAGTGAAACCGGCGCTCGAGCAATGCTTATAAGTTTCTTTCTGCTCATATTGGCTGCACTAAACGACATGCTTTATGAAGGCGGCATAATAGGAACGACTTCACTGACACCATTTGCTTTAATGCTTCTCATTTATGCGCAATCCTACATTCTGGCAAAGCGCTTTACACGAGCATACGAATACTCCGAGGAGCTTCTTGAAGAGAATATGCGCATAAATATAGCTTTGAATGAACAAAATGAAAACCTTGAGGGAATCATAGAGCAGCGCACATTTGAAATCAATGAAATGAATGAAGAACTTCAGACATCCAACGAAGAACTTATTGAACTAATTGCGGCAGTCAACAAAAGCGAAGCGCATTTTCGAAGTCTTTTCGAAAACATGCCCATTGGCATATTTCGCTACGGCAACAAAAGCGGCTTCCAAATGGTAAACCCTTGCATGGCAGAAATCTTTGGCTTTGAATTTCCATATGAACTCAGCATTGCCTTGAACTCAAAAAGTTACTCTATGATAGATGACAGTATTAAGTGGGATGAGTTCCTCGACAGCCTTTCTCGGCCTCAATCTCACCAGGCAAAACGCCATTTGCATATGGTCAAAAGAAATGGAGACTCGATTACTGCTGAAATAACTTCTCAGATCGTGGAAAATAATGGAGTTGAAATTTTCTGCGAAGGTACAATCATTGACATTTCACATCGAATAGCCATGGAAAATGAGCTAAATCGCATGGCCTCAACTGATGCCCTTACAGGGTTGTACAACAGGCGCATGTTTTCAAAAAAAATGAATCAAATAAAAACCGGGTCTTGTCTGGCAATAATTGATATAGACGATTTTAAAAACATAAATGACACATATGGACACGACGTCGGGGACCTCGTCCTGAAAAAAACCGCAAAAACACTGCTCGACATATGCTGCTCGTCTGCATTCGTTTCAAGAATAGGCGGCGAAGAATTTGGAATTGTCTTCGACTCGGCGCAATGCAAAAATGCCTGTAGCATCGTTGAAGATATCCGAGTCGCTATAGCAGGCACACCTTTTACTCACTGCAATCAGACGATTCGTTATTCCGTCAGTATAGGCCTATGCCATTCGACAGATAAAATGATTCCAACCGATATATTTAAACAGGCCGACATAGCATTATACAAGGCAAAGCAAAACGGTAAAAACCAAGTTTGCTATTTCGAAACAAATTGAATATGCTCATAAAAAATTCCACTTTCAAATCTACATTTTGTTTCCATTGCATATCCATATAAAAAGGTGAGAGAATCATTTATAAAATCATTAATCTCTCACCTTTTTATGCCTATTTATAAATTATTCTATGTAAAAAACTCAATAGCCATTTTGTTGAATTCTCTGTATCCGTCAATATTGCACATATGTCCTGCTCCATATATGATGTGCAGTTTAGAATTGCAATCTTTTTCTACGTATTTCTTCGCTTTTGAAATGAATAAGTGATCTTCGCTCCCAAATACATACAGTTTTTTGATTAAATCGTTTTTAATATCTCTGCTTGCATAGAACTTCTGATTTCTAATGATTAAGCTGTACCAGTCCATAAAATCTTTTCTTTTCATTTTCTTAGCTTCCCTTACAAAGAGTCTTCTGGACTCCTTGTGGTTTTTCCTGGGCATCATAAGTGATGCAAACAAATTGTATAGTACAAAGTGGGGCATAAAGTGCTTGAATATGTTCCCTGTATTAAGCAACATGCTGTTGATAAAGTTAATCTCCTTCGCCGCAGCACCGTATACAATTGACTTTATTCTGTGGGGATAATATTCATAAATAAGGTCCACAACCACATTTCCAAGGCACATTCCCACAAAGTATGCAGATTGTATGTTTTCATTATCCATAATGTCCACAATATCCTTTGGGATATCTTTTATGTCCATACCCTCTATTCCTCTATCCGATTTGCCGTGCCCATGCAAATCTACAAGCAGAAGGTTGAATTTTTTCTGCAAATCCTTTATCTGCCTGTAGTAGGTTATGGAGCTCCCGCCCAGCGGATGTATGAATACAACCCAGTCTCTATTTCCATTATCCTTTTTTCTATAATATAACAACCGTTTCCCTCCGCATCCATCGATATAAAAAATAAAATAATTATCATCCATATTACCACGGCTACCAAATGAAAATCAACTATTTGACCTTTTAATTACGTTTCCATAGCATATCCTCTTAAAATATATGCTACCCGTCAAAATTGCTGATTTGTGTAAATCAAAAGAGTATAGAGCTGAATTTCTCAGTTGATGAATTTATCATGTTAGTGGATATTTTTCAATTATATAGAATAATTACATTTACAGTAA
This sequence comes from uncultured Peptoclostridium sp., assembly GCA_965368085.1. GTDB lineage: Bacteria > Bacillota > Clostridia > Peptostreptococcales > Peptostreptococcaceae > Peptoclostridium. Next base: position 1,088 of record CBDULP010000013.1, on the reverse strand, counting down.
TTGATAATATATCCTGTTTTATGAATAAATATAAAAAATATTTCTTTTCCTGTAAGTTTTTTTGATTTTTATGTTAATTTTTAAACATTTATGTGTATATATACAATATGCATGACTTTTAAATCTATTTCATCGGAGGTGCTCATATGGATGTTCGTCAAAATTCACTACTTCGTATAGCCATCGGAATGCTTGCTATTATAGTGTTTTATGTAATATCTTCATGTTGAAAATCCAAATTTTTTAAAAACAATAAAAAAATCGGAGAGAAATATGAATTTTATATTTTCTAACAAAGAATAAGAAGTTTGCCGGCAAGGTTTATTTTGCAGGCAAACTTCTTATTTTCATGATTACTTGTTTGGGAAACATACTTCAAACACAGTTCCCGATTTTTTGTCGCTCCTTACAGATACATTCCCGCTGTGGCTTTCAGCTATTTTTTTGCAACGGCAAGTCCCAATCCATAGCCTCCCTCTTTTCTTACTCTGGAACTGTCAGAGCGGTAAAACCTCTCAAATATATGCTCCAGGTGTTCAGCCGGTATGGATTCTCCTGTATTTCTCACTGAAGGGCATATCTGCTCCTGGACGCGCTTTAAATTCACTGTTACCTTTCCATTCTCGCCGGGCGAAGGGCCCAGTTAGACAGGAACAAGCTGATAAAAAAGATTGACGAAGACCCCGAGAAGGAATGGATTTCCCTGGACGGAGGAACATTCAATATAACAGCAGTCAGCGACGGAGTCCAAACCGAAACCCTGCTTCAGGTAAATGGTGGAGATTTTTCCATTGTCACAGGAGAAGGCAGCTCCAATGCAAGCTTCAACACAAACGGCGACATGAACATGCGATGGGGCAGGAGGGATTCTGCCGAAACTGAAAATTCTAACGATGATACTATTTCCACAAAGGGCTTCAAGGCCGGCAGATGCTTACTTGTAAGCGGTCCAACAAACAACGGAAACGGCCCCATGGATTACAACGGCTCATGTGAAGTCTTCGGGGGACTCTGGCAATTTCAGGCAGCTCTGGCATGGCTCAGTCTCCCGGGGAAACGTCTTCGCAAAATTCACTGACGGTGTACTT
>CBDULP010000012.1:0-73917 GCA_965368085.1 uncultured Peptoclostridium sp. | reverse complement strand
TATTTTTTATTTCAATCAATATTCATCTCCATCTTCCCTGTGCTGTACCCTCGATTCTCTGGCGTACTCTTTGAGCCTTTTTATATTTACAGTCCAAAGATATCCTACATACACAAGAAACAACATAAGATACCTTTCAAATCCCAACATTAATATGAAATTGAAAGTTCCATGAAGTATCATTGGAACATACAGTGATTTTTTCAAGTAGTTCTGCTTATCCTCGTATCCGCAGTTTTTGCAGTATTTCACAAGAGAAAGATAATACCCCATTGTTATCGCAAACAGCATATGTGCCGGAACAGAAAGAATCCCTCTTAAAAAACCTACATATACATTTGAATATCTGAAAACCACATAACTTATGTTTTCTATTGTTGCAAATCCAAGTGCCGAAAAAACGGAAAATACTATCCCGTCAAGCTTTTCATTGAAGTGTGTATCATTAAAAGCCCATTTTAAGACCACAAGCCTTTTAAAATATTCCTCTGTAAACCCGGCAACTATAAACGATACGTAAAGCCCGGAAAGCGCCCCCGAAAAGACATTCAGGCTTAGAAGTATATTCTCCACTATTATTACCGGGAAAACCGAAAACGCACCCAGCATGAATATCTTAAAAAGCAAAGGCAAAGGCTCTCTGTCATAGCGGTCAACAAGATATATTATAACTGCAAGTATTATTCCTGGAGTTACAGCCAAAGTCCATATGCTAATACCCATATGCCACCTCCATTCCTTACTCTTATTTTACCCATTAATCCTGCGTATATACTTTTCGCGTTGTTTTTATCATTTTTATTGAATTTTCATATGCGAAGAGTATAATAGAATACTGTACAGATTTTCAGCATAGGTAATGCCATGGGAATTTTCACATTGCATTCCAACTGCTATATAAACGAATAGAAGGTGATCTTTTGAAACTTTTAAGACAGTCTGCAATAATAGTATCTTTTTGGCTTATGGGTGAAATCATAAGGAATTTCTCTGGTATCCCAATTCCCGGGAATGTGATAGGAATGATTCTCCTTTTTGCTGCGCTTTGCCTTAGATGGGTAAAACTTGACGCAATAGAAGAAGTCTCAAACTTTTTACTTTCACATCTGGCTTTTTTCTTCATACCGGCAGGCGCAGGGCTTATATCGTGCCTTTCTGTTTTAAGGGAAAGCTGGGTTAAAATAGTCATAATATCTCTAATATCTACGATATTTGTAATAGTATCCACAGGAATTACAATACAGACAGTCCAAAGGAGGATAAAAAAATGGATAGCATAATAGGCACGCCACTTTTTGGAATAGCCCTTTCGCTTTTGGCTTTTGAAATAGGGTGTTTTGTGCATAAAAAAGCCAAGCTTCCTATTTTCAATCCCATAATAGTGTCAACCTCAATTATAATACTATTTCTTTTAAAGTTTGACATAAGCATAGAAGAATACAACAATGGCGCAAACTTCATATCATTTCTACTGGGCCCTGCTACAATAGTTCTTGCGGTTCCGCTGTACAAACAACTTCACCTTTTAAAGGCGAATTCAGTGGCCATAATAAGCGGCGTGACTGTTGGCTGCGTGACATCCATAATAAGCGTTGCAGTTCTTTCAAACATTATGGGCCTCGAATCCATAATAGGGCTTTCAATAGTCCCCAAGGCCATAACAACTCCCATAGGCATAGAGCTGTCAAAGCAGATAGGCGGAATTCCTGCGCTTACTGTGGTCACAATCATACTTGTGGGCAACATGGGATATGCCATTGCTCCACTTGTGTGCAGGCTGTTTGGAATAAATGACAAGGTTGCCATAGGAGTTTCAATCGGAACCTCATCACATGCCCTTGGAACCACAAAGGCAATGGAAATTGGAGAAGTCGAAGGTGCTATGAGCGGGCTTTCAATAGGTCTGGCAGGAGTGTTCACTGTGCTTTTGGTCCCAATTGTTCTAAAACTGGTCAATTTCATTTAGCAATTCTCTGCCTTTTTAATAAATAAAATCAACTTGACAATAAAAGGCTTTCAGCGAAATAAAAATGCGAAAGTCTTGCGCTTTGAAACCCAAAACGCCTCCCATCCGGGAGGCGTTTTATATAGTGTACATGCAAAGACTTCGCTGCAAATTGCACGCAAATCCTTTATATGTTTTTTATATCCTGTCTTTTCTCGAATACGTGGTGTGCAAAAGCTCATGCGCCTTTTTGCCGTAAGGCTTACCGAGGAATTCCTCATACAGCTTCAGTATCTCCTCATTTTCATGTGACTTTCTCTTTTCCTTGTTTCTGTCCTCCGAGTATATGGCTTCCTGGCGCTGTTTTATTATCTCCATATGCCCGTGGTGGTAAGGCTGTCCACCTCCGCCTATGCATCCTCCAGGACATGCCATTATCTCTATTGCATGGAAGCTGCAATTTCCTGACCTTATGCATTCAAGAAGCTTTCTTGCATTTCCAAGTCCATGCGCTATTCCTATTTTGACATCCATGTCACCTATTTTGACTGTTCCTTCACGTATTCCCTCCATGCCTCTCAGCTGGGTAAACTCCACGTCCTTTAGTTCATCTCCTGTAAGCCACTCATACGCTGTCCTGACAGCCGCCTCTATAACTCCACCTGTTGTGCCGAATATTACAGATGCCCCGGTACTCTCTCCCATCATCTTGTCAAAATCCTCATCCTCAAGGCTAGGGAAATCTATTCCAGCCTCTTTCATCATTGCGGATATCTCCCGGGTGGTCACAACTATGTCCACATCTGCATGTTCGCCTTCTGAAAGTTCAGGTCTTCTAGCCTCGGCCTTTTTCGCTATGCAAGGCATTACAGAAACGACCGCTATGTCTTTCGGATCCAATCCGTGCTTTTGCGCATAATATGTCTTTGCTATGGCTCCAAACATTATGTGAGGAGATTTGCAGGAAGAAGGAATGTCAAGCATGTCTGGGAACTGGTGCTCTATGAATTGAACCCATGCAGGACAGCAGCTTGTGAGCATAGGGAGAACTCCACCGTGCTTTATCCTGTGTACAAGCTCTGATGCCTCCTCCATTATGGTAAGGTCTGCAGCAAAATCCGTATCATAAACAGCGTCAAATCCCATCCTCCTAAGGGCGGCCGCAAGCTTTCCAGTAACTATGCTTCCCGGATCCATTCCAAACATTTCACCTATTGCAACACGTATTGCAGGGGCAACCTGCACTATGACATGCTTTTTAGGATTGTGTAGCGCATCCCATACCTTGTCAGTATTGTTGACCTCTGTAAGCGACGCGGTAGGGCATACTGCAACGCACTGTCCGCAGTATGTGCATGACGATTCAACCATTGGTATGTTGAACGCCGGGCCTACAAATGAATCAAATCCCCTGCTTATCCCCGAAAGTATTCCGCAGGTTTGAATTTCATTGCACATTGTTTCGCATCTTCTGCACATTATGCACTTGTTAGGATCTTTAACTATGGCGTCTGAGGACACATCCTTTTCATAGTTCATCTTCACGCCTTCCCATTTTATCTCCCTGACACCTAGCTCGTGGGCAAGAGACTGAAGGTCGCACTCCATGTTCTTTGGACATGTGAAACATTCATTCGGGTGGTTTGAAAGAAGAAGTTCCACAGCCATTCTTCTAGCCCTTATGGCCCTTGTGGTATCCGTTCTCACGACCATGCCTTCCGATACCTTTGCAGAACATGAAGGTACAAGATTGGGCCTTCCCTCAACCTCAACCATGCACACACGGCATGAAGCCGATCTGTTTATGAATTTGAGCTCTCCCAAATCCATGTAGCAAAGAGTCGGTATGTGGACATTGACTTCTTTTGCCGCATCAAGTATGGTTGTCCCCTCGTCCACAGTCACATTTTGCCCATTTATAGTCAAATTAACCTTTTCTGCTGACATACAATCCCTCCCTATGGTTTTATAACCGCATCAAACTTGCATGCGTCATAGCAGGCCCCGCATTTGATGCACTTTTCCTGGTCTATTACGTGGACCTTCTTAGGCGAGCCTTCTATACACTCCACTGGACATACCCTGGCACATGCAGTGCATCCCACGCATTTTTCAGGATCTATTGAGTACTTCACAAGTTTCTTGCATTTTCCTGTCTTGCAGTACTTCTTGTTTATATGGTCCTCATATTCTTCCCTGAAGTATTTCAAAGTCGAAAGTACCGGGTTTGGAGCAGTCTGCCCAAGTCCACAAAGGGCGGAATCCTTTATCATACTGCTGATTTGCACAAGATTGTCTAAGTCTTCCAAAACCCCTTTCCCCTTTGTTATCCTGTCGAGTATCTCATACATCCTCTTCGTTCCAACTCTGCAAGGAGTACATTTTCCACACGATTCGTCCTGAGTGAAGTCAAGGTAGAATTTGGCGATATTGACCATGCAGTCATTTTCGTCCATTACTATCATTCCGCCCGACCCCATCATTGACCCTATTTCCTTTAGACTTTCATAGTCTATGGGAGTATCAAGATCCGCTTCTGTTATGACCCCGCCTGAAGGACCGCCCGTTTGAACGGCCTTGAACTTGTGCCCGTCCTTTATGCCTCCGCCTATCTCGTCGACTATCTCCCTTAGCGTTGTTCCCATGGGAACCTCTACAAGCCCTATGTTGTTTATCTTTCCCGCAAGTGCAAAAACCTTGGTTCCCTTGCTCTTTTCAGTTCCTATTGAAGCAAACCACTCCGGACCGTTGAGTATTATAGGCACTATATTTGCTAATGTTTCAACATTGTTTACACACGTTGGTTGCCCGTTAAGGCCCTGTTCAGAAGGATAGGGCGGCTTTACAGTAGGCTCTCCGCGGTTCCCCTCAACAGAATGAATGAGCGCAGTCTCCTCGCCGCATACAAAAGCCCCTGCACCGTATCTTATCTCTATGTCAAAATTGAACCCGCTTCCGAATATGTCTTCTCCCAAAAATCCCTTTTCCCTTGCCTGATTGAGTGCTATTTTAAGCCTGTTTATCGCAAGGGGGTATTCGGCCCTTATATATACGACTCCGTTTTGGGCTCCCATTGCATATCCGCCTATTGCCATTGCCTCTATTACACTGTGCGCATCCCCTTCAAGTATGGACCTGTCCATGAATGCCCCAGGGTCACCCTCATCGGCATTGCATATTACATATTTTTGCTCGCCGTCCCTTGAATTTTTGGTGATTTCCCATTTAAGGCCCGTAGGAAAACCTCCTCCTCCGCGTCCCCTGAGGCCGCTCTTTTTGACAATGTCTATGACCTCGTCTCTTGACAGTTCCTTTAGCGCCTTTTTAAGCGCCTCATATCCCTTGTTTGCAAGATAGTCGCTTATGTCTTCAGGATCTATCTCCCCGCAGTTTCTAAGGGCTATACGGTGCTGTTTTTCATAAAATGCCATGTCCTTGTGTTCGTGTATCTTTTCTCCAGTCTTTGGATCCTCATAAAGTATCCTGTCGACCTGCTCGTTTTTAATTATGTGCTGCTCTACTATGTCCTTCGCATCCTTCGGGCTTACCTTTACATAAAATACATTGTCCGGCTCTATCTTTACAATCGGCCCCTGACCGCAAAATCCAAAACATCCGGTTTTTACAACCTTTACCTTTTCGTCCTGTCCGTGGTGTTTAAGGAGTATTTCAAGATTTTTTATTATCTTTTCGCTGTCTGAAGATATACATCCTGTTCCACCGCAAACCAGTATTTTTCTCTTCATGCTCATGTGACCCCTCCCCAAAAGTTCTAAAAGCTTCAGTCATTTGAAATCATACTACTCGTATTCCGAAATAATACGCTCCACGTCGTTTTCAGTTACGTTTCCGTAAACCTTCTCGTCCACAAGCACAACAGGCGCAAGTCCGCAGGCTCCCACACATCTTACGTCCCTGAGCGTGAAATTTCCATCCTCAGATGTCTCTCCGACATCTATCCCAAGCTTTTCCTGGAATTTGGCTACCACCTTGTCTGCTCCTTTTACGAAACATGCCGTTCCCATGCATACGCTTATTGTGTGTTTTCCCGTCGGCTTTGTCGTGAAGTATGAATAAAAGCTCACCACTCCGAATACCTGGGCAGCTGGAATTTTAAGCTCCCTTGCTATGAAAAGCTGTACCTCTCTTGGAAGAAATCCAAATAGTTCCTGAGCCTTGTGAAGTATGTTTATAAGCGACCCCTGCTTGTCCTCAAGCCCATCAATATATCCTTTGAGTTCATCAAACAAATCATTAGATAAATCCTTTACACTCGTTGTCTGTTCATGTACATTTGATTTTTCCATAGACGTCTCCTTCCCATTTGGCCATATCATTTTCTTTTCAAATCTAAATATACCCCTGGAGTTCGCATCAAATCACTATTTTTGCTATAATTAAAATACAAAATCCATATAGATTTTAATTGACATATAATTTTTTGCCATATTATTGGACACAGATTTGGAGGACATATATGAGATGGATTGACAAAAGGTATCACACATTGAACTACGAACTCAAAGGCACTTTCGCCTGCAAGGTCTTCAAGCTTTCAATAGACGGTGGCTTTACATGCCCAAACAGGGACGGAAAAATTGGAGACAGGGGCTGCATATTCTGCAGCGAATCGGGCTCGGGGGAATTTGCTTCAAGCAGAAATCTCGATATACACTCACAGCTGAAAGATCAGGTGGATCTTTTGATGGAAAAATGGCCTTCTGGGAAATATATAGCATATTTTCAAAACTTCACAAACACCTACTCAACGCTCGAAGACCTCGAAAAAAAATACGAAGACGCAATTTCATATCCCGGCGTTGTGGGACTTGCCATAGCAACCCGTCCCGACTGCATGCCAGACGACATTCTGGAACTTTTGGCGCGCTTAAGCAATAAGACCTACCTTTGGGTCGAGCTTGGCCTTCAGACAATACACAATGATACTGCTGGTATTATACGAAGAGGCTATGAGATGGATGTTTTCGAAAGAACTTTTTCAAAGCTAAAAAAACTCGGAATAAGGACCGTAGTTCACCTCATACTGGGTCTCCCTGGCGAAGACAGAAAGAGGATTTTAGAATCGGTACGTTATGTCTCAAGCCTTAATCCATACGGGGTAAAGCTTCATCTTATGCACGTACTTAAAAATACAGACCTCGAACACTATTACAGCGAAAATCCATTCCACACGCTTTCCAAAGATGAATATATAGGCCTTATATGCGATTCACTTGAAATACTGGGGCCGGACATAACTGTTCACAGGGTCACTGGAGACGGTTCAAAAGACCATCTTATAGCCCCCAGATGGAGCCTTGACAAGAGGAGTGTTTTAAACGGGATAGACATGGAGCTAAAAAAAAGAGACAGCTTCCAGGGTAAAAATTTTACTGGGTAAAAACTGTATTATACAGCAAGGCAATCGGGAGCTGAGCACAATTAGCTCCTGATTGTTTACAAAAAAAGACCCGAGCTTTGCTCAGGTCGAAATCACAAAATATAAATATTGTAAATGTAATAGATATTTCATTTTCATAGTACAGCTAATCCAATATGAAAATAAAATATCACAGTCAAACCCCAAATTCAATTATGCTACATTCTTTTTAGACGCTCCGCTACTTGCCCCATTATCCCTGTTGTTCACAAGCACAGCGCCAACTACAACAGCCAGTCCCAATACCAAATACATCGAAATAAAAATCCCCATTTTTTCCATATTCATTTTCCTCCTCGCATACTACTGTACAAGTAATTCTTGAACAGTTATTCGAATATATGTTGCCAATTAAGTTTTAATGCATGGAAAGCCCAAATCATATGATTGAATGTTTTAAAATTTCTGTAAATTCATTTTATTTATGAGTTTCGAAAATATTCAAAAAAAACAAAAATTCATCATAATATTTTGTGAATAAAAAAATGTACATACTCACAGGCATTTAATTATAATTTGTTTGTATGTCATGTGCCTTTTATTATGATTTATTTCAATGGACTCAGCTCCTTTCATTGAACTTGTTTATATCTCATCATTCAAACCTTTAAATTTGAACAACTATATCAATTAATTAACAGCATATGCATATTATTTTGGTAGTGAAACTGAATTTTCCCCAGTCGCCTGGGCATAATATCTAGGATAGATTTAAAATTTTATGCGCTTTGTATTTCAACATCAAATCTGCACAGCATAATTTTAACAATTTACATGCAACCTCTCAATTTCATATGGTTTAATTTGTATAAAAAAAATGCTATCATATTGTTCAAAGCTGCAAGCACCAATTTAAAATTCTTAATTACTCAATTAAATATAAGGGGGATTGATTCTATGAACGCTATGCTAAAAAAACTGGTTGATCAAGGATTTATGACAGAATCTCAGGGAGCTTATCTCGAAGAAGCTGTTGGAAGAAGGGAATCAATTATAGTTTCAGGCCACAAGGGATGGGGGATTCTTCCTGCTATGGCCACTTTAAGCGCTACGGCAAAAAGTCAGTTCAAAATAAAGCAGGTTAAAAGCTTTAACGACCTGTCTGACGAGGCGGAATACTATATAATTGCTGATCTTAAGGATATAGATTTTGCAAAACTCATTTCAGATACAATGGCAATACCGAACTCTTCAATGATAACTATAAAGGACCCAGACCATCCATATTCGTTATTCAAGCTTCTTGGGGATGTCTTCAAGTCAAACGGTGATACATCAAAAATCTATCAGGTTGTAGAATGCGCAAAGACCAATGATGTAAAACACGTTGCTAAGATCACACAGGTGACTATGAACGAAAAAGGCAGACCTGTAAAAGTCAATTTCAAAGGTTAAAGCGTGTACATTCGGGCTATCCACGCTGTGAAATTTCTAAATTTTCAAAAAACTCCCAGAAAAGGCGTCCTTTTAAAATGTTAAGAACATTGTGCAAAAGGCCTGTGCAAACATCGCACAGGCCTTTTTTGTATGCTCCAACAATACTATTTAAAAAATTTGTCTATTATCTTCTCCGCAAGCCTCTTGTTTGCATGCGCTTTTGCTATTAACATTATAACCGTCAAAAACAGCTCCGCTTTTTCCTTTATCTCTACTTCTTCCTGGCTTACTTCGTTTGTCTTTTCCCTTATGACATTGTATTTTTCTTCTATGTCCTGCTTGAAATCTTCAAACTCAAATGATTTGAGTTCCAAAAATATTGAATATATGTCCTCAAGCGGTATTACATCATCTTCAGTGGTGCTCATGTCATTTAATATTGGCGCCATAAGCGATTTTATATCGTCAAGCGACAGGACCTGCTTTAAATAATATACAAGAAGCATAAGTATCATGTGCTCTTTGGAATACTTCTTATTTTTTGGAGGCATGAGTATTCCAAGCTTTGTATAGTTATTGATCATTGTCTTTGTAAGAGTCTTTTCACTACTGTCCCTCTTAAGATTTTTAAGCCTGTTATCTATAAAGCTCGTAACCTGCTCCATGTAAAGATCAATGTCGGGTATATCTCCAAGCTCTATATTTTCTGAAAGCGACATCTCATCAACCACTTTATTTATTTCCTCTATCTTCATATCCTCACCCCTTAGTATTATCTATATTATATATAATACACCAAATATCTAGTATTTAAAACTACGTTTCGACGTCACGATGATATTTAAAGGCAATATTTATATTAATACTTAGATTAATAGAGATATCATTAGTATTATTCTCTTAATTTAATTTAATTGATTTTTTTGATCTTAAATGCCATTTGAAATCATCAATATATAGATATATTATATATACATGCATTACATAGTTTCGAAAACCATATAATGCATTTAACATAATCACAACTTGTATTTTTAATATTTAGCTGACCTTTTACATACCGGCAGCTTATCAGGAGGAGATTTTATGTTTCATTGGATTCAAAGCATACCCGTAGCAATAGTAGTTTTTATTGTGATGTCATATGTAATAAGCAAGGCCTCGGACTGGCTCGGGGACGCCCTTCACGTTCTGGGCAAAAAGCTCAACATACCAACGTCCATACGTGGTGCAACATTCGACGCTGTAAGTTCTTCATTCCCCGAGTTTACAACTGCAATGGTAGCGGTTCTTGTGTACAAAAATTTTAATGATGTTGGAATTCCAACAGTTGCAGGTTCTGCCATATTCAACATACTTATAATTCCTATGGCCAGCATATTCGCATTCAGGGGTGCAAAAATAGCACTGAATGTCGACAAAAAAGTTGCATTAAGGGACATGGGCTTTTATATCGTTTCAGTTCTTGCCCTTACATGGTTCACATACAGCGGTTCTTACACAATAGCGTCGGGAATGATTCTAATATCAATTTATGCAGCTTACCTGGCAGTTCTTTATAACCAGGCTAAAAAGCACAGGCTTGAAAGCGCAATGGTCGAAACACCTGATGAAGACGAACCCTGCGATGATATGAGCTATTCTAAAATAATAATGGTATCTGCCGCATCAATGTTTGCAATATGGCTTAGTATAGACGCTCTTATTCAATCCGCAATTGTCGTTTCATCGGGGCTCGGAATACCTGCTTATATAGTATCTGTAATAATACTGTCTGGCTGCACTTCGATTCCCGACATGCTGCTTTCTGTAAAGTCGGCTTCAAGAGGCGATGCCGATGCCGCCATATCAAATGCCATAGGGTCAAACATATTCGACATATGTATATGCCTTGGAGTTCCAATGATACTGGCTGGCCAAAACATACCCGCCAATTTTTCTCAAAACGTAGGCGTTCTGGGATTCGTATTCGGATCGGTAGCCCTTACAGGACTTCTTATAACAGGTAAGAAAGACGTCGGCAAAAGACATGCGCTTGCAATGTTCAGCCTTTATGCCGTATTCGTAGGATATATAGCAATGAATGCTTTTACAATATTATAATCAATCTGAAAAATAAAATATCCCCCAGACAGTTGACTGTCTGGGGGATATTTTATTTCAAGCCTTTATGTCCAAATAAAAACCCGTTAAAAATAATATCTATGAATTAGTTATTCAAAATACTTTGCGTATTTTGGATTAAGTCCATCCTTAAGCTCCGACACAGGTATTTCAAAAGTTGGTATTCCGGCAGCATACGCCTCTATTTCATAAAGCCCGAAATAAACTCCTATCCTGTCGTCCTTTATATAGAAAGGCTGATCGTCAGCTATTCCTCCAAATGCCTGATACGGTATGAATGCATCTTCAGCGCTTTCTCCCCTGCTTAGGGCTTCGTTTATATACTGCTGCTTTATCTCGTCTATCTGCCTATATATATTCTTGTCTATTACAGACTTGTAGTTGAAGTCCTCCTTGAAAAGGCTGTCATATGTTATAAGCTCTCCAGTTTCAAGGTCTATATTGTATGATATGTCATTGTGCATTCCATGAGCCCCGCCTGTGTATTCGTAGTATACAACATAAAGACTCAGTATGCCCTCTTGGTTGCATTTTTCTTCGAAGCTTATTGAAGCCACATACGGCCTTGGGTTCGGCTCAAAATTCTTCATGTCCTCATAGGCTTCCTTTGCCATGGGTTCAAATTCATTCTTGAAATCCATGATTTCCTTTTCAATCATAGCATTTATCTTTTCCTGGACTTTACCGTCCGAAAGGCCAGCAACTACAGGCATGCTTATGTCCTCATCTATCCATTCTTCCTTAATACTTATCTTTTTAGCCATTACATCTACAGCATATGGCTTCAATTTGACATTTGTATATATTGAATCTCCAAATATCTCAAAAGGAATATTAAATTCAAAATACTTGTCCTGGTCTGAATCTATATCATAAGGCGCAAATGCAAGCACTACATTTGAGCCGTCTATATAGTAGTCCTGATCATTTTCTATAGCTACAGAGTACTTCTTGCCGTTCATATCGAGGTTTTCCTTGATGTATTTTTCCATAGTGCCCCTATAGTCCGAATCTTTGAACAGCTTTCCAATATCTATGTCCTTTCCAGTATCCAAATCTATATTGTATATGTCACTTGTGGAATAGCCGTACTCCCCTTCTTCAACCGCTTTGCTCATTAATACGCTGACAACTTTCCCGTCATTATATTTCACTTCATAATCTACCGAAGCAGTCTTGCTATAGTCATTTTCAACTGCTCCCTGGTTGATAAGTCTTGCTGACTGCGCCTGCATATCAATAAATTCATCAGCTTCCTCTTGAAACCGACGGTTTATCCTTTCTTGGACCTTTTCATCGCTCAATCCCTCTACTACTGGAATATTGCCTTTCCCAATGAAATTGTCCTCTTTGATGTCTATTGCCTTGCTTGTAATCTGTATGCTTTTGACCTCGCTCACATTGCTGTTTTCTCCATTGTTCTCAGCTTCACCCTGCGCACATCCCGAAAATATTGCCAGTGCTGCAGCCATAATCATTCCCACAGCCACACGATAAATTCTTCTGTTGTGTTTCATACTATCCCCTCCATATGTTTTATACTTTAATTATATTCAACAATGGATGTCATTTGGTTACAAAATTACTACACTTGTATCTTAATAATATTTTTTGCATTTCCTGCAAGCTCAGATGCCTTATGGACCTTTGAAAAAAGCATGTACATTACAAACCCATCAGTCTTGTCTATATCTCACATTCTTATATTGCACTTTCTATTATTGCCCCGCCTATAATCTCGTCTTCGCTGTAAAATACCGCAGCCTGCCCTGGTGTGACCGCCCTTTCGGGTTTCTCAAACTCCACCCTCGCAAGCCCTTCGTCAGTAATGCTTATTGTGGCATCCAGAAAAAGCCCCCAGTGGCAAACTTTGACCTTGGCTCTGACCTCTCCAATAGGCCTGTCAAATGGTATGAAATTCGGCCTGCTTGCAATAAATCCGTTTGAATACGTATCCTCGTCTGCCCCGAGTATTACCTCGTTTTTCTCAGAATCTATCCCGATTACAAACAGTTCATTGGCGCTGTCTATCCCAAGTCCTCTTTTTTGGCCTATCGTATAGTTTGATATGCCCCTGTGCATTCCGAGTATCTTACCGTCCTTATGCCTGAATACGCCCTCATTTATCCTCTCAGGTGCATTTTCCTTCATGTATCTCCTGTGGTTTCCATCAGGTATGAAGCATATGCCTGTGCTGTCCTTCTTTTTTGCTATTTGAGGATCCACGTTCAGTGCTATTTTTCTTACCTGAGACTTGTCTTCAATTCCTGAAAGCGGGAATATCATGTGCCTTAGCTGGTCCTGGCTCAGGGAGTGCATAACATATGCTTGATCTTTCCTGTTTGCTTTTCCCCTCATAAGCCTGTACCTTGAAATCTTTTCGTCGTACACCACATCGGCATAGTGTCCTGTCGCTATATAGTAAGCTCCCATATCGTGCGCATATTCCATGAATTTCCCAAATTTTATTTTCCTGTTGCATATTACGCATGGGTTTGGCGTCCTTCCCCTGGAATACTCTTCTACGAAGTAGTCTTTTATGTTTTTCTTGAAAAATTCCCTCAGGTCAAGTACACGGTGCTCTACCTGAAGCTTTTTCGCAACCCTTGCGGCATCTGCTATGAATGAAGGCTCTACAGCCTTTCCCTTATCGTCATACTCGTCAAACAAAAGCATTGTGACTCCGACAACCTCATAGCCCTGCTCTTTAAGCAAATAGGCTGCCGCAGTGCTGTCAACTCCTCCGCTAAGGCCTATTACCACTTTATTTTTGTCAAGTTTCATCAAATCACCTTTTCTAATAAATTGTACGCTACTTCATTTTAATACTTATCTATATGTTATTTCAATACTTTAATACATCATAAAAGCAGTATATTTTTATGCTACATCTCTATTTCCTTTTGAAAGTGCTGGTAATCCTTCATTGTCTTCCATTCTCCGCCCCATGTCCAGCCTCTGCTTTTGAATGCATTGTAGCATACATCCCCCGGCACTATCATTCCGGATCTCACATTACTTCTGTCATCGTAACCCATTCCCTTTTGCGGTGATATTCTGCCTTTTCTTACATACGGATTCTGTACTGGATTTATATCTATAGCAATGCCATAGCTGTGCTTTGAAAGCGATTTTGTTCCCTCGACATTCCTAAAACAAAATGCAGATGAATTGTTGTCATCCATGGACTTGTTGTCGTCAGCGCCGTATTCGTCAATGAGTTTCATTCTTTCCACCTCAAATCCAGCTTCATAAATCTCCTTGAATATGTCCAAAACCTCCTGCGCAACCTTTTCATGTACTACAAGATTCCCGCTGTGGGGCTTGCCGTCAAATCCATTATATGCAACAGTTACATATTTCAAATCTTCCATGCCTACAGGAGCATATTCATTCCAAGACACCCCGTTCATCTTTTGGGCTATATCCAATGGTATATCCTCTGACTTGAACGCCGCTTCAAACACCTCTTCCTGAAAATCCAAGTCCATGTTGTCCATTAAGAACCTGTCTTCAGCTATATTGAAAATAACCTTGTTTGCATAATCATGCCCTGCATCAAACGGATAAGCTGAAAGCATCACAGCCCCAAGCAGCGCCAGTGCTCCGGTTTTTAACTTTACTGATTTTTCATCCGATTTACTCATAATATCCTCCCTACCGCCAAATGCCTGCAGATTTGACCTTTATAACTTATCGTACTTTTATAATCCCTCTTTATGGGTAATATTTCAGTATGATATATTTCTAAAAATCCAAAATTTCTTAATTGAAAGGAGATATGAAAATGCCTGTAGAACTCGAAAACAAAAAATGCGTTCCATGCTCTATTGGGGATACCCCCTTGAACCACAATGACATAATGTCTTATATGGACCTTGTAAGCGATGATTGGGAAGTCATAAACGATGTAAAGCTTCAAAAAACATTCAAGTTTAAAGACTTCAAGGAAGCCCTTGAGTTTACAAACAAGCTTGGAAATCTTGCTGAAGACGAAGGCCACCACCCAGATATAATGCTTTCTTGGGGAAAGGTCGTTGTTTCATTTACCACCCACAAAATTCACGGCCTCAGCGAAAATGACTTCATAATGGCAATGAAAACCGACAAACTGTAATCCAAGTCGACAATATGTTTTTCTGAAAAAATATCGCATTGAACGTCTAATGGTGACTTTCAAAAAGCTGAAGCAACTGTGGTGCTTCAGCTTTTTAATATTTAAATATGCTCAAATTCTCTATTCACAAAATCGCATGCAGAAATTTTTTCATTCCCCCTGCCTTTGTTAAAATCATAGTTTAACCCTATAATATGAACCTTAACATCCTGTCCACAGCATCTTCCAAAAGTTCATTTGAATTTTCAATGGCCTCCTCAACACTCATTGGCCTGTTAGTTATGGGCATTATACTCTTTACGCCTATTTCATAAATATCATTCATGCTCCCTGCAATTCCTCCACAAAGAGCATAAACCGGTATTCCTTTTTCTCTGCACTTTTTCGCTATTCCGCATACAGCCTTTCCATGCATTGACTGAAAATCTATCCTGCCTTCGCCCGTTATGACAAAGTCCGCATCATATATAATATTCGAAAAATCCATAAAATCAAGTATTGCATCTATGCCGGGAATAAGATTCGCCCTGCAAAACACGCTCAGCGCCCCACCCATTCCTCCTGCAGCCCCGGCTCCTCTTATTATGTCCATGTCCACACCCAATTTTTCCATGACCTTTTCCCTGAAATTTATCATTCCCTTTTCCAAGAAATCAACCATGCATTCATCTGCACCCTTTTGAACTCCATACGTGTGCGTCGCTCCTCGCTCGCCGGTAAACGGATTGTCCACATCGCACATAACCTGGATTTCACAATCCCATATCCGCCTGTCAAATCCTCTCATGTCAATGCTTTCTATTTTCACAAGGTTTTCTCCGCTCGGATAGAGCTCATTGCCATCGCCATCATAAAACCTGGTTCCAAGCGCGTAAAGCATTCCCGTTCCGCCATCATTTGTAGCGCTTCCGCCTATTCCTATGATGAATTTTCTGTATCCCATATCGACCCCGTACCTTATGAGCTCTCCAGTTCCAATACTCGTAGCTTTCATGGGATTTTTTTCATCTTTTAAAAGCAGGGTTATTCCACTTGCCTTTGCCATCTCGATTATGAACGTGTCGCCCCTCTGGCCAAACTGAGCATTTGCTATTCTGCCAATCGGATCCGTGACACTTAGGCTTCCAATTATCCCTCCAGATACGCCCACAAGAACTTCAAGGGTTCCCTCTCCTCCGTCTGCAATGGGTACTGCAACCAACTCCGCGCTGGGAATATGCCTTGTTATGACTTTTTCGCATATATTTATTACGTCCGCTGATGACAGCGACCCCTTGAATGAGTCAGGTGCAACAACTATTTTCAATTGTAAACCCGTCCTTTCGTTTTGATTCATATACTGTCACTGCTAAAACTGAACTATACAAACAAATATAATAATCCTATCTCCATGTTCTATACCAGAACCTGCGGATTCACACATGTCTCAGGAGCTTTTCCATAAAGGACATTTGCTATATTCCTTGCGGCAATCATTCCCATTTCCTCCCTGGTGCCTACTGTTGCCGAGCCTATATGAGGCAGCAGTACGACATTGTCCATTGAGTACAGCTCTTTTTCTATCTGCGGCTCATTTTCAAATACGTCGAGCCCCGCTGCCCATATCTGCCCGCTTTTAAGAGCCTTTACAAGGGCCTTTTCATCAATCACAGGCCCCCTCGCCGTGTTTATGAGAACAGCAGAGCTTTTCATCGTATTGAATTCTCTTTCAGATACATAATGCCTTGTCTGCTCCGTCAGCGGAACGTGAAGAGATATGAAATCCGACTCCCTGAAAATCTCGTCCTTTGATACGTATCTTCCCCCGGTCTCACCTTCAAACCTTTCACTCCTGTGCCTGCTTGTATATATTATGTCCATTCCAAACGCCTTCGCCTTTTTTGCAAAATTAGTTCCTATCCTTCCAGAGCCTACAACCCCCATTGTCTTTTTGCTTATGTCCCTTCCAAGAAAAAGCGTTGCCTTCCATGAGTCAAACTTTCCATCCCTCACATATCTGTCAGCCTCCACAACCCTTCTTGCCGAGGAAAATAAAAGCGCCCAGGCAAGGTCTGCAGTCGCATCGTCGAGCACCCCCGGAGTATTAGTCACTATTATACCTTCAGCACTTGCCGCCTCAACGTCTATGTTGTTGTATCCGACTGCGTAGTTTGCAAATATTTTGCACTGCTTTGACGCAGATGACAGTATATCCGAATCTATATTGTCAGTGAGAAGGCAAAGCACTCCGTCTTTACCTTTTACTCTTTCTATAAGCTCTTCCTTTGGCAGCATGCTGTCGGAATCGTTATAGTCAACCTCAAATCTTTCATTCAAAAAATCAACAGCCTTTTGCGGAATCCTTCTCGTTATAAATATCTTTTTCATGAAAATCCCCCCATTATTTTGTACTCTCATCTATTTTACAACATTTTACCCAACAATCTTAGAATAATGCACGTGGTTTACATATCAAAAAGCGCCCGCAAGTTTTAATGCTGGGCGCCTTATAATTCCAATGCTTTTCAAGTTTTAAAAAATGTATCTTCCACCTTATTATTCAACCACTATTTTTACGCTCGTCTTTTTAAGCTCTCCAGTTTCTCCTGCAACCGAAATATACACCTGCGACCGCCCTGACATTTTAGGAATGAAGTGAAGCGATGTTTTTCCTTCCGCAGTCTCTCCTTTTACTAATTCAAACATCTCTTTATCATATTCCACATTCGAATCTTCAATGTCATTTTCCGTAATTACAGTGATTGTGCCTTCAATTCCTATTTCAACCGCTTCTCCAGCGTAATTTTCCATGTCCAAAGTGACACCTTCGCCCAAGCCTAAAGCCATGGGCTTTATCCCTGTTTTACTTTTCACATCCGAACTTATGCTGTTTTCTTGCTGAATGTCATATGCGTCAGCCGCAGGCTCTTTTGCAAGTGACATGACCATAGGAGTATCCTGCGCGCTTTCAGCCTGCTTGTCAGCGCTTCCAGATTCAGCCGCCATCTGCCAGCTGTTTTCACCATCATTCAGTTCACTTCCCGATCCATTTTGATTTTCAGCATCTTCAATTTGAACTTCAGCCTGCATAACTTTTGGCTTTGTCTCAATTCCCTCTTTGATTTCACTTTTTTGAGCCTCCACGGGATCTTTCATACTCGCCGTCTCAGCCGTTTTCTGCACCTTACTTTCACCTGGTTTGCCTGCGTCTCCAGTTTGATCACCATTATTTTCAAGCGCCGAATAACTTTCGGATTCATTATATTGCTGAGTCTCATGCGATTTTTCGTCAATCGCTACATTCATATCCCCTTGCGTTTCCAGATCAGAGTTTTCCGTGATTGCAATTTCTCCGCCCGGGTGCATGTTTGCATTCTCGACCTGCTTGTACAGCGAATATCCTCCGGCTATTATCATTATGCTCGCAGCTATATATGAAAATTTCCTCATGAATTTTGAAAGTGAAGTTCCATGATTGTTGCCAGTCTCATTTTGCTCGTTTTTGGATAAAACCGCTTCATTCTCGAGCCTTTCCCTGAGCATGTCATCGAATCCTTCCGGAAGCGGCTCAACATCAAGATCTCCCAGTCCCTCTACAATGCTTCTTATCTCTTCATATTCATTCCTGCAGATTTCACAAGACTCCATGTGCTCTCTCATCTTTTTAGATTCAGCATCATCTAGCATATTGTCTATATATAGATCCATACTTTCAACAAATTCATTACATCTCATCGCCATTGCCTCCTTCCCTGTTTCTAATGATTATCTCCCGAAGTTTTTTCCGCCCCCGGCTTATCCTCGATTTTACAGTTCCAAGCGATATATCATTGATCCTTGCTATCTCCTCATAGCTAAACCCCTCTATATCCCTCAATATCACCACCGTCTTGAACTCTTCTTCCAGCTCGTCAAAAGCCCTTTTTATCTCCTGTTTTTTTATCTTTTTTTCAAGTATGCTCTCGGGAGTGTCCTCAGACTCTATCCTGTCGATTACATTTTCCCTGCCGTCTTCGTCCCCGTCCCGGATGAGCACAAGCTTTTTTTGCTTTTTTATATGGTCTATACAGCAGTTGACCACTATCCTGTACAGCCAGGTTGAAAACGACGACTTGAAACTGAACTTGCCTATAGACCTGTACACCTTTATGAGTGCGTCCTGTGACGCATCGAGTGCATCTTCCCGATTTTTGGTCATTTTAAGGGCTATTCCATATACTCTCTGCTTATGGCTTTCTATAAGCTTTTCAAAAGAGTCTATGTCACCGCTTTGGGAAGACTTTATCAGAAATATCTCGTCCACATTATCCATTATGTTTGTATTCTCCTCCACATGCATTATTTCCATACGTACAAAAATAATATCATATATGGTTTTTCATTTCATTAAATCCCTTCAAAGTTTAGACCTCAGGACCATTAAAAAAGTTCCCCCAAACGTCATAAAAAGTCTGAATTTGCCGGATGCAGGCTTTTTTAAGAAAAATCTAATGCAATTGTAACCTCTTTGTAACTATTTTCAAATGTAAAGGGCTTATACTTAAGTCAATACACAATCATATTTCAAATAAATGGTTAGAATATACAGGAGGAATTAAAATGATAAGCAAAGAAAAAAAAATAGCAGCTTCAATACTGTCTCTTACTCTTATAGGTTCTGTGGCATCAGGATACGCCTCTTTTGCAACTGAGGCTCAAACGTTTCAAACCGACTCGGCACAGTCTGCTTCAGACGCACAGTACGTCCCACCCATCCCACCTATGCCGGTTACAGCTTTCGTGGTTTTAGATGCCCCTTATCAAAACCTTGAATCACTTGCAGGCGAAGGTCAAAAATCATATACACAAAATGGCGGCATTGAAAACCTTTCTTCAATAAGCTATTCACAAAACTGGTTCGGTATTGAAAGTGCTCTCAATACAATCTATATTGTAGAAGATGAAAATGTAAGCGGTATAAAAGTTGAAATGCCATTGGAGTTGGAAAACGAAGATATACTCTCATCCATAACAAAAGAACTCGGAAGTCCACTTGAATCAAATGCACTATATAACAAAACACCAGAAGATATCAATGCTTCATGGCTTAAATACGGTGTCATGTACTCGCTTGACGCTTCTTCCGATTCAAAGACGCTTTCAATATCCCTTGCAAAAGTTGAAAACCCTTCAAAATACGAGCTTTCTCAAAACACTACTGTAATGTCCCAGCAGGCAGCAGATGTGACAGGCGATGGAAAGCCCGATACCGTCACTCTTATAGGCCAAACCTTCGAGGACGACTTTGGAAAATCCCTTTTCATGGAGCACATCGTGGCGGTAATCGAGGATTCAGCAACGGGAAAAGAAATAATAGTGAAGCCTTCTGAAGACTCAGATGGAGGATATGAGCCCGACATGGAGCTTCTCGACTTCGACGGAGACAATACTGCAGACATATTCATAAGCGCATCAACCGGTGGAAGCGGTGGATTTACAGAATACAATCTGATATCCATCAAGGGTTCAAAACCGCTCGTGCTTGCAGACTCTGATCGTGATTTCGCCCTTGATTTTGAAGGTTCATACAAAGATGGCTACAAGGCGTCCGTTACAGTAACTCAAACCGGAAATATATATGAAGTCGATCTTTCCGAAAAAAAGGATGCCTACGAAGGCTACGAATACAAAGGCGGCAAGCTTCAAAGGGAAGTGCCTGTAATGGAAGGTGCTGTACATATCGAACCAGTTGATGCCGATGGTGACGGCACATATGAATTTGCTGCACAGCAGAGCGTAAAGGGAACATGCAACGCAGACAGCATAGCTATTGTAAAATCCACATGGTCGGTTAATGATGGGAATATACAACTTATAGATTCTGATGTTGAAGACCTGAAATAGTTTTGCCATAAATATAAAAGGCCCTGATTCTCAAGAATCAGGGCCTTTTTCAATAGAAATACTTTAGGGGGTATTCTATTGATAAGCAATAGTAAATTTAGTTTTTATGGTCTATTATTTTCCAAGTCCTTCTCTATGATTTAATCCGCCTTTGTTGGCTGGCTTTGCAGGTTTCATAATAGCTTTTACTGCATCGGCCTGATCTTGAGTCAGCACTTCGTCTTCGACCATTTCCGAGAATATTCCAGTTTTCTCTCCAGACTCCTTTTTTTCCTCGAAGTACGCTTTTCTCTCTTCCTGAGTCATTTCCTTGACTTCTTCCATTTCCTCTTTTCTTTCTTCCCTTTGTTCATTCATGTAATCAATCAGTGCGTCAACGTCATCTTCTGAAAGAGTCCCCTCTTCGACAAGACTTTGAAGATCGTCCTTTATTTTTTCTTCCGCTTTTTCCTGATGGAAGGCCTTTATTGAGTCAAGTGTATCCTGGCTCATCTTGCCGTCTTCAACCATCTGCTCGAATAGACCCTTTCTCTCTATTGCCTTTCTTTCCTCTCTTTTCTCCGCTATATATTCCTGTGCCTCTTCTTTTGTCATGGCCTTTATCTTTTCAAGTTCTTCTGCTCTCTCCTGCGCCCTCTCTTCACTCATCTGATTTGCATACTCTGTAATGTCGTATGCATCGCTTTGGCTTATTATTCCTGCATCCACAAGTTCGCCCAGCATAGTCTCAAGCAATTCGGCCTTTTGTTCGATATTTTGCTTATGATCCTTTAGTCTCTCGCCAAGCTTGAATGCTCCTTTTGCATCGTCTGCCTGTCTAATCACAGCAGGCTTTACTGCATCTTCCGTATTTGCCTCATTACCGTCGGCGAACACCATTACTCCCGACGAGAGCATCATTCCAGCTACCAGCATTCCACCTACAAATCTGTTTTTTAATATGCTGTTTTTTATCATTTTCAACACTCCTTTTTAAATTCAGTCTCGTTTTTGTGCTCATATAACTTACACTATTATAATACCCCCCAAATGTTATGGTTTTGTGATGATAGTTAGATGATAGTTAGATGATATTGATAAGCATTCCCCAAACAATTTGATCCATCACTGGCTCTTTTGGAAGATTTGAAATATTTTGCATCTCCAAAAAATAAAATGAAACGGGAAAACTCCCGTTTCATTTTATTTTGAATTGCCATTAATCCTTGTCAAATGGATGCTCTAATTTCTTGCATTGTACTTCTTTTCTGTGAAGCTCTTTTTTCAAGTTTTCTATCATAATGTCTTTTTCTTTCATTTTAGCTTCAAGCTCTTTTATTTTTTCTTCAAAACCTAAAACCTTTTGAGTCATTCTAGACACCTCCGTTCAAAATATGCACATATTACCTGACATTATATATATACCCTGCCTCCGCGGTTTTAAATTTATTCTAAAATTATATTTTATTTTTTCAGGCATATTTCAAACCAGTGCTATGTCGCTGTTACTGCCTTTCCAAAACTTCAATTCCCCTTTTATAGTATTCCTTCATAACGTCCTTTGGAACCATGCTTCCCCCTGTAGCCCAAGCCAGATGTATTGCATTTTTCATCTTGCCCTCAAGACTATTCATTTTGATGTACTCCCTTCCAGACTCTTCACCTGCAAGCTTTACGGGTCCAATAACTCCTGCAAGCGCCGAAGGTTCAAGTTCAATTTTTTCCGAATCAATCATATTCTTAAGCATCGCATACATCTTATCGTCACTCACCGTATAAGAACCACTTATAAGGTTTTCAAGCGTTTTTCCAACAAACCCAGACGGTCTTCCGACCGCAAGACCGTCTGCATCCGTTATATTGTCTATTCCAAAATCCTGAACCGATATCTTTTCGTGAAGCTCTGTCATGAGTCCCATGGTCATACAAGGCGAATGTGTAGGCTCGGCAAAGAAGCAGTGTACGTTATCCTTGAATATGAGCTTTAAGCCAAATGCAACCCCGCCCGGTCCTCCTCCAACTCCGCATGGAAGATATACAAAAAGCTGGTTGTCTGAATCCACCGATATGTTCATTTCGTCAAACTGCTTTTTAAGCCTTCCTGCAGCCACGCAATATCCCAAAAACAGATTTTTTGAATTTTCATCATCTATGAAATACATATTAGGGTCCGATTCAGCCTGTCTTCTTCCCTCTTGCACAGCCTTGCTGTAATCCGAATCATATTCTACAACTACTGCCCCCTTGCTTCTGAGCATGTCTTTTTTCCACTGCTTTGCATCCGACGACATGTGCACATACACCTTGAATCCAAGCTGCGCGCTCATTATCCCTATGCTAAGGCCCAGGTTCCCCGTCGAGCCTACTGCAATCGAATATCCAGAGTAAAACTCCTTGAACTTTTCGCTGTCCATGACAGAATAGTCGTCATCTTTTGAAATCATGTTTTTTTCAAGAGCCAAATCCTCAGCATGCTTTAAGACTTCATATATTCCACCCCTCGCCTTTATAGATCCAGATATAGGAAGATGGCTGTCGCATTTGAGCATGAGTCTTCCTTGTATATCCTGGCCGTACATTTTCTCAAGCTCTTTTTTCATATTGTCTATGAAGGCTACCGGCGATTCTATTATCCCATTGTTTTCTCTGGTCTGAGGGAACACTTTTGCTATATATGGAGCAAATCTTTTGAGCCTTTCCTCTGCGTCTTTCACGTCTTTTTCCGTGAGGCTTATCTTTTTTATGGCTTCTTCAAATTTTTCATATTTATGATTTATCCAAAAGACCTCTTCAATTTCAACCATTTTTTTGAGCATTGGGTATTCATCCATCCACTGTTTAATAGTCTTTCCTTCAAAAATTTTATCGTTCATATCATGCACCTCTCCCTCTGAAATTTTAATGAGACAAAAACAATCTTTAAATAGAATTGAATTAAATTTAATATAATTAAATTATTTTAAATAGATTTTAACACTTCGATTTATTTTAGTCAATTATATCAGCCAACCACATCGTTGGTATTCGCATATAATCCGAAACCATTCCGCCCACACAGCAACTCTCCAATTAATAGAATACCCATATTCTCAGCCCTGTACTAAAAATTATGCGACGTGTTATAATAGGAAATATTTAATTTTTCATTAAAGATTGCAATTGCATTATTTTCAATTTTCCAAAGAGGCTTAATACAGAAAGGATGTGAATACGGCAGTCTAGCATTATGGCATTAGGCATAATTTTGCGGCTGACCAAAACATATGAATGACATAGATGTCGGAAAAAAAATAGCTGAATTCAGAAAGTCAAAAGGTTTAAGCATGAAACAGCTCTCGGAACTTACAAACGTGACTCCTTCAATGCTCAGTCAGATCGAAAGAGGGCTGGCAAACCCTTCACTAAATACTTTAAAGTCTATGGCAAAGGCTCTTGACATCCCACTTTTCACACTGTTTACAATAGATGCAAATACGGATGATCTCGTTGTAAGATCAAACATGAGAAAAAAAATCACTTTTGCCGAAAATAATGATTTTTCATATGAACTCTTGTCTCCCGACTTAAACGGAGCCATAGAATTCGTACTCATGAAGCTCTCTCCCGGATTTCAGTCTTCAGACGAACTAATGTCTCACAACGGGGAAGAAGTCGCATATGTAGTCAGCGGCAAAGTCGACATACATATTGAAAACAAAGTCATAACACTTGAAAACGGGGACAGCATAAAGCTAGTTCCCCACATAAAGCACAGATGGAAAAATGAATATTCGGAAGAAACACAGGTAGTATTTGCCATAACCCCTCCGTCTTTTTAGATTCCAACTGTCAAAAAATAAAAAAACCTGGAACAGCTTGTAAATGCTGTTTCCCAGGTGAATTCGCCATGTATTTCAATCAATTGTATTTTTGTCGTTTGCGGATTTATTGGATTCCTATTTGACAAGCTGGCTTTCCCTATTGAAAAAAGTCCTGTATCCGAACTGGAGCATTATAAGCACTGTCGATGATACAGATCCAAGTATTCCAAGCATTATGGCAATCTGATATGTTATTGCCGTAGTCGGTATAGTCCCTGAAAGTATCTGTCCCGTCATCATTCCCGGCAAAAATACTATTCCCATTCCAAGCATTGAATTTATGGTAGGCAGAATTGCTGCGTCAAATGCGCCATTTACAATATTTCGAGATGCCTCCTGCGGCGAAGCTCCCAGTATCAGGGCCTCCTCCACGATAGCCCTTTTAACAGTCATGCCTTCGACAAGTGAGTTCACTCCTATCGATATTCCAGTCATTGAATTTCCTATCATCATACCTGCAATTGGTATGAAGTACTGGGGATCATACCATGGATATATCCTTACCACTACAAGCAGGAAATATACAATGCATGAAATGGTTCCAACTCCCATTGAAACCGCAATCACCCTTTTTAGCCCCACTGAAAGCCTTCCCTTGAACTTTCTAAACACAGTGTATACGGCAAATGATTCCATTACAGCTATTATCGCGATAGTAAGCTGAGGGCTTGGATTGCTGAATATGTAAAGAAGCAAATACCCTGTGAACATAAGCTGCAATGTCATCCTCACTGAAGAAAGTAAAATCTCCTTTTCCCTTTTTATGCCCTTCATTCTTACAATGAAAAGCACAAATACCACAAACACGTATGCAAGCATGAGCTGAGCCACGGAAAGATCGATTATCCCATTCATCACTTTTCCTCCTCCACTTTGCATCTGCCGTTTTCTATCCTTACAATAACATCAGAATACTCACTTGCTACCCTTTTGGAATGGGTGACCATAACAAGAGTCTTGCCCTTTTTTCTCACCTGATTCACAATCATTTCTATTATAAGCTTTTCAGTACCCTCATCCAAAGCCGAGGAAGGCTCGTCCA
This sequence comes from uncultured Peptoclostridium sp., assembly GCA_965368085.1. Taxonomy (GTDB): domain Bacteria; phylum Bacillota; class Clostridia; order Peptostreptococcales; family Peptostreptococcaceae; genus Peptoclostridium. Next base: position 48,171 of record CBDULP010000012.1, on the reverse strand, counting down.
AAAGGTATACAGGCGAGTCAAGAAGCAGCACCCTTGCAAGTGAAAGCCTTTGCCGCTCTCCTCCAGAAAGGTTGTCCGCGTTGTCGTCAAGATTTTTTTTCAGATGGACCCTCTCCAGAAGTCTCTTCAAAACATTGTCATCCGGAAAAACTCTGTCTTGATATTTCATTCCCATTGTAATATTGTCCCTTATTGATCCTTCGAATATGACTGCGTTTTGAGAAAGCATAGTGACATTCATTCTGTGGCGCACGCTGTCTATTTCACTCAGGTTTTTGCCTTCAAAAAATATTTCCCCCTGTGTCGGCGATATCATCTTATTTAAAAGCCTCAGCACAGTGGTCTTTCCTCCGCCGCTTTGACCTACGAATGTCGTTATCTTTCCCTTTTCAATGCTAAGATGAGGTATATCCAGTATATTTTTGTATTTTACATTTTTGAATTCAAACATGTTCCAATCTCGCCGCTGCAATTTCAGCGGCTTCCTCCTTCCAAAATAATATAAAACTTTTGCAAAAGGCTTTTATCTGTATGGATCAGTCCGGCTTTTTGAATCTTTACAGACATTATCACTGATATTTTTCCAAAGAGGTGCCTGTAATAATTGATTTGTTTGTTGAAAAATTCATGCCCGTACACGCCCTTGATATACAATTATATCACAATGAAATCATCGTAATAGCTCTCACGACATACGGCTTTCACTTGAAATATGCGCTCGTTCATATGTATATGTTAGCTCAATAGTCAACTCGCCCTTAAAGCATGGAACGTTTTTGAGATTGCAAAAAGCGCCGCCAAAAAATATTGATTTTTGGCGGCGCCTACTCCAGTTTCAGTTTTTCAATCATTTTGAATATTTGGGAGTTATAAAAATAAAACTGTCTCATATCACTCCGATCCCTTATATAAGACGGTTTCGCCTGATCATTCCAAAACAAAACCTTTCCTAAATCCATAACAACGGCTCCATTTACAATGTATTTTATTTATACTTTATCTGGATATGGTTAAGATACTCTTCCAGCATTTTTGTCAGAATTTGTACTGAAACCCTGTCGTTTTGATCACTTTTTTGCTCAATCCTGCGACCTATTTCACTTACAAAGTCAAGACCATGTCCTCCGCATACGCCTTTCATGCTGCGACCTATTTTTTTTATTGCATCAAAATCCCCCTCATCTAAAAGCATCTCTATATTTTTAATGTCTTCTCGCCTCGACTGTATAAATATTGTAACTATCTCCTTAAGATCCTTTTCTATAATCACCGTATGCATCATATCACCTCTCTAAATATATTTTTTATGACATCCCCAAAAGCATTTTGACCAGATTTCCACCAAGTATCGGCAATGCATTACTGAAAATATACGCCAAAAAACAGGCTATTTTCTAAAGCCTTCTTTCCAGACTCTATCTTATATATGTCCCGTATGTCGTTTATGCACTATATATAGCTATATTGTCAGTCTTCCCCCGTCTATTTCATATATAACGGTTCTTGAAAGTATAAACCCGTCCAACACCTGTGCTGCGCCCTAAGACTCCTATGATTTTTTATACCCATATATATGTCCATTTCAACCATAAGCTCGTTCATAGCATTTGAAACACTCTCCGGTAGCGAGCAATTTTTATTTCAAACCAGACTGCTGTTGTTATTTTCAAACAAAAAACACTTCATTTTTCAATCCCCAAGTTCGGATTGAAAAATGAAGTGTCCAGCAGTCACAGCCTTCTAAATATATTTTTTAAACTCCACAACCCTGTTAAAAGTTGCATTTTGATTTTGGATTTGTCATATCCATATCTAAGTGAATATCTTCAAAAGAGCCGTCGCAAGTATGAGCATGAACGCCCCTCCTATACGGGATGATATCTGTGCAAAAGGCATGAGCTCCATTCTCTTTGATGCCGAAAGAACTGCCACGTCTCCCGTTCCTCCCATATTTGCCATGCAAAGTCCTGCCGTTATTGAAGATTCTATAGGATAAAACCCAAAGAAGCTTCCCACAAATCCCGATCCTATTGTAGCCCCGATTATTGTAACCCCTACAAGGACTACATACTGGACGCTTAACGAATTTATAACCTGGTTTATATCCGTATAAGCAACACCTATTCCAACAAGAAGCGCCGGTGTTAGGTTGCTCATTATGAATCCAAACCACTGAGCCGCACTTTCTTCATATTCTCTCGGAAGCACTCCAAAAGCCTTTACCGTTGCAACCGAAAGTATCATGAGTGCAAATTTATGAAGAGGTATGAATTTTCCCAGAAGACATCCAAGTACAAAGAATGCAGTTGAAAGCGCAAGGCCAGTTCCCATCATTTTAAAATCCAGTTCCCTTTTCTTTTCCTGATCGTTCATTTCTGTTTCCTGAGATTTCATAAGCTTTCCGTCTCCGGAAAGTTTTTTGTTGTTTTTTCCTATCTTGTCGAGAACGCCGGCAACAACTATTGCAATGGCGTTTCCAAGCGCAACAGCAGGAACCATTACAGACAGCATTTCAGCAGGATCCACTCCCAGTGAACCTCCAAATATCTCAGCCAGCGGAACTGCTCCGGCTCCCATTCCGCCGCCCATTATCGGAAGCGCTATATAAAGCATAGCCTTTTTTGCCCCGTAGCCTATAAGCGCTCCTACAATACCTGCAAATCCAAGTGCAGCCACTACGCCTCCCATTATAGCAGGTAGATATCTTATAGCCGCCTTTATAAGGAGCTTTCTATTCATTCCAAGTATGCTTCCAGTTATAAGTGCTGCGATATAAAAGTTCAAAAATCCTTCGCCCTTCATAAAACTAGTCATTATTTCAGAAGACGCCTGTGGAAACACGCCATATGCGGTAAATGCTGCAGACGCGAATATTATGACTATAGGCCCTCCACCGAAATAGTCCTTAACTATAGGCGTCTTGTTTCCGATTTCATTTAAAATTGCCCCAACCACCATCATAAGCGGAATAGCTCCAACCATTCCCTTTGGCAAAGCTCCCATATATGTCGCTATTAGTATTACCGCCGCTAAGGCCGCAAACAGCGGCAATGGCATTCCCATAATCCTGTATGCAGGCTTTTCAGGTACATTTTGAGGTGTATTTTTTTCCGACAACAAAACATTAACACTCATATAAAATCCCTCCCATATTCAATAATTCGTTTTAATTGATACTCTACAGCCTTGCTACGCCGCTTTCTCTGGCCGCCCTTTCAACTGCCTTTGCAACCTCTATGCCTATTCTCTTGTCCAGTGCATTTGGTATTACATAGTCTTCGCTGAGTTCCTCATTTCCAACTATTTCCGCTATCGCATATGCCGCGGCAACCTTCATCTCTTCGTTTATGTCACTGGCCCTCACGTTCAGAGCCCCTCTGAATATTCCAGGAAACGCCAGCACGTTGTTGACCTGGTTTGCAAAATCCGAACGCCCCGATCCTACAACTTTGGCGCCCGCTTTTTTTGCAATATCCGGCATTATCTCCGGAGTCGGATTTGCCATTGCAAACACCACCGCGCCCTCGTTCATAGAAGATACCATATCCTCACTTACAACGTTTCCTGCCGAAACACCTATGAATACGTCCGATCCATTCATAGCATCTGCCAAAAGCCCCTGTTTGCCTTCAAGATTTGTAGTCTTTGCAAGTTCCTCCATGTGATGCGCATTGAAAGGCGCTCCCTTGTATATTATTCCCTCCCTGTCGCATACAGTTATGTTCTTCGCGCCTATGCTAAAGAGCATTTTGACTATTGCGCACCCTGCAGACCCGGCTCCGTTTACTACTATATTCACATTCCTTATGTCCTTTTTTACCAGCTTCAGTGCGTTTATTAATCCCGCGCATACGACTATTGCCGTTCCATGCTGATCGTCATGGAATACAGGTATGTCCACTTCTTTTTTAAGCTTCTCCTCTATTTCAAAACACCTTGGAGCGGCTATGTCCTCAAGGTTGATGCCTCCAAATGTAGGTGAAATCATTTTTACGGTATTTACAATCTCATCTACATCGCTGCCACCTATGCATATGGGAAATGCGTCCACATCTCCAAACTCCTTGAACAGCACGGCCTTTCCCTCCATTACAGGCATCGCCGCCTCCGCCCCTATGTCTCCAAGTCCAAGTACAGCAGATCCATCAGTTACTACCGCCACAAGATTTCCCTTTGCCGTGTATTTGTATACATCCTCCTTGTTTTGATGTATCTTCCTGCAGGGCTCTGCAACACCGGGCGTATAGGCCGTGCTCAAATCATCCCTATTTTCAACTCTCACTTTCGAGACGATTTCTATCTTTCCGACATTCTCCTCGTGCATTTTAAGGCTCAGTTCAGAATAATTCATGCGGTATCATCCTTTCGAAATTTCAGAATTTTTTCACTTCTCACGTAAAATATACACTTTTTGCGCAAAATAAAAAACATTTAGTAATTAACCTAAATGTTTTCAAAATTAAAAATTCTCCGATATTTTTTTGTCATGCCGCAAAGGCTTTTACTTTATGAACCTGTACAGGTTCGTAGGCCTTCCAACCGCCCCGTATTCCACCTCTATTTCTATTTCGCCTATTGACGCAAGGTAGTCAAGATACCTTCTAACCGTAACCTTTGTTATACTGAGCGCTCTTGCCGCCTCGTCCGCTGACACTAGCGCCCCCTTTTTATCGCACATATAGTTTCTCACCCTGTTTAGCGTTTTAATGTGAAGCCCCTTTGGCGTCGACTTTTCCCGTTCACCTGAATCCGCACGGGTTATCTTGTCTATATCCTCCTGCCTTATTACATTCTTGCCGCTTAATATTTTATGCCTTCTCCTGTAATTTTCAAGTGATTTTTTAAACCGCTCGTATTCGAACGGCTTCACTAGATAATCCACTGCTCCAAGTGCCATTGACTGGTCAAACGATTCAGTCTCTTTTGCGGCAGTCACAAGTATTACATCAATCGTTATGTTGTTTTGCCTTATTTTTTTCAAAAAGCTTATCCCGTCTATTCTAGGCATATATATGTCCAGTATTATAAGGTCTATATTCCTGTTTTTTATGAGCCTTAAAGCTTCCTCTCCATTAGTAGCTGTGCCTGCAACGCTAAAACCCTCTATGCTTTCAACGTACCTCTTGTTTATAGAGGCCACCATGGGGTCGTCCTCAACAATAAGAACATTTATCATATATTCCCCTCCTTATTTGGGCAGTTTTATTATAAATTCCGTTCCTACCCCCTCATATGAAGAAACATCCAGTTCTCCACCCATGTTCTCGACCGCTTTTTTCACAAGCGCAAGCCCTATTCCAGAGTTTCCTTCTTTGGTCGTATAGCCCCGCTCGAATATGCTTTCCAAATGCTCTTTTTTTATTCCCATGCCCGTATCCGCTATGTCTATTTCGATATAGGCTTCATTCTCTTCCATTCTTATTTCTATGCTTTTTTCCTCCTTGTCAATGTTATCAAGACTTATGGCATCCATTGCATTTTCAACTAAATTTCCTATTATTGTGACAAGCATGTTGCTGTTTATGTTTCCATGATCTTTCTCAATATTTGTCGATTCCTCTATTTGAATCTGTATTCCCCTTTCATTTGCCTCGCTAAATTTTCCAAGCAGCAGCGCCGCTATCGCAGGGTCTTTAACCTTTTTTATTATATAGCTCATTATCTGCTGCTGGTTTTGGGTTATGTCCATTATATAGGCTTTTGCCTCTTCCACCTCGCCCATTTGTATCAGCCCCATTATTACATGCAGCTTATTCATAAATTCATGCGTATTTGCCCTCAGCGCCTCTATGATCTGCCTTACCCCCGTTATCTCCTCGGCAAGCCTTGTAACTTCCGTCTTGTCCCTGAATGTGGCTATGGCCCCGACTATTTGATCTTCACTTTTTATGGGCATTCTGTTGGTAAGTATTACCGTATCGTTTATGATCTGTTCATCATCATATTCAGCCTTTGCGCTGTTCATGACCTTCTCTAGGCGGCTTGTAGGGAATATATCCAGCACATTTTTCCCGTAAGCCTCCTTTTCGTCAACGTCCAGCATTTTTATTGCCGAATCGTTTATAAGTGTTATATTGCTGTCTCTGTCAATTGCTATTATGCCCTCATGCATGGCATCCAGCATTGCCTGCTTTTCAGTGTACAGCCTGCCTATCTGGTGCGGCTCAAGTCCGAATATTGACCTTTTGACGTTCTGGGCAAGTAAAAACGCCCCGACAACTCCCACTATAAGGCCTACTGAAGACGCATATACAAGCCCTAATATGGCCTGCTTTTTTTCCTCTTCAAGGCTTTCTAAAAGTGTTCCAGTCATTACAAATCCCACTTGCTTGCCCTCGTAAAATACAGGCGTAAAAGCCCTCACAGACGCTCCCAGTGTGCCTGTGGCCTGGGAGACATAAGTTTCTCCCTGCTCTATAACCCTTATTTCATCCCCGCCCACAAATTTTTCACCTATATTCCGTGGATTCGGATGAGCATATCGTATACCGTCCATGTCTGCAACCACTATTATTTCAACATCACTTACATGCCTCAAAGACTCATTCACATACTCCCTTATTATCCCATCCGGGTCTTTTCTCGCAAGCTCTCTTTTTACACTTGGAGCATTTGCAATCAGTTTTGCCAAATTTGTTATGTCCACTTCCAACTTGTCCTGAACTGTGTACTTAGTAAGCTCCGCCATGAGATATGTTATGTTTGCTATGGATATGGAAAGTACTATTATTATGAGTATTGTAATTTTGGTCTGTAGTTTGAGTTCAATTCTCTTCACATCAATCACCCCGTTATTTTTAGCTTAGGACTATATCGTGCAGCATCAAACACTCAGGGATTCAAATGTCAGTCTTCAATAACCATGAGCACGGCAGTCGCATCATCATGCCTTTTCAATCTCCCGTGTTTTTTCATTCCACGGTCTTCTCTTTCAATTTTTCTAAGCGTTGAAAGCACATCTCCCAATCCTTTCTCCCTGCACTCGTTCATTAGAGATTCTATGTCAAAATGCCTGTACTTGTTGTATATGGCCGAATAGCCGTCAGTCATCATTAGTATGTCCTTCATTTCATGGATTTTGTATTCTCTGTATATGCCATTGCAAATTGCATTTGGATTGTGTTCAAGTATATAGTAGCCCTCTTTTGTATTCATTTTCATCCTGTTCGTTCTCAAAAGCTGAAGTTCCTCATTTGTAAAGTCGCTAAACTCAAGTTCACTTTCACGGTTTTCATTTTTCAGCATAAGTTCTATTACGCTATTGTCCAACACTTCTACACTTTTGTCAGTAAGCAGTTCAACTCCGCCCGACTTCTTCCTTATATTTATTTCCACATCTCCAAGTACAAAACACTCCAATTTTTCTCCGTTTATTCTGGCAATTGCAATTCCGGCGGATGCCCTGTCCAATTTTGACAATCCATCTATATCTGCAAAAGCCGAGAATTCACTATTCAATTTTTCAATTCCGCATTCAAGAATCTCAAATATATTTTTATCCAAGTTGCTGATATTTTCATTCAGATACTTAGTCCACCATTTTACAATCCATACAACATCGTTTATTCCATCTGTGAGAATGGTTTTGTTCAAAGGCGAAGCCCCGTCCATAACCCATATTGAATTGTCTGTTGTTCCAAATGAATCTTCGTTGCAAACCTTGTTGGTTTCCGTTATTTGATACGTCTTCATTTTAACCCTCTCATTCTGTTTGGTAGTAATTTGCTTATGACTATGCTGAGCACAGATGTAATTACAATAATAAGCGCACCGTACGCCATGGCCAGCCCTATATCATATTCGAATATACCATTCACCATGGCTATTGATATTGGCTTGTTTGAAACAGTGTATAAGAATATCGACATCGTATACTCCCCGACGCTTCTTATAAAAACCAGCAGAAAACCAGCTATTATGCCCGGTGAGATTATGGGTATCATTACTTTCCCGAAAGTCTGCCCTTTTGAAGCTCCCAGGCTTTTTGAAGCTTCAATGTAAGTGTCATTCATATTCTGAAGTGAAATGTTCGCAGTCCTTACCATCAAAGGAATGGAACTCACAAAATATGCCAGCGGAAGCAGTATGTATGTTCCGACCAGTACAGAATTGAATGAAAATATTCCCGGCGTATTGTACGCATTTATTATATTTATGGCTATGGCGCTTGAAGGCATCGTCCACGGAAGCATGGCCAAAAATTCAACAAGCCACTTCAGCTTGAATTTTGTCTTGATAATCACATATGAACACGGCACCGCTACAATCAGGCATAAAAATGCCGCCTGAAGAGCCATGGCTGCACTGTTTATAAACGGAGCAGATGACCTTGACTTTGTAAATATGTTTATATAGTTGTCCAGAGAAAACTCCTTCGGGTATATGTCAATCATCCACGTTCCCGGTTTCACAAATGAAAGCACTATTATGGTTATTACAGGCAGCAGTATCATAGCCACCAGTGCAAGCGATATGAATGCCAGAATGGCTCTGAAAGCCTTGCTTTCTATCTTCACCGGTTTTATGGGCACTCCCTTTACAGAAGAAGTGAACTGCTTTTTCTTCTCGTACAGCCTGAATACGAACAGATACAGCATTGACACACAAGTCAAAATCACAACCTGCGCAGCTGCAACCGACATGAAATTGTTGGCTTTTGAAAGCAGTATTTGCGTTGTCATTACCTTGTAGCTGCCTCCTATTATGCTCGGAGCCGAGAAAGAGCCTATTCCTGACATGAATGTGATTATGCTCGAAGCTATAAGCGCAGGCGCAAGGAATGGTATTATTATCGATTTGAATATCTTGAGTTTTGAAGCTCCCAGATTTCGGGCGCTCTCTATTACAGAGTAATCTATATGTTTTATGGCCACAGAAACGCTTATATAAAAATATACGTATTGTGTATATGCATGTACAAACAAAATTCCGCCCAATCCTGAGAATTCGTACGGCGCTTTTTCAAGTTTGAACAGGAGTTCCAGCGTTTTTGTAACCAATCCGCTTTCCCCGTAAAGCTGCACAAATGAAAAAACAATTATCAGCCCGGGCAGCATCATGGGCATAAGCATCAGCTTGTCAAAAAATCTTTTGTATTTGAATTCAAAATAGTTCACAAAAAAAGCCAGTGTCGTTCCAATAACTCCGCATACAATTACTGTAAGCAGGCCCAGTACTATTGAATTTTTCAGAGCTCTCAAACTGGATGCACTCGTGAACAGGTCAATATAGTGTGCAAATGAAACCGCACCTTCGCCGGTAATGCTTACAGAAACAGTTTTCAACGCCGGATACAAAATATAACCTATCAAAACCCAAAACAGCGCCGCCAATACCATAGCTTCATGCACATAAAAAGGCTTTTTCTTTTTTACAATATTGTTCACTTCAATTTCACCTACTTATTTTTCCAAAACTTTAATTGACTTTGAATCAAACACCATCGACACTTGGTCTGCGACACTTGTCTCATAATCGTTTACAGAAGTATTCAATTCAGCCACCCTGAAAACGGTTCCTCTGGCTTCAACTTCGTATTCCACTGCAAATCCGTTCAATTGAATGTCTTTTACAACACCTCTTATTATGTTTTCGCCCTTTTTGTCTTCCCTATCCAGCTTTATATCCTGGGGCCTTATGGATATGTATTCCCCCGCCGATTCGTTTTCAAGGGCAAGCACTATGCCTCCGTCAAGCGCTGCAGTCCCGCTGCTGACTTTCGCCTTGAACAGATTGGTCTCACCTATGAATCTGGCTACAAAAGAATCCCGAGGACTCGAATATACTTCCCTGGGAGTCCCGACCTGTATGCACCTTCCCTTTTCAAAAACAGCTATCCTGTCGGACATCGTGAGAGCTTCGGTCTGGTCGTGTGTAACAAATATAGTTGTTATTCCAAGTTTTTTCACAAGCTCTTTAATCTCAACTCTCATTTTGTCCCTCATCCTCGCATCCAGGTTCGACAGAGGTTCGTCAAGCAGCAGTACCTTCGGCTCTATTGCCAGCGATCTAGCCAGTGCCACGCGCTGCTGCTCCCCTCCAGAAAGCTCTGAAATGTTCCTGCCTCCGTATCCGCCAAGCCTTACCAGATCCAGATACTCTTGAACCTTTTCTTCCCTTCCTTTTCTGGGGATTTTCTTAATGTTTAGCCCATATTCAACATTTTCCGCAACAGACATAAATGGAAAAAGGGCGTAGTTTTGAAACACCATGCCTACCTTGCGTTTTTCAGCGGCAATATTCGTAATGTCCTTTCCCCCTATGGATACCTTCCCGGTCTGAGGACTTATGAACCCCGCTATTATGCGAAGTATGGTCGTCTTTCCGCAGCCCGACGGGCCCAAAAAAGTAAAAAACTCCCCCTTGTTTATCGAAAGGTTTATGTCAGTGCAGACGGTGTTTTCGCCATATGCTTTTGAAATATTTTCAAGAATTACATTACCCATTTCACTTCTCCTCGCAAATCTTTTTTTAAATTAACAAATAAGGAGCAAATTAATATTTGCTCCTTATCTTTATTCTACTCTGTATCTTTGTTATTGTCTTTTATTTCAGAATCCCATTTTTGCATCCATTCCGACTGTTTTGAAGATAGTTCTCCCCAGTCGACATCCATGACTTTAAAGTCCATTTCGCCCATCCATTCAGGTGCATTTTTTATTGCTTCCGGATGTGTAGGCATACGGTTGAATTCATTTGCATACATCGACTGGATTTTAACGCCTCCGGCAAAATCTATGAAAGCCTTAGCCGCATTTGGATGTTTTGCCCCCTTTATAAGTCCTATGCAGTCTGTGATTACCGGTGACCCACTCTGTGCATCAACTATCTCAAGAGGTATGTTGTTTTCAACCTTGTTGTCTATTATAGAGCTTAAAGTCGCAAAACTTATTCCAGCTTCTTTTCTTCCTATGGCTTGGAATTGAAGAGATCCACTGCCATAGTACTGCTTGGTGTTAGCATCCATGGCTTTCATGAATTCCCAACCCTTGTCCAGTTCGCCTTTCTTCTCATACTGCTGAATCAGAGCTGAAAACGTCGCTCTAGCCGATGAAGAGAGAGCATTTCTGAATACAAGCTGATCCTTATATTCTGGCTTGGCCAGATCCGCCCAGTCCTTAGGAGCATTTTCCGGAGCTATTACATCACTGTTGTAAAACATCATTACCGGCGTTTGGATAGTTCCAAACCAGTACCCCTCAGAGTCTTTGAATATAGGCTTTATATCTCCCGCCCATGAAGGCTCATACTCGTCAAACAGGTCTTCGTTCTTCAGCTCAATAAATACAGAAGACGCAGCCCCAAACATTACATCTGATTGAGGATTTGCCTTTTCAGCACGAACCCTGTCAGCAAGTTCTCCCTTTAGGTTTATAAATTCAACTTTTACGCCTGTTTCCTTTTCAAATTCATTAGCAACCATTTCCAGCATATCTTCTCCATGAGTCGAATATACTACAACCTTGTCTTCCAGTTCTGTCGAAGCTGGCGCCTCGCTTACATCCGAATCTGCAGTTTCATTGTTTGTACATGCCGCAAGTGAAAATGCCAAAACTGCTATGACCATAAAATTAAGAATTCTTTTGAATCTCATATCTCATCCTCCCTTTCATTTTGGTCTCTACGCTTGTAATTCTAGCATAGAGGAATCATTCCCATCCACAGATATTATTATTTTTTTTATTTTTATATTTATCATAAAAAAAATCAATACAACTTCTCCAAGTTATAAACCAAATTAAAACAATTGAAGCTCTCGCAACTAAAATATATGAACTAAAACAGGCCTTGAAGCGCACATTACACCTCAAGGCCTGTTTCCACAATTACCCTGCAACAAGAACAAACATCAAAACAATGAGTATAGAAGCGGTTACAAACACCGAATAATTGACACTTTCAATCCGGAACACAATTTTACGCGCCGCCTCTCCTACGCTGCAGCCGGAATCTTCATCGCAGGCAATTGCACTTTTTATGTTGAAACTGCATATTTCTTTACACGCCCTCGCCAAAGCGCCTGCAACTGAACCTACAATCCCGTCCAAAGCCCCAAACGCCGCATTCGATACTTTAAACAGTACTTTACATGCAGGAGCATACAGGCTTTTTTCAATGCTAGGCAGTTTATTTGAGTTGTCAACATAACATACAGCATATCCGTTCTTTTCTGCAGCCATATCTCTTGCCGCAAACAATTTGTATGTGAATGCGCCAAGCGCAAGCACCACGCCTGAAGACTTTATCGAATCAATCGTATAAATATGCACATGCATATTTGAAGGCTCTTCAAACAGCATGGCCGCCCCCTCGCCCATTATATGGCTTATAAGGCCAGGCTTAATTGATATGAACACCATAGATGCCGCAGCCAATGCCATTGGCATGTATGCCCAGATATACGCCCGTCCGGATGAATTGCCATTACATCCTTTACTGCCGTTTGAAAACATGGCCTTGGTCAGCTTTATCGAATATGCGATTGTAAGCGCGCTAGATATTAAAAAAGCAGACTCAACCGCCAGCTTGATTCCAAATTCTCCGGAATGCGCAATATTTTCAAGTGCATGGTGTATTGCCGTTTTGCTTGCAAATCCTGAAGTTCCCGGAATACCCATGTTCGAAAACATTCCGGCAATAAACACCACCTTTAAAAATGAATTTCCCCGCCCAAGCCCCGAAGAATTTATATTGCCCGAGCTGTTTTCAAATATAATCACACCTACAGACATGAAAAGAAGGAGCTTTATAATCGCGTGGTTTACCGCATGATATATACCCGCAGAGACTGCGGCCTCCGGATGTGCATGAGAAAGCCCCGCCACAGCCACAGAAAGTAGAATATATCCTATCTGGCTCATGCTGCTGTACGCCAGTATCTTTTTGGATTCAACCTGAATAAGAGCAAGTGCTCCGCCGCATATCATGCTCATTATCGAAAGTACAAGGAGAGCTTTGCTGAAAAATTCATCCCACCCTGTTATGAACCCTATAATCATTATCCCGAACACACCGGCCTTTGCAAGTATTGCCGAAAAGACTGCCGCGGCTGGAACCGGCGCATTAGAATATGTCCCTGGAAGCCATACGTGCAGCGGGAAAACGCATGCTTTTGCTGCAAATCCGATCATCATGAGAAGGGCTGCAATACTGTCGACGCCCCCCGCCTTAGCTGCGGCATGTGGAAGTTTCGATATCGAAAGCTCTCCTGTCTGCCCGTAAAGCATGAATATGCCCATGAGACTCATCATCCCTGTCACTATCGAAACCGCCATATAAATCCCTCCGGCTTCATATGACTCTTTTTTTCCGTCGTGTATTACTAGCACATACGAAAACATCGCCATGAGCTCGAAGAATGTAAACAGGTTCAAAATGTTTTCCGACATGAATATCCCCATTACGGCTGAAAGAGTAAGCATGAAGAATATATTGAATCTGAACTCTTTGCCACCATCTCTTGCATGCCATACCGAATAGATCGATGCAATCAGCCATGCAAAGCCAGTTATCCATATGAATATATATCTCAGCATGTCTATGCTGAGATATAGCCCGATCCCCATGAAATATGGAATGCTAAGCCCGCTTCCCCCTTCTTTTGCAATGGCATGGAGCATTAATACTCCTGCAAACTCAATCAAGCAGCATATTGCAACCGCTGCATTTGAATTTTTTGAACCGCGCTTCTTCATTAAAAGCAGCGCCAGTGCGCAGACGGCCGGAAAAACCAGTATGAACAATATCAAAAATCTTCCCACAATATCACCTCCCATTAATATCTCAAAAACTTACGTCCGATACGATTCCATCTATGAATACAGTAAGCGTTGACGGAAATATTCCCGTAACTACCATTATCAGCGTCAATACTACAATTGGCACAAGCATTCCATTATCTACCTCGCTGATCTTCGCCCCCTCGCTGTCCGGTTCGCCCCAAAAGGCAGTCTTTATAATCGGAAGGAGATATGATGCTGTAAGCACTGCACTGACAATGAGCACTGCCGCAGGCCATATCCTGCCATCTTCAATTCCCCCGACAGCAATATACCATTTGCTCGTAAACCCATTCGCAGGCGGCATTCCTATAAGCGATATTGACGATACTGCAAAACAGCCCATAGTGATGGGCATTTTCCTCCCTATGCCGCCAAGCTCGGATATGTTTTTCTTGTGCAGCTTCACATATATCGCCCCCGCGCAAAAGAAAAGCACTATCTTTGTCACGGCGTGGTTTACAAGGTGCAAAAGCCCTCCTGAAAGAGCCGTTTCGTTGAGCATGAAAACGCCCAGAAGTATATATCCAAGCTGGCTTATTGTAGAATATGCGAGCCTTTTTTTGAGGTTGTCATGTGTAAGCGCCAAAAACGATCCCATGAGTATTGTAATCGCAATGAACACTTCTGCGTACAAGTGTCCTTTTATGTTCATAACGGCATTTGCTCCAAATACGAAATATACAACCCTTATTATTGAAAATACACCTGATTTCACAACAGCTACGGCATGGAGCAAAGAACTTACGGGGGTAGGGGCGACCATAGCCGCCGGCAGCCATGAGTGAAGCGGCACGACCGCAGCCTTGACCCCAAACCCTACAAACATCATTAAAAACGATGCAGTCAAAATAAGTTTGTCTTTTGAGTTGTAATCAATTCCGTACGAGTTAAAGTCAAGAGAGGGGCTTACGCTGTGAAGCAGAACCATCCCGAAAAACACAAGCGCCGCACCTCCGAATGAGTAAATGAGGTATTTTCTGCCGCTTTCAAATGCCTCCTTGCTTTGAGAGTGTATTACAAGGGGAAATGTTGAAAGCGTAAGCATCTCATAAAAAAGATACAAAGTCAAAAGGCTTCCCGAAAAGGCTATTCCCATTGTGATTCCGAGAGTCGCCGTAAAGAATACAAAAAATCTCTTTTGACCGCTTTCATGCTCCATGTATCCCATTGCATAAAAAGCTGTGAATACCCAAAGGCAGGATGCCATGACCGCAAATAGCACCCCGAGCTTGTCGACATTGAAATATATGTGTATGAATTCATTAAGCCTTAGTATTTCTATTTTCTTTTTCGCTCCGGTATAAAGTGCAAACAAGAGCACCGCCAGATTGGATATCACTGCGACTGCCACAACTATATTTCGAACATTTTTCCCCTCAAATTTTTTTGAACTTATCAAAGCCGAAAATAAAAATGGCATTATCACCGGCAATATAAAAAGCATGTTTTTCATATGCACCACCTTATCACATGGTATTTTCAAAAGCCAAAGTCAATACTTCTATTATTTTCCCAGATGCTATTCCCACTGCTATCGCTGACACAGCAAGCAGCAGTGACGGCGCCAAAGTCAATATTTTTTCTTTATCCATATTTTTTTCTATTCCTGTGTCACCTGTATGTTCCGCGCTTGTTTTGAAATATCCGTTTATGACAACAGGAAGATAATAAATGCAGTTTAGTATGGAGCTGAGTATTATTGCAGCCACCATAAATCCTTTTCCAGACTCAATGCTTGCCATAGAAAGGTTCCATTTTGTGATGAATCCAGGAAGAACTGGAATCCCAACCATCGAAAGAGCCCCTACTGTATATATTCCAAACGCAACGGGCATTTTAACGCCTACTGCGTCAAGCTCATCGACACTGTCTTTCCCGCTTCTTTCAACAATCGACCCAACACTCATGAAAAGCGATGCCTTTGTTATTGCATGTCCTATTACATGGAACATTGCTGCAACTAGTCCCGCCAAGTTTCCAAGCCCAATACCTATGAATATATATCCCATTTGGGCGACACTTGAATATGCCAGCCTTCTCTTTATGTTTTTTTGGAATATTGCAAATACAGAGCCCATTATCATTCCCGCGGCTCCAAATACCAGGAGCATATCAAGTATTCCCGTATTTTGTACTATCTCCCATCCGAAAATCGAATATAGCACTTTGACCAGAAGAACTACTATTGCCTTTGCTCCAATCGCAGATATCAAAGAGCTTGAAGAATTGTTTGCAAATGTATATGCATCGGGAAGCCATACATGTATGGGAAATATTGCCCCCTTTATTCCCAGACCCACAGTGAAAAGGCCCATGGAAATCAAAACCACATTGTTATACTGCATCCATACGTTTGAAATTTCAACATTTATAAAATCCATATTCAGGTTTCCCGTGATCGAATACAAAAACGCCATACCCATAAGTATGAGTCCTGAGCCTATGCTGCTGTACACAAGGTATTTTATTGCTGCGATTATGTTTTCCCCTTCGTCTTTTGCCACTATCATCCCGCAGGATGCAAGCGTGCTGACCTCTATAAACACAAATGCATTGAATATGTCATTTGTAAAAACCATTCCAACAAGAGAGGCATAAAGTATGTTTACAAGAAGATAGTAAAGCGGTATTTTCCCTTTGCTGATCTCTTTTTCAATCCTGTATACAGAGTTCCACACCACCAGAAATGTGATTGCCGTAAAAAGAAACGCCATAATGCATTCAAGCATGCCTACCTTGAACTCTATCCCCAGAGGAGCTCCGAAATGCCCCATTTTGTATCTGTACGCTCCGTGAACGCTTACATATTCAAGCGTGAGAGCGCAAAGTATCATAGAGCTTGCGCTGCTTATCATTGACATGGATTTCACTGCCTTGTTGCTTCTTATAAGCGGCATCGCAAATGAAAACATGAATGGAACCAGAAGTGCCAGAAGTGGGAAGCTTTTAAAAAATTCCATTTCCACTACGCCTCCCTCATTCTTATAATCTCGTCAAGCTCTATTGTCCCGTACTTTTCATGCAGCCTTATTGTAAGTGCAAGTGCAAAAGCAGTCATGCTAACGGCCACCACTATCCCGGTAAGCATAAGAGCCGTCGGAACAGGGTTGATGTACGCTGACGCTTCCTCGAGCTTTCCGACTATAATTGGAGCCTTCTTGTCGTATATATATCCTTTTGCTATGAAAAACAAGAATACCGCAGTATCCATTATGTTGAGCCCTATTATTTTTTTAATCATGTTGTTGTGCATTAGAAGTGTCATGAATCCAACCCCAAAAAGCACTATCGAGCATACCTCAACGTAGTTTGTAATAAGTCTTTCCATCATATCTCTCCTTCGCTGAACAGGGAGTAGAAAAAGTACATTGCAACAGCTACTATTGCTCCTACAAATATGTTCAATGGCAGAAGATACCTTCCTGATATTATGTTGCCTGGCGTACCCACCGGCGGATCATACATGTGAAGGTCAAGCCCCCCGTTTATGAATGAATATCCCTTGACAATGCCATATGATAAAAGGGAAAAGCATGTGATTTTTATCAGTCTTGAATACGGATATCTTTTTCCGGCTAGCTCACTTCCATTTACAATTCTATATAAAATAAGACTTGCTCCTATTATTGTGCCCCCAGCAAATCCGCCTCCAGGCGAAAGGTGTCCGTTTACTATCACGTATATCCCAAATATCTGTATGAAAGGTATCACTGCGCTCGACACCAAGCTAAGTATTGCGCTGTTCATCAGCTCCACCTTCCTTCCTTAAAAGCAGCATCACAGCAATTGTTCCGGTGAACATGACTGTTGCCTCTATGAATGTGTCAAATGCCCTGTAGTCCAGTATTATCCCTGTTATTATGTTCATAGCCCCTGTCTCGTGCATGGCCTCTTCGAGATATGCCTTGCTCACGTAGTTGTGCGCAGGTGAATATTCGCTTCCAAATTCGGGAAGCTGTGCCACCGCCACAAGCAGTATCCCAATCAGGCTGAGAGTCAATAATGCTGAGGTAATTTTTCTCATTTCAACACCCTCCTTATCTTTTTAAGTGTGAGTATGAAAAGAAGAGTAGTAATTCCCGCTCCGACCGCAGCCTCTGTTATAGCCAGATCTGGGGCGTTAAGCTGCTGCCAGAGCATCGCCATTATGAGGCTGTACACCATGAATACTATTATTGTACTCAGCATGTCCTTTATAAGCGACACGGCTATTGATGAACCTATTAAAAACAGGAGCATTATAAGGCTAAACAATTTCATCTTTACCAACTCCCTTAACGCTTTTTCCCATGCGCCTTCTTCTGTATTCAGCCCTTGAAATAATGTGAGTGGATGTCGGATTTGTAATCCAGAGAAAAAATATTACAATAAGAAGCTTTACGCTCGAACCGCTAATTCCATCATATACTACAAGCGCCAAGAGGCTTAAAACAGCTCCCAAAGTATCACATTTTGCAGCAGCATGCGCCCTTTCAAACGTGTCTTTGAATCTCAGTATTCCAATAGTGCCGACAGAAAAAAAGAATATTCCACCTGCTATTAGGAGACATACAATTATCATCTTCATGCATCATCCCCCCCCGATATTTGTATAAGCTCTGAAAGACCCAGAGAACCTATGAAGCTTATCATCGCATATACCAAAATAACGTCTATAAAATATGTTTCATCTAAAATGAATGAGATAAGAGCTATCAGTACTATAGTCTTCGTTCCTATAACATTTACAGCTATCAGCCTGTCCACTGCCAAAGGACCCTTTACCGCTCTCGCCATGCAAAATATTATGGTAACAGAAAGCACTATGCTGGCTATGGTCAAAATTGTATCCATGCTCTACACCCCTTCAATTTCCAAAAGTATCTTTTCCAGATTTGAATCAATCAGGTCTACTGCAAACTCTTTTTTAAGACAATGCACGGTATAAATTCCGCCCTGCATATCTATTGTTATAGTTCCAGGCGTGAGAGTTATTGAGTTTGCCAAAACAACCCTCAAGATTTCAGATTTTAGACTGCTTTCAAACTTCACAACCTCAGGTGAAATTTCCATTTTCGGACTGAGCACTATCTTTGCTACAGTTATATTCGCAATTATTACCTCTTTTATCAGCAAAACTATATATTTACAAAAATACAGTGATTTTTTAATCAATTTTCATCCCACCTATTTTGATGTATAGTTCAATTTATTAAGACAATATACGCAAGTTGATATCAAAGCTCCTAGTACCAGAATCTCAGAGCTGAATTTTCCTTCTAGTACGCACCAAAAAATTCCCAGCATTGTTATCCATGATGATCTCATGAAATCCCTCCTCGCTATTCTTTTTATTTAAAATATATACTTTTCCATTAAAATCATAAATATTTAATGAATATTCTAAATATTTATGTCAATTTAAAAATAATTGTTGTTTTTTTATCAAATAGCATATATTTTATTATTACTTACACACTCAATATACAAGCAACAATCATGCCAAGTGCGCCTTTTTCCGAATCATTTCTTTAAATTCATTGATTTTACAACACTTTAGTTACATATAAAAACTTATCAGTTTAATCAATCAACATATATTCGCATTTTCAGATTCTCGAACGTCCCATTTTAAGACACATCCTCAGTCTATATATCATCCCCAGTGTATCAAAACGAATTATAAGTTTCATTTTGATACACTGTAATACAATTCACACCAAACTTTTCACTCTTATAACCATTATAAATGTCAGAGTTTTCGCAAACTCAAAATTTGAAACGACTCGGCAAAAAATTGCATGACATGCTAAAATTCAAATATCAAATACTTTTTCAATACTATATTCCCTTACTTGTCTCCAAATAAAAAGCAACCCTACCTTTGTAATGAAAATCGCCGGATAGATGGTTGCATTGTATATATTTTATAGTTGTGTTTAATATTCTATTTTTATATTGTATTTTTTCAGTTTTCGCCTTATTGTACTTGCATCTATACCTAGAAATTCTGACATTTCCTGAGTGCTAGATGCCTTTTTCATCGCCTCCAAAAGTATGCTTTTTTCATAACTGTCCATAATGTTTTTTAGCGTTCCTTCATGGTATATGTTGGCCGTTCTGTCCGATTCCAGTATATTGTTCGGCAAGTCGTAAATACCTATGATGCTGCCTCTTGAAGTTACAACAAGCATTTCGATTATGTTTTCAAGTTCCCTGACATTGCCCGGCCAATTGTAATCCATGAGCCTTTTCAATGCATCCGAGTCCATCTCCTTCTTCATGCTATATTTATTATTGAACTTTTCAATATTTTTCAGTATGAACAATCCCAGCTCCTCCCTACGCTCCCTTAGGGGCGGAATATACAAGGGAATCACATTCAAACGGTAAAAAAGATCCTCCCTGAATTTCTTTTCTGATACAAGATTTCTCAGGTTTTTGTTCGTAGCAGCTATTATCCTTATGTCCACTGTTTTGGGATTTTTGCCCCCTATTTTCAAAAACTCCCTGTCCTGTATGAGCCTCAGCAGCTTAACCTGGGTGTTAAGCGAAACTTCGCCTATTTCGTCCAAAAACAATGTTCCCCCGTTTGCCAGTTCTACAAGACCTATTTTGCCCGTCTTTTCAGCCCCTGTGAAGGCTCCCTTTTCATATCCAAAGAGTTCAGATTCCAGGAGATTTTCTGGTATGGAAGAACACTCTATCTTTATAAACGGCCCATCCTTCCTGTTGCTGTTATTGTGTATGAGCTTGCTTATCACGCCTTTTCCGACCCCAGATTCACCTTCTATAAGTACTGTAGAATCGACATTCGCAACCTTAATTGCCATCTGTGCAACCCTTTTCATCGCAGGACTATCCAGCACTATGTCGCCGGTGTCAAGCTGCTGCATCCTTAGTGTTTCAAGCTCATATGATATCTTCTCTGACATTTGATTGGCCTTTTTAAGCTCGTCCTTGAGATTATTGAGCTCTGTGACATCTCTGACATTAACTACGACCATCGATATTTTTCCATCACTGAATACCGGTGTTCCCGTGGATACAACCTCCCTGCCATTGTTTCCCTTCTGGATTACAGTCACCCTCTTCATCTGCTCAAGCACCTGCAGAGCCACCGAATTTGAATACATGTTTGTCTTTATCAATTCGCGCATGTTTCTGCCTATTATATCTTCCTTGTTGACACCGTCCAGTTTCTCACATGCGCTGTTCATCCTCATCACATTGCCTTCTCCGTCCGTTGTGAATATACCGTCCGATGAGAGTTCCAGTATGCTGCTCAGCTCTCCGTTGATCTTTTTTTGCACTTCAACCGCTTTTTTATTCTTGTCCTGCAGAGCCTTCCTGAACCTTTTGATTTCAATGTAGCTTGCAACATCCGGTTTCCTTACAAACCCCACATATTTTTTTAATCGATTCATAAATGGAAATATTTCTTGGCCGGCCTCATCTAAGTCTCCAATATCCCAAATATCCTGAATTGACGCAAAACTCGTGTCAATGACATCCTTCAAACACGGCTTTCTTATATAGTCAAAAAGAGAGACAATCCCCCTGACTTGCCTTTCCCTGCTTATTACAGGAAGTTGGAGCGTATTAGCCTCTTTAAACTTTTGCATTATACTGTCAAATTCACTCTCATCATCATATATGAATATATACTTCTCCAGCTCAAATCTACTCTCCATGGCCTAAACCACCTCTTCAATAGAATAATTATATGTTTATTCTATAATACCACAGCTTTTTCAAATTTTGCCACGACAGGCAATAAGGGCTCATCCAACTGCCTTTATTGCCTATCATGCTACCTTTATATTAGAAGAGTATGTGCATGGCCAATGCGACCAGTGGCATTGCAATAAACGTCCTTTCGAGGAAGCATATCATAAGTTCCTTCAATTTCACCGGCAGCCTTGTGGCTATCATTACAACTATTGTCTCTGAGAAGAATATTATCTGTACCATTGAAACGGCAGTTACAAAGTATCTCGATTGGACGCTCAGCACATCCACCTTGTCAGCTATAAGAAGCACTGGAAGAAACATCTCCGCTATTCCAACAGGAAGAGAAGGCGCTATTTCCGCTGCGTTTGGAACTCCAAGAACCTCTATAAGAGGCACGAATACGGTTCCTATCCAGTTGAAAAACTGAGTGTATTCTGCGACTATAAGACCCAGTATTCCTACTGCGGAAAGAAGCGTAAGCACCTTTGGCAGTACCATGAATCCGTCTATCAAGCTCGCCACTATCTCCTTGTGAAGAGGCTCTGCCAGAAACGCCCTTTTAGCAGCCCTGTCGACACCTCTTCTAAACAGTCCGAAATGGAATTTTTCGCATTTTTCAGACAGCACCTGAGGGCTTCCGTCGTAAAATTCGTTGGCTTTTCTAGAAAGAGGCGGTATTCTTACCATAAAGAACGTAACCATGAATGCAATTACAAGAGTTGAAAAATACACCTTGAGGAAATGGTCCCCCAGACCCGCAGTCTGTATTACCAGCACAGCAAAACCTACGCTTACAGCACTAAAGCACGTGCATATTATAGAGGCCTCTCTCTTTGTATAAACCTTCGAATGGTAAAGCTTGCCTGTTATTATTACCGCCATTGAAGATGAACTTACAAATGATGCAAGAGCATCCACCGCGCTCTTTCCTGGAACCTTGAACACCGGCCTCATGAACGGCTCAAGCACGGCACCTATGAAATCTATGCTCCGTAGTTTAACAAAAACGGCATCGTCATGGCTCCTACAGGTATTATGAATGCCACGCCCATTACTATTGCCGGAACCACTGTTCCTCCCGTGCCAGACCCGACTATCATGTGCGGCCCAGTATATCCGGCAAGATTGGCATCCAGCGTGTACATTACCGTAAACACGGCTCCGAGAGCGTAGAAAAACGGGTGGAATACCGAATCATGCCCATAATAATCATGAAGCGTCGATCCATCTTTTGATGCAAACTTTCCATAAAAGCTCAATAAAGCATTTACAACAGTCATTGCAGTAACAGCATAGAGCCCATAGACCCCAGTCAGATCAAGCAGATATTTGTATATGTGTCCAAACGGCACGTCTGTTGTATCTCCTACCGTAAGAGGCCAGAAGAATACGAATATTGCTATGGCCGTGAATACCAAAGCCTTTACAAGGCCCTTGTTGTAGCTCTGCCTGTTTAGTTTTACGCGGTCCAAGTCAGCAGGGTTGTTAGGATCCATGTCGCTCGGGACTATATTTTTTAAATTTTGAGCGTCTACTTTATTAACCATATTAAAACCTCCCTAAAAAATGGTTGTCTTTTTTGGCAAAATACCACAAGAAATAATTTTCTTGTGGTATTTTGACCATGCTCTATATAACTAGTCAGATTTCAAATATATACATTTAATCTCCATTATAACATCTTGAATCCTTAAGCCTCAAACTTGCTTTCAGCCTATTCACCAAAGTGCAGCTGAACCTGCGATGTCTCATCTGTTATTTGTTTTTCTTAAGCGCAAGCATGGATATGAATTCAAAAGCTATGTTCGCAGCCATGAATGCAGTCATTTCGCTAGGATCGTACTGAGGCGCAACCTCAACTATGTCGCATCCTACAAAGTTCAAGTCTTTGAGTTCTCTCAATATGCTCAGAGTCTCAAGAGTTGTGAATCCCCCAACCTCTGGAGTTCCAGTTCCCGGGCAGTATGCCGGATCCACAAAGTCTATGTCGAAAGTAAGGAATACCTTCTTGTCTCCAACCCTGTCCTTTATTTCCTTTACAAGGGCTTCAAATCCCATTTCCCTTACCTTGTGCGCAGCTATCAGTCTGAATCCAAGCTCTTCTTCGGCTGTTTTGTGCTCGTCCGGATCATAAAGCGATCCTCTCATCCCAATCTGTATAACATGGTCAGGATCTATAAGCCCCTCTTCATGAGCTCTTCTGAATGGAGTTCCGTGGTTGTGCGACATTCCAAATACCTTGTCGTTTATGTCTGCATGTGAATCGAAATGCACCATTGCAACAGGACCGTGCTTTTTAGCCACAGCTCTCAGGTTTGCAAGTGAAATCGAATGGTCTCCTCCAAGAATTATAGGCACTACATCCGCATCAAGTATAGGCTCAAGCTCTTTTTCTATATTTTCGAAAGTCTCATGTATCCACCCCGGAACAACATTTATATCCCCGCAGTCCGCTCCTTTAAGTCCATCAAGTACATTCACCTGCAGGTTTACATTGTTAGGCTTTATAAGTGAAGATATGCTTCTTATTGCACTAGGTCCGAATCTAGAGCCTGTCCTGTATGAACTCGCCGTATCAAAAGGAACTCCCACTACTGCAAAATCAAGACCCTCAAGGCTTGTTGCATGTGGAATACGCATGAATGTTCCTGTGTTGCAAAATCTTGGCGAACTTAGCGCACTTGCTGGTTGGTTAGCATCTGACATAATTGTTTCCTCCTCGATAATTTTCACATTTTTTATTTTTAAGTCCTGACATAGTATAGAGCAAACCCTGTGCCAACTTTTTATTTTTAATCAAAAAAAACAAGTCAACTTCATGCCCTCCTGTTTTCAAAGCATTTATAAAAAAGCAGCCGCTTCGTCGATGTTTTTCAGCCTTATATCACTTTATATTTTTATAGAAATTATAACGCAAAATGCATTTTTGCCTTCTTGTTTTTTTCAGCAGCTTCGAAAACGTTTGCTTTTGAAGTTTTTTGACACTTCTTTAAACTCAAAGGCAAAATCGCACTCAAATGCATTTTTGCCTCCCGTTATTTTACAAATTAAATTTCACTCCACATACAGCCTACGAATACGCCGGAAATAGCTTCTGACGGATTCCAGCGGCCAAACTAAATAAGCTGTATGTAGTCTAAATTGCAATATGTCTGGCAATTTTATCGATATGTCATAACTAATTTTTACGGAGGGATGCTTATGTTTGAACGAAATAATATAATATACCTTGACCAGATAAGGGCAATAAGAAATCTCAATAAAAATAATTCAATCAATATGTCGCGCCGTTTTCCTGTCGAATGCCTGCTCATTCCAGTTTCAATAGTCTGCTCCATAGCGGCACTGTCGTTAATCTTAACCATATTAAACTGATATTAGAACCTTAGAATACTCATTTTTCCCGTAAAAAATACCCCGAAGAGCTCTTCGGGGTATTTTTTACCGCATTATTAATTTTTCTGATAAAGCTTTATTCCCTGGCTTGACGTTTTTTCAATCCAGTAGTCTATGCCTTCTCCCTTTATTTTAATTCGAGTCGCAATCTCTTTCAAAGGTATGAGCACAAACGCCCTTTCTGTTATCCTTGGGTGTGGGATCAAGAGATCTTCTTCCTCTATTTTTACATCGTCGTATATGAGTATGTCAAGATCTATAGTCCTTGGCCCCCATCTTATTACCCGCTTTCTCCCAAGCTCCGATTCAATTTCCAAAAGCTTTTGCAAAAGCTCTCTCGGCGAAAGCGCTGTCTCTATTTTTATACACATGTTAAGGAAGTTGTCTTGCTCCTCAAGGCCCCACGGCTCAGTTTCATATACTGACGACCTTGATAATACATTTGTATTTTCAAGGCCCTGTATCATCTCTATGGCATTTTTAAGATTCAAAAGCCTGTCACCAATGTTGCTTCCCAAAGATATGAATGCATCAGACATTCCTGCTCCTCCTCACACTAACCTGCATGTAATCGAACATACCGTTTATTGGCGCCTGGGGCTTTTTCACGCTGATCTGTACATTTTGGACAATGGCAAACTCATCGAGTATGCACTGCGCAATATTGTGGGCAAGCGCTTCTATGAGGCTGTATCTTTCATCCTCACATATATTCCTAATGCTTTCAAATACATCTGCATAGCTCACAGTGTACTCAAGCTCGTCCGTCTCTCCTGCCTTTATAAGACTCAAGCCAAGCCTTGCATCTATTATGAATCTTTGTCCAAGTCGGTTTTCTTCTTCAAGCGCTCCATGGTAACCATAAAATGTCATTCCCTTTAAGAATATTTCATCCATGCTAAAGCCCTCTCTTTCTGAGTATGGCATCAGCCACCTTAGCAGCTCTGCAGTTTTCCTTGACATCGTGGACTCTCACTATGTCCACTCCCTTTTCGATACCTATGACAGTGGTTGCAACTGTGCCTTCCACCCTCTCAGTCGGAGGAAGGTCGAGTATCTTTCCTATCATAGACTTTCTGGATGTCCCAAGCAGTATTGGATAGCCAAGGCTCTTTAGCTCTTCAAGCCTTCCCATTACTTCTATATTTTGCTGAGAGGTCTTTCCAAAGCCTATCCCCGGATCAAGTATTATCTTTTCTTTGTCTACTCCAGCACTTACGGCTATATCTATGCTCTTTTTAAGGAATCTCTTTATCTCTTCCATTATGTCGGTTTCATACTCTGTTCCATCTTGGTTGTGCATTACAACTACATATGCATCGTTTTGAGCAACCACGCTTGCCATGTCAGGGTCCTTTTGAAGCCCCCATATGTCGTTTACTATGCTCGCACCGAGCTTTAGCGCACAGGCCGCAACATTTGACTTGTATGTGTCTATTGATATTGGTATGTCTATATGATCGCTCAGCATACTTACCGCTTCTGAAATCCTGTCTATTTCGTCCTGGTCGCTCACTAGCGTATATCCGGGTCTTGTCGACTCTCCGCCTATGTCTATTATGTCCGCTCCCTGGTTTTGCATTTCAATTGCCCTTTTAAGCGCAGACTCTGCCTCATTGTATTTTCCTCCATCTGAAAAACTGTCTGGAGTTACATTGAGTATTCCCATTATATAAGTCTTTTTAGAAAATTTAAACAAGCCAAATGCCTCCCTTCTATATATAATAGTCGCTATTTTTGGTTTATAAGACCCATGACCTCAGCCCTTGCTGCTGTATCATTTTTGAATATTCCCCTTATCGCAGATGTCACTGTCTTAGAACCCGGCTTTTTAACACCTCTCATTGTCATGCACATGTGCTCAGCCTCTATTACGACAACAACGCCATAAGGAGCAAGTTTTTCAACTATTGCATCTGCAACCGTCTGAGTTATCCTCTCCTGCAATTGAGGTCTTTTTGCCACAGACTCTACAACCCTTGCAAGTTTTGAAAGCCCTGTAAGTCTTCCGCCTTTTGGAATATAAGCCACATGCGCCTTTCCGAAAAACGGCACAAAATGGTGCTCACACACGGAATAAAATGGGATGTCCTTTACAAGCACTATCTCCTCATAGCTTTCCTCTTCAAAATACACCTCAAGATGTTCCTTTGGATCTTCGTTGAGCCCGCAGAATATCTCTTCATACATTCTTGCTATTCTTTCTGGAGTTCCTTTAAGTCCCTCTCTTTCAGGATCTTCACCTATCGCCTTTATTATCTCAACAACAGCATTTTGTATTCTCTCTCTATCCAAGTTCTATTCCTCCTATCAATATTGTCAAATTTTTTATTGCCCTGTACTTTTACAACTTTGTTTCATTCACTGTATATAAGGCTTATTTCTTCCATGCTATCCATATTCCCAAATACTTCATTGTATATGTCCTCAAGCTTTGAAGCTTCAAAACATTCTAAGAATTCATTTGATTTATCATATAGCCTTGGGCTTATTTTTTTTAGCTCTTTTAAAATTCTTTTTTCCTTTGGCAGCCAAATTGCATTCATAGTAAAATACGCCTTTATAATCCTTTCAAATATGAATATTCTGTTGAATTTATTTTGAGCGGGATCCTCTTCCCTGGCTAGACCTTCAATAAGGCCTTTCAGTTGGCTCATCTCAAGCGCTGCAATTTCACCTCGAATTGGATTTGGGCCTTTCTCATAAACCTCTTTTGCCATGTCTATAAGGCTGCTGGCTGTATTTTTTCTTTCTTTTATTACTAAAGCCCTTTTTGCAAGCTCGTGCACCATGAACATTTTTCTGCTCACTATAAGATTTTTTGCAATCTCCACGGGAAAATAATTGATGTCGATTTCAACGCCGCCGCTTTTCAATATATTTCGCTCCTGGAACTCTCCTGAAGATGTTATTACAAACAAGTCTATGTCCGAGCAAGCCAGTTCGATATTTGGAGCCATATTGGAACTCGACCCTACGAGAATTACTGCGAGTACATCATCTTCATTTCTATACCTGTATACATATTCAAATATCTTGTTGTTAAAGTCCATTATGTCACCTGCTCTATTCAAGAAAAATCCACTCCATCCAGTGATTATAATACATTATATCATTATTGTGAAATGGAGTGAACCTGTTGTCTTTATTATATTTTACAGATATCCGCATCACTTTTTTGATAGTCAGATTCAATCATGCATTTTGATTTTTATAAATTAGAGGCTTTCCTATAAATCCCCTCAGGTATTTCCATGCCGTTTGTATCATGACTATTTTAATAGGCATCATTATAATAGCCTTTATTATTTTGACCTGCATAAGCACTATTACTGCCTTTCCTGTAATCATTGAAATCCATATGGTATTCATTCCAATATCCACTGCAAGCGTCACTGCAATAACAGTCCCTGCAATTCTAAGCATTGATTTTTGCCTGCCATGCAAAAACAAGCCGTACATCGCCCCTGTCGCAAATGCGCTAAGTGTAAATCCTGGAAAATACGCCCCTTTTGGAAAGAGAGCCATCCCTATAATGTCAGCAACAACTCCCGCCGTTCCTGCTGCCAGCGGTCCAAACATTATTCCAGCAAGTGCAATAGGCAAAAATCCAAACCCTATCCTTACAATAGGCGTTTGAATGGCAAAAAACCTAGTCAGCATTACCTCTATTGCTACTAATATTCCCAGGTACAGCATGTTCTTGGTTCCCTTCATATCCTCACCCCTTTCCAATTTAATAAATACCCTTTTCAACTCCGCTAAAGCAGTTTGAATTTTTCAACATCAAAATATTACCATTATAATCATATGATTCCAAATTATGAACAATCCACAACGTTCCCTAATTGGTAGGCACTCTCTGCAAGTTGTAGTGCATCAAATCTAAGTTTACTTTTTTTCAGAGCAGAGAGTATTCTTACGAATTTTCGATAAAAAAGGCCGCTTTTAAACGGCCTTTTGAGTATTGATACAATTGATAAGATTAAAAACACTACTATTTTTTAAGCTGGTATCTGTATATAAGAAGGGCCTTGTCGCCTTTTACCTTTACTCCGCCCTTTATGAAATCAACCTTTTCTCCGTTTCCAAGCTCGACTACAGAACCGGCAGTCTCTTCCATGAATTTTTGAACTTCATCAGCATCTGCCACTTCGATTTGTTCCTTAACTCCCCATGCAACTGCAAGGACCGCGTTGATGTCTCATGTTGCACATGCGTTGTCTGCTCTGTCTTTTAGTGATTCCTCTATGCTGTTTTGAAGAGCCTTTTTCATATCCCCATTTTCAATTACAAAAGCCATTTTATGTCCTCCTTCTATTGGTTACAGTATTTCTATTGAATTTTTCTATGGTGCATTGTATAAAATTGGGGAAAACATAAGTTTTCCCCAAAGTCTAATATTCAAGGATTTTGATAATGCTTAACTTGCAAGTATAGCCTATTCCCACTAGAACAGTCCTACTATCTCTCCATCTTCAAGTATGTCCATTCTGTTTGCTGCTGGAACCTTAGGAAGTCCTGGCATAGTCATTATGTCCCCAGTAAGTGCTACAAGGAATCCAGCTCCAGCTGAAGCTCTTATATCACTTACTGTTATTTTAAATCCTGATGGCTTTCCAAGAAGCTTAGGGTTGTCTGATAGCGAGTACTGAGTCTTAGCCATACATATAGGAAGCTCTGATAGCCCGTCTATATCGTTGTATTTTGCTATATCTTTTTCAGCCTTTGCAGTGAAGTCTACACCATCAGCTCCGTATATCTCTTTTGCTATTTTCTCTATCTTTTCCTTTATAGACAGGTCAAGACTGTATAGAGGCTTGAAGTTTGCAACTCCACTCTCAACAACTTCAACGACTCTCTTTGCAAGAGCAACTCCGCCTTCTCCTCCGTTTGCCCATACTTCTGAAAGTACGGCGTCTGCTCCCATTTCTCTACATTTATCTTCAACAAACTTAAGCTCTTTCTCTGTGTCTGTTGGGAATGCATTTATGGCAACTATAACAGGCACTCCGAATTTTTGAACGTTTTCTATTTGCTTTTCAAGGTTTCCAAAACCTTTTCCAAGAGCCTCCATATTTTCATTGTTTAGCTCAGCCTTTGGAACTCCACCGTGGTTTTTAAGAGCTCTTACAGTAGCTACAACTACTGCTGCATCAGGCTTAAGTTCCGCATATCTACACTTGATGTTAAAGAACTTCTCCGCCCCAAGGTCAGCTCCAAATCCTGCCTCTGTAACTACATAGTCAGCTATCTTAAGAGCAGTCTTTGTAGTCATTACAGAGTTACATCCGTGAGCTATGTTTGCAAAAGGTCCTCCGTGTATTATAGCTGGAGTGTTCTCAAGAGTCTGAACAAGATTAGGCTTTATTGCATCCTTAAGAAGAAGTGCAAGCGCTCCTGTAGCGTCAAGCTGTCCTGCTGTTACAGGCTTGTTGTCGTAAGTGTATCCGACTATCATCTTTGTAAGTCTTTCCTTAAGGTCTGTCATGCTTGTAGCCAGGCAAAGTATTGCCATTATCTCAGATGCAACCGATATGTCGAATCCGTCCTGTCTTGGGATTCCGTTTCCAGTTCCGCCAAGAGCTATTACTATGTTTCTTAGAGATCTGTCGTTCATGTCAAGACATCTTCTCCAAGTTATCTTTGTAGGATCTAGACCAAGCGCATTCCCCTGCTTTATGTGGTTGTCAAGAAGAGCTGCAAGAAGGTTGTTTGCAGTAGTTATAGCATGTATGTCTCCTGTGAAGTGAAGGTTTATGTCGTCCATAGGAACAACCTGCGCGTATCCTCCGCCTGCTGCTCCGCCCTTTACTCCGAAACAAGGTCCAAGAGATGGCTCTCTAAGTGCAGTTATAGTCTTTTTGCCTATCTTGTTAAGACCCATGCTAAGACCTACGTTTGTAGTAGTCTTGCCTTCTCCCGCAGCAGTAGGGTTTATAGCAGTTACAAGCACAAGTTTTCCGTCTGGCTTGTCTTCAAGCTTCTTGTAAACGTCAAGTGATATTTTCGCCTTATACTTTCCATAAAGCTCTATATCATCTTCCTTAAGGCCAAGATCCTTTGCAATGTCTACTATCGGAAGCATCTTGGCTTCCTGTGCTATTTGAACGTCAGTTTTCATACTATAAATTCCTCCTTATTATTTAGCTTTTCTCTTTGCAGATACCACTGTATTAAACAGAAGCATTGTTATGGTCATAGGGCCTACGCCTCCTGGAACAGGAGTTATGTATCCGGCCTTTTCCTTTACAGATTCAAAGTCGACATCTCCAACAAGCTTTCCGTCAACTCTGTTTATACCCACATCTATCACCGTTGCACCCTCTTTTACCATGTCCGCAGTTACAAAATTAGGTTTTCCTATTGCCGCTACTAGAATGTCAGCTTCACTCGCAACTTTTGCAAGATCCTTTGTTCTAGAGTGGCATATTGTAACTGTAGCGTTCTTTTGAAGAAGAAGCATTGCCGCAGGCTTTCCAACTATATTACTTCTTCCTATTATGACAGCTTTTTTTCCTGCCATTTCTATATTTTCATGCTCCATAAGCTTTATAACCCCGTGAGGAGTACATGGTATAAAAGCCTCTTCGCCAATAGAAAGCTTTCCTACATTTATAGGGTGGAATCCATCCACATCTTTCTCTGGACTTATTTTATCAAGCACTTTCTTCTCATCTATATGCGATGGAAGAGGAAGCTGAACAAGTATTCCATCGATTTCATCCTTGTTGTTAAGCTCGTCTATAAGTTTTAAAAGATCTTCTTCGCTTGTGTCTGCAGAAAGTTTATGTCCTTCTGAGTAGATCCCTATCTTTTCACAAGCTTTTTCCTTACTTGCTACGTATGTCTTTGAAGCTGGGTCTTCTCCTACAAGTACAACTGCAAGTCCCGGAGTTATACCCTTTTCTTCTTTTAGCTTTTTAACTTCAACTTCAAGTTCTTTTCTGATTTCAGCTGATACCGCTTTTCCGTCTATAAGTTTCAAGACCTTTACCTCCCATATATTTTTTATACCTGCACATTATAAATTATAACAGATTTATAATTCTATTCAACGCATACATTACATGTAGTTTTAACATGTATCATTCGCATCAAACTCAGTTTTCCCGTTTTTTGCTGTTTTTTATGCCGGCAGAACATTCTGCCGGCATCTATATTTTTTGTCATATATTATGTTTATGCAAGTTTAAAATATTATTTTTCCCACTTGAGTACAAGGTCTTTTGCAGCCTTGACTTCGTCAAGTCTTCTTACCTCTGTATTGTAAGGAGCATTTTTGAGGATGCTTGCATCCTCCTTAGCCTCTTTAGCAATGCTAAGCATAGCGTCTACAAAACCGTCAAGAGTTTCTCTGTTTTCAGTCTCTGTAGGCTCTATCATTATAGCTTCATGCACTATAAGAGGGAAATATACTGTAGGTGGATGGTATCCATGGTCAAGAAGTCTCTTAGCCACGTCAAGTGTGCTTACATCGCCTTCTTTGATTCCTCCAAGTACGAACTCATGCTTGCAAACTCTGTCGAAAGGAAGGTTGTACTCTCCCTTAAGCTTGTTCATAAGGTAGTTTGCATTAAGCACTGCATTTTGGCTCGCCTCGTTAAGTCCTTTTCCTCCCATTGTAAGTATATAAGCATATGCCTTTAGACACACACCATAGTTCCCATAGAAGTTTTTAATTTTTCCTATTGAATTCGGCCTGTCATAGTCAAGCACATACGAATCCTCTTTCTTCTCTATCACAGGTACTGGAAGAAATTCAACAAGACGTTCTTTAACGCCTATCGCTCCACTTCCAGGTCCTCCTCCGCCGTGAGGAGTAGACATAGTCTTGTGAAGGTTGTAGTGCATAACGTCAAATCCCATGTCGCCTGGTCTTGTCTCTCCCATTATGGCATTCATGTTTGCTCCATCGTAGTATAGAAGTCCGCCAGCTTCATGTATAAGAGCTGCTATTTCTTTTATGTTTTCTTCAAACAATCCAAGAGTACTTGGGTTTGTAAGCATGAATCCTGCAACTTCATCGTCAAGAGCAGCCTTAAGGTTTTCTATGTCAACCCCGCCGTTCTTGTTCGATTCTATTTCTACAACTTCAAATCCTGCAACATGAGCACTTGAAGGGTTTGTTCCATGAGCAGAGTCAGGGACTATTATTTTAGTTCTCTTAGTGTCCCCTCTCTTTTCATGGTATGCCTTTATAAGCATAAGTCCTGTATACTCTCCATGAGAACCTGCTGCAGGCTGAAGGCAAGCTCTGTCCATTCCTGATATTTCTGAAAGAAGCTCGTCAAGATTGTGCATAAGCTCCAAAGACCCCTGAACAGTCTCTTCTGGCTGGTAAGGGTGTACATTTACAAGGCCAGGTATTCTAGCCATGTCTTCGTTTATCTTAGGATTGTACTTCATTGTGCAAGATCCAAGCGGATAAAATCCTTCGTCCACACCAAAGTTCTTCTTGGAGAGGTTTGTAAAGTGTCTTATTACGTCAACCTCGCTAACCTCAGGAAGCTCTGGATCCGTATCACTTAAAAATTCAGCTGGTATTGCATCGCCCGCTTCAACCTTAGGCACATCTGATTTTGGAAGGCTGTAAGCAACTCTTCCCTCTGTCGAAACTTCGAAAATAAGCTTATCGTATTTCATTATTCAGCCACCTCCATTACCTGTGCCAACAGGTCTATTTCTTCTTTAGTCCTCTTCTCGGTAACGCAAAGAAGAAGTCCGTTTTTCATATCTTCAAAATCTCTTGAAAGCTCGTATCCACCAAGTATATCTTTTTCAAGAAGCTTTTTGTTCATGCTTGAAACATCAACATCTGTTGTAAGTGCAAACTCCTTGAAGAAAGGTCTTCCTTCAAACATAGGCTTGAACTTTCCAGACTCTGTAAGCTTTTTGTAAGCGTATTGAGCCTTTTCCATACACTGTGTGGCAACCTCTTTAAGACCCGCTTTACCCATTGTTGTAAGGTAAATTGTAACTATAAGAGTGCAAAGCCCCTGATTTGAACATATATTTGATGTGGCTTTTTCTCTTCTTATGTGCTGCTCTCTCGCCTGAAGCGTAAGCACGAATCCTCTCTTGCCTTCTGTATCGACAGTCTGGCCTACTATTCTTCCAGGCATTTTTCTTGCGTGCTTAGACTTAGTAGCCATGAATCCTATATAAGGACCGCCAAAGTTAAGCGCGCTTCCGAACGCCTGAGCATCTCCAACAACTATGTCTGCACCCATGTCTGCAGGCTTCTTAAGAAGTCCAAGCGATATTGGATCAACATAGTCTATACAAAGAGCCTTTTGCTCATGCGCTATGTCAGCTGCTGCCTGAACATCTTCTATTATTCCGAAGAAGTTAGGGCTTTGAACTATCACTCCTGCAGTGGCATTGTTTACAGCTTCCTTAAGTTTTGCAAGGTCTGTAACTCCGTTGTCCATGCCTACTTCTACAACTTCTATTCCCTTTGCTTTCATGTAAGTTTTAAGAAGCTGTATAGTTTCCGGATTAACCGTTTTTGATATTACTACATTGTCACCTTTTTTCTTGGCTGCAAGACTCATTATTGCAGCCTCTACGCAAGCTGTTCCACCATCGTACATAGACGCATTTGAAACTTCCATTCCTGTAAGCTCACATATCATACTCTGGTACTCAAATATCATCTGAAGTGTTCCCTGGCTTATCTCCGGCTGATATGGAGTATATGCAGTGAAAAACTCTTGACGAAGTATAAGGTGGTTTATAAGCGATGGTATATAGTGGTCATATGCACCAGCACCCGTAAAGCATGTAAGTCCGCTTTTATTTTTTGATGCAAGCTCGTTCATGTGCTTGGAAAGCTCCATTTCCGAAAGGCCATCAGGAATATCAAGGTCCCTTCCAAGACGAAGGTCCTCTGGAATATCCGCAAAAAGGTCATCCATAGAGTTCATTCCCATACTTTCGAGCATTGACTTTCTTTCAGCTTCTGTATTTGGAATGTACTTATTCATGCTAGTCCTCCTTGCTGCAGAACTCTTCATAAGCGCTAGCGCTCATTAGGTTGTCAAGCTCAGACTTGTCTGACATTTCTACAGCAACAAGCCATTTTCCATATGGATCTTCGTTTATGCTTTCTGGAGCATCTTCAAGATCTTCGTTTATTTCAACTACTTTTCCAGCCACTGGCATATATACGTCTGTAGCAGCCTTAACAGACTCTATTACTCCGTAAGTCTCCTCTACGCCAAACTCGTCGCCAACTTCTGGAAGTTCTACGTAAACTATGTCTCCAAGAGCGTGCTGAGCGTAGTCAGTAGCTCCTATGTATGCTTTGTCTCCTTCTACTCTTACCCAGTCATGGTGATTAGTGTAATAAAGACCCTCAACTATTTTACTCATTTTTAAATTCCTCCCTGTATTTTCATTTTTTTTATATTAGTATTTACGAGGCCGCAATGGCCTCGAGTATTCTTTTTTACCCCATTTGCATGATTCTAATCATTTATTTTAATTTTATTTCTTGTAGCTCTTATTGTAAAATCTCTTCTTAACTACTTCAGCAGGAACAACTTTCTTTCTTATCTGAATTTCTATTTCAGATCCAAGCTCAGCATGTGCAATGTCAACCATTGCAAGTCCAACTAGTCTTCCTGTTGATGGAGACTGGTATCCTGTAGTTACAAAACCTATTTTTTCTCCATTTGAAAGAACGTCATATCCATGTCTTGGAATTCCTTTTCCTTTAAGCTCGAATCCTACTATTTTTCTAGTAAGACCGTCTGCCTTTTGCTTCTTAAGCGCGTCTTTTCCTACGAAGTCGTCTTCTATGTCAAGCTTTACAAAGAATCCAAGTCCAGCCTCAAGCGGAGATATGTCCTTGTCAAGCTCCTGTCCGTATAGTGGAAGGGCTACTTCGAATCTAAGCGTGTCTCTGCATCCAAGTCCCGCAGGCTTTAGTCCTTCGTCTTTTCCAGCTTCCATTAGCTTTTCCCATACATCTGCAGCAGCGTCATTTGAAGTGTATATTTCAAATCCGTCTTCTCCAGTGTACCCGGTTCTTGATATCATGCAATTTGCACCTGCTATGTTAACGTCTTTCTTGCAGTAGAAGAACTTGACTTCATCAAGATTTGTGTCTGTAAGCTTTTGAAGTATTGCTTGCGCCTTTGGACCTTGAAGCGCTATTTCCGCGACATCGTCTGATATATTCTTTGTCTCAACGTCAAATCCCTTTGTATGCTCAACTATCCAGCTGTAGTCCTTTTCTACATTACTTGCATTTATAACAAGAAGGTAATCGTCGTTTGTATATTTGTAAACTAGAAGGTCATCAACAGTACCTCCGTCAGGGTAACACATGTGAGTGTAAAGAGCCTGGTTGTTCTCAAGCACCTTCACGTCATTTGCGACTAGGTTTTGTATAAAGTCAGTTGCGCCTTTGCCCTTGACTTCAACTTCTCCCATATGCGAAACGTCAAACATTCCCGCGTTAGTCCTTACTGCTTCGTGCTCTGCGTTTATCCCCTCATACTGTACTGGTAGAGCCCATCCACAAAATTCAATTATCTTTCCACCATATTTTTTGTGAAGCTCATACATAGGTGTCTTTTTTACATTTTCCACTAACAACATCCTCCTCTCAATATAGAAAGCATCTTTCACAATACCTTCTTACCCACTCTATTTCTTTTTTATGCATATGACTTGAATATTAATTTAGCCCAATTTGGAAAATAAGTACAACATTCACATATCTGCCCATATTTTTTCAATTCACGCTATAAATAAATTGAATATTAATAAAAACAAAAGAGGACATGATGACTGTAAACCAGTGCGCCATCACATCCTCTGTCTTTTCACCGATAATTGAGAATGTTCCCTAAATACATCAGTGCCGAATTATGTACGGTTTTCCAGAGTCCCATCCAGCAGCAATTCTTTTGCCTGAAAGTTTCTATCGCACATTGGCATTTTGCGATATTGCCCCGTCGGCCACCATCTAATATTGGTGTCTCTCACTGCCTTCATATGGTCTGTATTTGTTTAACGTAATGATATCTTACACTTAAACACATTTCAACAAAAGATATTAATTTAACTAAATTTTCTGAACTTTGATTTTTTTGGCTGAAATCCTTGTAACTGTGTTATTTTAACGTTTTTTGTATATTTCAAGTACATGTTTTGCTATGTTTTGCCATTTTTATAATAATAAAATTCCATGCATATAAATTTAAATAGCACTTATTTTGTGCAAATCTTGTTATTAACAATACAATTGTATATTTTTAATCCATAAAAGCATATATATTCACAACTTTCATACTCATAATTCATATACTCTTTGATATGTCTAGCTTTTAGTCATCCATGCACACTCTTCATTATACGCATAAAAGCCTGCGGAAAATTTCCTCAGGCTTTTTATATGACTATTTCTTCATTATATTATTTTCATTCTAATCGAGCACTCTCTTGGCTCCCCTGTACACATTGCTGTAATGTCCTGTGTCCAGCGGGTGTATTAAAACTTTTCCATCATATGAAGATGCATGTATGAATTTCCCATCACCTATGTATATCCCAGAATGATTTATCCTGCTGCTTCCTGCCGTGGCAAAAAAAACAATATCTCCCACTGCAAGTTCACCCTTTGAAACCGGAGTCCCTATAGAATACTGTGATCTTGAATTATGCGGCAGTTCCTTTCCATAGGCCTCTTTATATATGTATTTCACATATCCCGAACAGTCAAAAGTGTTTGGGCCCTCTGCTCCTTTTGAATACTTGGATCCTATCTTTGATGTTGCAATCCTAAGCATGTTGGAATCTCGCGCTCCTCCTCTGCTGACAGCAGACGATTTCTGATCTATGGATACTACACTGGAATAAACGAACCCTTCCGCACCATTTGCAAGCCTTATTCTAGTCCATTCGTCTCCCGCCTCTACTATCTGCACCTTATCTCCTTTGCTTAAGTTCCCTGTGCAAGGAGCTATAAGGCTCTCGCCCTCACTTACGCTGACATCGTCACTGTTTATTACTCCAGTCTTTAATTCTTCTTTTATATTTGCATAATCCGAATGAATCCACCCGCATCTTCCATTGTCCAGCCTTATCTCTATCCATTCCTCGTCCTGTGAAACAAACGAAAATTTTTGTCCCAAGCCCGCCTTGTATACTATACTCGAATCCAGATTCGCATCCAGCCTTACATTCAGCGTCTGTGTATTCACTTCAACGACCTTGTTTCCATCTGCAAATGCAAATCCCATTCCAAGGCCTAAAGTGATAATAGAAACCGATATTCCAGTCAATATCTTTTTTATCATAATAATAAACTCTCCCACAATTTATTTTTTCATAACTCATAGAAAGCATATATATCCTATGTTCGAACCACCCTCAACTTTAGAAGTCGGGGTTTATTGTTCGTTTGTTAAAAAAACACTTAAAAAAATTATACTAGAATAACAAGTCCGTGTCAATATTCACAATTCTGAAAATTCAGATAATTCAACAGATCTGCAGCATTTTGCTGCAGATCTGTTGAGAAAAGAAAATAGTATCGACAGTGTGGGACTGCCAACATTTTATTTATTACCCCATAAATACATGTGTAAATCTGTATTTTTTATTATACATTCTATTAATAAGCTATAAAAAAACCTTCCATTGTATTAAAATATTAAATGTACTAATACTATGTAATTTCGGAGTAATATTAAATCTCAGAAAAACACCTGTGATACATACTTTTTATAAGTTTGGATATTATCCGAAACTCTACAACTACCAATACAAGAGGTGTCATTTATGAAAAAAAGAAAAACACTCCTCGTCACAGGAGGCTCTAAGGGCATAGGAAGCTCCATTGCAGAATTTTTTGCATATAAGGGATATAATGTAGTAGTCAACTACAACAGTTCAGCCGCAGATGCAAGCAGCCTTGTAGAAAATATTAGGTCTTGCGGGATGTGCGCTGAACCATTCAAAGCCGATGTTTCGAACAGGAGTGAAGTGGACAGCATGGTTGATTTTTGTATAGAAAAATTTGGATCCATAGACGTTCTTATAAACAATGCAGGCATATCAGCTTCCAGTCTTTTCACCGACATAACCGAATATGACTGGGACAACATGATGAATGTCAATTTGAAAGGAGTTTTCAACTGCACCCAAAGCGCACTCAGATATATGCTCCCGGCTAAAAAAGGCAAGATTGTAAACATATCTTCAATGTGGGGAATTGTAGGAGGCTCCTGTGAAGTCCACTATTCTGCCGCAAAAGCGGGCGTTATAGGACTCACAAAGGCTCTTGCAAAGGAACTTGGGCCTTCAAACATACAGGTAAACTGCATAGCTCCAGGGGTGATACAAACCGATATGCTGTCAGATTATAGCGAAAGCGACATACAGGATCTCATATACGAAACACCTCTTATGAGAATAGGAAAGCCTCAAAATATAGCTCACAGCGCATTTTTTCTTTCAAGTGAAGAATCAGATTTCATAACCGGACAGGTTCTGAGCGTAAATGGAGGATTTGTCATATGACAAATCCTCACCAAAACTTTAAGCATATTCAACTCTGATTCTAACCATCACTTGAAGTAAGGCTCCATTATAACCATCTTTACAGGATCGCTGTATTTCTCTATGCGGTCTTCGCTCCTTTGGTATATATATATACTTTGAACCCCCGGTATGTCCATTTCAAAGTCAACCCGCTCTCCTCTTTTGACCACCAATTCCTTGATCAGTATTTCTTCAGCGTAGTTTTCATAGAACTTGAATAAAACTTCATCTGCATTAGTATCATTCTCCAAATATATAGATCCTCCGAATTTTTGATATGCACCATAAGGCCTTACTATAGCCGCATAGTTGATATATCCTGCAGAGTCACTGTCCTTGTCTCCAAAATCCTTTCTGAAAACTATACCATACTCGCCCTTTTCCCCATTTATATCAAGTATTTCCTCATCAGTTGTATATTCAGAATTAAACCTGTTTTCATATTCATATATGCTTACACCTTTGGCATCGTCCTTTTCGCCAAGTTCTATTGTCTTTTCATCTTCATTCCAAAATACAGCCATTCCAAGCATTTCAGCCAAAAAACGCACAGGCAAATATGCCCTTCCCTCATATATTATAGGGGATATCGCTTCTCCAAAATCTTTGCCATCTATCTCAATCCCTATGTCTTCACTTACTTTAGGTAAAGTATCTGTATCGTGGGTCATTTCAGATACATCTCCTATGCTTTTGCTCAGTTCTGGCGATGTTTTTTCCTCCTGGGCAAATGAAACAAAATACATCAGGCCCACACAAACCAGTATAATAAATGCAGTTTTTTTCATATCCATATGCACCACCCCGAAAATAGTCTTTTATTTATTTATACCCATATTACACGGCACTATCAATAACTCTAAATAAGTACATGCCAAATTTCCACACTGACTGAAATCCGTAAAAAACCCGTTTGCACCTGATATACTCCTGAAAACATTCACACTATAATGTATAATATTTGCATAGGATATTTTTTAAGCTTCATTATCATATGGTAAATATTTATCCGATATTTTGTCGTCCCAATCGCGCGCAAATCTGATATTATTTACATATGACAGCTTCATTCATATAAAGGAGAGTTTTTATGGAAAATAAAAATATAATATTTGCACTTGATATAGGAACAAGATCCATAATAGGTGTTGTCTGCACACAGGAAGATGAAAAACTCAAGATTATAGCAAGTGAAATAATAGAACACGAAAAAAGAACAATGTATGACGGTCAGATACATGATATAGATGGAGTCGCAAAAATCGTATCTAAAGTGAAATATTCACTTGAATCCAAGATAGGTTTCCAGCTTGAAAGAGTCGCCATAGCGGCTGCCGGAAGAGCACTCAAAACCTCAAGGGGCAGCGCTCAAATGGATGTAGACTTCACAAGCGAAGTGAACAAGACCTCAGTCGAAAGCCTTGAGCTTGAAGCCATTCAAAATGCCCAGTCCCTTCTGGGCGAGACCCTTCAAACTCCAGGATCAAAATACTACTGCGTAGGCCATTCAGTGAGCGCATATTATCTTGACGGCAATTACATCGAATCCCTGATAGGCCACCGCGGAGAACAAATATCGGTTGAAATACTTGCCACATTTCTTCCAAACATAGTCGTTGACAGCCTCTACAGCGTAATGGACAGGGTTGGGCTTGAAGTTGAAAGCCTCACACTTGAGCCTATAGCTGCAATAAACATAGCCATAAAGAAAAACATGAGGCTTTTGAACCTTGCCATGGTGGACATAGGAGCGGGAACATGCGATATAGCGATTACAAACAAAGGTACAATAAGCGCATATGCAATGGTTCCTGGAGCCGGCGACAAAATAACCGAAGCTATATCCCAAAAATATCTTCTCGACTTTGACACTGCCGAACTCGTAAAAAGACAGCTTTCCAGCCCTGATGACATAACCTTTTTTGATATAGTAGGGATAGAGCATGTAATAAGCCCTCAGGAAATGGTGTCCTCAATAGAAGATTCCATACGTGAAATGGGCGTGCAAATAGCCCAAGAGATACTAAGATATAATACAAAATCTCCAGGTGCCGTATTCCTAGTTGGAGGCGCCAGCCAGATCCCCCTTCTTCCTCATGTAATAGCAGCGGAACTCGAAATACCTGAGCAAAGAGTTGCCGTGAGAGATTCTTCAATAGCAAATGAATTCGAGGGCATAGAGGATAGGCTGCAGGGTCCAGATGCCATAACTCCTCTTGGCATAGCCCTTGAGCATTCAATAAGCGCAAAAAAGAATTTCATAGAAATAGTTTTCAATGAAAAGTCCATAAGGATGTTCAATTCAAAACTTCTTTCGGTTTCAGATGCTCTTGTGATGTCTGGGTTCAATCCAAGGAATCTAATACCCCAAACCGGAGATGAATTCATCTATATACTCAATGGATCCGAAAAAAATATAAAGGGCCTTCCGGGAATACCCGCCCAGATAATATTAAATGGGAAAAACGCAAGCCTTGCAGATTCTCTTTCAGACGGAGACGAAATAACAGTGGTGAATGCGCAAAAAGGCAGTCAGAGAAAGCCCATGCTTTATGAGTGCCTGAAGCTTGAAGGTTACGATGAGGCTACAATAGAAAAATCCTCAATAAGCGTAAATGGAATTGATGCCAAGTCAGACTCTGTTCTTTCATCTGGAGACAGAATAGTCATAAAATCTTCAGGTGATAACATATCGGATTCAGCCCCTGAAAGTTCAACCGGCACTGAACTTTCACATGATGCAGCCAATTATACGCAAAGTGTAAATGAGCTGGAATTCGATTTTGATTATGAAAGTTCAGATGACGCGTATATTTATGAAATTGAAACCCCAGATCCATCAGTTCAAGATTTTGACGATTTAACAGCAACACACCCAAATTCCGTTAAAATACAAAAATCCATATCTATAATTGTAAATGGTGAAAAAGTCGACATATCTCACTCAAAGGAAAAGTTCATACTTACCGACGTATTCGAATATATAGATTTCGATATATCAAAACCACAAGGCTTTTTGACAATGTCAGTAAACGGCATAAGGGAAAGCTTCAATTACGAGCTTAAAAATGGAGATGTCATTGAAATTTCATGGAAATAGTCATATCCCACATATAAGCTAAAATTCTATATTTCCAAACCAAAAGGCCTTAATATGCAAACATCCAGTTTAACATGTTAAGGCCTTTTTATATTTTTTTAAAGCTATAAAATCATGTGTTCTCTCCCTGTAAATGCGAAAACTATTATCGATGCATTGGCTGACTGCGCATTACCTTTTTGACAGAAATTCATAAAAACTCCCGGCTGAATCCTGTGCAAAATCATATATGAGCGATCCCGAAAATATGAATTCATCATTGAGGGACAGGTACTCTCCGTATCTGCTTAAAAGATTTGAGTCTGCATCTATCCTGGCATCCATGTCATAGTTTGAGACCAAAAGCTGGCCAGAATCAGAAACAAAAAAGATTGAGTCTATATCATTGCTTATGAAGTACTCTCCAGCCGCAACATGACTATTATCAGGCTTGAACTGCGTAAGCATCACCCCTTTTTCAAAAGGGCTTTTAAGACAGTGACTCATATCATCAATGAATTCCCTCCTGAAATTCTCCACGTCATCTATTATATATATGCCCATATATTCGTCCCTTTTTATCTCCTCCAAGGCGTCAAGACAGTCCACCTGTAACACTTTGCCAATCTTTATAGCCCTCAGGCAGTAACCGTATTTTGAATTTTCCATAGTAAAGCCTATGCTGGCTGTAAAATATGCATCCCTGTCCTCATAAATACATCTGCATATATAATTTCCATTTTTTAATTTTCTAACTGAATTTTTAAGCAGGGTTCCATTTGCATAGGTTATTTTCATATTTTTCAGTTCAGGATTTGGAGAATAAAATCCTAAAGCCTCCCGGTCCCTTGCTATGAACCTCATAGCCATGTAATTTACAAACTCCACATCGCTTTCAATTTTTTTGCAAAGCTTGAAAAAAAGATTCTTTCTGTCAACATGGCCAATTTCCATTTCCAGTACGAAATCATACTCTTCTTTTTGGGCAGGAAGGGGCTTTCCATAGCTTATGTTCTTGCCTGCATATTCCTTCACAAGAAAAACTGCCTCATATTTTGATATATATATACTATCCGAACCCAGACCCCCCATGAGTCTTTCCTCTTCATTAAAAAGCTTCTTGTCATTCCCATTCCATATCCCCATATAGTCTGCAAGACCAAGCCCCTCGCAATCCAAAAGGAAATACTGGTCTAATTTTTCTTTTTTATTTTCCCACGATATTCTAAGCCCCATGCTCCCCATGAGCCTTGAATTTGTAATCTTCGCATATAAAAATTCCATATGTCACCTTCTCTAAAGTCTCTTTGGCATTTACATGCCATTCAACTGAATAATATCTAAATAATAATTATATAACTCTTGGAATACTTTTTCAAACCAATTTCGATGATTTGTTCCAAAAGGACATCCATTTCCGTAAAATAAAGTTTTAACTATAATACTTATAGATTTTATAGATGACAAAACCATGCATATTTTCTATAATAAACATAATTACTGTATGCCGTAACCTATAAACCTAATGGGAGAATTGTCCCAAAATCTGTTTAAATGCTTCACTATTATTGTATAATTAATAATACACATAATTTCAATAACGGTTGTATTTTTGCACTAAAAATATATGATGCTAGGAAGGTGTTACTATTGGGAAATATTGCAGCTTTTTTCGACATAGACGGTACTCTACACAGGGATTCACTGATGATAGAGCATTTTAAAAAACTTATCAAGTTCGAGGTTATCAATGATAAATATTGGTATGATCAGCTCAAGCACACTTATGAAAAATGGGTAAAAAGAAAAGGTGAATACGACAATTACCTGCTTGAAGCAGCCCAGATATATATAGATTCGCTAAAGGGAGTCAAGAGGGAGATAATAGAC
Organism: uncultured Peptoclostridium sp.; assembly: GCA_965368085.1. Taxonomy (GTDB): domain Bacteria; phylum Bacillota; class Clostridia; order Peptostreptococcales; family Peptostreptococcaceae; genus Peptoclostridium. The sequence goes on along the minus strand of CBDULP010000012.1, from coordinate 3,753 downwards.
TATACAAGCGACAGGGTGATAACCTTAAAGTTCGACAAAGTCTACAGGTACACAAGGGCAATGATAAAGTGGCATGTAGATATGGGCCATACAGTAATATTCATATCGGGAAGCCCTGATTTTTTAGTTGAAAAAATGTCCAAAATGTATGATGCCACCGACTATATAGGAACAAAATACATATTCGAAAACGGCGTTTTCAGCGGGAAAATAGAACCTATGTGGGAGTCCAATGACAAGAATGTAGCCATAGGAGAATTCATAAAAAAATACGATATAGACCTTTCTCAGTGCTATGCATACGGAGATACAAACGGAGACCTTTCGATGCTCAAAAAGGTAAAACATCCTGTAGCAATAAATCCTACTCATGAGCTTGTATATAAAATCAAAAGCGAGCCTGAGCTTTCTGAAAAGATAAGCATAATAGTAGAGCGAAAAGATGTGATATACAATCTGAAGTCAGACATAGACACAATAGAACTGTAGACTTTTACACGTGCACAGATTTACATAAAGATCATCCATTAATTTGGTATACAAAAAAAGATTGAAACGGGAATAAATTCCCTGTTCCAATCTTTTTTTGACATTTAACTCCCATTGATTATTTGAAGAATCCTATAGAGTTTACTAATTAGTATTCTATTCCCTTTCTCGCTCCTATCCCCTTGTCAAACGGGTGCTTCACCTTTTTCATCTCCGTAACGAGATCTGCCATTTCCTTCAGCTCTTTTGGAACGTTTCTTCCCGTCATTATTACCTCCATGCCCTCTGGCTTTTGCTCCAGTATCCTCAAAAGCTTCGGAATCTGTATAAGCCCGTTCGATATGGCTCCCATTATCTCGTCCAGTATTAGTACATCGCATGTATTTTCCCTTAATGTATTTTCTATGAACTCAAGAGCCATGTCTGTCTCTCTTTGAACCTCTTTTATCTCTTCTTCACCCAGAGTCCAGAAAAAGCCCCTTTCCTTTTGAAATCTGAATACATCGAATCCGTCTATGTTTTGCAGTATATTCATCTCTCCCGTGTCAGAAGACTTTAAAAACTGGACCATGTAAACTTTAAGCCCCCTGCCACAGGCTCTTATCCCCTGTCCCACAGATGCTGTAGTTTTTCCCTTTCCGTCTCCTGTATATATTTGTATAAGTCCCTTTTCAATCATATGATATCCCTCCCCTAAGCTTTTATACAGTTATTATTTGAATTTAGCTCATTTAGTCTAAATTTATTCGTTTTTTATATTTTAGCCTATATTAACATACCATGACGTCCATATTCAACAATTATAGCATATGGCGCCGCTTGACTCCTATTCCCGCTGGTATTATAATTTCGAAATGGGTATTTAAAATAAATATATTATAGTTTTTTAAATACTTGAGATATTCTGCGTATACATGTATAATTTATTATTATTTGCGAATGAATTTCATTTACTTTTTTTTGGAGGTGTTCTATGAAGAAACACATTTTATTATTAGTTTCCGTACTAGTCATGTCATTTTTATTTTCAGGATGCAGCAGCTCCCCGCCAGAAAAACCATCAAAGCCTGTAGTGGCAGTATCCATAGTTCCAGAAAAGGAATTTGTACATGCGGTAGCTGGCGATCTTGTGGACGTGGTTACAATGATACCGCCTGGAAGCAGCCCTTCAAACTACCAGCCTACGCCGCTTGAAATGCAATCTTTCAGCAATGCTTCAATATATTTTACAATAGGCGTTCCCGCAGAAGATGCAAATATACTCAAAAAAGCAAATGAACTCAACCCACGGCTCAAAATAGTAAGGCTTGACGATGAAGTTGAAAAAAAATATCCTCACAGGTACTTTAATGAAACACACTCCCACGAAGACGGAGAAATTCAAAGTGACAATATCGACAAGACCTCGAAAGAGCATGATTTGGGTATGAAGGACCCTCATATATGGATGTCTCCCAAAAGAGTCATGGTTATGGTGGATATCATTGCAAAGGAGCTCTCGGAAATGGACAATGAAAACAGTGAAATATACCTGAAAAACGCAAAGTCATACAAGGAAAAGCTGTCCAGTCTCGATCTGAAAATAAAACAAACTCTTGATGGAATTCAAAACAAGTCATTTATAATATACCATCCTGCTCTCGGCTATTTTGCCGATGATTACGGCTTGGAAATGATAAGTGTGGAAATCAGCGGGAAAAATGCAAGCGCAAAGGAGCTTCAGTCCATAATCGACTTTGCAAGAGAAAATAACATAAAGGTCGTATTCTACCAATCTGAAATCGACAGCAACCAGTCAAAAACTCTCGCGAATGAAATCGGAGGCAAAACCACTGAAATTTCAACACTTTCAGGAAACTACATCGAGAACATGGAGAAAATTGCAAGCACATTCAAGGAGGTTCTCCAGTGAAAACCGACGACTTTATACTCGAAATAAAAGACCTTACCGTGTGTTACAATGACCACTGCGCCATAGAGTCCGTAAATCTGGATGTAAGAAAAGATGAGTTCCTTGGAATAATAGGACCCAATGGAGGAGGAAAAAGTACACTTTTAAAATCCATATGCGGGCTTATAAAGCCCTCATATGGCAGCATAAAACTCAACAGCTCCCGCCCAATAGGCTATGTTCCTCAGTTTTCATCTTTTAGCAAGGAATTTCCCATAAACGTTCTCGAAGTCGTACTTACGGGCATGTTGGGCGGCGAAGCAAAGCTTTTCCACAAATATTCAAGTTCAGATGTATACAAAGCCAAAAAGACACTATCCCTTTTAGGCATTTTGGAGCTTGAAAAAAGACAGATAGGTACACTTTCAGGTGGACAACTGCAGAAGGTTCTCATAGCAAGAGCCCTTGTTTCAAGTCCCGAAGTGCTTCTTCTGGACGAGCCCACCGCAAGCGTCGACTCGACCTCAAAATCAAATATATACGAATTTTTAAGCGCTTTGAGCAAAGACATGGCGGTTATAATCGTAAGCCATGACATAGGCACAATATCGTCATATGTGCACAGCATAGCCTGCCTCAACAAGAAGCTTTACTACCACGGCGAGGATGAATTCGACATTAGCGTAAGCGTCGAGAAAATATACGGATGCCCTATAGACATGATAGCCCACGGCTTCCCTCACAGGGTTTTAAGTCCTCATATAGACCGTAATTCATTAAAGGAGGATGATTCTGATGTTTGATGCACTCGGATACTCTTTTGTCCAAAATGCAATAATGGGAGCCATTCTCTCAAGCATAGTCTGCGGAATAATAGGTACAATAATAGTACAAAAACAGCTTGTTATGCTCAGCGGAGGCATCGCCCACGCCTCATTCGGAGGCATAGGCCTTGGCTATCTAATAGGCATAGAGCCCATAATACCAGGACTCTTGTTTGCCGTCACTTCTGCACTTGCGGTTTCAGGCATTAGAAAAAACACCGGAACCAATTCAGACGCTCTTACTGGAATGTTCTGGTCAAGCGGAATGGCCCTTGGAATACTTTTCATCGCAATGACTCCGGGATATCCGCCCGACATGACATCGTACCTATTTGGAGACATACTCACCGTTTCAAGGTCAAATGTGATGCTTATGGCGGCACTTGTAGTCATAGTTACAACATTTATATTTTCATTTTTCAGCTACTGGAAATCATTCCTGTTCGACGATGAATTTTCAGCAGTTATGGGCCTGAACGTGAGACTGTTTGAAAATGTGCTTTTCATAATGGTTGCCATGTCTGTAGTTGCGCTCATAAAGGTTGTAGG
>CBDULP010000011.1:0-75378 GCA_965368085.1 uncultured Peptoclostridium sp. | reverse complement strand
GACGTTTTATGCCTCATATGCCCATTAGTCTATTTCTATTCTCTCGCCCTTTGCAATATATATTATCATCTCGCATATGTTTGTAAGGTGGTCAGCCATCCTCTCAACATACCTTCCTACAAATAGTATCTTGGTGCCTTGGTTTATATAGTCGCTGTTTTTGTGTATCGTTATAAGCATGTCACTGTATATTTCCCTGTACAGATTGTCAACAAGCTCGTCCTCGTCTCCAACTTCAAGCGCAAGCGTCGCATCTTCAAGAATAAGGCTAGATTTCGTCTTGTCCATCATTCCCATTAGTATGTCAGTCATATTGAATATTCCCGACCACTTGCCTATGCGCTCATCTGAGCCCATCTTTATAACTTCTTTAGATATGTTTACGGCGAAGTCCCCAATTCTCTCAAGGTTTGATATTATCTTTGTTATCGCAAATATCATTCGAAGATCTTTTGCCATAGGCTGCTGAAGTGCGATAAGCTCTATTGCTTTTTCCTCTATCTCATACATTTTAAGGTCTATTACATCGTCCTGCTTTATTACATTCCTTGCAAGGCTTGCATCCATATCTCCAAGTGCCTCAACGGCGGTTTTAACAGCTTCCTCGACTTTTTCAAACATGTCAAGGGCATCTGTTTTCAAATTGTTAAGTTCTTTTTCAAAACTCGCTCTTAGCATTTACAGCGCCTCCTCTTATTATCCGAATCTACCTGTTATATAATCCTCTGTTCTCTTATCTATTGGATTTGTGAATATTTCATTTGTGTTTCCAAATTCGATAAGCTCACCCATAAGGAAATATGCTGTATTGTCAGATATTCTAGCAGCCTGCTGCATAGAGTGTGTCACTATGACTATTGTATAATCCTTTTTAAGCCCGTCTATAAGCTCTTCCACCCTTGATGTGGCTATCGGGTCAAGCGCCGATGTCGGCTCGTCCATCAGTATCACCTGAGGCTCCATTGCTATCGCCCTTGCTATGCAAAGCCTCTGTTGCTGTCCTCCTGAAAGCTCCCATGCCGACTTATTCAGCTTGTCTTTTACCTCATTCCAAAGGGCAGCGCCCTTGAGGCTCTTTTCAACTATTTCGTCAAGCCTGTTTTTATCCTTTATGCCGTGTCTTTTAGGCCCAAAGACTATATTTTCGTAAATTGTCTTTGGAAATGGGTTTGGTTTTTGAAAAACCATTCCGACATTTTTTCTAAGTTCTTCCACTAGCATGTCTTTTGAATATATATTTTCTCCATCAAGGAGTATTTCTCCCTGTACACTTGTTCCATCTATAAGGTCGTTCATCCTGTTCAGTGTTCTTAGAAACGTTGACTTTCCACAGCCCGAAGGCCCTATGAGCGCCGTTACATTGTTCTCTTGCACCTTTATATTTATGTCTTTCAATGCCTTGAAATCTCCGTAGAAAAAGTCAAGATTCTTAACCTCTATTTTTGTAGGCATTATTGTCCTCCCTGCTTTACTTTTATAATAACTCTCCAGGCCCATTATTCTTATGACCTGCAATTAAAAGATACCATTTTGGGAGGAATGCTTTGTTATGGGAATGTTAAATGCAGGTTATATTTTTGTAAAGTCGTCTTCAAGCGAGAGTTTCTCCACTGCCTTTTCAAACAGTTCAAGCGCTTTGAGAACCGAAGACTTGTCCTCCATGTCAACGCCTGCATCCCTCAGCTGATCAAGAGGATATTTCGATCCGCCGCTCTTTAAGAATTCTATATATTTTTTCTGGGCGCTTTCACCATCGTTCATTATCAAAAAGCTAAGCGCCGCAGCTGCTGAAAATCCAGTGGCATATTTGTAGACATAGAAATTGGAGTAAAAATGAGGAACCCTCGCCCATTCAATGGCTATCTGGCTGTCTATTTCCATGCCCTCCCCATAGTATTTCTTATTGAGGTCATAGTATATCTGTGAAAAGTCCTCTCCTGTAAGAGCTTGCCCGCTTTCTGACCTTTCATGTATTGTCTTTTCGAATTCCGCAAACATTGTCTGCCTGTATACAGTTGTTCTGAACTGCTCCAGATGATAGTTGAGTATATACAGCTTTTCAGATTTGTTCTTGGCGTTTTCAAGCATGTACTGCATAAGCAAAAGCTCATTCAAAGTTGAAGCCACCTCGGCCACAAATATCTTATAGTGCGCATCTATATACGGCTGTGAGCTTCTTGAATAATAGCTGTGCACAGAGTGTCCAAGCTCATGCACAAGCGTGAACATTGAGTTCAGGTCTTCCTTGTAATTCATAAGTATATATGGCTTCGAATCATAGCTGCCCCATGAGTATGCTCCGCCTTTTTTGCCGTCGTTTTCATATACGTCTATCCATCTTTCGTCAAACGCCTTTTTTATTATGCCCCTATACTCCTCACCTAGCGGTTTTAGAGCCTCAAGTATTATCTCCTTGGCCTTTTCATATGGGATTTTCATGTCCACATCATCTACAAGAGGCGCGTATATGTCGTACATGTGGAGCTTATCGACTCCCAGGAAGTCTTTTTTAAGCTGTACATATTTGTACATAGGCTCAAGCTTTTCAGAAACAGCATCTATAAGATTTTCATATACATCCACGCTTATATTGTCTTCAAACAGCGACCCTTTTATTGCAGACTCATGACCTCTCGCCCTTGAATAGAATATCTCCCTTTTCACAGCCCCCGAAAGTGTGGCCCCGATTGTATTCTTATATCCTTCATATGTAGAATAAAGCTTTTCAAATGCCTCTTTTCTAGTATCCCTGCTTTTGCTTTTCATGAATGTCATGAAATTCGCATGAGTTATCCTGGTCTCTTTCCCGCTGTCATCCTTTATATGCGGAAATTTCATATCTGCAAAAGAAAGCATCTCAAATGCATTTTCAGCGGCCGAGGACATGTCTCCCGAAAGCGCAAGTATCCTCTCCTCGCTTTGTGAAAGCACATAAGGCTTCTTCCTTATTATTTCATCGATATATCTTTTATAGTATATAAGCCTTTCGTCTTCCACGAACTCGGCAAGAAGCTTTTCATCCATTGAAATTATCTCTGGAACCATGAACGAGGTAGCCGTTGAAATCCTTGTTGAAAGCATTTCCGCCTTTCCTGAAAGCGCCTGGTATTTGCTGTTTCTGTTATCTTCATCTTTTTTCATGTGAGCATACACGTATAGGTTTTCAGAAGTCCTGAGTATCTCCTCGTACATTGACAGGCATTCAAAAAGCTCATCTGCCCCCTTTGCAAGAGACCCCTTGAAATCTTCCATTTTCTCTATCTTTTCATCAAGCCCTTTGAACTGCTCTTCAAATTTTTCTTCACTATCATAAAAACTTTCAATGTCCCATTTGTATATTTGCTCTATTTTTTCTCTTTCCATAAGTATTTTCCCCCTTTAGTATATTTTATGTATAACATTATAAACATCAAAACTTTGATAAATACTAACTTTATATTAGCGCATAGCCGGGAACATTTACTTTAACGTCAATATTATACCGCAAAAAAGCGGTTTTAAAGACATTATCCCTAAAACCGCTTTTCCATTTAGTATTTAAATTTGTCCACTTCGCCCTGAAGACTGTGAGCCAACGCCTTTAGATTTCCTGAAAGGCTGCTGAACTCTTCCATTGTAGCGAGTATTTGTTCAGTAGATGCCGAAACTTCTTCTGTACCCGCAGAGTTTTCTTCCGCAGTTGCAGATATGTTTTGCATCGCATCTATAATTTCATTTTTTCTGACTACCATATCTGAGTTTAAGCTTTCTATCTCCTCGACATTGGACAGCAGTCCGTGAATAGTAGTTGATATTTCATTGAATATATCTTCCGTTTCTTCCACGGATACCACCTGCTGCTCAACCTTATTCGAGGCCTCTTTCATTCCATAAACCGCATCTTTTGATTTTCCCTGTATGTCGTCAACTATACTCTTTATCTGTCCAGTAGACTGGGCAGTCTCCTCCGCAAGCTTTCTTATCTCGTCCGCAACAACTGAAAATCCTCTTCCGGCCTCTCCTGCCCTTGCAGCCTCGATTGATGCATTCAGCGCAAGCAGGTTGGTCTGTTCTGCAATCTGATTTATAGTCTGTATTATGATCCCTATCTCCTGAGAACTCTTTTCCACCTCGTTTATTATGGTATTGACGCTTGCCTCAGCCTTCAAGGTCTCCTGTGTCGCTTGGGCGAGGTTTTTCACGGTGTTTATACCTTTTTCATTGAGATCGTTAGATTTTTTAAACATCACAACCATGTCTTCTATAGATGTCGAGACAGATTGAACGCTTTTTCCCATTTCATCGGCCCTGCTGACTCCTACCTCTGTCTCCCTTGCCTGCTCGTTTGTAACTTCGGCAATTTCAGATATCGCCTTTGCCACCTCTTCTGTGGTCTTGTTCGTCTGCATTGCCATTGTGCTGAGCGACTGCGAGGTTGTTGTTACAGTTTCAGATGATTCTTTTATGTTTTTTATGAGATAAACTAGGTTTTGAATCATCTTGTTGAAATTTGAACCTATCTTTTCAAATTCATCATTAGTCTGTATATCCACATTTGCCGAAAGATCTCCCTGCGAAGCCTTTTCAAAAGCATCATCAAGCTTTTTAAGATTCTTTGTTATCCATCCAGATATCATAATCGATATTATTACTGCAAGTATTACAGCCATTGCCACAAGCATGAGTGTGAATGTCCTTATAGGATTTACATCCGCAGCCATTTCATCTCCCGAAAACACTATTCCAATTTTAAATCGAGTTGAGTTATTAGTCTGATATGCTACCGATTTTTTATCCGTTCCGCTTCCATACTCTTTAAAACCGCTTTTTTCTTTTGTCACAGCATCCCAAAGCAGCTTGTTAGATTCTGATATATTCTTTCCAACTAACGCCCCATCAGGATGTGATATTATTATTCCGTTTTCATCGACAATAAATACATATCCTGTATTTCCAACCTTTATGTCCTTGAACTCTTTCGAAAAGTCAACAAGGCTTATGTCATACGCTACAACCCCTAAAACACCGCCATCTTCAACAGTTTTACATACAGTCAAAACCATGCCGCCTGCATTTGCATCCTCATAGGGATTTGTCCAGACAGCCTTCCCCGCATTTTCAACTGCAAGGCTGTACCACGGTCTTGACGTGGGATCGTACCCTTCTGGCAGGTTACTCTCCGGATATATGTACATCCTCTTGTCAGCAGTCCCCAAATAAGCTGAAAGTATGTTTTCATCGGCCTGCGCAATTTTTAAAAGCGTATCGGCCGCATATTCCTGGACCTGTGGAATTTCAAGCTGGCTGCTTTTGGCAAGCTCTCCAATGGATTTGTTTTGCGAAACCGCATCTATACTGCTTTCAAATCCATTTAAAAACTCCCCTATAGACCCGTTTATCTGGCTAAGCATTCCATTTGAACTCTGCGCTAGCTTTTCCTCCAAAGTCCTGTTTGTCTTGTTGTACGATAAAAATCCAAGTGCTATAACCGGTATTATGATAGCTGCAATCATTATCACGGAAATTTTTGTCTTTACTCCTGAAAATAATGTCAATATCTTTTCCTCCCGTCTTTATTCGATTTATATAATTATATAATATTTTATAATTATATCAAGCGAATTGTTTGAATATTCATATATTATTTTACTTAATCGGTTTCTTTCGACTTTTTTTTGTATTTTAAAACAAAAATACCGCAACATTAAACATAGCTTAACATTACGGCATCTCCATATACACAATTTGGTTATTTTGAAGAACTGCTGAACCTTATGTAGTCGTTTATAAGACTGTCGATCTTTTTGCTTGCTTTTTGGATCTCGTCCTTAAAAATATCAGGATACTGTATGTATCTGTTTATGTCTTCCCTGAGATTTTCTATTTCTTCCTTTATTTCTCTCAAATCTTCATTTTCCATATCCATCACCATTTCACCAGAATTAAAACTGCATATACATGCAACATCACATACTATGATATCAAATCATCTGTATTTTTGTCAATATATAACAGTTCGAATGTCATATCAATTTTTTAACATATTTTTCCACAAATCCTGTGCATACACCTACAAAAATTCCGGTTGGAATCGCCACACCCATAAGTACCGGCAGGTAATAAAATATCTTTATGTTCTCAATAACCATTGCAGCTATAGAAAGCTGGCCTATATTATGTGCCACAGCCCCGGTTATACTTATACCCGTTGTCCCTACTTTTTCACCAAATATTTTAATTACAACCCACATTGCAATTATGCTCAGCATCCCTCCTGCAATACTGTATAAAAATATCGACATTCCTCCCCAAAAAAGCGAAGATATCATAACCCTCAAAAACATTATTGCAAATGCATCCCTGAGACCGAACGTCAACAGCGCTGTCAGATTGACTATGTTCGAAAGCCCGATTTTTGCCCCGGGGGCAATAAAAGGAAGGGGCATGAAGCTTTCAATTACATACAGTACAAGGGACTGCGATACCATAAGTGCCAAAAATACAAGTTTTCGCACATTAATGGATTTTTCCATAACATCATCTCCTACTGCGAAATGGCATCTACTTCATTTTCTGTATTGCTTACTATTTTCACGTACATCTTGTGTGGAAGACAAGCTATTATTTCTCCGTCATTTTCTATAAGTCCCATATCGACACATACTTTATCATTGCAATCTGCCTCTATGACCTGTGCTCCACCGTCATGAATATATACAATATTGTATCCATTTTCATGTTCAACTTTTATTTTTTCACTATACCCTTCATTTATATCAATTTTCTTGTATAGCTGTCCATCTGACCATATTTCGACATGTTTTTGGCCGTTATTTTGTCCGCTCGACTTCATTGCCGCCATTCCTGCAATAGCCATTATCATGACTGCAATAGCTATTACGAAATCCATTTTTTTCAAATTGCCAACTCCTAAATTCATTCTATACTATGATGATATTTTATATATGTTTTTTTGTCAATTCGCCGCGGGCATTATTTTTACGTAGTATAGATATTTAGGCACAGCAAAAGGCGGCAATCGGCCGCCTTAATATTTTTGCATGTCATTCTATGGAATTACGAGCACAGGTTTTTTGGAATGGTGAACCACATTATTCGTTACAGATCCCATGAGGTATTTTTTAATTCCCGTCATCCCCCTCGTGGCCATAACTATCATATCCACATCCTCTTCTTCCGAAACCCTGAGTATTTCATCCACCGGATATCCCACAACACTCATTGTTGAAACTTCAACTCCCGGCAGCGTATTCTTTGCAGTTTCAAGTATTTTTTGAGATATGTCCTTTAGACTCTTAAGTTCATCATCAGTATACGAATACTGAACGTACGAATATTCCACCTGAAGCGCACTCGGCATGTTGAGCTCTATTATATGGAGAAGCAGTATGCCCGCATTCTGATCCTTTGCTATTTGACCTGCCATCTCTATTGCCTTTTTGTTAGCTTCCGATCCGTCTATTGGGACTAGTATTTTTTTTATTTGCATAATGTATCCCCCCTGTATTTGTGCGTATTGCATATGCATGAATAAAATATAATATCCATTTGATAAATACCCAAATACTTTTCATTTATAACAAATAATGTCGCTTTAGGCACCTTAAATCCAGCAACCCAAATATTCCTATTCAGTGGCTGGCTGCTTTTTAATATCCAGGCTTTCCAAGAAGCTTGAACATGCTTTTTTTGTACGCTTCGACACCAGGCTGGTCAAAAGGATTTACACCCAGCATATAGCCGCTCGCAGCGCAGGCTTTTTCAAAGAAATACACCATGTATCCAAATGTATGCTCGTCAATTGCCGGTATCTCAATTTGTATGTTTGGCACTCCTCCGTCGATATGCGCAAGCATAGTGCCCTCAAGCGCCTTTTGGTTTACAAAATCCATATCCTTGCCCTCTATATATCCGAGGCCGTCAACATCGTCACTTGTGGCAGGTATCTCCATTTTATACCTTGGCCGTTCGACCCTTATAACAGTTTCAGAAAGTATTCTCCTTCCGTCTTGTATATACTGCCCCAGTGAATGCAAATCCGTTGACAAGTCTGCCGAAGCTGGGTAAAGCCCCTTGGAATCCTTTCCTTCGCTCTCACCGAAAAGCTGTTTCCACCACTCTGCAAAATAGTGAAGCGCAGGCTCGTAACTTACAAGCATCTCTATGGCAATGCCTTTTCTGTAGAGTATATTTCTAAGGGCTGCATATTTGTACGCCTCGTTTTTGTGGACATCTTTTTCTTTTAGGTCTTCAAGCGCATCACCTGCACCCTGAAGCACCTTTTCTATGTCTATGCCTGCCACGCACATTGGCAAAAGCCCCACCGGAGTGAGAACAGAATACCTGCCCCCGACATCATCCGGTATTGTAAATGTCTCGTATCCTTTTTCACTCGAAAGCTTTCTAAGCGCCCCTTTTTTTCCATCAGTGGTGACAACTATTCGCTCCCTGGCGCCTTCCATTCCGTATTTTTTTTCAAGCATGCCCTTTAGTATTCTAAACGCTATTGCAGGCTCTGTAGTAGTTCCTGATTTCGATATGACATTTACAGAAAATTCCCTGCCCTCAAGAACTTCTACAAGATCGTTCATATATGAGGAGCTTATGTTTTGTCCTGCAAAAAGCACTATTGGGCCGCCCCTTCTATCCCTGTCAATTATGTTTGCAAAAGAATGGCTCATCATCTCTATGGCCGCCTTTGCCCCAAGATATGACCCTCCTATTCCTATTACAACGAATACTTCGCTGTTTTTTCGTATATTCGAAGCTATTTTTCGTATCCTTTCAATTTCTTCTATTTTGTATCCATTTGGAATGTCAAGCCACCCTAAAAACTCTGACCCCGGACCAGTTTTTTTATGTATGATATCATGAACAGAGTCCACAAGCGGCTGCATCGAACCCAGTTCATGCTCCCCTATAAAATTCTCCACTCCCAAACATTCTAATTTAATGCTCCCCATAATCTGTGTCCCCTTTCAAAACGCGTCTATTTTTTTGATATGAACTCATTTCCTCTTATGTAAAACCTGAAGTGAAAATTTTTCGCCTCCTGGGCATAGTCTATATTTACCCTTTTCGAAGATACCATATCATCGTTTTTAATGTCCTGTCCTCGCCTTATATAGAGCCTTTCACTCGTACAAAGGTCTTCACCGTACAGGCTGAGGTCTATGTTCATGGCCATGCACAGCTTTCCCGGCCCGTTTGCAATATCTTTTATGCTTTTATATTTCTTTTCATCACTCCCGAACCTGTTTTTTAGCATTTGCTCAATCCCGTCAATTGGCTCGAGTGCCCTTACAAGAACAGCTCCGCCTTCTCCCTCCCTTCCTGTTACAATATTAAAACAGTTGTACATACCATATATAAGATATACATATGCAAGCCCGCCTTTTCCATATACCACTTTTGTCCTGTCCGTAATCTTGTTTTCATTAAAATGTGCCGCCTTGTCTCCGGTTCCCCTGTATGCTTCACATTCCACAATCTTGGCAGACATTGTGATGCCGCCTTGCTTTCTGACAATTATTTTACCTAAAAGTTTTTTTGCAACCTCAACAGGATCTTTCATGTAAAAATCCCTTTTCAGTCTGTCTTCCATGCTTCATTCCACCTTTTCATGATAATATATTCTCATCGAATTTATTTTATATGAATAGCCTTATAGAATAGCAAAAGGGAAACCTCTCCAAATGGAGAAATTTCCCTTTTATTTTATCATTAATATGTTTTTTTAGCCATTCTATGCTGACTTTACAGTCAATGAATCTATTACCGCCCTGGCAATATTCGAAGCATGGTCTGCAATTCTTTCGAAATTGCTTATCATATCCAGGAATATTATTCCCGACTCAGTGCTGCAAAGGCCCTTGTTAAGTCTGTATATATGGTTCATTCTATACGATCTCTCCATAACGTCAACCTGTTCTTCTATCCTTATTACATTTAGAGCCACATCCTTGTCCCCTGTTTTCATAGCTTCAAGAGCTCCCTCATATGCCTCCATAGTCTTTTTGTACATGGCATTTATGTCATCTATTGCCTCGTTTGAGAATACAAGGTTTTTGTCAAGAACATCAATGGCAAGTTCCGCAAGGTTGTCCGCGTGGTCCCCGACTCTTTCTATGTCATTTATTGTATTGAAAAGCCCGTCGACTATCTCCCTGTTGCCCTCGCCGAGCTCTTTGTTTGAAAGCTTTATGAGATAATCCATTATAGACTTTTCAAGTTCATTTACATCTTTTTCTATTTTGAAAGTCTCTTTTATCTCTTCAGAATCCCTGTTCAAAAATCCATTTATCGCATTTTCCAGCGACCTCTTTGCAACATTTCCCATGTGAAGACATTCTCTTACCGTATTTGCAAGTGCTATACTCGGAGTCTCCATTATCCTCGGGTCAAGATATTTTGTGATTTTAAATTTCTCTTCCCCTTCTTTTTCAGGCACAAGAGTAGTGGCTATTTTCACAAGGAACATAGCAAATGGGAACTGTATTACAACGTTTATTATGTTGAAAAGCGTGTGCGTATTTGCTATCTGTCTTGTGACATTTGTAGGGTCAAGCTGCATAACTATATGTGTTATAGGCTTTGTAAGCAATATAACGAAAAGAAGCGTACCTATTATATTGAAGCAAAGGTGCATTATAGCAGCCCTCTTCGCATTCTTGCTGGCTCCTATGCTTGAAAGCAGCGCAGTCACACATGTTCCTATGTTTTCTCCGTAGAGTATAGGGAGTGCAGAGCTAAGTGGCATTAGCCCTTCCGATGCAAGAGCAAGAAGTATACCCATCGAAGCACTTGAACTTTGAACCATTACCGTAAGTCCAAATCCTATAAGTATTCCCAGTACAGGGTTATGCCCGAAGTTTACAAGAGCTGTCCTAAATCCCTCGAATTCCCTAAGAGGCTTTACGGCATCTTTCATGAAGTCCATACCTATGAAAAGTATACCAAATCCTATAAGTATTTCCGCCAACTGCTTTGTCTTTTCCTTTGATGAAAAAAGATATATTATCATTCCGAATCCCACAGCTATTGGCGCAATGTCCGTAAGCTTGAAAGATACAAGCTGAGCTGTGACAGTAGTACCTATGTTGGCACCCATTATTACTCCAACCGCCTGGCCCAGGTTCATTATTCCTGCATTTACAAAACCTACGACCATGACTGTAGTTGCTGAAGAACTCTGTATTATAGCAGTTACAAACATTCCCACAAGAGTTCCTGTAAACCTGTTGCTTGTAAGAAGTTCTATTATCCTTTTAAGCTTGTCTCCAGCTGCCTTTTGAAGTCCGGCTCCCATAAGATTCATTCCATATAGGAACAGCCCCAGGCCTCCTAATATTCCAAATGCTATACTAAAAAACATTTTAAACCTCCTCGAATATAATTCCTTTACTTCCCTGTAACATTTTATCAAAAACAAAAGGTTTAAATGTTAAGAACATGTTAAATATATTAAGAGGGTTAATTTTACGTTAATTTTTTCAATATGCACCAGATAAACCATAACTCTACGAATATTTCCCATTCAAGCGCTGCGCCAAATCCAGCGATTCACATTGAATGTAATTTCTACATCTCTGCCGGGGAAAAACTCTCCACTATGCTCTGTGCGCTCCTTATTCCGTCTACTGCAGCAGATACTATACCGCCTGCATATCCCGCGCCTTCACCGCTCGGATATAGTCCCTTGACATTCACAGACTCGAGCGTTTCCATATCCCTTAGAATCCTCACCGGAGATGAGGACCTCGTCTCTATTCCTGTAATCACTGCATCGTCCATCGAAAATCCTTTGAGCTTTCTATTCATATTCGCTATTCCTTCTCTCAGGGATTCACACACAAATTCCGGAAGGCAATTTCTTATGTCCGAAGGCCTTACAGCTGGCTTGTATGTAGGCTTTACCGCACCATCTATGGAATGCGAAGGCCTCTTCTTTACAAAATCTCCCACATTTTGAACCGGCGCAGTGTAATCTGAGCCTCCAAGCTCGAATGCCTTTTTTTCATACTCCTGCTGGAAATGCACCCCTGCGAGCGGGTGTTCACTTTCAAAATCCCTGGTTTCCACGTTTACAAGAAGAGCGCTGTTGGCATTTCTTCCGCTTCTAGCGTGGTAGCTCATCCCGTTTACCACAAGCTCACCTTCCGAGGAACTGGATGCTATAACCTCGCCTCCAGGGCACATGCAAAACGTGTATGCACTCCTTCCATTTTGGCATTTGTGCGTAAGCTTGTAGTCCGCCGCTCCCAGCCTTGGATTGTCATAAAAATCGCCATATTGAGCCTTGTTTACAACAATCTGAGGATGCTCTATCCTTACACCTATTGCAAAAGGCTTTTGCCCCAGCTCAACCCCTCTTTCATGCAGCATTTGGAAAGTATCCCTTGCACTGTGTCCGAGCGAAAGCACCGCCGCTTGAACAGAAAGTTTCTCCTCCCCATTTATTGTTACCGATGTAATTTTTCCATTTTCGATTTCAATATCAGTGACCCTGCACCCAAACCTTACTTCTCCTCCAAGCCTTATTATCTCGTTCCTTATGTTTTTAACTACCTCTTTGAGTATGTCAGTTCCAACGTGAGGTCTGTGAGAATAGGTTATCTCCTGTGGGGCTCCAAATCTTACAAGCTCAAACAGTACGTCCTTTGCCCTCTTGTCCTTTATTCTAGTGGTGAGCTTCCCGTCAGAAAAGGTTCCAGCCCCGCCTTCTCCAAATTGTACGTTAGACTCTGCGTTAAGCCTTCCTGTACCCCAAAACAAGTCGACATCTTCTGTCCTCTTGTCCACGTCACAGCCTCTTTCGAGCACCACAGGAGAGTAACCATTCTGGGCAAGTGTAAGCGCCGCAAAAAGACCCGCAGGACCCATGCCTATTACAACCGGTCTTTGAGCCAGCTTTTCTTCACCCTTTTTAAAAGGCTCTGCATCTTTTTTCTCGCATATTGACACGTCGCTTTTCTTTTTCTTCGACTCCCTTTTAATCAAAGATTTTTCATTTTTTATTTTTGCGTCTACAGTATATACAAAATGGATGTTATTCTTTTTTCTTGCGTCAAGAGACTCCCTCACCACAGAAATATACTCTATGTCTTTTTCATCTATACTCAGCTTTTGAGAAATTTTCACACCAATATTTTCTATTTCCTCGTCCACTGTCATTTTTATATTTGATATTCTTATCAATCAAAACACCTCCAAAACTATTTGTACGTCAGAAAACCAAACTGCCGGGCCATCAGCTAAAAAGCACGACAATTTGGTCTTTGTTTTCAAACTCTATTATTTCTTCTTTTACAAAATTTTCTATTGATTCTTTTAATTCCTGTCTTTGGTACTTTCCCTTTTCAAATTTCTCAACTACTACATAAAACATCTTGTCTGCAATACCCTTTTGGGCATATATTTCATGGGGCTTTATCATTAATATCCTCACCGTGCATATATGGGATTCAATGTCTCCAAGCTGTATCTCATCATCATATTCATAAAGATCGTACTCCCATGAATTCTCATAGGGCTGTATATTTTCAACAAATGAAAATTTCAATAGACTACCTCCTAACATATTTAAGCTTTTTTTCAACCTCAAGCCTTGGCACTATGATATTTTCATACGCTTTCACATCAATATCTATGCCATGTCTGTATTTCATGTCTTCAATCAGTATGCTTGTCTCATTAAAGTATTTTAAGATTCTCTTGCTGTCCCCTATTATGCTTATTTCGTAAGGTTGAACTATTGGTATTGAATTCACATTTATATGGTTTCCCGCAAGCACCACTTCGGAATAAGGGCCCACCCTCTGTCCGTTTATGGATACGCTTTCGCCTCCATAATACTTTATGTCATTGAGTATTGATAAAAACCACTTTTTTTCCTCCATAAGCAGCCCTAGATTCATATCTTCCTGTATGTCTATCTTTACAATCACGCCTTCGCCTGAAACCTTGGAATATCCCAGTGCAAGCTTCAACTCTTCAACCTGTTCCCTCACCTGTTTTATTTCTTGGCTTTCCTTGGAACTATTTTCAAATTCCTTTACCTTTTTGTTTGCATGCTTAAGCTGCCTGCTTATTTCGGCATTTTCCTTCATCATCTGGTTTATCTGCGATACAATTTCCCTGTCCACAAATGAGAGTTCATACTGCTCACTGTAACCAGCCTTTAACTGTATTCCTATTGTGATGCCAAATAAAAATATAATCAAAAACATGACGTCGAATTTTCTAACTATCATTTTAAGCATATCAGTATCACCTTTGCATTCTTTTGTGTCATCATACCTAATGTCAATGTCGTAAAGAGCCCGCCTATAGACATTACTATATTATTCGTACGATTCATTTACATACTCCTCTAGTTCTCTAACCTTTTTTTCAAGAACCGCTATTCTCGATTCCAAACTCTCGCTGTCTAAATTCTTTTCTTTTATAATCCTGACAATAAAAAAAACTGCCACTGCAGGAATTGCTATTATCGCTATAAGAACCAGTATATTTGTGAATTGTAATAAAAACATAATATTTTAATTCTCCATTCATATTTCGCCAAAGGCTTTTTTCCTGCTATAATTATGCTGCCTCCGTGATGCAGTCATAGGCTTTTTGACAACATAAAGCAATGCGTATGTTTTTGCCCAGCCATCCCCATAGTTCCTACGGTTAGATATTATTTTACCACTAACCAGGATTCTTGTCGACCTAACTGTGCAGACTCAAAATAACATTGAGCTTTAGCGCAATTCACATATGTGTATGAAAAAATAAGCCTGAAGCTGTATTTCATAGTTAAATAAATACTCGTTTAGTGATGCATATTTCATGGCTCTGGGTATATAATAGTGTATAATACATAAACAAAAAGGAGAAATGCCATATGGAATATGCTTTTCTAAAAACAGAAATGACTCAACACGAAATGATACTGAACCAACTTGGCGCAGATGTTAAAATAGTCCAAGGAATAATGTGTTATGTATCAATTGAAATAAATGGAATTCCAGTGGAATATGTGTACCAGATCAATAATGTTGGCAATTATTTCCTCCAGAGACTCTCACCGTATCCTATGGTTGCCGGAAGCTTCGTATCAAAAGATGAAGTGATAAACCTTATAAAACACGACATAAACCAGTTTAAAAATGCTGCAAACTCGTCTGCATTCAAAGACTTTATAGAGATAAACAAAAATCTTACAAGACTTGCAAGGCAGTTTGAAGACCTTTACCTGTATTACAACGTTCCGCACGACGCCTTACAATCCATGAATGAAAACCTTAAATCCCTTGACAGTCTGATAAAGGAGTGCAAGGTCACTTCCAAAAGGGTTTACACAGAAAAGGATCCTGAGACTGTATAGGAAATTCTCTTTCAATCCATTTCAAAATAAATATTATATTATTGTTTAATATAAAAATGACCTTCACGATTTGAAGGTCATTTTCTATTTAAGGTCCCTATTTTAAAATATGGTTCTCAGTTTAGCAGGCTCCTCCGAAATTTGAAGCAGATACTGTAAATCCCTTGCTGAACCATTTTGTGGAATAGTCTATTTCAAGTCCACCTGTATTGGATGCCAGATCAGAGTCCATTATGAATTTAAATCCCGACTCTTCAAACATAGAATCATCTTCCTTTAGCTCGTCCAGAGCTATTGACAATACCGGACCGCCTCAGCCAAATCTCGAGATATAAATCCTTACCATATCATTTTTCTTGTCTTTTGACTTTTCGCTAAAATAATTCTCTAGCTTTTCAACTGCCGCACTGCTTATATCAATTTTCATAATTTTTCCTCCTCGATATACCTTCATAAGGTATTATTTGTATTTTAATTATACCCCCCTTAGGTATTTCTGTCAAGCATAAAAGTCAATTCTTCTATATCCCGCCATGTACCCATGCATTTTTTCATATTAAAAAGGACTACAGCTAAGCTGTAGTCCTTTTTATAACGTACTTTATATCTCTTTTTCCACCGTTATGTCATATCCGTTTTTTATGAATATATCTGTGATTTCATTCCACAATTCGTCTATTCCAGTCTTTTTAAGCGACGATATTGGTATTATCTTTTCACCCGAAAGCCCGAGCTTTTTTCTTATAAGCGAAAACTGCTTCTGGTATTTTCCCCTTGTGATCTTGTCGGATTTTGTAGCGACTATTAGACATTCGTATCCAAAATGTCTTGCCCACTCATACATTCTCTTGTCGTCTTCCTTGGGCTCGTGCCTTATGTCCACGAGTATCAGTATGCACTTTAGCTCTTCTCTATCTGAGAGGTATCTTTCCATTATACCTCCCCATTTTGCCTGCTCGGTCTTTGAAACCTTCGCATATCCGTATCCCGGAAGATCGGCAAAGTGGAACTCGTCGTTCACTTTGAAAAAGTTTATAGTCCTTGTCTTTCCAGGATTTTGGCTTGTCCTTGCTATATTCCTTCTGTTCAAAAGGCTGTTTATTATTGATGACTTCCCTACGTTGGACCTTCCCACAAAGGCCACTTCTGGAAGTCCCTCTGCAGGATACTGGTCCGTGTTTACTGCGCTTATTATAAATTCCGCTGATTTAATCTTCATTTTTATCTTCCTCTTTTTTTACGAGCGCGTGCTCCATTACTTCGTCCATGTTCTCTACTATCACCAGTTCAAGATCCTTTTTGATGTTTTGAGGTATATCGTCAAGGTCTTTTTCATTTTCCTTTGGCACTAGGATTTTCTTTATACCCGCCCTGTGTGCAGCAAGAGTCTTTTCCTTAAGCCCACCTATAGGAAGAACTCTTCCTCTAAGCGTTATTTCACCAGTCATGGCTACATCACTTCTTACGGCTATTCCAGTAAGCGCCGATATCACAGCAGTAGCCATTGTTATTCCTGCCGAAGGGCCGTCCTTTGGTATGGCCCCTTCTGGTATGTGTATGTGTATGTCCGTATTTTTGTGGAATTCTTCATCAAGTCCAAACTCTTCCACCTTCGACCTTATAAACGACAGCCCGGTCTGTGCAGACTCCTTCATGACATCTCCAAGCTGTCCTGTGAGTACAAGCTTTCCAGTTCCCTTCATAAGCGCAACCTCTATTGAAAGAGTGTCCCCGCCCACAGGCGTCCATGCAAGACCTGTTACTATTCCAACCTGCGGATTTTCATGTGCCTTTTGATATGTGAACCTGTGCTTTCCAAGGTACTTTTCCAGGTTTGAAGACGTTATTCTCACCTGCTTGAGCTTTGGATTTTCAACGTACTTCTTGGCAGCCTTTCTGCAAAGCCTTCCAAGTGTCCTCTCAAGAGTTCTGACTCCGGATTCCCTTGTGTAATAATTTATTACATCCGATATTGTACCATCCGAGAGCTTGACAAACCCGTCTTCAAGATTGTGCTCTTTTATCTGCTTTGGCACAAGGTGTCTTTTGGCTATTTCAAGCTTTTCAACCTCTGTATAGCCTGAAAGCTCTATTATCTCCATTCTGTCCCTAAGAGGCCCTGGTATTGTGCTCAGGCTGTTTGCAGTAGTTATGAAAAGCACCTTCGAAAGGTCAAAAGGTATTTCCATGTAATGGTCTGTAAATTCCTTGTTTTGCTCAGGGTCAAGCACCTCGAGCATTGCAGATGCCGGATCCCCTCTGAAGTCTGATGCCATCTTGTCTATCTCGTCAAATAGGAATACAGGGTTCTTAGTCTTTACTTCCTTCATCGCGTTTATTATTCTTCCCGGTATTGCGCCTACATAAGTTCTTCTGTGGCCCCTTATCTCGGCCTCGTCCCTTACTCCGCCCAGCGAAACCCTTACGAATTTCCTGTTCATGGCTCTCGCTATTGACTTGGCTATCGAAGTCTTTCCGACTCCCGGAGGTCCCACAAAGCAAAGTATAGGCCCTTTCATTGATTTTGCGAGCTTTCTTATCGAAAGGTATTCAAGAATTCTTTCCTTGACTTTTTCAAGCCCGTAATGGTCTTCGTCAAGAATTCTTTGGGCTTCGATTATGTCAAGCTTATCCTTGCTCTCCTTGTTCCAAGGGAGTGAAAAGAAAGTGTCGACATAATTTCTTATTACTGCGGACTCTGCAGAAGACGAGGACATTGTAGAAAGCCTCTTTATCTCCTTGCCCATCTTTTCCTTGACGTCCTTGCTGACCTTCAGTTTTTGAAGCTGTTCCTTGTACTCTTCTATCTCGTCCAGAGTCTCTTCGTCCTCTCCAAGCTCTTTTTGTATGGCTTTTAGCTGCTCTCTGAGATAGTATTCCTTTTGAAGTCTGTTGACCTGCTTTTTAACCCTTAGGCTTATGGTCTTTTCTATTTCAAGTATTTCAATCTCTTCAAGAAGTATTCCGTATATCGTCTCAAGCCTTTCCTTAGGGTCGAATATCTCAAGAAGCTCCTGCTTTTGCTTAGGCTTAAGAGTCATGTTCGAAGCCACTGTATCTGCAAATCTGCTAGGCTCTTCTATGTCAGAAAGGGTCATAAGAATTTCAGGCGTTATCTTGTTTCCCGTGTTCACGTATTCTTCGAATGCGTCCATGACACTTCTCATAAGGGCTTCAGTTTCCTTGTCCCTTTCGCCTTCTTCTTCATACTCAACCTCTTCAAGAATAGCTTTGAAGTACGGCTCCTCATCAATTATCTCTTTTATCCTGGCTCTTGATACACCTTCAACGAGAACCCTTATTGTGTCTCCCGGAAGCTTTAGCATCTGTTTTATTTTGCATATTGTTCCCACATGATAAAAATCATCCGTAGTAGGTATGTCTATCTCGGCTTCCTTTTGAGAAGTCAGGAATATAAGTTGCTCCTCTACCATCGCCTCTTCAAGGGCGTTTATTGATTTTTCCCTTCCCACGTCGAAGTGGAGTACCATATATGGAAAAACTGCCAGTCCCCTAAGGGGTATGAGCGTCAGCGTATGCTCTTTAAATTTGAAATTTTTACTCATTTTATCACTCCTCACTGCTTTAATTTATATGCTCCAGCCAAATACTGCCTAAAAGTAAACAAGCATAGCATTTATAATTATATATTCCATAATACTCAATTATGTTTAAATCCCTTACTATTATATAGTTACCACATTTTTTTTTCAACAATTATATACTCAGTATGTTAGTCTGGATCAATATATATCAAATTCAAGTTTTTATGTAAAACAAAATACCCGGTTTATCGTGAGTATTGTCATATTTGTAATTTTTTTGTTAAGTAAAACGAGTCGCATTCTTGTGTGATATAATTGAACCTGTAAGTCACACATATAAGGAGGCTTTTCATTGTTTGAAATTTTTCTAATCTTCCTAAAAATAGGATTTTTCACATTCGGCGGGGGATATGCAATGATCCCGATAATAGAAAATGAACTGTCAATCAAGAAAAATATACTTTCCCCGGATGAATTCATCGACATAATATCAATAGCCCAAAGCTTTCCCGGGCCAATAGCCGTAAACCTCGCTCTTTTGACAGGTTATAAAATCGGCGGATATGCTCTCAGCGCACTTTGCTGCATAGGCATAGTGGCGCCATCGTTCCTATCCATACTGGCTCTTTCATATGTATACAAGCTGGGCAGCGAAATTTCGCTTCTCAAAAGCTTTTTTTACGGCGTTAGGCCTGTAATGGTGGCCCTTTTAGCCTATTCGTTCATAAGGCTTTTTTCAAAAATGGACAAGTGCAGACTAAATATTGCTTTGTTTGCATTTTCATTTGCGCTGGTAGCAATTTTCAACATTAACCCGATATTCGTCATATTGACTGGGGGTGTTTTCAGTTTATGTACAAAATAATGATGCTTTATATCGCATTCTTTAAAATAGGTATGTTCAGCTTTGGCGGAGGATATGCAATGCTGCCCCTAATCGAACAGGAGATAATAGAAAAAAACGGCTGGATGAACTATTCTGAATTTCTAGACCTGCTTGCAATATCGCAAAGCTCCCCAGGCCCCATAGCTACAAACAGCGCAACCTTTATAGGTTTCAAGCTTTTAGGCCTGCCCGGCAGCATCGCCGCCACAGCTGCAGTAATATCATTTTCAGTAATAACCCTGGGGATATGTTCCCCTCTCATATACAAACACAAGGACTCCAAATTTTTCACAAAACTTTTTTCAGTACTCAGGCCTCTTACGATAGGATTTATACTTTCAGCTGCCATTTCAGTTTTCAAAAGAGGCGATTTCGACAACGCCTCTTTGTTTATAATGGTTATTTCATTTTTTCTCATCCAGTTCAAAAAAATACACCCTATTCCAGTAATAATACTCTTTGGTTTTACCGGTATAATTTTAAAAGGGGCCTTATAAGCCCCTTTTGCATTTAAGCACTTTCTCCCGCTTCTGATTCCTCTTTATTTTCCTTTTTCAGCTTGCTGCTTTTAAATATGACAAGAGGATCTTTTGAATCCGAGATGCATTCTTTTGTTATTATTACCTTTTCAATATCATCTCTTGAAGGTATTTCAAACATCACATCCATCATTATAGTTTCAAGTATGCCTCTAAGACCTCTGGCTCCAGTCTTTCTCTCTATGGCTTTTTTAGCCGTGTATACAAGTGCCTCTTCTTCAAACTCAAGCTCGACATTGTCTATCCCAAACAGCTTCTTATACTGCTTCACAAGGGCGTTCTTAGGCTCTTTCAGTATAGTCACAAGGGCGTCCTCGTCAAGAAGATCAAGCGATGCTATGACAGGAACCCTTCCTATAAACTCAGGTATCAGACCGAATCTCAGAAGGTCTTCTGGCTCGACCTTTGCATATATCTTTCCAAGATCGATATCTTTTTCACTTTCAATATCAGCTCCAAAACCTATCGATTTGTGTCCTGTCCTCTTTTGGATTATCTTTTCTATTCCATCGAAAGCTCCTCCGACTATGAAAAGCACTTTACTCGTATCTATCTGAAGGAATTCCTGGTGAGGATGCTTTCTTCCGCCCTGTGGCGGAACATTAGCAGTAGTTCCCTCCAGTATTTTAAGAAGAGCCTGCTGAACGCCTTCGCCTGATACGTCCCTTGTTATAGAAGGATTGTCCGATTTTCTTGCTATCTTGTCTATCTCGTCTATATATATTATACCTCTTTCAGCTTTTTCTATGTCGTAGTCTGCAGCCTGTATAAGCTTTAGAAGTATGTTCTCAACGTCCTCGCCAACGTATCCAGCTTCTGTAAGCGAAGTCGCATCCGCTATCGCAAATGGAACGTTTATTATCTTTGCAAGAGTCTGTGCAAGAAGAGTCTTTCCTGAACCAGTAGGTCCAAGCATCAATATGTTACTCTTTTGAAGCTCAACATCATCCTTCACATCCGCATTTGAATTGAATATTCTCTTGTAATGGTTGTATACCGCTACAGAAAGCATCTTTTTTGCCGTTTCCTGGCCTATTACATATTCATCAAGTATCTTCTTGATGTCCTGTGGCTTTGGAAGACCTGTTATTTCGCTTTCTATAACATCTTCAAACTCTTCCTTTATTATCTCCTGGCAAAGCTCAACGCATTCATCACATATATATACGTTTGGACCCGCTATAAGCCTTCTAACCTGATCTTGTGACTTTCCGCAGAAAGAGCACTTCAGATTCTTTTTGTCATCAAATCTTGACATGTTTTCACCTCTTTAATTATTATAAGCCCTACACTCTCTTTTCAAGGATGTCATCGATAAGTCCGTATTCCTTCGCCTCTTGAGCGCTCATAAAATAATCTCTTTCCGTATCCGCTTTTACCTTTTCGATATCCTGACCGCTTCTTTCAGCCATTATATGATTGAGCTTTTCCTTCATTTTCAGTATTCTCTCGGCATGTATCTGGATATCCGTAGCCTGGCCTCTTGTTCCTCCAAGCGGCTGGTGTATCATTATTTCACTGTTTGGAAGTGCGAATCTCTTTCCCTTTGCTCCGGCTGTCAATAGGAATGCTCCCATAGAAGCCGCCATGCCCACACATATTGTTGAAACATCCGGTTTGATATACTGCATTGTATCATATATGGCCATTCCTGAAGTTATGGATCCTCCAGGTGAGTTTATATAAAGATATATGTCCTTGTCTGGATCTTCCGACTCCAGGAAAAGCATCTGAGCAACTATTAACGATGCGGTTACATCATTTACTTCCTCTCCAAGGAAAATTATCCTGTCTTTTAAAAGCCTAGAGTATATATCGTAACTTCTTTCTCCTCTTCCGGTTTGTTCTACTACTACAGGTACAAGTGACATGTGTAATACCTCCCCTTTTAAGTTTATTGTAAGCTCTATTATTATATAATATACCAAATGTCTGCGGACTAAACATGTATCTTAGCGTTATCATACTAATTATACTACTAAACAATACTAAATGTAAATTATTTGAACCCATATTACCTCAGTAACTGATTCTTCAGATTATAAAAACCACCACCCACACTCTACAGTGCTACTGCATGTTTCTGTGGTATATACATAATACCTCAAATCAGAAATCTTGGCAAATTAAAAAGCAGCGGATATTTCCGCTGCTTTTCATATATAACATCTATTAATTAAGCTATTTTTGCGCTTTCCATAAGCATATCTACAGCTTTTTTAACAAGCATGCTCTCTCTTATACTCTGCATGTCTTGAGGTCTTAGAGAAGATTTAACCTTTTCAACTTCCATGTTGTAAGTTTTAGCCATTTCTTCTACTTCTTTTTCAAACTCTTCGTCGCTTACTTCAATTCCCTCTGTCTTGTATATCTTTTCAAGAACTAGAGATCTCTTAACGTTCTTAAGCGCCTGCTCTTTCATTTCATCCTTAAGTTCATCTTTGTTTTTGCCCATGTACTTCATGTAGCTGTCCATGTCAAGACCTTGGTATCTAAGCTGCATTTCGAAATCTCTCAGCATAGACTCAGACTCGTTTTCAACCATAACTTCAGGTACTTCTACAGAAGCTGCCTCAACTATTTTTTCAACAAGGTCATTTTTCATTTCGTTTTCAGCCTGCTTCTTAGCATCTTCTTCAAGCTGCTTTTTGATATCAGCCTTAAGCTCGTCCATAGTGTCGAATTCGCTTATGTCCTTTGCAAATTCATCGTCAAGCGCTGGAAGCTCCTTGAATTTTATTTCCTTTACTGTAACCTTGAAAAGCGCAGGCTTTCCAGCTAGATTTTCAGCATGGTAGCCCTCTGGGAAGCTCACGTTAACGTCAAGCTCGTCACCTACAGATGCTCCTATAAGCTGCTCTTCAAATCCTGGTATGAATGTGTTAGATCCAATAACAAGGTTGTAGTTTTCAGAAGCTCCGCCTTCGAACTCTTCTCCATCTACAAATCCTTTGAAATCTATTATTGTCATGTCGTCGTTTTGTATTCCTCTGTCTTCAACATTTACATATCTTGCATTGTTTTCCCTTTTAACTTCAAGGTCTTTTTCTACTTGCTCGTCTTCAACTGTAACTTCTTTCTTCTCTATTTCTACGCCTTTGTACTCTCCAAGCTCAACTTCAGGCTTAACTGCAACTTTAACCTTCATCACAAGGTCTTTGCCGTCTTCCATTTGCTCAACCTCTTCGATTTCTGGCATTGCAACCGGATCAAGTTCAAGGTCTTTTACAGCCTTCTCGTATGCGTCAGGGAACACTATGTTTATAGCCTCTTCAAAGAATATTCCCTTTCCATAGTTCATCTCTATAACTTTTTTAGGAGCTTTTCCCTTTCTGAAGCCTGGTATGTTGAATCTCCCTCTCAGCTTCTTATAGGCCTTGTCTACTCCCTTTCCAAACTCTGCACTGTCTACTGCCAGCTTTATCATTACTTCGCTGTTTTCTTTTGTTATCATTTCTGCGCTCATGAATACATCCTCCTAATAAAAATTTATTTTAATCCGGCCCAGATAAAACCATGCCGACATTTTTCATATGACCCAGCAATATTCTAAATAATTGAATATTATACCATACAACTTTAATATTATATCATACAACACCCCCTAAAAATCAAGTCAAAATATTGTTTTTAGGCAATAAAATATATTATTTCCCTTTTGAAATTTATTTGCTGATGTTTCTATGCTGTAATCAAAAATGCTTATGTGTTATAATGAAATTTAAACATCTTTCAATAAAGTTTTAAAATTGCTTCAAAAAATCACTATTTGACTAGGAGTTGATATTTCATAATGTTTTCTCAAACCGCAATAGTCCTTTCAATTTTCATAATAACCTACGTGTTCATAATTTCTGAAAAAATAGACAGGACAATAATATCGTTTTTTGGAGCTACAATGCTAATACTTCTTGGCATATTATCACAGGAGGAGGCTCTCCACTTTATAGACTTCAACACAATAGGCCTTTTGATAGGTATGATGATAATAGTAAATGTGCTTAAGACAACAGGTATCTTCCAATACATAGCCATAAAGACGGCAAAACTCGCAAAAGGCGACCCATGGAGGATAATAATGTTCCTTTGCATTGTCACAGCCGTTCTTTCTGCATTTTTGGACAATGTCACCACAGTGCTTCTAATCGCACCGGTAACTCTTGTAATAACCGAGACACTTGAAGTAAACCCTCTTCCGTTTCTCGTTCCCCAGATAATTTCATCAAACGTGGGTGGTACCGGAACTCTAGTGGGAGACCCTCCAAACATAATGATAGGAAGCATATCTGGACTGGGCTTTATGGACTTTATTCTAAACACAGGGCCCATAGCACTTATGATACTCATAGTTACAATATTTATATTCAAATTCATATACGGACGCAAAGTCACTGTGGATGAAAACCTTAAGGCAAAACTCCTGCTGTTTGACGAATCAAAGGCTTTAAAAGGAAAAAAACTGCTCATACAATCTCTTTCCGTGCTTTTTTTGACTATAGTAGGTTTTTCGCTCCACGAGGCCATAGGGCTCGAATCTGCATCAGTAGCCCTTATAGGCGCCAGTACAATGTTGCTTTTGACAAGAGCCAACATTGAAGTTGTACTTCATGAGATAGAGTGGCCTACAATATTTTTCTTTGCATTTTTATTTATGCTCGTAGGAGGTCTTGAAAAGGTCGGGCTTATAGACATGCTAGCCGAAAAGATCACAGAAACCGCAGAGACTAATTTCTTTCTCACCGCACTGCTCATGCTTTGGGGATCTGCAATAATTTCGTCATTCCTTGACAATATACCTTTTGTTGCAACTATGATTCCTCTTATAAGCAAGATGTCTGTAATGACTTCAATAGACGTCACGCCTCTTTGGTGGGCTCTTTCACTTGGAGCTTGCCTGGGTGGGAACGGAACCCTTATAGGGGCATCGGCGAATGTGATTGTCGCAGGGATACTTGAAAAGAACAAATACAAACTTTCATTCATAGACTACATAAAAGTCGGTTTTCCCATGATGATAATATCGATAATAATGGCAAGCTTTTATCTCATAGCGGTTTATCTATAGAGCAACTAAAAGAAGATCCAAAACTGCCGTTTGAAAGGCTGTTTTGGATCTTCTTTGTTTCTGTTATGATAAAGCTTATTTTTTCTTTATCCTTCTTTTAAAATATCCGCCTCTTATCTCACGTACATCCTGAACCGTCGTGAACGCACAATTGTCAAATTCAGAAACTATGTTTTCAACTTCCCTTAAATTCTTTCTGTCCACAACTATGTTAAGCACATATATTCGCCCTTCTTTTCCAACGCCTTCCGTACATGTTACTCCATAACCCTTTTCCCTGAGGTATTGTGAAAATTCTTCATTTGCATTGTTTTTTGTAACAACTTGTATGACCAGATTTCCTAGAGCCATTTTCTCCTCTATTGTAATCCCAACAAAATTACCCGTCGAAAATCCAAGCGCATATGCCATTAAGTTAAATGGATTATCCATATTTCCAAGAACCCTACTTATAGCGAGAACATATATGACTATTTCAACAAGCCCTATGCATGCAGCAGTAAACTTTCTTCCCCTTACAACCATTATTGTCCTTATTGTAGCCATAGAAACATCGGTTACCCTGGCTAAAAATATAAGAAAATATCCAATCAGGTGACCCATTGATTTTTACCACTCCTTAAATCTCAAACAACTCGAATTCTACAGTTCCGTCAGTGATGCTAAGCTGCGCCACACTTCCATTTCCGCTTCTGGGTCTTGACGTGCTCCCGGGATTCACAAAAATTATTCCGCCAATTTCCTCAAAATGGGGAATGTGTGTGTGTCCAAACACCACAATTTCGGCGCCCAGTTCTTCGGCTCTTTTTTTCAGGCCACCAATGCCTTGCTTGACTCCATATCGGTGTCCATGGCATAGGAATATGCTTTTCCCGGCGCTTTCAAAAAGTATTTCATCTTCGACATCTTCAAAATCACAATTGCCCTTTACCGCTATAATACCTATATTTGCTTTTGCGTGAATGATGCTCGCATCAACAAAATTGTCCCCTGTATGAAGTATCAGGTCACAGTCTCTAAAGTGCTCCACTGCCCTTTCCATAGAATTCATATGCCTGTGGGTATCCCCCATAACACCTATTTTCATGGCTTATAGCATCCTGTTTTTAAACTCTTTTTTCATGTTTTCAAGAGCCTTTGCCCTGTGGCTCATCTTGTTTTTAATATCCGCATCCATCTGAGCGAATGTTTTGTCGTGGCCCTTAACTATGAAAAGCGGGTCGTATCCGAATCCACCGTCTCCTGCCGGTTCATATGATATCCTTCCCGAGCATGAACCCTTTGCAGTAAATTCTCTTCCGTCTGGGTATGCAACGGCTATCACACATACGAACTTGGCCTTTCTTTGCTTCTCAGGCACTTCTTTCAAAAGCTCTAAAAGTTTTTCATTGTTGTCGCTGTCTGTAGCGTCTTCTCCCGCAAACCTAGCCGAGTATACCCCAGGCTCTCCATCCAGAAAGTCAACTACAAGCCCTGAATCATCTGCTATTGAAATCTTTCCCGTTCTGCGGGCAACCTCTCTTGCCTTTATAAGTGCATTTTCTTCAAATGTCTCCCCGTCTTCAACTATTTCAAGCCCTTCAAGCTGAACATCCGCCATTGAAAGTACGTTTGCGTTCATATCCCTCAAAAGCTTTGAAAACTCAGCAAGCTTTCCCTTGTTTGACGTAGCGACAACCATGTCTATCCTCTTGTTTAGCACAAGGCTTGTCATGGCATCTCCAAGCGCTTTCTTTTGTATGTCTATAAGCTCCCTGTTTCCATTTTCAGCAAGTTCAAGTATCTCGTTAAGCTCAGCTCTTGTGAAAGGATGAGTTTCTGCAGTGCCCTGAACTTCCACGAACTCTCCAAGGTCTGTCATTATTACGTTCATATCCACCTGCGCAGCCGAATCCTCTTCATAGCAAAGGTCAAGCATTGGCTCAGATCCAACTACACCTACGCTTACAGCCGATACGAATGACTTTAGAGGTATCTCCTTTATCTTTCCGTTCATGTACACCTTGTAAAGTGCGTCTACAAGAGCTATGAAAGAACCTGTTATAGATGCGGTTCTAGTTCCGCCGTCAGCCTGTATTACGTCGCAGTCTATCCATATTGTCCTTTCTCCAAGCTTCGAAAGGTCCACAACAGATCTTAAAGCTCTTCCTATAAGCCTTTGTATCTCCTGAGTCCTTCCGTCAACCTTGCCCCTTGATGACTCTCTGACCTTTCTTTGGCCTGTAGACCTTGGAAGCATAGAGTATTCAGCTGTTATCCAGCCTGTGCCGCTTCCCTTTAAAAACGGAGGAACCTTCTCCTCAACAGATGCATTGCATATTACCTTTGTGTCTCCCATTTCTATAAGTACAGAACCCTCGGCATATTTTGTATAGCTTCTGGTTATATTTACACTCCTAAGTTCATCGTTTTTTCTCTTTCCTTTTCTCAAGTCCATCACCCTTTCAAATCTTGGTTCACATATTATCATCTATTCGATATTTGAATTCCACAACTTAAATATATGACACACTCTATTTTAAGCCAATTCAAGTCAAGTTTCAATGATACTTGGCGATTCGATTGAATAAGTGTGCTTTATTTTTTTCTTGCAGAACAAGCTGCAGTAAATATTTTATTTTTGACAAAACAAAAAGGCCGTATGGCCTTTTTGTGAAAGTGGTCACTATTGTATTTTATGTGTAAATCAAGCTGTTTGCAAACCTTATTACGCAGTTCTTTGGCTCACTGCCGTTAACTGTAACTTCGTTTTGAAGCGTTTCTCCCGGCTTCATATTGTGCTCTACAGTATATTTTATTAAATAGTGGTTGTCCAGCCTTCCTCCATTGTCAGGAGGCACTATTTTAAACTGTACTTTCTCATCAGAATTGCTGAGTATGTCGTTTATTTGCTCTGCTGTCAATGGACCTTCTTCAATTCCTGGCTCAGTCACTCTGTATATCTTCATGTTTTTGTCCGGGTTGTTTGGATCTGCTAAAACCTCGGCAATACTTCCATCTTCCGCCAGATCGTAAAGCATAAATGTTGACGATGTGACATTCGGATCAAGCGTAAGTATTATTTCCTGATCCTGTGTGTTTCCGTAGAACTCGACATCTATTCCAAGCTCTGCAGCGATACCTTTTGGAACAACTATATCTCCAACTTCAACTACCTCGCCGTTTGCAAATTTGCCGTGTGTAAACACTTGAACCTTGTCAGAAACTTCAAACTGTACTGATTCCTCGCTGTTTTCATACGACATTGTTACTTGCTTGGTGTTTCCACCTAAAGCCATGACTCCTGTTGGAAGACCTGCCGATACAGTGTAGTCTCCTGACGGCATGCCGCTGAATATGCATTTTCCAGTCTCATCTGTTTTAATGGTCTCTTCGTACCCATTCCCTGAAACTGTTACGTCTATGTGTGCAAACGGATTTTGACTTGCACTTTCCACTTGAACAGTTATCAGGCCGCTCTTCACGTCTACATCATGTGTAACGCTCCTTGCGTCATTTTCACCATTCAAATAATCATATACAACCGTTCCTGTTATGGACTGTCTTCCCTTTGAAGCTGCCTCGAATTTAAATGCCTTGCTTTGATTATCGTTTGAAATATTGCTTCCGTCAATATTCACATTATCGATGTTCCAGCTTGAGTCGCCTTTCAGTTCAAGGCCTGAAGAATTGCCCATGCGGTAGTTTATATTCCTTATTGACGTGCTCACGTTATCGTCTCCGCTATTTGCATAAGCCGTCATGTTTATAGTCACTGTATCGCCCACAAGGCAACCTGTAGGTCCGTTTGATGCAAGCTCAAGGCTTATGTCGTCTTTGTTTATAAGTGTAAACTCAATTTCCTGCGAATTGTCTTCATACGAAAGTGTAACATTCTTTACCCCACCTTCTTTTTTAGAATATCCATCGCCTGGGTTGACTGAAATTTCATAAGTTCCCGATATCATACCGTATTCAAGTGAAACTATTCCGTTTTCAATTCTGTGTTCACTTGTTGTTCCATCAGGTCTTTTAACCGTTATACTTCCGTTTTCAACGGCCTTTCCATTTGCCTGGCTGACACTTACATCAATTCTTCCTTTTTTAACCGGCACTGCATATGAATAGTCGACAGTCTGTTTTCCCAGCCCCTCAAAATCAGAACAATCATATTCCAGCCTATTTTGAATTATATGGCTTCCTTCATCTTCGACAGTGAATTCAAATTCCTTTGTCTGTTTTGGATGGCTTGGCAGCGGATTAAATGACACATCCGACGGAGTCCAAGTCCTGTGGTCAAAATCAATCCCATGTGAATTTGAAACTGCAAAATCCAAGTTTGTAGCTCCACTATCAAAAACCCTGTCTGCAGTTGGTGCCTCTATAGAGATGTCCACGCTACCCCTGTCTCCAACAAGGTATCCTCTTTCTGAAAGTTCTGCGCTAACAAAAAGCACTGGATTTTCAATATAGCTTACTGTAAAGCTTGAGTTTTCTTCAGCTTTTGCTCCCTTAGAATCCACAACCTCTATACTCAGTTCGAATGAATTTCCATCTCCTATTATTTCCTGCAGCTCCTCTTTTGTTATCTGTACCCTTATAGGTTCACCTAGAGCAACTTCTTCTTTACTATATGATCTGACCAAAACATCATTTATATATATTTTTCCTGTAAGTTCGTCACCATCTATATCATCTGGTATGAAGCTGAATTCGAACATATCCTGATTAGTTGATATCATATCATTCTCATCAAGGTTTATGACATTTATTGTCGGTGCATGGTTTGAATTCCTTGAAGCTTTTACCATTGTGTTTACAAAGAATTCCTGTTCAGGTATCCCTCCAGGCCTGCTGTGGCCAGTACCCGAATATGTTATATTGCCCTTTGTATATGTGTAGTAGTTGTTTCTTCCATCGTATTGTAGCTTGCTGTTCGCCCCACCATAAAGTGAAAACCAAGGAACTACATCTTCATCCTCAAGGTTAAGCTGGAAATACTGGTAGTGTGTAGTTGCAACAGGCAAAATATTCGGAAGGTCATAAGGATATTTTGTTATAATCCCTTCATTGAGCATGAATGAGTTGTTATATGTTTTAAATCCCTTGCCGTTGGCCCTGTCTAATGCTCCATCCGAAAAACCGTATGTCTTCTTGTTTTGCTCAGGCTTTTCATCATGCATTATCCTATTTCCCCAAACATCTAATTCCGCAGGGTTGTTAGGGTCCTTGTACCTGCTTTGTCCAGCAATATCCCTGAACTGCTTTGTAATATTTGCTCCCCATCCGCTTGAATTATTTGTCCAGAATGTAAACACATCATGCGTAAACATAACACTTTGGCCTGTCTTTATAAAGTCTTTTATAGCTTGTATGGGTTCGTTTCTTATTATATCACTGCTTCCATACATATCCCTAAAGCCCATCACTATCATATCGTAATTCCCGTTAAGCTCAGTTTTCACTGTTTTCCCGCCATATTCGACATCATTCGGACAGCTGTTGTTAAACATGCTTACTGGCAGCTCTGTAACCTGTATTTCATATTCGTCAGTATTCAGGCTTGGCGTAAATCCATTTCCATTTTTTATGTGAAGTTCTGTTCCATTTTCAGGAATCAAGTGAAGCACCCTAGTCTTGAGCTTTTTGCCTTTGTATGCAGGGTATCCCACATGATATGATTTTGTACCCGCGCTTTGGTCAACAGCCTCAACTTTCCAAGGCATCATCCCCGTGAACGAGTCCTCTATCCTGTAATTTATAACATATCCCTCTCCGTCAAATTGAGGGTTTGAATGTTCAACCTTTTCGTCTTCCCTGAAAAAACCGTCTCCATTTTGGTCCAGATACAGACTTGTTACAATAAGGTTCTGACCGCCTGAATTTTGATTTTTAATATTATATTTAAACTGCATGTTTTTATTTTCTTCATAGTTTAATCCATCATACTCTTTAGGACTTGAAACCACTTCAAAAGCAGGCCTTTTATTGGATTTTCTGTACTCCGATATTATACGTTCCAAAGAATTGTTGCTGTTTACAAATTCTATGTCAATGACATTTTCTCTGTCTTCATAGCCTGAAAGCCTCTTATAAAGCTTCATGTCTTTCATAGAACCATTCAAAATATTCTTTTCCAAAACTAGAAGCTGTCCCGACTCGATATATTCTTCAAGTTCATATGCTTTTCTGTTTGTTATGTCATTTTCGCTGTAGTATTCAACACCGCTTCCTGAACTTGGCGGAACTTTACTTGACTTTTTACCTTTTGGGGAATAATGGTCGTTGTTCGCTCCTCCTTCATTCTTGTTTCCTATATAAACCACGTCATACTTGCCGTTGATATCCTCTACATTTCCTACAAACTCTCTCATGGACATTTGATCCACAGTTACACTATGTCCCATATCGGCAAACATTTCTTCTGTGAGTTCAAACTCTCTTTCTGGCTGTATTTCAAGCACATTGAATTCTTCCGGTTTTACAAACTGGCTTATGTTTATTGTCATTTCTTCAAAAGACTTGCTTATGCTCGATTCGTCAAAATCCGTATATGATGCAAATGCTGATTCATTTTCTCCAATCAAAATGCTCTGGGACTCTGAATCTATTTTTATTCTCACTGAAACTTCAAATGGATCCGCCTTGTATACTCCGCCTTCTCTTCTATACTCTATACTCTGAGGCTTTGAAACAATCGTTTGTCCATCTACATCGAACTGCTCATTATCTTCATCCAATGCTACTCCATCAGGGAAAGTCTCTTGGATTTTAAAGTCTTGAATTATAAGGTTTTTTCCGATATCTCCAATTTTTATATCCCCAGGAGTGACTTTGTACTTAAGTTCGAAAAACTCTCCATTTTGGACAAAACCTTCAGATTCCCTTGAGATTTCAAAATCCGATTTAAGTCCCACTACAAATGGTCCGCATATTTTTTCTGTGACCGCATTTTTTTCATTCTTAGCCTTTACCGCAACATAGTATATTCCACTTTCTTCCGGGAAAGGTATCCCCTTTACAGCAGTGCTTTCAAATGTCGCCGTAGCAACTTCTCCAGGCTTGTTGTTGCTTGTAGGTCTGAACCAATTTGCCGGAACAGACTGTCCTCCGCCATCATTTGTACTCGATATAAATGGCGAAGTCCTGTAAATAAGCCTGTGGTCGGCCCAACCTCCCCAGTTTGAATACTCAAGGTATATAGGATAGAATTTTCCCGCTTCAAGGTGCATTTTCACATTGTCTGTTTTGAATGTCGACCCCTGTATCTTAAATTGATCCGCTATTGTCAGTTTTTCATCATCTACTATTATATATCCCTTGCTTCCGTCGTCAGACCTTGTTCCAAAATAATAGTCTCCTGTCTGAGGAGGAGTTATATATCCCCAGAACTTGGCAGACTCTTTATAGTCCGGGTAAGGACCGCCATTCCCACCTACATTCATGTTGTCCATGAATATCGTATAGTTTTTAAATCTTCCATTGACCTTTGTTATATAGTCTCCAACAGCATAAGCCGTATCCGCAGATCTTTGTTCTATTACTGAAGTTGGATTCTTGAAAACTATGCTTCTGTCATTCCATTTCCCCTCTTCCGTCATTGTTCCAAGGTGAGAAACATCATAATTTCTTGCAGTCAAATATCCAATCTTGTCCTTTATAAGATCCGGATATATTATCTTTTGTACAATCGAATCGTTTATTGGAATCATATTGCCGTCAGAAGGCATTGAAGGCTCTGTATCTAATTTTATAATCTTGTATCTTGCATCCTTTATGGTTTCACCCTTTATCTCCAATTGTGAAACTGCATCTCCCTTTAATATAAGACCTTCTTCCAGAATCTGCAGATTTTCAGTTCCATCTTCATTCATACTTTGATATACGGTTCCATTTGCATCATGCACATCCATTTTTACTCGTGGAGGCAGCTGCTCGTTCGCTTCGACATCAACTGTAGCTTCCGGTATGTTTTCGCTGTCTTCTTCATTTAATACGCTGATTTTTACAAGAGATGAATCGTCATTACCAAATTTATACGTCCCACTTTCATCAAATGTATATCTTACAGTAAATTCAATCGGGTCTGCTATATATCCGCTTTCAT
Organism: uncultured Peptoclostridium sp.; assembly: GCA_965368085.1. Taxonomy (GTDB): domain Bacteria; phylum Bacillota; class Clostridia; order Peptostreptococcales; family Peptostreptococcaceae; genus Peptoclostridium. Next base: position 41,884 of record CBDULP010000011.1, on the reverse strand, counting down.
TGGAATTCAAAGAGTAAAGGGCCGTCAGATTCCCTTTAACGGTGCCATCGTCAAATTCAAATCCCTGAGGTAGATTCTCAACTTTAATATGGAGATCTGTGGTCGAAGATTCATTGATCACTTTTTCTTCAAATTGGATTCCCGCCTCTGCAGATGTGAGTATCCTTTGGGCAAATTGCTCATACAGACTCTGCAGGCTGAAGCTGTCATTTGCCGAATAGTAAGAACCTTTCGCTCCTGCCGCACCGGCTATTTGAGCATTGCTTGATCCTGCCTGTGTTCCAAACCCTACAACAAACAGTGCCTTAACACTCTGGTCATCTTTAACCATATGAGCGGCTACACTCTTTGCGTAGCTCAATGATGTTTCGTCCGTTGTTCCCTGGGGCCCCAGATAACTTATATAATAGTCCACATAATAACCTGGTTTTACAGGGCCTAAATTACCATGATATATATCATTATTTATGTATGGTCCCATATAGTCATCTAAATGTATATAATCCCATCCTGCCGGTCTATTTCCAGGATTTTTGCTGTACAAATAAGTCCAATTAGATGATTTACTTCCATTAATGTCCCTACTATATGCGGTAGCCTCTCCGTCAGTCATGAGTATTATATATTTTTCATCTGCCCCTGCATCCTGATCCAATATAGACTTTGCCGTTCTTACTCCATCGCCTATGTTGGTCGCGCCGCCTGTTCCAAGATAGCTTATTTCTCTTTTTACATAGTCAACATCAGATGTCAGGCCGCTTACCTTTCTAGCATATGTGCTGTATTCTACCACTCCTATTTTGACATTCTGGACATCCTCAAATTTGTCTACAAAATTTTTAGCTACATTTTTTATGCTCGAAATCTTCCCGTAATCTGCCATACTTCCAGATGTGTCTATAACCAGCACTACATCTTTTTTAACATTGTCGTTATCCTTTTGCACTTTGTTCAGTTGCTTTGGGGTTATAGTATACTTTACATCCACACTTTCTCCCTGCTTTATACTTGTTTCACTTATGCTCCTTGTTACATCTATAAGGTCAGACTCCGACTGGTCGGGTTTAGAAGGTTCTGGGTCTGGAGTAGTGCCTTCTTTTTTTCCTAGCCCTATCCCTATATATGTATAATTTGATGGTTTGAATTTGTCTGTTCTCCTATAATTCACCGGATCTTTTTTATCATGTATTAAATTGACTTTCGAACCATACCCATACCACTTGTAGTAATCATTTGTGAGTTCATATCCTTTGTTTTCCAGTTCATCCGACTTAACTTTTATTACATTATCATTTCCCCTATTACTGACTTGGATTATATAACTTCCATCTGACGATGTAGTTGCTTTGGAAAAATACTGATTTCCATTTCCCCAGTAGGAGTATACATTTATTCCTTGAACACCTGGCTCTCCTACATCTTTTTTTCCGTCTCCGTCAATGTCTTCCCATACAAATCCTCTCACAAAGTATCTGTAATGATTATTATATAAATCATAGTAATTGTAACAATAATTGCTGTCATAATAGTAATAATCGTCATCATAGTAATAATCATATTCGTCATCATCTGCATATACATAACTGCTTCCCATTTCGTATTCCGAATCACCCCACGGAATACTTATAGGCTGATACATCCCCAAAAGCATACACAAGACCATAAACGCACTGAGTAATTTTTTCATTTTGTTCAGCATAATATCATCTCCCCTAGTCAAGCTCTCTCCATTTCTTCATTCTCATAAGCCCGCTTTTTCCCGCTGCCAGCGAAATTTTTCCTGAGCCTTCAATAAATATTATGTCATCCTTACCAAGATCTCCATTAGTATCCACCTTGAGCGTCATGTCGTTTGTCATTCCTCCTGCGACCTCAAATTTCCTGCCTTCATCGCCGTAGAAAAATTTGTACAAACTGTCGTTTCCAGCTATCATTTTCGAAACCATATCCTTGTCATATGTTATTCTTTTGGATTTTCCTCCATAAAACACTATGTTCCCCCGGGCTATTATGGTCCCTGTAAAATCAGTGTTTCCAGATATGAACACATTCCCTGTCGTAAATATTATCCCTTTTATGCTGGAGCCATTTATGTCGTAATCTTTTGATTCCCTGCCTATCGAATCGCCAGCGTTTATATACACGTCCTTTGAATTGTCTGTGTTTATTATTACAATATTGTCAGGATTGCCAGTGTCTACAATATCCTCTATACTTTCGCTGTTGTTGTAAAATTCTTGGAACAGCAGATTCTCGTTTTCATTCTCCTTGTAATCCCTTTTCCCCAAAAGGCTTGTCACATAGTCTATTTCCTTTATCTTTTCCACCCTATTCTTCTCAAAATCCGCAAGACTCATGAAGTTTCCTTTTCCACCTTCCGGCTTTATGTTAGGGTCGAGTATTGCACCATTCGCGGTTACAGCCCCCAGAACATAGTTATCTTGATTTCCCAAGGCGCCGTCTTTTATACCTGTTATTCTGATATTTCCAATGTCAAGTTCCGTAAATTCCGCAGGGTTTTTACTGGCATATCCTGTGAAATGCCCTATTTTGAAATTCAGGTCATTATTGCTGCCTTCAACCAGGTCATATTCTAGGCTTCCATCTGAATATTTGGTCATTTGGCTTACATTATCCCCTGAATACCGGCTCATGTACGCATACGAGTACTTGCTCAGAGAAACACTCTCCCCAGTCTGGTAGTACTGCTTCTTTCCATCCAAAGCATCCTTTTTGAACACCTCCATGTATCCAGTGCCGGCAAGATATACCCTGTTTGCATCAACAAGACTCCCTTTGTCGTTGTTTATCACTATGCTGCTGCTTCTGTCTCCGTAAAGCTCGTCATCCGCCAAAGCCGCAGTTCCTTTTCCAGCTGGATCTCCGTCTATAAGACCCCATATCTCTCCATCGCTACTTCCGTCTCCAGCGTATATTTTACCCTCCGATACATTGATTTCCATATCATCGTACATGACTATGTTTTTCTCAACAGTCATGGTGGAATTTTTTGCAGTGCTGTGGACAATGAACGAATTGCAGTATGCGTTTCCGGAATACTCCGTATGGCTTTCGTTGTCATCTTTTGACTTTAATATGGTGATAGTAGAATCTTTACCCCTCACCTGCAGGTTCGACTTTGTCGCTGCATATCCATTTACAACAAGGCTTCCGCTTCCGTCAATCTCACTTTTCAAGTCGCCTTTCTGGCTTTCATCAAGATATTTATTGCTGTCTATGAAGTCATACGTTTCAATATCGTACCCGGAAACTATTCCTCCCATTTGAGAGTTTTTTGGCCTTTTTACGTCCGGAAATGTACCATATGCGTATATGTCCCCGTTTATTTCAACCTCTCCGCCTGACGTCACTATGTCGCCCTGCGCAGTGAGAGCCCTCAAGTATATGTCATTTAATGCAAGCAGCTTAACGGGTACTTCATAGTCCTCATCTTCTATTTCTTGATATGCATTCGGAGCAAGTATCTCAAGGTCCAGTTCGACCTTTTTGTTTAACTTATTGTACGATGCATCCGCAACTATTTTAACGCTTATGTTTGGCTCTTCCCCGCCTGAATACGCGGATTCAAGATGTATGTCCTCAACCTCCCTGTTCTTGGAATCGCTGAAGCCATTCTCAATATCCATGTTTTCAGTATTTTTAATTTTGGCCGTAATTTCATCTCCAAGCTTGTCATTATCAGCAGGAAGAGTTGCTGTATTAATATCAACATCATCCTCCGTCTTTCCAAGAAGTATCCTGAAATACTCTCTTTCAAGCTCCTGCTCAATATCTTCTTTTATAATCTTCTTTATCTCGCTCATGTTATACTTGCGGTCTCCTTCACTGTCAACCGCATACAGCCTGTCGATGAGGTCATTCCAGTGGCTTGTGCTTCTATAATCTCCATTGACCCATACTTGCGCATCTTCAAGAGCTTTGTCGACTATCCCGTCCAGTTCCCAGAACACTTCCTCCATCGCTCCGTCGGCTATATAAAACGCCCTGTTTTTATCAGAAGTCATGACACCCATTTTTAAGTTGCTGACTACAACCCCCATGAGGCTGACTCCCAGCACCGTGAGCACAAATACTATGAGTATGCTGTATATGTACATGGAGCCCTTATCGTTTTTAATTGTCCTCATGCCATCCATAATATCACCCGACCCTTAGCCCTTGTCTCCTGGCTATTTATCTTTTCTAGTCAGAGAACTTATCTCCTCCACCTGTTTTCCGTTGAAATACACACTCACGCAAATCCTGAATATGTCCTGAGGCATGTTTTCAGAAACACCGTCAGGCTTTTCATACTCCACCTTCACCACATACCCGCTAGTGTCTTCTATATTTTCCACGGACTTCATTTCATCCCCATCTTTAGTGCGGTATTTCACACTCTGCACAGTATCGCTTTGCTTGTGGGCCTTTTCGTCCTCCATTATCTGCTGCGCTATATAGCTTGCCTTTAGCTTTCTCTTTACTTCATTGTTTATATTCGTAGCGTTCATGAAAAGGTTGAGCACCGCCAGCCCCATTATAGAAAGTATTGAAACCGCAAGTGCAACCTCTATAAGGGTGAAACCTTTTGAGTTTTTGAATTTCATGTCTCCAGTCACCCTTTCCTACATGGCCTTGCTTTCCACAACGCCACTTTTTGTATTGACCTTGAATCTAGGATTTGACGCATCGTCACCGCTTACGTATATCTTTACAGCCTTGTCCGTATCATTGTATACGTTCAGTACCAATCCGGACGAGTCCGCCTCGTTCAGCCTTATCATCGAATACACATTTATGACTATGTCCTGTCCCATGGGCTTCATTTGCTCAAATTCACCCTCAGCCGCAGGATACGAATACGACGATGTATTGTATCTGAACATGTAGGCTTCGCCCTCTTTCTTGATGTGTATATTCGCCTCTTTGAACATGTTGGAGTCTTCATACACTGCCGTATACCTGTACGGCGACTTGCCCATTGTAACTGTCGGCATGTCGCTTGAAATCGGCTTTAGCACAATGTAAAAATCCGATTCCACCGAAACTGCAGGTGTTTCGTCTTTTTTGACCGGAACCGGCGTAGAACTGCTTGCAGCCGTCCCCTCCAAGATATTCAGCCTTCCAGTCACAAACGGTTCTATATTGCCGTATTCAGATTCTATATCCCACTGCGTATTTTCAGTATTATTTCCGTCCGGATAGAACGGGAACTCAAGCGAAATACTGCCCGTTATATTCTCTGCCGTATTGTTGAGAGCTATGCTTTTTATTATTATCTTCTTCCTGTTTTGCTCTATCTCCTTGAGCATGTTTTTAAGATCTGAATACATTCCTGAAAATGAAACATTGACACCCATCGAAGCGTAAGCCTTCAGCTGCTCTTCCTCGCCATCTTCACCGCCGCTGGATTTTTCGTCTTCTCCCAAGAGTGAGTACTCCCTGATTTTTATCTTATCTCCCTTTTCAAGATATTTCATATAGTCTTCTATCGCCTGCTCGACCGATACGTTCTCGTCAGGATCCAAAACTTCCCCCGGCTCTGAAAAACCCACGGATGCCACCTCTATGTTGTTTCTTGCAAAGACGTCCCTTATATACAATATCACGTTCTCCTGGTGTATATAGTTTGGCAGCGACTGGTCTATTTCTTCGACAACCAGCTGCATAGCCTTCACTTTTTCTTCCAGCTGCTCACTTTCAACCATGCCCCTGTCCAAATTCGATTTAATCTGGGTGTTGCCGCTTAAAGCCTTTTTTTGAAGATCGAACGCATCCATCTTTGGCACGAATATATTCATATATGTAAAATATGCTGCCGCGGCTACTGCAAGCCCCGAAAGCATAATTTTTTCCCTTTTCGAAATATTCAATTTTAATTCCCCTTTCCAAATCCGCATACAAGGCTGAATGTATAACTTCTTGAGCCTTCTTCGCCCTGAACACTTATGTTTGATACGAATATTTCACTGAACAGCTTTTCCGATTTCAGGTTATATATAAGTTCCGCTATAGACGTTTCGCTCGCAGCGGAGCCGTTTATTGTTATGCCCCCCTCTTCATCACTGGAAAAATTTATAAATCCTATGTCCTTGGGCAAATTCTTCTCCATAGTTGTAAAAAATGAAATCAAAGAAACATTTCCTTTTTCTATGCCCTCAAGAACCTGTTTCTTTTCGCCTATTTTTTTATCTATTAAAACAAGGAAATCCTGCTGATGCTTGATCTGTTCAAGTTCATCTATACTTTTTGAAATATCCTTGTTCGCTTCTTCCATAATTTTAATTTCTCTGTCCAGCCAAATATACGAACCCGCTAAAAGTCCCACTACAACTATAGAACCCGCAGCAGCGTTAAAGGCAGTTTTCATTCTTTTTTCCTGCCTTACTATTTCATGAGGAATAAGATTTATCTTCTTTTCGCTCAACTTTTTCATTTCGTTCTTATTTTTCTTTTTAAATTTGGCCTTAAAATCAAATTTCGGCATCTTACTCAATTTCTTACCCCCTTAGCACAGACCCTATCGCCGGTATGATAGCCAAGAAATCTTCACTTTTCTGATCTTCTCCAAAGTTCCCTTTGAAACCCATAGGGATTTCTGCCGTATTCACCGGTACCCCGACTATGCTCTGTATGTATTCGGCTGCTCCGGAAAGATTTGCTCCCCCGCCTATTATAACGACATTGTCTATTTTCGAACTGAATCTCCTTGTCCTGTAGTAGTCCATGACCCTGCTTATTTCCTGGGCAATTCTTTCATATGTCTTTTTTATTCCCAAATTGAAATACATTTCCTCGTCGCTTAGCGAAAGATCCATGTCTTCCTCTTTAACCATTTTTCCCTTTTTCAACTTTTTCTGCTCAACTTTATCTTCGTCCATTTCCAAAAAATTTGCAATAGACACTGTAGCTTCATTTCCACCGATATCCACTTCAAGCTCTGCAAAATAATTCATTCCGTTATACATTACAAACCTCGTCGTGGCATATCCAATATCTACTATGAGAGTATTGAAATCCTCATCCAGGATATATCTTTTCGCATAATTGGTTATACAGCTCGACCCTATGTCTACTGCAGATACCTTAAGCCCCGCCTTGCTTACCAGGCTTATGTAGCTGTTTACCAAATCCACCGGGGCCGCAACTATAAGAACCTTTAAAAGTTCGCTCCCACCTTCTTCAACCTTGTCTATGACCCTGTAATCCACCACAAATTCCTCAGAAGGTCCGGGCAAAAAACTTTGTGCTTCCAGAGTCACTATCTCACCAAGCTCCTTTTCAGCCACAAAAGGAAGCTTCCTCTCCCTCAGTATTATATTTTTTCCCGATATGCTTATACTGCATTTTTTCCCTTTACAGCCCATGTCCTTTATCAAACCAGGAATCTGCCTGTATGTATCATCTTCCAAAAACACCTTTTCATTTATGCTTCCATTTTCTATGAATGCATGCTTGGGCGTTTTGAATATCTTGTACCCCTTTATTTTGAATTCACCTTTTTTAAGGCTTCCGCACACCATTTTAACAGTGCCTCGACCTATGTCTATTCCCACAAGCTTGCCCTTCATCGCAAATCCCCCTAGTTGTTTCTCAGGTATACTTCCGTTGACACCTGATAGTCCTTCGTTCTTTTTTCATCTATCATTACAGTAATTTTCACCATTACTATTTTTCTTCCTTCTGGAAGTTCTCCTGAAAGCTCTGAGCCATCATCAAGATATATCTCCATCGCAACATTCTTATTTTCAAACTCCTCTACTCCATCTATTCCATCAAAAGCATACTCAGCGTCTATCAATGTGTATTCCCCGGATGATGCATCACTTTTGACTTTCATGGAACCTCCTTCAACATACTTTATGTCGTAATTGTACACAGTATTGCCTTCGCCATTTGTCGATTCCTCAACATCCGCCTTTCTGACTGCCTCCACTACCCTTTCCATGGCAATCCTCGCACACCTTGTCGCCTTTACGTTTTCGTCCTCCCTGTAAAACGAGCTGTGCCCGGCGTTAAATATCCCTAAAAGCGGTGCCATCAAAACCGACATTATCGCAATAACCGCCACTATCTCTATAAGCGTAAATCCACCGTTGCTTCCCGTCAGTTTCTTAATATATTCAAGACGGTTTTGAAAATGCTTTTTTTTGATTTTTAGTTTTTTCATTCATCACCGCCCCCTTGCAAATCTGTCTTTTGCCCCGACATGTATTTAACTTCAAAATCCCCCTACAGTCTCATAATGTACCAGTAAATTATTTCACTATAGAAAAGAGCCGATATAAAGCTTCCAATCGAAAGGAAAGGCCCGAATGGTATATAGTCCTTTCTCCCCTTTATCTTAAAAAGTATCAGTATGAAAGATATGATTCCACCTATTATGAATGATAAAAAGAGTCCTAAAAGCACTGGCCCAGTTCCTATGAAAAGCCCCACAGCCGCCATGAGCTTTATGTCTCCGCCGCCCATGCCGCCTTTTGTTAGTATAGCCAGCATCAAAAGTATTCCACTTGCCGCAAAAAAGCCTATCGCCGAGTTCGTAAGGCTTACATCCCTGGCAGCAATATTCATTATTATTCCTGCCGCAATCGAAAATACAACTATTTCATCCGGTATTATCTGGTGCTCAAGGTCTATAAGGGAAACGACCACAAGCACACTCGCAAGAAGCGCATACTTCAAAAATGTTGCTGAAACGCCAAAAACACTAAACACCCAGACAAACAAAAAACCTGTAAGCATTTCCACCACAGGATATTTTACAGATATTCCAGCGCCGCACCCTTTGCATTTGCCTCTTAAAAGCATGTAACTGACAACTGGAATAAGTTCAAATGGAGAAAGCTTCTTGCCGCAGTTTGTGCACGATGACGGTGGAAACGATATTGATTTTTTAAGCGGTATCCTGTATATGCATACGTTCAGAAAGCTCCCGACCGAGAGTCCGAGTATCAAAACGCATGCGTAGATAACCATTTGCATAGCATCCATTTTTTCCATAAAATCTCCTCAAAATCTTTTATAGTGGTATTTAATAGTGGTATTTGGTGGTATGAACGTCCGGACATCTTGCGCTTTGGGCCTGTCACACATCTCATTCGGCCCAGAAGCCGGGAATCCTTTGAAACTCACTTCGTTCAAACAGTCAAAGGTTCCATCGGCTCTCTGACCGAATTTCGCTGGACAATCCTACAAAGCTCCATAAAGCCAGACTAATTCATACCATGCAAATACCTTTTGTAAAGTTGTTCGTCACTAAATAACCCTAAAAATTAAAAATATAATATAAAATTTATATAAATTATATATCGTGGTACTAAACAGGGAAGCGAAATCATTCGCTTCCCTGTAATTTTAAAATAATTAATTCATGTGTATATGCATTTAGCCGACAACTCCATTACCCTAGAATATATTCGTGCCAAGTATTGTTATTCTTAATCAGCTACATTATCAATGTCCTATTCTGAAAATTCTTCTTTAGCATTATCATACGTAGCTTTATCCCCTGATGGCAACTCAACACCGTCACCAGCGGCTGTCGGTTCTATTATATCACTACCTAAATATGGTCCACCTTCGTCTGCTGTAGCATTTTTCAGTTCATTAATAACTGTTTTATCTGAATCTCCAGGCACAACTCCATTATGCGCCTTATACCTCTGCACTGCTTCATTTAAAATGGTAACAGTTTGCTCATCCGCTTTATCTTTTGCGTTACTTGTTACACTTCCCACCTTAGGTATAGCTATAGCCGCTATCATTCCAAGAACTGCAATAACAACTATAAGCTCTATAAGCGTAAATCCTTTCTTATTTTTCAACTGTTTAAATAATTTCTTCATTATGTACCCCTCCTAAGAATTTTTCATTTATTGTTTTTTTTAATATGATCAACCATATAATTTACATGTACTTCTATTCAAATGCGAAGTCTTTACTATCAGCATCTCCACCAGAAGGCTTAGACTTTAAAACCATTCCTTTAGATACATCAAAATAGAACGGTCCACTCCCCTCTTTTTGAACTGGAAATTTGTCAATATATCCATCCAAATCATCTGGCTCATCCGGATAATCCCCATTCTCTGCATTATATCTTTCCACGGCACTTTGAAGTATCTGGATATTTGAAGCATCCGCCTGCTCCCTCGCCCTGCTCGTTATGTTGCCGACTTTCGGTATGGCTATGGAAGCTATCATTCCAAGAACTGCTATAACAACTATAAGTTCTATCAGCGTAAACCCTTTTTCATTGTTTTGCTGACTCAATATGTTCCTCATCTTTTTTAAAAAATTTTTCACTCAATCATCTCCATCATCTTGCTAAACAAATAACTCTACATAAGTTATCCTCACTGAACGTTTTCTTCACCACATATGTAATGTTAATACATGTACATTTTTCCGGGCATAGTCACCCTTATAAATATAAAAATTTCACCTAGACGTCTTCGGCAAATTTTAAAATGAACTGTAAATAAAATCACATGCTCTACACTTTAATTCTACTATTTTTCATGCCATTTTTCAAGGAATTTCAAGCATTTCAAGCTTGTATTTTTGTGTATTTTTTTAGTCTTTAAGCCCCAAAATTTTCTAGGCCTCAGGCTTTTAATATTAAATTTTTAAACGTTTTGTCAATGTAATCAAGTTTGCATATTATAATTTCCTTCTCTTTTTATCCTATATGTTGAAACATGTCGAACATAGGTAGAACTATCGCCATAACTATGCTTCCTATTATTACCGCCATTACCACTATCAGGATGGGTTCAAGCAGCGTGGTCATTCTCGTTATGGCATCATCGACTTCAGCGTCGTAATAGTCGGCCGATTTTTCAAGCATGTCGCTGAGCTTTCCCGATTCCTCGCCCACCTTTATCATTGATATCAGCATGGGCGGAAAGACCTTAAGCGCTGCAAGCGGATTTGCAAGCCCTTCCCCACGCTTAATCTCATCCATTATCTCGTCTATGCTCTTCGATATGACAGCGTTCCCTATTACATTTTTAACTATGTCCATAGCCTGTATTATTGGGACTCCGCTTGCCATAAGCGTTGAGAGCGTTCTCGAAAACCTCGAAGTCGCAACTTTGGTGTTCATATCCTTTATAATTGGAAATGCAAGCTTCATTTTGTCAATCCTGTACCTTCCCTCGTCCGTCTGAATATATTTTCCAAGGACGTAAGACCCTCCAAACAGCCCTCCAAATACAATGTACCAGTAGTTCTTTGTGAATCCCCCGACCTTGAGAAGCATTCTTGTAAGAAGCGGAAGCTCAACGCCAGCCCCCGAAAACATGTCTATGAAGCTCGGAAGCACGAAACTGATTAGAAACCAGACCACAAGCACGGCTATTGATATCACTATTATTGGATAGGTCATTGCAGACTGCACTTTCCGGTTTATGGAATTTTCCTTTTCAAAATGAACGGCCATCCTCTGCATTATGACATCTATCTGTCCGGATACTTCTCCCGCTTCGACCATGTTTATCAGTATTTCTGGGTATACGCCCTTTTCCTGTCTCATCGAAGCCGAAAGCAGCTGCCCTTTTTGAAGCTTCTGGTATACATCTTCAAGAGACTGGGCCAGTTTTTTGTTTTCAGTCTGCCTTCTAAGCACCTCGACGCATTCAAGTATTGAAATCCCCGAATCAAGCATTGAGTAGAACTGCCTGCACATCAGAGCTATGTCCTTTGTCTTTATCTTTTGGGGAAGGCTTATTTTCAGGTCCCTGTTTGCCGCAGTTTGAAGCCTTATGCTCGTCGGATAAAGGCCCTTTTCCCTGAGTTTTTGTGCCGCCTCTCCTTCAGACCTTGAATCGATCACCCCTTTTATATTTTCACCTTTCGATCCTTTAGCAGCATATATATATTCCGCCATCAATACACCTTCCTTACACTAGTCTACACATATCTTGAAAATGCTTCCTTGTCGAATGCGCAGGCAAGAGCATCCTCGTAGCTCACTATTCCGTCCCTGTAAAGCTCTGCAATCGACCTGTCCATGGTATGCATTCCGTATTTAACACCAGTTTGAAGTGAACTCATTATCTGGTGGGTCTTGCCTTCCCTTATGTGGTTTCTTATTGCTGAATTGCACACCATTATCTCAGTTGCCGCTATCCTTCCGTTACCGTCAAGCCTTTTTACAAGCTGCTGTGATAATACGCCCTGAAGCACGCTTGCAAGCTGTATTTTTATCTGGTTTTGCTGAGCAGGAGGGAATACGTCTATTATCCTCTCTATAGTGGATACTGCACCCATTGTGTGAAGAGTTGAAAATACAAGGTGGCCTGTTTCAGCAGCCGTAAGAGCTATTGATATTGTCTCAAGGTCCCTCATCTCCCCTATAAGTATCACATCAGGGTCCTGCCTCAGTGCTGCCCTTAATGCATTGCTGTATGTCATGCTGTCGTTGCCTATCTCTCTCTGATTGACTATTCCCTTATCGTGCTTGTGAAGATATTCTATAGGGTCTTCAAGCGTAAGTATATGGCAGTTCCTGTTCTTGTTTATATGGTCTATCATTGCGGCAAGTGTTGTAGTCTTTCCGCTCCCCGTAGGTCCTGTGACAAGCACGAGGCCTCTTTTCTTGAGCGAAAAATCCTTCAGTATTTGAGGGAGCCTTAGCTCGTCTATGCTCGGAATATCAAGCGCCACCACCCTGAGAGCCATTGAATAGCTTCCCCTTTGCCTGTATGCATTTACCCTGAATCTTCCTATTCCCCTTTGTGAATGAGAAAAGTCAACTTCCCCTTTTTCTATCAGGATCTCCTGATGCTTTTCGTCAAGAAATTCAAAAACTATCTTTTCTATGTCATCAGGCATGAGCCTTTGATATTCATCAAGCTTTACAAGCTTCCCATCAATCCTTACAACCGGTGGTATTCCAACGCTCAAATGAAGATCTGAAGCGCCTATGTCAACTGTTTGTTTAGCAAGGCTTATTATATCCATTTTTTAAATCCTCCAAGAAATAATGTTTTTACGTACTCTATATGTGCATAGTTCTCACATATTCTTCTATAGTTGTCTCACCACTCATTATAAGGCTTATGCAGTTATCCTGAAGAGTCCTCATTCCCTGTTCAATCGAGTAGTCATTTATGCTCTCAATCTTGCTTTCATCAAATATCATCTGCCTTATATGCCTATCTACAATAAGTATTTCATGCACGGCCTTTCTTCCCCTGTATCCCGTGTAGTTACAAAGCCTGCACCCTTGTCCTCTTTTTATGGTATTTCCATCAATGCGCCACGCATTGTGGGACAGTAACGCCAATTCGTCCTCAGTCGGAACATACTCTTCCTCGCAATAAGGACATATTGTCCTTACAAGCCTTTGCGCTATAATTCCCTTTACCGCAGCCGAAACAAGGTATGCTTTTATCCCCATGTCGAGAAGTCTTGATATCGACGATGCCGCGTCATTCGTGTGAAGAGTCGAAAGCACCAGGTGACCTGTTATTGCGGCTCTTACGGCCATTTCTGCCGTCTCATGGTCCCTTATCTCTCCGACCATTATTATGTCAGGGTCCTGCCTCAGTATTGATCTTAGCCCCCTTGAAAATGTAAGCCCAGATTTTGAATTTACCTGTATCTGGTTTATGTTTTCCATTCTGTATTCAACAGGGTCCTCTACAGTGACTATGTTTTTCCTGAAATCATTTAGTTCATTCATCGCTGCATAGAGAGTGGTACTCTTACCGCTCCCCGTAGGTCCCGTAACAAGTATTATTCCGTTTTTAAGATTTAAAAGTTTTTCAAACCTTTCTATGTTTGCCTCTGAAAGTCCCAGCTCACTTTTTTTCTTTAGGAATTTTGTGTTGTCCACAACCCTTATTACGACCTTTTCTCCATATATTGTAGGTATTGTGGACACCCTCAGGTCCAGGTTCCTCTTTTCCTCATTCATCTCTATCCTTCCGTCTTGAGGGAGCCTTTTTTCAGCTATGTTCATCTTGGCCATTATCTTTATCCTCGTAACTATAGCCCCGTGAGTATTTTTTTCAGGCTTCATAACGTCAGTTAGTTCCCCATCCACCCTGAATCTTATCCTCAGGCTGTTTGCCGTCGGTTCTATGTGTATGTCACTTGCACGGCTTTGGACGGCCTGCATTATTATTGAGTCGACAAGCCTTACTATGGGAGCGTCATTAACTTCATTCAATATGTTGGACTCTATCTCTTCGTCCGAGAATTCATATTCCCTTTTGAACTCCTCTACCGCCTTCTTCACAGTTTCAGACCTATAATACTTGTCTATTGTGTTTTTTATGTCATCTTCAGTTGCAATAGACGGGCTTACGCGCTTTCCAATCATTCTTTCAAGCTGACTTATCGCTATTATGTCAAATGGGTCCGCCATCGCAACCATTACGTCTTCATCTGAAATCTTTATGGGAACCAGAACATTTTCCCTTGCAAACTTTTCACTTATGAGTTTTGGAGCATTTATATTTATGTCGTACATTTCAAGGTCAACATGTGGAATTCCGAGCTGATACTCAAGAACTTCTATTATGTCCCTATTTGTAACATATCCCAGATCATTAAGAACCTCTCCCAGTTTCTTTTTGACCTTTTTTTGAGTTTCAAGAGCGTTTTCAAGCTGCTCCTGTGATATTTTCCCGACTTTGACCAAAAGGTCTCCAAGCTTAATCATGTTTTTCATCCAAAATCACCCTCTTGTCTCTAGTCTATAATTTCCCCGAGGCAACCATGCTATTGACTGCATTGTAGCCCTCTTCAAACATTCCCCTGCAAAAATCCTTTTCGAATCTCAATGTGTCAAAAGGCTTTATCTCCCTAGCTGGATTTAGAACTACAATTTGCTCTTTTGTATAGCTGTTTTTTATCCCTTCTGGAATTTCATACTCATTTTTGAGGGATATCATAAAAAGCCTATCGACGCGTTTCTTTTCAAAAGGCTGCACGAAATTGTTGTTCAATATCCCTCCGTCAAGATTATATCCGTTATATGTCCCTTTTTCTACATCTTCCCTGAACTTTTCAAAAACCACGCTTGAATCAAACTCTTTCAGTATCTCTCCAATCGGCTTTTCGCCTTCCATCCTGAGGGGGAGGCTCGAGCTGTATGATATCTTTTCTATGGCCTCTTTGTCCGAAAGCCTTGTGATATCGCTGCAGCATTCGCAAAGCTTTGAATCCTTCACGCTCACATAGTTGACTTTTATGCTTTTAACCGCTTTGTTAGCTCCTTTAAGCCTGTGCAGCGGCTCTATGAGGTATGAGTTATCTATTGTTATTCCCCTGTGCACGCTGACTCTTAACACGTCTTCATCTACATTGTTCCAAAATTCAATGAGTTTCTCATATTCCCCCATATACACATAATATGAATTTATGGCTCCTATGGACGTTGCGCTTATAACATCAAATTTCATTCCCATCTCATGGAATCCATATATTGCTCCGGCCTGAAATGCACCTTTTGCACCGCCTCCCTGAAGAAAAAGTCCATTCATGTTTTATATCCCCTTTTTTATCTCCATTTGAAGTTTAATTATATCTATATTCTACTATAAAACATGCTTTGAATGAAATTTAATATGTATATTTACAATCACATACATACTTGTATTCTAAATACTTTTCACATAATTATACAAAGCTACAAAAGGCATGTGCATTGTATGAACCAATCCGGCTTGATGGACTTCCAATTGAAATGCACCCTGAATCCGCTGGAAACTTTGACTGTTTGAACGCAGTGAGTTTCAAAGTTTCCCGGAGTTCAGCTGTGAATGAGATAGTAGAAATCCCAAGCTGCGGCTTAAAGACAATTTTGTTCTGCTGGCTCCAAGATCTCCTGCAAATAAAAAACTGCACAGGAACGTCCTGCGCAGCTTCGTAGTCACTATTTTATTTCGTCGCATAGAATATTATGCCGTCTATGAATTTTTTGAGGTTTATCTTTCCACCGCGCTTTCCATTTCTCCTTATGCTGTCCATTTCCCTTTTAACCTGCTCAAAGCTGTACAGGCCCTTTGAGTATTCAATAAAAGTCTCGTCCATGTAGTCTTCAATCCCCATGTTTGCAAGATTTATGATTCCCACAGTTGCTGTCCTTCTAATCCTTTGCTCCATTGTCTTGTAATTGTCGGTGAACTTTAGGCATATTTCTTTAATCTTGTAGTCGTCCATTGTCTGTCCCGATTCTATAAGGAATTTTACGACTTTCATTATGTCCGCACTTCCGCACTCCCCTGTTATGCCTATATTCCTCATCACTTCTCTTACCTTGCAGTCCACGCTCTTTTGCGGCTGCTCCGCCACCTCTGGAAGCACCGAAGTGTCAAAAAACCCCTTCATCTGGTTGAACAGTTTTTTCATTTCAAACTGCTTTTTAAGGTTTTTAACTACATTTCCCACCTCGACTTCATTTACTGGCTTGTATATGTAATAGTCCAGACCCTTTTCATACGCCTTGGCCACAACATCCTTCGACGAGACATCGGACAAAGCTATTACCTGTGTATTCGAAAGCTTTCTCTTGAGGTTTCCTATCAACGACATTCCCTCGTTTTCGGTCATCATTATGTCCGCTATGACCATGTCGGGACTAAACTTCATTATCTTTTCCTCTGCATTTTCCACATCGCTGCAGTGCCCTATTATACTTCCCAGTTTTCTGTCCCTAACTATCTTTTCCAGCCTTTCAACTATGCTGGCGTCCTTTTCAACTATGAAAACATTCACCTAAAACACCTCCGAAATTTATATCACCAATTATTTTCGGTTTTATTTTCGAAATATAAAAAGACAGTATATGAATCTGCATGTAAAAAATCCCACATGCAGATTCATACCCTGTCCTTTTATCTGAAAGATTCCCCAAATCACTGGGTTTCTTCTTCGATGCCCTTTACGGGTCTCTCCAGGGGCGTGTCCTGCCATTGTCTTTTGACCTGAGAGTTTCAAAACGGATCATCGCATTTTCCATTCCTTGCTCCTTGGGTTACCCTTTTGGATATCTCCAATGACATTCAGCCACATATATGCCTTTTTATGATTATGTACTCCATAAAAACTTTTTTGAAGTTTTCGAAATATTTCCGAAACTTTTATTCAACGCTTATCAGTTTACATCTATAATCATAATTTGTCAATGAAATAAGATTCCACAAATGCCAATTACAAACAGCTATCCCTATATTAATAAAAATTTTCAATATATGAACGTCAAAACAGCCGCAGATATATATACTGCAGCTGTTTTACAAAGGGGGATTTATATAAGATTAAGCTACTGTCGATTTTTTTGTATCCATCTCCTGCTTTCCTATGTTTTTCATGAAAAGCCCGAGGAATACTATTGAAACTACTATTCCAGCAATGTTTGACATTTGCGCTGGAAGGCTGAATCCTTCTGGCGCCTGAAGTATATATGCCGTAGTCACTGCGCTCATGAACACAGCCGGGATGCTGCACATCCAGTGGAAAGCTCCTTTTTGGGCAAGGTATGCCGCCGAAGCCCAAAGCACTATCATTGCAAGCGTCTGGTTCGCCCATGAGAAATATCTCCATACTATCGAGAAGTCCATCATTGTAAGTGCTATGCCCACTGCGAAAAGAGGCACTGCAACCATGTATCTGTTCTTGGGCTTGTCCTGCTTAAGCCCTATTGCATCCGCTATCGCAAGCCTTGCGCTTCTGAATGCAGTGTCTCCTGAAGTTATAGGACATGCAACCACTCCGAGAAGGGCAAGAACTCCGCCGACTTTTCCAAGTATTGTCGATGAAATCTGGTTTACCACTACTGCAGGTCCTCCGTTTGCAAGTGTTCCCGCAAGGCCTTCTGTCCCCCCGAAGAACGACATTGCAGCCGCGGCCCATATAAGCGCTATTATCCCTTCAGCTATCATTGAACCGTAGAATATCCTTCTAGCTTCACTTTCCCTTTGAGTACACCTTGCCATAAGAGGCGACTGTGTCGCGTGAAATCCAGATATAGCACCACATGCTATTGTTATGAAAAGGAAAGGGAATACTGAAACTGATTTAGGGTGCAGATTTGCAAGTGTAAGTTCAGGAATTGAATATCCCTTGAGCACTATTCCTCCACCGATTCCAAAAGCCATTATCAAAAGAGATGCTCCAAACAACGGGTATATCTTTCCTATAAGCTTGTCTACCGGAAGAACTGTAGCCAATAGGTAATATACTATTATTATGCCTACCCATATTGTCGAGTTCATGCCCGTAATATTGCTCAAAAGTCCCGCAGGGCCCATTACGAATACAACGCCTACAAGCAGCAGAAGCACTACCGTGAAAACCCTCATTATCTGCTTTACCTTGTCTCCAAGATAAAAGCCTACTATCTCAGGTATACTGCTTCCTCCGTGCCTTATAGAAAGCATTCCCGAGAAGTAGTCGTGAACCGCTCCAGCAAATATGCAGCCGAATACTATCCATAAAAACGCCACGGGTCCCCAAAGCGCACCTGCTATGGCTCCAAATATCGGTCCAAGCCCTGCAATATTAAGGAACTGGATCAGGAATATCCTCGGCCAGCTCATCGGAATGTAGTCCACGCCGTCTGCCATTTCAACCGCCGGAGTAGGCTTTGAATCTTCAATTCCAAATACGTTTTCTACAACTTTTCCATATACAAAATAACCTATTATAAGAAGTGCAATTGAAGCGAAAAACGTAATCATAAAATTTCCTCCTCTTCATTTTGTAAAACGTTTTCACAAACGCTCAACGTCTTGTCTGTTAATCTCATTATAGTACCGCTTCAAGAGTTTTCTGTATATTCCGCATGAGTTGCAAAAAAAAGCACATTATCTGCAATCAGATAATCTGCTCTGTGTTCCTGCCTATATTCCCATTATTTTTCTAAAGCTTTTTATGTTGCTTCTGCTCACTGGAACCTCGCCCACATCGTCTTTGAGCCTTATGTTGTATGTGTTGTTGAACCAGGGTATTATCTCCTTTATCTTGTCCAGATTGACTATATACGACCTGTGCGTCCTGAAAAACTTGTCCTTTGGAAGCTTCTTGTAAAAGTCTGATATGCTGGTGTTTTCAATATAGCTCTCATCTTTGGCATACACTCTGGTAGTCCTCTCGCTTGCCTCGCAGTAATATATGTCGTCAACGTCGAGCACTATTATCCGCTCGTCCTTCCAAAGTGTTATCTTTTCTACGGACTCACCATATGTCTTTTCACTGCTTTTTTGGAGCTTTTTTAGGAGCCCTATTATCCTGTCCTTTGAATACGGCTTCAATATATAGTCAAAAGCGTCTACTTCAAATGCGTCTATGGCATGCTCCCTGTATGCCGTTATGAAGACTATCTTGGGCTTTTCCTCGAATCTGCTTATTATGCGCCCCAGTGATATCCCGTCAAGCCCCGGCATGCTTATGTCCAGGAATATGATATCCACGTTTTGTTTTTCAATGTACTTGAGCGCTTCAAGAGGATTGTCAAATTCCCCGGTTATGTCTATATCGCTAAACTCTCTTATAAAATATTTCAGTTCTTCTCTTGCAGGAAATTCATCGTCGACAATTATGCAGTTCAAACCATTCACCTCCAACAATTCCTATTTTACAACAAAACTGACCCTAGTTCCCTTATCGAGCTTTTCTATAGTTACGCCCTTTCCATACATGAGCCTTATCCTGTTGTGTACGTTCGAAAGGCCTATTCCTCCCCTGTCCGTCCTGTCCGGTTCTTCCCCTGAATAAATGCAGTCTATCATCTTTTGCGATATTCCTATTCCATCGTCTTCTATGGACACTTTAACGCCTTCAGTGCTTCTCTTTGCATTTATCCTCACGGTTCCAAAGCCTTCGCCTCTTAGTATCCCGTGCTTTATCGAATTTTCAACAAGGGGCTGTATGAGAAATGAAGGTATTTTAATGTCTATGTCATCATCTATGTCCCAAACCACACTGAGCTTGTCTCCAAATCTGGCCTGCTCTATTTTGACATATGCGTTTACATGCTCCATCTCTTTCTTTATGTCTACAAGCTGATCGTCGCTTCCTATATTGTGCCTCAGGTAAGTCGACAGGTCTATTATAAGCTCCCTTGCCTTGTCCGGATCTATCCTTATGAATGAAACTATTGTATTGAGCGCGTTAAACATGAAATGCGGATTTATCTGAGCCTGAAGGGCCTTGAGTTCGGCGCTTGTGGCCATTTCCCTGAGCTTTTCCATCTTGCTCAATTCCATCTGGGTGGATATGAGCTGCGAAAGCCCATTTGCCAGTATTATACTGCTTTGAAGCACCACGTTTTCTTTTCCATAATATATCTTGAGCGTCCCTATAACACTGTCGTTTTCCTTAAGCGGAAGCACTATTGCCGATTTGAGCGGACAACCCGGGTGGCTGCAGCCTATCTCCGAAGCCCTTTGAAGCACGCTTATCCTCCCCTGCCTTATGACATCTTCAGTGGCATGAGTCAGTATATTCTGTCCCTCTATGTGGTGGTCTCCCCCAATTCCCACATGCGCCATCACGGCTTCACTGTCTGTTATAGCGACCGCGTCCGCGCCTACTTTTTCCTTTATTATTGTGCATACGTTTTCAAGCGACTTTGGATTGATATCCCTGAAATACGGGAGGGTCATATTGGCTATTTCAAGCGCAAGCTTTGACTGCTTCGCCCCTATCTCCTCCTGCTCTTCAAATATGTTTTCTATCATTAGTATTACTATCGCTATTCCTCCACCGTTCACCATCATCATTGGAATGTATATGTCCTTTACTATCTGATATGCCGTATCGAAGGGCTTTGACATTATGAGTATTAGGAGCATGCTCAGACTTTCCACAACTATTCCGCCGCCAAGACCCCATATCCATCTGTTTTTGAGCTTCGCCCTCTTATATATCAGGCCTGACATTACGCCTCCCGCCACAGTGGATATTGCGCATGGAACGGCAGTTATTCCGCCTATGTCTATTGCCACCCTGTGAACCGCCGCAATGACCGAAGACACGATCCCCACAAACGGTCCGCAAAGTATCCCTCCTACCATTATTCCTATGTTTCTTGTGTTTGCTATAGCACCATTTACGTCTATTCCGACATATGTTCCGATTATCCCAAATGTGCCGAATATCACAGTAAGCAAAACTATGTCCGCCGTTTTGAATTTTTCCTTTATTATTATCTGCCTAAAACCCTTAAATCTGGATATAAAAAATGTTATTACTATTACATACCCCAGATTGTTTACAAGATGCTGAAAAAGCTCCGCCAAAATAATCACTCCAAATATTTTTCACGTTATTCCCATGCAATAGATATGCAGGCTAGTTGCATCAGCCTGCATTCATAAACTATATATTTAATTATATCACAAAATGAATTTCAAGAAATATTTCACAAGCTTTTGGAAATAGAAAAGCATGTGCATTGTATGAACCATTCCGGCTTTCTGGAGATTTGCAAAAGCTGTCCAACGAAATGCCGCACGATAGCCGATTGGAACATTTGGCTGTTTGAGCTTGGGAATTTCAAATGTTCCCGGCCAGCAGGCGGCATGAGCTTCTGACAACTTCAAAGCATAAGCGGTCCGGCAGGTTTATACATCACATGCCTTTTACAGCTCGAAAAACTTGACAAAGCTCCTGTATATCATGCTGTGGTCCTTCACCCCACCAAGCTCCCTTGCAGAGTGCATTGCAAGCACCGGGCTTCCCACGTCGACGCTCTGTATGTCAAGGTGGGTCGATGATATCGGCCCTATAGTGGATCCGCCCCTTTCATCCGACCTGTTAAGGAATCTCTGGCATGGAATCTTTACGTCTTCGCATATCGATTCGTATATTGAAGCCGACAACCCGTCAGTCGTATAGCTCTGGTTTGCGCTTACTTTTATTGCAGGTCCCGCATTTACCACAGGCCTGCTTGTAGGGTCGCTCTTTTCAGGCTTGTTCGGGTGAACGGCATGCGCAAGGTCTGCAGATATCATAAATGAATTGTACATTCCCCTGAAAAATCCGTCCCTGTCTTTTCCAAGCCCTATGCATATTCTCTCCATGACATTCCTGAGCATAGGCGAATCTGCACCCTGCTTTGTCGAGGAACCTACCTCTTCATTGTCAAATATGCATACGATGCTGACGCCCCTGTCCGCCCTCGCATCCAAAATTGCATTCATGCTCGCGTGAACCATTGAAATGTTGTCGAGCCTTGGCGACGATATGAATTCGCTGTCTATTCCGCAGAGCATTCCCTTTTCGTACTCATAAAAATAAAGCTCGAAGTCTATTATGCTTTCGATATCTATTTCAAGCTCTTCCGCAATGAGATTTTTTATGAACCCGTCCTTTTTGAAATTTTTGCCAACTGTAGACATAAGAGGAATCATGTCTATCTGTCTGTTGAGCTCTATCCCCTTGTTCACTTCCCTGTTCATATGTATTGCAAGATTTGGTATTACGGCCACAGGTTTTTTTATATTTATAAGGGTTTCATTTGGTCTTAGAGGGCTTTCCCCCTTTGTTACAACCCTTCCCGCAAGTGCAAGCGGTCTGTCCATCCAAGTGCTTAATATGGGCCCTCCGTATATCTCCGTGTTGAGCTTCAAATATCCCTCGCTTTGGACCATTTCAGGACTCGGCTTTACCTTTATTGCAGGAAAATCGGAATGGGAGCCTATTATTCCAAAGCCTTCCTCTTCCACATTATCGCTGTTTACGGTGAATGCTATTATTGCAGATGAATTCTTATCTATATAATACTTTCCGCCTTTTTTTATATTCCATTCCCCCGCAATATGCAGCTTTTCAAACCCTTGTTCATCAAGCATTCTTCTGCACGTATCTACGCAGTGGAACGCAGTAGGGCTTTTGTATATGAATTCTATAAGGTCCTTTGCAAATTCTCTTTCCTTCTTTTCCATTTTCATATTGTCATCTCCTCTGTCAATTTATGCTGTCGTATATGTCACTGTCTCTTTTATAAATGAAAACATTTGTATTTTTATCGCCATATCCGCTGAACTTCCCTCCGCCTGGAACAACCGCATATATGTCAATTCCCATCCCCTTCAGTTTTTCAAACCAATCTCTGCTCCACTGGTCGCTTTCCATAATTCCGTTTGAAAGCCCTTCCCACATTACCCCGTCAACCAGCTGTCCCGAATGGGTGCAGAATGTTTCAAATCCCCAGTTTTGAACAATGTAAAGCTTCGAATAGTTTTTTCTTATCCTCATCAGAAACTCTTTGTACGAATCCTTCATCCCCGACTTGACTTCATATTCCCATGACAAGTCGTCTATATCCCCCACAGTATCAAACATAATTCCATCAAGACCCTTGCTTATGACATGCGTATACATCTGCCTAAGGAGAAAGTTCTGGTATCCCTTTTCCCTTATGTCCATATAGTACGAATTCCATGATTCGTTTTTTATTTTTTCTCCGTAAGGCATGAAAAACCAACCGTCCTTTAACGATATGAAGTCCATGTCATATCCATTTTGCTCGACTACGCTCATGTACCCCAGCACGCGGCTTCCGCTTTTTTGCAGTCTTGATACATTTTCCCAAGAAAAATTTTTGGGCTCTATGACAACAGTGTCATACTTCAAAAGTTTTTCAACTGCATCTTCACTGTCATCTCCATAGTATATTACATAGTCATCCTCTCGCCCCGTTACCGAATTGATTGAACCCTGAGCCGCCCTTTTTACAGGCATGGCCCAAGAGTCTTTGAAGTTCATATGGGCTCCCACAAGACAGACTGCAATAACCGCCACTACTGCTATCACTCCAATTTGAACGCTAGGCATCCAGCCTCCTCCTTTCCTCGGTCGGCCTCGTCCTTTCTGGACAAAGCCTTAACGCCAGCTTTGTGAAAAAGCCCTGCCTTTTAGATTCAAAAAGAGGCTGCCTTGCAAATGTATGGTAATCCAATTCTTTCAAAAATATTATCATTGTAACTATTGCAATGCAAAGGCTTACAAATGAACCCGAAAAATATCCGAATCCATAAAACTCCACTCCCATCGGCAGAAAATACAGCGTAAAGAGGCTGTTAAGAGCTAAAAAACTTACTGCTATTGCCAGTGCGTGATTTCTGGCCTCAAAATAAAGAAGTATTAGTATTATTATCAGAACGAATATATTGCAAAGCGCCCCCAGAGTGCATATCCTGAATATGTCCTTGACTATAAGCGGCAACCCCAGCCTAGAAAATACAAAACCCGCTCCGACTATGCATGTTATCGATATTATGGTCTGGTTTTCCATTATATATATTAGATTTCTGTATATGCAGGTTTTCATCTCAGCTTTAGCCAACTGTATATCCTCATATGACGCATCCTGCGTGGCAAATGCAAAATATTTTCTGTATGTGTCGTAAAACTGCGTTTCCACAGACACCATGAAAAGTATCATAGTCGGAATCACCGTCAGGTATGCAAGAAAAACGCCGTTGTCATAAAGCGGCGCGTACTTGTACACATCTTCTATACTGACTCCCAGGCTGCTGTACCACATTATTATATCGTCCACCCAAAGTCCCAAAGTGTAAAACAGCCCCGTGAAAAACAGAGTATGAAATGAATCCATGTACCTTATAAAATCGTACTCCCTGCCGCTGTCCGATTCAAAATTCTTTAAAAAACTGTACAATAGCAAAGCAAACGTCATTGTTATGCCGAGTATATATGCAAAAAGTAGATTTGAAGCCCCCACATTTTGAGCAAATTCAATAGGATATTTAAAAAGTACTGCTGAAACCACTATGGACACTATGCCTCCTGCAATATAAGCCCATGATATAATCGCATAGTTTTTAACCGCACTTAGGTAGACCATGAGTATCCACACCAGTGATATGAATACAAACAGATATATCGCCATGACTTTATATTCCAGAGAAAGATTTTTTGGATAATAATAAAGCACAGATACAATATAGCTTATTGCAAAAATCACCTTTGAAAGACCTATGAGAGAAGGCCTTATTTGTGAATATTCCCTCATGTACAGCCTGTCAGAAACATACCTTGTTATGAGAAGCTGCCATGGAGAAGTTATTATTTGAGAAAAAACAAAGCTGTAAACCATAGTTCCCATGAAAAGGTCTCTTTGTGCATTTCCCACCATGAATAACTTTGAAAGCAGTACCATTGCATTGACCGTTATAACCGCAGCTATCCAAGGACCCGCGCTTACGATTGCCGAATAGGCGTACGCCTTGCTTCTTGCGGAATAACTTTCGTCTTCAAAAAGTTTTTTGAGAGTAAACCCAATGCCAGCCATTTAATCACCCAAACTTTCATAGAGCTGTACATACCTGTCTATAAGCAGCTTTTTTGTATAGTATTTTTCTACCCTTGTTCTTCCTATATCCCCCATCGCCTTGGCCTTTTTCCTGTCCCTTAGTATATCCATTATGCCCGCTGCAGTTTCCATAGGTGATACGGGAGGGGTTATTATTCCGCATTTCCCCAATAAATCATCATCGGCCCCCTCGACTATCTCTCTGCAGGCTCCTACATCGGTCGATACAAAGGGCTTTTTGCATGCCATTCCCTCAAGCATTACAAGAGGCTGCCCTTCCGATATCGATGTGAGCACAAGAACGTCAAGCTTTTCCATGTACTCCATTATGTCCACCCTGCCGGTTATGTATACATCCTCTTCCAGTTCAAGGCTTTTTATCAGACGCACAACCTCCCTGTGATACTCTTTATCCTCGTCATAAGGCCCTATGAGATAGAGCTTGGCGTCATAAATGCTTGATTTTACTATCTTAAATGCCCTTACAAGAGTCTTTACATCCTTTATTGGCACAACTCTGAGTATAGCCCCTATATTGTTTTCATGCATATGTTTGTGATCCATATTAAAACTTTGTATGTCTATTCCATTAGGAACAACCATTGTCTTTTCCGGCTGAGCTCCGAGCTGAAGCTGTATGAATCTGCTTCGCTCGAAAAGAGACACTATTTTGTCTGCATTTTCATATGCACATGTGGATATGAAATAGAAGAAATCTATCCACAACTTCCGGTAATCTTCGTCTATCCACTCTGCCTTTAATATCTCCTCTTCTCTCTCCCTCGCATATATGCCATGTTCCGTAAGTATGAATGGCCTTGACGTTTTAGCCTTTGCTATGCTGGCCATAAGCCCTGCATATCCAGTCGATACTGAATGGTAAATGTCTGCAGATGGCAGTTCCTGTTGCATGAGGTTTATAACGGGAAGCAGCATCGATCTTACAGTCCAAAAGCTCTTGTTGAAATCCCGCCTGAACATATGCTGTGAATAAAAGTTTCTATACATCTCCCAAAACATCCTGCTTTGAAGGAACTGCACCGGGTTTCCAAGCCTGAGCTTATCTGAAAGTATATTGTTTATGATGCTCCAGTCTATGTCGTTTTCCATTTTCAAAAACTTTTCTATCTGCACCTTCTCATCTGTGCTTATGCTGGGGACGAATCTTGAATAGCGCGGGTTTAGATTTTCATAATCCTTAAGGCCTACAGTCTTTATCTCAATTACATTTTCAGGTATTTCATATTTGTATTCGTCCAGCTCCGATAGCGAAGGCATTATAGAAAATATCTTGAATTTCTTGTCCGGCATGCCCCGTATGAGTGTATTTATCCAACTGGATACGCCTCCCGAAACGTAAGGGTATGAACCTTCCGCCAAAATACAAACCTCCATGTCTCACCATCCTCATCAGGCCCAAAACTCCACCATTTTCATTTCGCTTTCAGGTACTTTAAGGCCCATCTTCTTAATCTTTTTCGCAGTTTTCATTATAGATTTAAAATCCCTCTTCTTGTAGCAAAGATGCATGTACTCTATGTATACTTCATATCGGTCTGCATGCATGCCCTTTAACTTTTTGAGCATCTCCCCCGCCCCTTCAATATTTCCGGATTCTATATATTCCCTTGTGATCATTATGCTCGTCTCGAAATCTCCCCTGTTTCTATCCTCAAGTTCCTTCAAGCATATTATATATTTGCTCTCATGCACAGGCCTTGAAAGCTCGTCCACAAAACCCAGGCTCAAATACTTCTTGTATTCGGATATGAGCTCGTACAGCTTTGAAGTGGTATTCATTCTGGAGTGCTCATTTTCCATATCCAAAAGCTTTTTTTCATATCTGTCCTGTATGAAGCTTAGTGTGGATGCTGCATAGTGTACCACTTCCGGGTCCTCGTCCAAAAGAGCCCTTCTCAGCACGCCGGTCTTGACTTCTATGTCATTCGTATTCAGGCTCATTATGGCGCTTTTCTTTTCATCCGACGAGGAGTACATGAGCCTGTCGCCAAGGCTGAGTATGTTGATCTCCCTTTGAACATCTATATCCGTGTGCAGCGTCAGGAGCTCCTTGTATTTTATATAATCTTCATACTCCGCTATAACATTTTCATCTATTTTCAAAAATTTATAGCAAAGCTCCACAATCACATGTACAAACAGTCCGCCTATTGGCATCATTATAACCATGCAATTTTCAATGCCGTTGTTTCGAACTGCACTTGAAAATCTTTTTGCCCCAAACAATGCATATGCAATTGCTATATGAAGCATTATGAAATATTCCACCCCCAAATTTTTAAGGACCGCCCAGACTTCAGCCGCCAGACATATTATGCACAAAATCGTATACATGTAATCACCTAGTCTTCATAATCTATTTTTATATACACATCAGCAGACATGGCTTCCACCACATAAAGCCCTCTTGCTCCGTCTAAAACACTGTATTTGCCGCCATCTACACTGTTTATTTTCCCATCTTTAACTTTTATCACATGATATGCGCTTGGAGACATGTTCTCGTGACTTATTCTTATGTAGCCCTCGCCATACTCAACATAAGCCTTGAGGTTTTCATTTTTCACATACTCCTCAAGAGCCTGTTTGTTAGTCATACCCCTCATATTAGGGAAACGTCTGTATATATCTGCGAATATCGAATCAAGCCCCTTTTCAATTTCCTCCCAATTTTTGCCTCCTGATCTTTCCTCATCCAAAATGTCGTCGGGGTGTATGAAATGGGTGACTATCCCATAGTGTGCTATGCCGCTGTATATGTTCCACATCACCTCTTCACTGTATTCATATCCCGCGCTTATCCTCGGAAAGTCATATACGCCTTCTACATCCGGGTCTTTTCCAAACTCCTGATAGAGCACGCCCTTTTCCGGAGTTCCGGTATAAAGCCCCGCAAAGACCCTGACAT
Source organism: uncultured Peptoclostridium sp. (assembly GCA_965368085.1). GTDB lineage: Bacteria > Bacillota > Clostridia > Peptostreptococcales > Peptostreptococcaceae > Peptoclostridium. The sequence goes on along the minus strand of CBDULP010000011.1, from coordinate 13,655 downwards.
CTGTAAATACATTCTTGACAGCCTTTTTCCCCTCATTTGACATTATGTTGGAGGTCGGCACATATGTATATATTTTAGTGCCTTTCCCATACATGGATTCAAGGGACTCCTTCAACTTGTCAAGTCCTTCCTCCATAACCTGCTGCGACTCCCATGGCGAGTATCCGTAATCCGCAAAATCCATTTGCCCCTCAAGCGCCAGTGAATTGTGGTTGTACCCATGAATGCCGAGCTCACCGCCCATCTCCGAAAGCTTTCTTCCAAAATACTTTATATCATGGGCGCTTTCCATATTTATTTCCGGAAGAGGGGAGCTTGTATCCAGATTGTAATCGCCTATGACGAGACCAGTGTATTTCATATTGTATTTCTTAGCCATATTGTAAAGCGAAGACCACCATATGTTCCTGTAAAACATGTTGTTATTCATGTGGTAATGCTCATATACAATGTCATCCGATCCGGGTTTTACTGGTGCCGGAAAGTCATCTATGTTTACAATTTTTCCATTGAAAATAGTATATGCAAACCTGTCTTTCGAAAGCGCTATGCTTTGGGTCATCATGCCTCTGTTGGCCTTGTCCATAAGCATTGTGGAGTTTACATATAAAACCCTTCCGCGTCCATATTCATTGGTCCATATCAAAGGGTATCCTTGTGCGCTTGCAATTAGATTCACGTCGTCACTTAGCGACACATCCATAGACGAATGGGGCATCTTCTTGTCATCTTTTCCCATGCTGATTTCGTCCAGCCCCGGGAAGAATTTTTCATGAAACTCAATTCCAAATATGGGTTCTTTCATATAGCCTCTATTTTTGCCTATGCCGCAGAGCCTGTCGAGACTTGGCTGGTATGACCTGACCATGAAAACAGCGCTAATACCGCTTTCAACTCTGGAAACCAGTGCGCTATGCAGGTTTGCATATTTCATATTCCCGAATTTTTCAGTGCCTATCAATATTATGTCATCTTTTTTTGCGGTGCTGATCTTCTCAATAGCCTGTGCGGAATCAATATCAATCATTTCAAAATTCAGTTTCGCCATTGAAAGTATTTTTTCCATATTGTCATGCAGCGCAATTGAACCCTCATAGTCATTAGAATAAATTGCAATCATCCTTTGGTAGTCATCTGGTATTTTGCCAGACCCTATGCTGTTGACAGAAACCTGTACACTTTTTTGGTTTATTGAAAATTCCTGTTCAAGCGTTCCACTTCTTGCCACCTGTATGAATACGGCGCTTATCAAAATAATTGCCAGGACATATATGAATGTCTTTTTTCTTATCATGCCAATCTCTCCAGTTCGATTTCCAACTCGCCCTTAAGCCTCTCTTCAACTATATGGGTGACTTTTTGAGGTGTCGCCGGAAGCAGGAGGTATACTTCCCCGTTTGACTCATCATATCCTACAACGTCAACGTCTCTTATAAGCCTGGACAGACTCTTGTCAGTACTTTGAATACCCTGGCCCAAACTGCTGAACTTCAAAAGACCGTACTCAAGGCCAAACCTTATCTTTCGCTTTTTCTCTTCCTCAAGCCTTTCTTTAAATTCATTGTATTTCATAATCCTCGTATCTTCATAATATTTATGGCTGTTTATATGTCCTTCTATTGATATGGCCTGCGCAAGCGCCTTGTTTATCCATTCCGTTATAAGCTTGAAGAGGTAGTATGAATAGTCTGTTACTCTTTCAAATTCAACATCCTCAAGGTTTATAAGCGCTATGGTTTTTCCTTCATAAACTATCGGGGCTCCCATTATTGCGCTGTTATTAATGCAACTCATTGAATCGCCATATTTCACAGTCTGCTTTTCATCTATTATCCTTTTCACACACGGCATGTTTTTTATATCTATTGAGTTCGCAAGGCCTGTCCCTTCTCCCATTCTGAGCTTGAGCCTTAAAAAATCTCTGTTTTCATTTACAATGTATATCGATACGGTCCTGGCGCCTAAAAACCTCGCCATTATCCCCATAGTCTGGGTATATATTTCCTCGGGATCTAATGAATCCAGGGACGTTGCAATCTCATAGAGTGATATTATGCTGTTTTCAGAATCCACTATCTGCTTTTTAAGCTCTTTATTTATAAACCTGTTCTTATCGTACAGCTGCTCGAGGTCTTTATATTTTTCATTTAAAAGCCTGTGTTTTTCACTGCTCATTTCCATATTGTATGTGTAATTATCTTTGAATCTGCCCAGTACAACAGCCGTCAGAAAAAACATTATAAGGAATTTGTAGTTTTCAAAGTCGACAAAGAAAAGGTACATGTCCCTTCCCAAAAAACTGTATGTATATATGAAAATTATCGATGTAACACTTGCACTTATTACACCCAGATAGTTTCCATACCTGAGGGCAGCTGCGGCGCTGACCATTACAAACGGATGCATATTCAATGAGAAAAACTCCTCCAGCACCGGATTTATCCTCAAAAAAAACAATAGGATGGCAATGTCAACGGCAATCGTCTCCAATGTGCATTTTATAAACTTTTTCAATTTTTCATTATCCATATTTGCCTCCTCTCATTCAAGTATATAAATTGACTATACCTAAAAATCCCCCTTTTTTAAAGGGGGATTCCACTAGATTTTTTCAAGTTTTACATATTCGAGGTTTATCATTTTTACACCTTTGTTCTCGAATGCTATTGTCACATCATTTCCAGTCTTTGAAACTATGGTTCCTTCTCCAAACTTAGGATGCGATATCCTGCTTCCAAGATCTATTCCGCTGTTGTCTATATTCTTTTTCACTTCCGGCTTCACCGAAGATCCGAATGTGAAGTTCTTTTTTATCTCTTTCATGTCTATATTGCTTGACGGATGGTTTTTTATCTTGTCTATCTTGGCGTTATAGCTTTGAAGGCAGTCCTTTGGAAGCTCGCTCAAAAATCTTGAGTTTGTTCCATAGTTTTTTCTTCCATATATCATTCTTTCATTTGCATAAGTCATGTAAAGCTCCTGCTGCGCCCTTGTTATGCCTACATAGCAAAGCCTTCTTTCCTCCTCAAGCCTGTCTTCGTCAAGCACCGACCTGCTCGATGGGAATATGCCCTCTTCCATTCCAGCCATGAACACCACCGGAAACTCAAGTCCTTTTGCACTGTGTAGTGTCATTATCGAAACGTAGTCGTCTCCCTCTTCAAGCGAATCCAAATCCGAAACAAGCGATATGGATGCGAGAAACGTCTCAAGGGTCTTGTCTTCACTTATCTGCTCGAATTCAACGGCAGAAGATATGAGCTCCTTTATGTTTTCAATCCTGGTCTGGCTCTCTACGCTGTTTTCTTTTCCAAGTTCTTCCATATATCCTGTGTCTTCAAGCACCTTTTCTATAAGAATCGAGACATTCATGCACTCGTTCATGGCCATGAGAGTCGATATTATAGTCACGAACTGATCCACTTTCGATTTTGCCCTTGTGGAAATAAGCCCGTCTTCAATGTCAAGCATTGCCGAATATATGTTCTCATCATTTGAATATGCGAAGTTTTCAAGCTTTTCTATGGTCTTAAGGCCTATTCCCCTTTTGGGAACGTTTATTATTCTCTTAAGACTTATGTCGTCAAGAGGGTTTTGTATTAGCCTAAGATACGCTATTATGTCCTTTATTTCTTTCCTGTCATAGAACTTGAGGCCGCCGTATATCTTGTACGGAATGCTTTGTCTCATAAAAGCTTCCTCTATAGCCCTCGACTGCGCATTCGTCCTGTAAAGAACGGCAAAGTCTCCCATGCTATTTTCGCCTTCATTAAGCTCTCTTATCTTCCTCGATATGAAGTCTCCTTCTTCCCTTTCGTCCATAGCTTTGAATATCTTTATCTTTTCTCCGCCCGGCTTGTCTGTCCAAAGGTTTTTTGACTTTCTCTCGCTATTGTTTTTTATTACAGAGTTTGCAGAATCAAGTATATTCTGTGTGGACCTGTAGTTTTGCTCAAGCTTTATGACTGCCGCCCCTTGAAACTCATTTTCGAAATTGAGTATGTTTGTGATGTCAGCGCCCCTCCAGCCGTATATCGACTGGTCGTCATCTCCAACAACACAAAGATTCTTGTGAAGTCTTGATATGAGGCTTACAAGCTTGTACTGCGCCCTGTTGGTATCCTGATACTCGTCTACCATTACATATTTAAACTTTCTTTGATAGAATTCCAATACTTCCTCATTTTGCTCAAAAAGCTCAACAGTCTTTACTATTATGTCGTCAAAATCAAGAGCATTGTTCTTTTTGAGGTTCTTTTGGTATCTTTCATATATGGCCGCTATTTTTGACATTTTAAAATCATCTTTATATGTCTTCATGAATTCCTTAGGGTTTATAAGCTTGTCCTTGGCATCGGATATGTGCCCTATTACCATCTTAGGATCATAGAGCTTCTCGTTCATGTCGAGCTCCTTTATCGTGCCCTTTAAAAGAGTAAGTTGGTCTGACCTGTCGTATATTACAAATGAGCTTGTGTACCCCAGCCTGTCTATATTCTTTCTGAGTATTCTCACGCAGCACGAATGGAAAGTGCTTATCCACATTCCATCGCTTTCATCGCCAAGTATCTTCTCGACCCTTTCCTTCATCTCCCTTGCAGCCTTGTTGGTAAATGTTATCGCAAGTATGTTTGATGGAAATACTCCTGCCGTCTCTAGTATGTGGCCTATTCTGTTTACAAGAACCGTGGTCTTTCCACTGCCCGCTCCCGCAAGTATAAGTAGCGGGCCTTCCGTAGTCATAACAGCCTTACGTTGCATATCGTTTAAATTCTGATAGCTGCTTTTACCGCCTTGAATCATCTATAACTCACCTATTTCCCGTTTTTATTTTACAAATGCAAAAAAGAGGAAGGCTCCTCTTTTTTACATTGTATGTTATATTTATATTATACTTGAAAAAATAGCCTTAAGCCACCCCGTCTTTTTAATCCCAGTTTTTAGAATTTAATATTCAATTCCGTCAGGCTTGTAATTAAGTGCATATATGTCTTTCCTTCTGTGCTTTAGAAGCGGAAGCTCCTGCCTCACCTTGTCTACCATTTCAAGATCTATCTCCCCATAGAGTATATCTTCTTTTTCATCCGCTTCCATGATTATATTGCCCCACGGGTCTGCAATTATGGAGTGTCCATATGCAGTATAGCTGGATTTGATGTTCCTTGCAGGCGAGACCGCTATGAAATATACCTGGTTGTCAAGCGCTCTTGTCTTGACTATAGTGCTCCAGTGGGCAGGCCCCGTAGTCATGTTGAAAGCAGCCGGCACTATTATAACCTTTGCATCTCCCTTTACCGACATAAGCCTCATAAGCTCAGGAAATCTCATGTCGTAGCATATTGCAACCCCAATATTACAAAACTCGGTTTCAAACACAGTGCACTGGTTGCCGCTTCCAAGTACATCGGATTCCTTGAATTTAATCCCGCCCTTTATATCTATGTCAAAAAGGTGCATTTTTCTGTGCTTTCCTATGCACTCGCCTTCTCTGCCAAATATATAGCATGTATTGTATATGCTGCCGCCGTCTTTTTCGGGTATTGACCCTGCAACTATGTATATCCCAAGTTCTTTTGCAAGATTTGAAATCGCCGATGTTGTCTGTCCTGGATACTCTTCTGCATACTGTGGAAAATACTTGTTGTCGTATGGGCAGTTGAACATTTCGGGAAGCACAGCCATGTCTATCCCGTTTGAAGCAGCCTCTCTTATAAGTCCTTCAGCCTCTTTTATATTCGTCTCCTTGCCTTCCTCGACATTCATCTGGCAAAGCGCTATATTGATTTTAGCCATTAATTAATCCCCCTTGTCTTTCCAAAAATTCTTTCAATATATTATACTGCTTTTGCGAAATTTTATCATCCCCAAGTAGCTTTTTCAAATGTTTTTCACCATGCGAAAAACATGCTCTTCAAATACACATTTCATCAAATTCTACATACTGCTCAATCCTCTAAATGTTAGCATGCGATTTTATAAGATCCGCCATGCTATCCCGTCCAATCAGCACAGCCCTTGCTGGAAGCGCCTCAACACCCCTTATGTTCAGCGGAAGAGCCATCAGGACATATTCCCCTGCAGGAACGTCTTTCAGCCTAAGCCCCTCCATTATGACTATGCCTTTTTCAAGCAGCGCCCTGTGCGCCGGATGTCCCTCCTGTCCCCTTTCTATTCCAAGAGAGTCAATTCCAACACCTCGCACTCCCATTTCTGCTATGAACTTCGCAGCCTCGCCTTCCAAATATACAAATTCCGGATCAAATTCTTCGGAAAATGAATTTCTGGTCTTTAAAATCAGAAATTCCCCTTTCTTCAAATCCTCGCATTCGAGCATATCCCTTGCTATGCTGCTCAACGCACTCGTCAGGTCTATAACCCTGCAACTTCCCATGAGCTTTGCAATATCCAATCCGTCAGAAGCTTCTCCGCCTTTTATTACGTGAAGAGGCATGTCTATATGTGTCCCCGTATGAAGGTTCATATGAATTTTAGATTCATACGCACTCGAGTCCTCAAAGCTTCTGACAGTTTCAATGCTCGGCCTGTTTTCATCCCTGTCCTTGTATACGCTCATATCCTCGCTTATTCGCATTGATATGTCGTAAATATCCAGCTTTTTCAGATCTTCCACCACCTTCTGCCGTCCCGCTGTAGAAGCTTTTCAGATTCCATTGGCCCCATGCTTCCAGCCTCATAAAAATGAATGTTCGACTCCTTTCTCGTGCAGCAGCTGAGTATTTCGTCTATTATCTTCCAAGAGTTTTCAATTTCATCCCACCTCGTAAAAAGGGATGCATCGCCTTTTATTACATCTTCAAACAGCCTTTCATACGCCTGTGGTGTGTTTTCACTGTACTCGCAGCTTCTGCAGTAGTCCATTTTCACCGTGACTATCTCCTCGGTGCTTCCCGGTTTTTTCATGTTGAACTGGAAAAACACCCCGTCTTTTGGCTGTATCTTTATTACAAGAATATTAGGCATAGGCTCTTTGTATGGCTCGAATCCGTGTATCTGGCAAAAAGTCTTGAACTGCACCACTATGTGCGCATGCTTTTCACCCATGCGTTTTCCAGTCCTTACATATATGGGAACATCTTTCCACCTTCTGTTCGACAATTTAAACTTAAGGGCTGCAAAAGTCTCAGTGGCAGAATCTTTTGGAACGCCATATTCGTCTTTGTAGCCGATTACTTTTTCACCTTCGACCATTCCACTCGAGTACTGCCCCAGCACCACACGTTCTTTTGAATTACTGTCGTCTATTTTTCCGATGTGCTTTATGACCCTAACCTTTTCGTCCCTTATCTCATCTGATTCGAGCGATACAGGGGGCTCCATGCACATCAGCGAAAGCATCTGCATTATGTGGTTTTGAACCATGTCTCGAAGTGCTCCAGCACCGTCATAATATCCACCCCGGCCCTGAACACCAGTCTTTTCGCACACCGATATTTGTATATTGTCTATGCTTTCCCTGCTCCAAAGCGGCTCGAATATAGCATTTGAAAACCTTATTCCCATAATGTTTTGTATCATTTCCTTTGCCAGATAGTGGTCTATCCTGTATATGTCCTCTTCAGGAAATACTTTTCTTATTTCACAGTTTAAAAGCCTGGCGCTTTCAAGGCTTCTTCCAAATGGCTTTTCTATGACAAGCCTTCTGTAAGAGACTCCCATCCCATTGTTCATGCCTGCTTTGCCGAGATTGTTTGTTATGACCGTGAAATAGTCGGGCGATACTGCCAAGTAGTATATCCTTGAGCCATTAAGCCCCTCTTTGCTTTCAATGTCTGATATTTCTCTTTCAAGGCTTTCATATGCTCCCTCGTCCCCAAAGTCAAAATTCCTGTAGCGAATCCTTGACGAAAAGCTTTTCCATGCCCTTTCATCTGCGCCAAATCTCAAATTTGAAAAAGCTTCTTTCTTGAGCACTTCGATATACTCCTTCTCATCTCGGATACTCCGTCCTATTGAAAATATATGGCAGTCGTCTAAAAGCTTTCCCTGGCACTGAAGATTGTAAAGAGATGGCATTAGCTTTTTTCTGCTGAGATCACCGCTTCCTCCGAACAGCACAATCACGCACATAATATCACCCCTGTTTTTTAGTTACACTGTGGCCCCCAAATTCATTTCTTAGAGATGCTATGACCTTTGCCGAGAATGAATCCGCATCCTTTGAATAATACCTTGCAAAAAGTGACTGCGCTATTACAGACGATGGGACCTGAAGCCTTAACGCTTCCTCCACAGTCCAAAGGCCTTCCCCCGACGAATCTATAACCCCCTTAACAGTCTCAAGTGAAGGGTCTTTTTCAAAAGCCCTCTGGCAAAGCTCCATGAGCCATCCTCTTATGACAGATCCGTTGCTCCACACCTTTGACAGCTCCTCAAAGTCTATTTCAAAATCGCTCTTTTTAATCACCTCAAATCCTTCTCCAATGGCCTGAAGCATTCCGTATTCAATTCCATTGTGGACCATTTTGACATAATGCCCGCTTCCGCTTCTTCCAATATATGAATATCCGTCCCGTACACATATCTTCCAGAACAACTCCTCAAGCTTTTTAAATACGTCCTCGTCACCCCCTATCATCATGCAGGCCCCGTTTCTGGCCCCTTCGACTCCTCCGCTCGTTCCAACGTCAATAAAGTTCACCCCGCTCTTTGCAAGCTCTTCGCATCTTCTTATAGAATCCCTGTAGTGGGAATTCCCTCCATCTATTATTATGTCGCCCTTTCTCAAGTTGCCTTCAAGTTGCCCTATGACATTGTCCACAATTTCTCCCGCCGGCGTCATGAGCCATATGATCTTTTGCCCTTCAAAGCTTTCACAAAGCTCGTCCGTTGTATATGCGCCCTGCATCCCTTCCTCTTTCATCATATCCACCTTTTCAGGCGATCTGCTGTAACCTACGACATCTATGCCGTTGTCTTTCATATTGAGAGCCAGATTATGCCCCATCTTCCCAAGCCCTATAATCCCTATTTTCAAATTGCATCCCTCCCCAGACCATTTCTTCTATTCATACCCAAATGGAAATTTTTATATAATTGTATGCACTGAAATCTCAAAACGGAAAAGTTACGGCCATTCATCCTTCCATAGCCCAATCCCTGCCTATCGGCACACTTCCTGCGGCTGATTATTTCAATCCAATATAAAAGCCCGCCGGAACATTCCGGCGGGCTTCAATTTGTAATTTGAATATCTTCAAATCAATATTTACATTTTTTCAAGCTTTATTCCTGTGTCGTGTCCGTTAAGGTTTTGAACTTCCATTCCCTCAGACTTTGACTCTTCCACAGATTCAGCAAGCGTTTCAGACATTATATAGTCTTTGTGCGCCGCTACTGCTTTGTTTATGTCTTCGTTTCCATCGAAGAATATCTTTATTTTGTCAAGCATGTCATATCCGTTTGACTTTCTCATCTGCTGAACCTTAGAGATGAACTCCCTTGCATATCCCTCATCTATAAGTTCTTGAGAAAGAACAGTGTCAAGTATTACAAACAGGTTGTTCTCCATTATTACGTTGAAGCCTTCTTTTGCAGATATTGTTATCATTACGTGCTCTTTTTCAAACTCGAAGCTTTCACCTTCAAGCTCCACGCTTACCTTTTCTCCAGCTTCAAGCTTTGGAACAGCTACTGATGCGTCAAGCTCCGAAAGAACATTTCCGAAACTCTTGACTTTCTTTCCAAGAAGCGATCCTACAACCTTGAAGTTAGGCTTAAGACTGAAATTCATAAATTCGCTCAGGTTCTTCTCGAATACAACTTCCTTCACGTTAAGCTCTTCTTTTATAAGAGGAACTACGTCAGATATCGTATCTTCGTATTTTCCGTCTACTATTACCTTTTGTATCGGCTGACGAACTTTTATTCTTACAGATTCTCTTGAAGCTCTTCCAAGAGTTACAAGGTTTCTTACAAGATCCATTTTCTCCTCAAGCTTTTCGAATATAAGCTCGCTGTTTGATCTTGGATAGTAGCTTGTGTGAACCGAAGTCTCTCCCGTAAGGTTCTTGTATATCTCCTCCGATATGAATGGAGATATTGGAGCTATAAGCTGTGCAAGCTGTGTAAGTATCTCGTAAGTCGTGTTGTATACAGCTTTTTTGTCCTCAGTAAGCGTTGGCTCCCAGAATCTTCTTCTAGATCTTCTTATATACCAGTTTGACAGGTCTTCATTTGTGAATTCCTGTACCTTTCTTACAACCTTAGTAAGGTCGAATACGTCCCACTCAGCTTCTACTGCCTTTTTAAGACTGTTGAATCTCGAAAGTATCCATCTGTCTATTTCAGGTCTGTCCTTGTACTCAACAAAGAATTCTCTTGGGTCTATTCCGTCAGTGTTTGCATAAAGAGTAAAGAAGTTATATACGTTCTTTATCGTTCCGAAGAACTTGCTTTGAACCTCTTTAAGTCCGTCTATGTCAAACTTTGTAGGCGACCATGCTGGCGACACATAAAGAAGGTACCATCTTAGGGCGTCTGCGCCGTACTCGTCAAACAGTTCAAATGGATTTACAGTGTTTCCTCTTGACTTGGACATTTTCTTTCCGTCCTTGTCAAGCAGAAGGTCGTTTACAAGAACGTTCTTGTAAGGCGCCTTTCCTTTCATGAATGTAGATATTGCAAGAAGCGAATAGAACCATCCTCTTGTCTGGTCTATACCCTCGCATATGAAATCTGCTGGGAAAAGCTCCGCATCGAAGTTTTCAGCATTTTCAAAAGGATAGTGCTGCTGAGCGTAAGGCATTGCTCCTGAGTCGAACCAGCAGTCTATTACATCTGGGACTCTGTTCATGGTGCCTCCGCACTTGCTGCATTTTATGTGGACATCGTCCACATAAGGTCTGTGAAGCTCTATGCTTTCATCTATGTCCTCTATAGCTCTATCTGCAAGCTCTGCTCTTGAACCTATAGACTCAAGCTCTCCGCACTCGCATCTCCATATGTTTAGAGGAGTTCCCCAGTATCTGCTTCTTGAAAGAGCCCAGTCGTTAAGATTTTCAAGCCAGTTTCCAAAACGCTTCTCTCCAACGTAGTTTGGATACCAGTTTACAGTGTTGTTGTTTTCTATAAGCTTGTCCTTAAGCTTTGTCATCTCTATATACCAGCTTGGCTTAGCATAGTATAGAAGCGGAGTGCTGCATCTCCAGCAGTGAGGATAATTGTGAGCAACCTTTTCCTTCTTGAAAAGTTTTCCTTCAGCTTTAAGCCATTTTATTATGTCAAGGTCCGCATCCATTACGAATTTGCCTTCCCATGGTGTATCAACAAATTTTCCAGTCTCGTCTACAGGCTGTATTACCGGAAGTCCGTATGCTCTTCCAAGGTTGTAGTCGTCTTCTCCAAATGCAGGAGCCGTGTGAACTATACCCGTTCCGTCTTCTACTGTTACATAGTCGGCGCAAGTTACAAAAAACGCCTTCTTGTCCGGCTGTATGAAAGGCATAAGCTGCTCATACTCCATGTACTCAAGGTCTTTTCCCTTTAGCTTTTCTATCACTTCGAAGTCTTCTCCAAGAACCTTCTGAGCAAGCGCTTCAACCACATAGAATACATTTCCCTGAGCCTTAACCTTAAGGTATGTCTCTTTAGGGTTTACAGTAAGTGCTACGTTTGAAGGAAGAGTCCAAGGCGTAGTTGTCCATACAAGGAAGTATTCGTCTACGTCTTTTCTCTTGAACGCAACTATTACAGTGTCAGTCTTTATCTCCTTGTATCCTTGTGCAACCTCGTGAGAAGCAAGACCTGTTCCGCATCTTGAGCAGTATGGAAGTATCTTGTGTCCTTCGTATATATATCCTTCCTTGTTGAACTTGTCAAGTATGTGCCAAACACTTTCTATATAGTTGTTGTCAAGTGTTATATACGGGTTGTCTAGGTCTATAAGGTAGGCCATTCTCTCAGTCATTTCTCTCCATTGCTTTTCATAAGTGAATACTGACTCCCTACACTTTTGGTTGAATTTTTCTATTCCATATTCCTCTATCTCCTGCTTACTTGAAAGACTAAGCTGCTTTTCAACCTCTATCTCAACAGGAAGTCCATGTGTGTCCCATCCAGCTTTTCTCTTAACCTGGTATCCACTCATTGTCTTGTATCTGCACACAGAGTCCTTAAGCGTTCTCGCCATTACGTGGTGTATACCAGGATTTCCATTTGCAGTAGGTGGTCCCTCGTAGAATACGAAAGGAGCCTTTCCCTCTCTTGCCTTTATACTTTCATTTAGTATATCCACATCATCCCAAAATCCTCTTATCTTCTTTTCAGTCTCAGTTACATGACTGCACAGGGATTCAAATTTACTCATTTAATCCACCCTTTCTTATTTTATTCAATAAGGCATTACTCATGCCTAAAATTAAAAAATCCCAAGCCTTACGGCTTGGGACGAATATTTTCGCGGTACCACCCAAATGAAAAACCATGCACTCAAAGGCCTGTGCTAACGCAAAGTCCAATATGCAAAGTTCAACACTCTTGGGATTTAACGCATCCCTCTCGTGACGGCTTATTTTCACTGCAAACTGCCTGATTTCAGCCACCCGGCTCAAAGGTGATATTCAAAAGAAACTGTGCTAAGAGCCTCCCAGCAAATGGCCCTCTCTCTTAAAGCTTTATTCCCTTCTACTGTCCTTTTCAAAGCCTTTTTGAAAATTCAGTTTTAATTTTTCAAAAATTTCAAACAAAAAATTCACCTTATTTAAATATATTGAATATCATGGAGTTTGTCAAGGGCTGCAAATTATTTTGAATTTTCTGTATTTATGGGGCGGATTATAAAATCCAATCAAGGGTATAATATACACAGCAAATTTTCACATGTATATTTCAAGGAGGGATTTGTATGTACTTGCCAACGCCATTCGATAGGAAAAAAGGAAGCCTTATGAGATATTTCGACAAGGTGTTCGAAGAGGATTTTTGGAAATTCCCAACACCTGACTTTTTCACAGAAGGCTTTATAAGAACAGACATAAGGGAAACCGACAAGGAATATATTCTTGAAGCAGATCTTCCCGGATTTACAAAAGATGATGTGAAAATCAAAGTGAAAGACAACTACCTCATACTTTCAGCTGAGAAAAAACAAGAAATCGAGGAGGAAAAAGAAGGCTATATAAGAAAAGAACGCACCTACGGAAGCCTTAGAAGATCTTTTTTCCTTGAAAACGTCAAGGAGGACGAAATATCGGCCAAGTTTGAAAACGGAGTTCTCACAATAGTCCTCCCAAAGGTCAAGAAGGAAAAGATAGAGGAAAAATCAATAGATATCGATTAAAAAAATGGCAGTCGCTTTTGCGCCTGCCATTTTGCAGTTCCAATCATAAAACAACATACTCCTGGCCACCGTCATGCAATATCCATTGAACTGACCTGGGTCTGTATGAAATTTTCAAGAAGCATTTGTACAGTTATGTTCTTGTGCTTACAGTACGCCCTTAGCTTTTCAGCTTTTTTACGGTCAATTTTTATTATAAATTCTTTTTTTTCTTCATCATTTTCCTCTTTACTTATGAATATAATAGGATTTTGTTCTATTACATGGTCTACGTATTCTTCAACTACACTGTGGGCACTTTTCCCCATATGTCTGCACAACGTCTTGAATTTTCCAAGGCTTTTTTTGTCAATTTCTA
>CBDULP010000010.1:0-84868 GCA_965368085.1 uncultured Peptoclostridium sp. | reverse complement strand
CTTTATTATTCTTTTTATTTCATTTACATGAGCTCTCTCCTCAAAAGGTCCAATGCCCTTACAGCAGAGTACTTTCTTATTCTCTCCCGATTTCCCTTTATCGTAATCTTTTTGACCTTTACATCTCCATTTATGTAAATGCCTATATACACAAGGCCAACCGGCTTTTCAGGCGTTCCGCCGTCCGGACCTGCTACTCCTGTTGTTGACAGTCCTATATTGCAGTTGTTTTTAATGGCTATTCCCTTTGCCATTTCAGATGCCACCTGCTCGCTTACAGCACCAAATTTTTCAAGAGTGTTCTCGCTCACTCCAAGAGACCTCATTTTAGCCTCGTTTGAATATGTGATATCCCCTTCAATAAACACGCTTGATATTCCCGGACAGTTCACAAGCTTTGCACATACAAGCCCCCCCGTACATGATTCTGCCACAGCTATTTTCAAATCCCTGTCTATGAGAATCTTTCCCACTTCATTTTCAAGGCTTGTGTCCCCTTCCCCGTATATGTTGATTCCAAGTTTTGCCCTTATCTTATCTTCAACGGGGCTTATCATCTCTTTTGCCTTTTGCTCGTCTGCCGCCCTTGAAGTTATCCTGAACACGACTTCTCCTTCTTTTGCATACGGCGCTACAGTAGGGTTGTCTCCATTTAGCAAATCCTTTATCATTTCGGCCGCCTTGCTCTCTCCAACTCCGCATATCCTAAGGTTCTTTGAAAATATTACAAGGTCGCTAAACCCCCTTAGGTAGGGATATGCCTCTTTTTCAAATAGCGGCACCATTTCCCTTGGCGGACCGGGAAGTATTATCATCTTCCTTCCATCGTCCTCTATTATGCATCCTGGAGCCGTGCCGTTTTCATTATAGAGTATCTTAGACCCCTTTGGAAAATACGCCTGTTTCCTGTTGGACGCTGTTATTTCAATTCCCCTTGTATTGAATATGTCCTCTATGTTCTTCCACGCATTCTCGTCAAATACCATTTCCTTTTCGAAAAACTCCGCAGCGGCCTCTTTTGTCATGTCGTCAGCAGTCGGTCCGAGCCCTCCCGTAGTTATCACTATGTCTGATCTTGAAAATGCAATTTCAAATGCATCTTTTATCCTGTCCATGTTGTCGCCGACCACGGTCTGATAATAGCTTGAAAATCCCAGTTCCGCAGTCTTTGACGCTATGTACTGGGCGTTTGTATTCACTATGTCCCCCAAAAGCAGCTCTGTACCCACGCATACTATCTCTACCACCATCATCCATCTCCCTTTGCAAATTGATTATAATTTAAAAACATTTGTACCTTGCCTTTTGCTCAGCCTAATTTCTTTTCGCCTTTTCAATGATCATATCATAGTTTAAAAGCATACTATCACTTTTATATTCATTATACTACCACACGCAACAACTTGTTTTGAGCCATCATATTTTCATTATATTATTACCCAGTTAATAGTGTGTATTAAATTGGCACAATGAGACTGTATTCCAAAGCAAAAGGGACTGGATGCTCCAGTCCCCTAATAATTCTATAATATCTTTTTTAATGCTTTAAACGACCTTGCAGCCTCTTCCCTAGGCCTCACTTCTATCACATATACCATGTCATCGCTTCCCATAAGCTCCATGTGCTCCTTGAAGCTGACATTTCCAGTTCCTATGACCTTGTGGTCCCCCTGCTCGTTATAGTCATGAATATGGCTCACCCTTATTTTTTCAATATTTCTCTTAAAAAATTCCACCTCATCGTATTTGTTCAAATACGAATGGCCTATGTCCCAAGTCAGATGTAGCCTTTGCTCTTTCATTATATTTCCAAGAGCATTTTGGATGTATTTTGGGAAATACCCTGAGTTTTCAATGCAAATTTCCACATTCGGAGCATTCTTCTGCCTATACTCCAGTAGCCTTTCCAGGCTGTCTTTCAAGTTTTCAACTGCACTGCCCACATATTCATCCTGGACATAGCCCTTGCCTTCAACAAGCGTAAAATACGGAGTTGAATTGGTGTGGACAGTTATGCAGCTTACATCTAGGTTATGTGCAAATCCTATTATCTCCTGAAGCCTCTGTATACCCGCAAGCCTTATCCCTTCGTGAAGGCAAACCAGCGATATGTCTTCAGGAGCGTGCATTGTAAGCTTTATGTCATTTTCGCTTTTAAATTTCCTTATTTCATCTATTTGCTGCTGTGTGCAGTTTTCAGGAAAAAAGCACGGCATGTTCATGTTAAGCTCCACTGCGCCAAATCCACTTTTAACTGCAAATTCCATCGATGAAATTATATCCTTTTCTCCAAGTGATGCCGCATATCCTACAGAATATTTCATATCCGCCCCCTACAGCTGTATTGACTTTGCCCATATCATATTTGCCTCTTCAACAAGTTTTCTAAGTGTCACATCTTCAACTCTGTCGTCTACATTTAAAACCATAAGAGCCTTTTCTCCTCTGACATTTCTTCCAACCTGCATTGTTGCTATGTTTATGCCCTCTTCTCCAAGAACTCTACCAACGCTTCCAACCACTCCCGGGACGTCTGCGTTTTGTATGAAAAGCATGTACTGGCTAGGGTGCACATCCACTTCATATCCTTGTATTTCAACTATCTTGCCTTCCTGCTTTCCAGACAGGTTTCCAGATATGGTGAACTCGCCGTTTTTATGTCTTATGCTTACAGATATGAGATCGGTATAGTTGTTGTAAGGCTTGTTGTCTTTTCTCTTTCTTATCTTTATTCCTCTTTCTTCCGCAAGCATTCTTGCATTTATATAATTGACCTTTTCCTTTACAACCGGCTCAAGCAGCCCCTTTAAAAACGCTATGTCTATCATTTCAGTGTCCTGATTTGCAATATCTCCCCAGTATTTTATGTCTACAAAGTCTATAGGGTCACTGCAAAACTGGAAATATATTTTCCCCAGATTCTCCACAAGGTTTATATACGGCTTTATAGACTTCAGCTCGTCCCTGTGTATGGTTGGCAGGTTTACTGCATTTGGAACTATCTCTCCCGCAAGCCCCTTTATCACCTGGTCTGCTATTGACCTTCCCACATTTTGCTGGGCCTCTATGGTAGTCGCACCTATGTGAGGTGTAACAACCACGTTCGGAAGGCATACCAAAGGATTGTTCTCGCATGGCTCCACCTGGTGAACATCAAGCCCTGCACTTGCAACCTTTCCTTCCACAAGTCCCCTATACAGCGCTTTTTCGTCTATTATGCCTCCTCTTGCGGCATTGACTATTCTCACTCCGTCTTTCATAAGAGATATTTCATCTTCGCCTATAATTCCTATTGTCTCAGTTGTCTTTGGAGTGTGAACCGTTATGAAATCAGCTTCTTCAAGAAGCTCTCTCAAACGCTCCTTCTTCTGCGCTCCGAATCTTTCAAACCTTTCATCGCTTATATACGGGTCATATGCTATTATATTCATTCCAAACGCAGCCATTCTCCTCGCAAGCAAAGATCCTATCCTTCCAAGCCCTATTATTCCGATTGTCTTGCCGTAAAGCTCAGTTCCCATAAATCTGTCCCTGCTCCAGCCTCCTTCCTTTAGATGTGCGTCCGCCTGGGCTATATTCCTCGACTGATTCAATATAAGACCTATCGCAAGCTCACAAGCAGACATGCTGTTGCTGTCTGGAGTGTTTGCAACCACTATTCCTCTCTTTGTCGCCGCATCGAGATTTATATTATCTATTCCGTTTCCGGCCCTTCCTATTATCTTGAGTTTTTTTGCGTTTTTTATGACATCCTCGTCTATTTTGGGATTACTCCTCACTATTAGTGCATCGTACTCTCCTATTATTTCCTTGAGTTCTTCCTTATTGATACCATGCATAAGGTCCACATGGAAATTTTCCTTTAAAAGATTTATACCCTCTTCATTTATAGTCTCTGTTATGAGCACCTTTTTCATAGTCATAATAATCTCTCCCTTTAACGTTATTTGAGTATTCAATATACAGAACACAAAATACATTGTTCTATGTTTTTTTTACTCATCCTACATTCTATTCATGCAGTCCTGCATGGCATTTATTGTCCTTTTTATCATATTCTCGTCTACGCAGCCCATGTGTCCTATTCTTACTATCCTGTCCTTTAGGTCTCCCTGGCCTCCTGAAATCACTATGCCGTGCACTTCTTCCATTTCCCTTTTAAGCCTTGCTGCATTTTTTCCAACATCTACCGATGTGACAACGTCTGATCTGTATCTCTCATTTGCAAACAGGTGGAGTCCCATTTTTTCCACTTCTCGCCTGAACATATCCGCCAGATCACTGTGCCTTTTTATTACATTTTCAATACCTTCCTCCTGTATCATCTTAAGCGATTCATTTGACGCTGCTATAAGAGATACCGCAGGCGTATATGGGTTTTGAGGCTTTTCCTTATTCATATATTCCCTTGCTTTTTTGATGTCCCAATAGTATTTTGGTATGGTCGACTTTTCTACTCTGTCCCAGCCCTTGTCGCTTAAGGATATGAATGTCAGCCCCGGCGGGCTCATAAGCGCCTTTTGCGATGCCGAAATCACAACATCTATGCCCCACTCGTCCATTTTAAGCTCAAGTCCTCCGAGCGAACTTACCGCATCGACTACAAAGAGCAAGTCATTTTCCCTTGCAAGCTTTCCTATCTCGCTTATGTCATTTGATGCTCCCGTGGATGTTTCATTGTGAGTCACAAGTATTGAAGTGTGCTCGTCCCTTATGGCCTCTCTTATGGAGTCGATATCCGCTCCACTTCCCCAAGGTATTTCTAGTTTTTCCACATCCACCCCGAACTGCTGGGCTATGGATGCAAATCTGTCACCGAACACTCCTATCGACACTGCAAGTATTTTTTCCCCTGGGGAGAACAAGTTTATGGCTGCCGCTTCAAGTCCTCCTGTTCCAGCTGCCGGAAATGTCATAACATCATTTCTAGTTTGGAACACGTATTTAAGCCTTTCACTGAACTCTCCAAACAGTGCGCAATATTCATCCGTCCTGTGGTGCAAAACTGGATCTGCCATTGCCTTTAGAACTCTTTCTGGAACGTTTGTAGGTCCCGGAGTCATTAAGATTTTTTTATCCATATCATCTACCCCTTTATATTGTCAGAAGCTTTTTTATCAGATATTATTTAAGTATAATAAAAAACCCCGCTCTTGACTCATAGGTCAAGGACGGGGTTGTATATCCACGTGGTGCCACCTTGTTTTACTGCGCAACATATGTGCAGACTCTGAATTCTATAACGGGAATTATTCGTTGGAGGTTGTTACTCCCCCAATGCTCCGGGTCGGATTCAACACCTTTGCTATCGACCTTCCACCAAAATGGCCGACTCTCTATAAACAAATAAATGCTTACTGCTACCCTTCACTGCATTTAAATTTTGATTTAAAATTGATTATATTCTAATAATCCATAATAGTCAATGCAATAGTATTATTTTTATATTAAAATTTATTTTTTTGATACGATATATTTTTTTTGCAAGTTGTGTCTCATTTGCCTTTATATGTGGGTATCAATAAGCTATCCACCTAAATTAGCTATATTTTGAATATACGCATTCATTTCTCAGATATATTCACATTACAACCTGCAGGCATATCGGCGGATCTTCTCCGACTCTTAATTCCCGAAACATCTTCAAAAGTATATCATATTTATCTAAATATGTTATAATATTCTTGCTGGTTGCACATATTAAATCACATAAATATAAATATTATTTACAGGAGGTTCAAAATGTCAGATTACAAATATATCAAATGGTTTAACGAAATCAACAAAAATGACATTCCCCTAGTAGGAGGAAAGGGTGCCAATCTCGGAGAACTTACGCAAAACAATGTAGATGTTCCTCCAGGGTTTTGCGTTACTGCAGGCGCATACAAGGATTTCATAAGACTTTCAAAGCTAAGCGATGAAATCGCATCCATAATACACAGCATGAACATAGAGGACACTACAGACCTTCAGATAAAAACCGCAAAGATAAGAAATCTAATAACAGACTGCAGCGTCCCAACCGATATAGAAGCTGAAATAGTCGACGCATATGCACAGTTCAGCAAAAATATAGGGCTGGAAGACCCCCTTGTCGCAATAAGAAGCTCTGCAACCGCCGAAGACCTTCCAGATGCGTCATTTGCAGGACAGCAGGATACATATTTGAATATATACAAGCCTGTTCACGTAGTTGAACATGTCAAAAAATGCTGGGCTTCACTTTGGACTGCAAGGGCGACATACTACAGGGAGCAAAAGGGATTCGATCATTTCGAGGTGTCTCTTAGCGCAGTAGTTCAAAAAATGGTAAACAGCGAAAAAGCTGGGGTTATGTTTACCACAAACCCTATGAACAACAAGAGCTCGGAGCTTATGATAAATGCGAGCTGGGGGCTTGGAGAATCCGTAGTCTCAGGCTCCGTGACACCTGATGACTATATAATACGCAAAGACTCTTTTGAAATAATAGAAGAAAACATAGCTGACAAGCACACCATGATAATCAAAAACGGAAGCGGAATAGGCTCCATAGAGCTTAAGGTAAGTGATTTTCTTGGAGCTGATAAGGTTTCATCTCCATGCCTTTCAAACGATGAAATAATGCAGCTTACAAAGAGCGCTATAAACATTGAAAAGATATACGGCTCGCCGCAAGATATAGAATGGGCTCTTGACAGGGATACGAAAGGCCTTTACATACTTCAGTCAAGACCTATAACAACTCTTAAACCGGAGGTAGAAAAAATGGAATCAACTACATCAAACCCAAAATTAAAAATGCTTGTAAAAGGTCTTGGAGCATCTCCTGGAATAAGCGCTGGAAAAGTTGTAAAGATAAGTGATATGAGTGAAATTTCAAAAATAAAGCAAGGCGACATACTTGTAACAAAGATGACCAACCCTGACATGGTTCCTGCAATGAGAATAGCAGCCGCTGTTGTAACAGATGAAGGCGGACGTACCTGCCACGCCGCTATAGTGTCAAGGGAACTTGGAATACCCTGCATAGTAGGATCTAAAAATGCAACATTAGTTCTAAAGGACTCCCAGGAAGTCACTGTTGATGCAACAAGGGGAGTTGTATACGAGGGAAAAGTCCTTCAGGAAAAACAAACTGATGAAAAGAAATCTGCGCAAGGCCCGTCTGTGCAATACGATGATATACTTCGCAAACTTGCACCTGTAACTGGAACAAAGATATACATGAACCTTGGTGAACCTTCTATGATAGGAAAATATAAGAACCTTCCTTTTGACGGAATAGGGCTTATGAGGACCGAGTTCATATTCAGCAACATGGTGGGAGCCCACCCTATGTACCTTCTAAAGACAGGGCAGGAAGACCTGTTCATAGAAAAAATGTCTGAAGGAATAACTCAGGTTGCACAGGCTCTGTATCCAAGACCTCTTGTAGTAAGGCTGAGCGATTTTAGAACCAACGAGTTCAGAGGACTAAAAGGAGGAGAAGAGGTTGAACCTGTTGAGAACAACCCTATGATAGGCTGGAGAGGTGTTGCAAGATACATCTCTGAAGAGTATCAGGAAGGCTTCAGGCTTGAGTGCAGAGCGCTTAAAAAGGCAAGAGATGAATACGGACTCACAAACATATATGCAATGCTTCCTTTCGTAAGGACTACATGGGAAGTTGAGAAAGTAAAGGAGATAATGGCTTCAGAAGGGCTTGTACAAGACGGAACATTCAAGATATGGATAATGGCCGAAGTTCCTTCCGTTGTGTTTGCAGCTGAAGAGTTCGCACAACTTGTAGACGGATTCAGCATAGGAAGCAACGACCTCACCCAGCTTATAATGGGCGCGGACAGAGACTCTGGAATACTAAACAGGATGGGATATTTCGACGAAAGAAGCCCTTACGTGAAAAGAGCCATAAAGACACTCATAGATGCCGCTCATAAATACGGCAAGACCATATCGATATGCGGACAGGGACCTTCGCTTTATCCTGAATTCGCAGAATTCCTAGTGGAATCAGGCATAGACAGCATGAGCGTAAACCCCGACACGGTGGAATACACTAGAAGGATCGTAGCATCTGTAGAGCAAAAAATAATCCTAAACAAACTAAGAAATCTGTAAAACATGTAAATCAAATACATCGCATAAAATTTGTTTAATTTTCAAAGGAAAAAGCTGTGAGCCGAGGCTATAATCCTCGGCTCACAGCTTTTCTTTCAAGTATTTCCAACATTTTATTCCCATTTTAAAGCGACTGGAACTGTATATAACACACCTAAATTCTATAGTACTTTATATGAAAATCATTCTTTACCTGTGCCCTGTATTTCCTCAATCGCATTCAGCGCTGCCCTTGTGACATACTCCTTTTCACCCTTCTTTCGCATTACTCGCTCCAGCAACGGAATACTCTTTTGACTTGCGATTTTTGAAAGGGCGTTCACGGCATATTGCCTGGCCTGGGGCTTTTCATCAAACAAGCCTCTGTGCAAAATTTCAAGACTTTTGCACGATCCTATTTTTCCCATTGCCGAATAAGCCATTCTTCTAACCCCGCCATGTGGGTGGTTTGACTTTTCATGAACCTTGGGAAGCAGTTTTTCATCACTCAGTTCCCCACATGTCCAAAGGAGTATCATAAGGTCTTCCGCATTTTTTTCAATCCCAATCCTTTTGAAAATCAATCTTTTGAGATTTAAGGCCTCATCTTCTCCAATATCCGAAATTATGGAGAGCCTTGTCTGTTTGTCCGACTTAAGAAGTTGCTCTATTACGTCCTCAGAATTTGAGCATTCTTTCGAATTATTCTTCATATTGTTTATCTTCTGCTTCGCCTTTATTATATCCATCTTTATGCTCCCTACATCCCTACCTCTTATAATGCTTATCTGGGATGCGGTCTTGCCCTCTTTATAGAGCATGTATGTTACAAAAAAATCTTCAAGTGATTCTATATCCTCCCATACGATACGCACATAATCACCTTCTATGCCTATTTTTCATACAGATAGTCTTCATACTTCCACTTTTCGTCAGGAGCTAAAAGCACAACAGCATGTATTCCTTCCTCTTTGTACTCAAAGCTTTCAACCTGGCTCTTCTTTTGTATGGCGCTGAATACATCGCCTCTGTCATAAGGTATCAAAAGCTCAACCTCAAAGAGCCCACCCAAAAGGTGCTCTTCCATTTTATCCATAAGAGCGTCTATATTATATCCTGTCTTGCATGATATGAAAACAACATCTTCTCCCCCAGGCGCATCCACCTGGTAATCTGTCTTATCGATCTTGTTGAACACAGTTATTACGTCCTTTTCAAGGCAGTCAAGCTCCTTTAGAACATGTAACGTGGTGTCCATCTGAAGATCATAGTCATCATTTGACGCGTCCACGACATGAAGTATAAGGTCTGCATATTTGACCTCCTCAAGAGTGGCCTTGAAGGCCTCCACAAGATCATGCGGCAGGTTGCTCACAAATCCAACCGTGTCCGTTATCAAAACTTCCTTGTTGCACGGAAGCAGAGCCTTTCTTAGGGTTACATCAAGAGTCGCAAAGAGCATATCCTTTGAAAGCACTTCCTTTTCACTCGTATATTCCCCGTGTGATTTTATAAGCGTATTTAAAAGGGTCGACTTTCCCGCATTAGTATAACCTACAAGCGCCACTATAGGTATTTGCGACTTCAGCCTTTGCGCCCTTTGCACGTCCCTGTTCTTTTTTACTTCCTTGAGCTCTTTTCTTATGTCGTTTATCCTCTTTGATATGGTCCTTCTGTCTATTTCAAGCTTTTTCTCTCCAGGCCCTCTTGTACCTATTCCCGCTCCCGTCCTTGACATTTGTTTTCCAAGCCCCAAAAGCCTCGGAAGCCTGTATTTCATCTGTGCAAGTTCCACCTGGAGCTTCCCTTCCCTAGAAAGAGCCCTTTGTGCGAATATATCGAGTATAAGTGCCGTCCTGTCCACTACGCTCACGCCTATTGTATCCTCAAGGTTTCTCATCTGGACACCTGAAAGCTCATCATTGAAAACCACAAGTTCGGCCTCGAACTTTTCCACATAATCTCCTATTTCCTGAGCCTTTCCAATACCAACGTAATGTGCTACATCCACAGAGGGTTTGTTTTGTATTATGCTACCTACAACTTCCCCTCCCGCCGCCTGTACAAGCTCTTCAAGTTCACGCATTGAAGCTTCTATATCAAATTTTGACTTTTTTCTCGCATCCGTAATATTAAGGCCCGCAATTATGACCCTTTCTTTTTTATTTTCCATATATATGCACCTCTTCCTATATCTCAAACTACTCTAATTATACAATATTTATCCCTTATTTTGCATCTAAAGCATTTTTATTATAGAATAGTTTTTTTACATCATTTTTTAAATTAATTTTAAGAAATTAATAAATTCAATAGAAAATCTTTTATGTTATAATATATTGGGTAAGGAGGGAACTTAATGGATAATAACCGTTCCGTTGAAAAGGAAAGTACTAAGAAGAAAAAAAAGAAGAAGAAATTTAAAGGCTTAAAAATTGCACTTTTGTCTTTAATACTTGTCATTATGATCGGAGTCGCTTCAGTGGCTGGAATAGTGTATGGAGTCATTAAAAACACTCAACCTATAGACGTATCCAACATACAAAACCTGCTCGATGACAGCTCATTCATATATGACAAGAATGGAAACCTCATAGAAAAGGTTCACAGTGACAATTTCAGAAGCATTGTCACTCTGGACAAGATACCAAAGGACCTTCAGAATGCGTTTGTTTCGATAGAAGACGAAAGGTTCTATTCCCACAAGGGAGTCGATCCCAAAAGGATAATCGGGGCAGTTGTATACGATTTGAAGACTATGAGCAAGGCTCAGGGTGCTAGTACTATAACCCAGCAGCTTGCAAAAAATATTTATCTCACACATGAAAAGACATACACCAGAAAGATAAAAGACATGTACTATGCTCTCGAGCTGGAAAAACATCTTACAAAAGATCAAATACTCGAGTTATACATGAACACAATATATCTTGGAAGGGGAGCAACCGGAGTCCAGGCCGCAGCCCAGACTTACTTTTCAAAAGATGTGGGCAACCTGAATATAGCTGAATGCGCCATAATCGCGGGTATAACAAAATATCCTTCAAAATATTCACCGTTTATGACTGAAAGACTTTCATCTGCGGATGATGTAAAAACAGTACAGCTTATATTCTACCCAAAATCTGCTGAAACTGCTCCTGCGAGCGAAGATGAAAAATCTACGTTCTCAAAGTTGCTTCAAAACAGCAAAATAGACAAATTCCAGTATGACCAGCTTATACGAGAAGAGATCGTAGTGAGAAAAGCCATTTTAAATCCAGATTCCTTAAAAAGGCAACAAACAGTACTATCAAAGATGTACGAGCTTGGTTATATAACAAAGTCAGAATATGACGATGCTAAAAATTACCAGATCCAAATAAATATAGGCAATAAAAAGGTATCCGGAATTTCATCATATTTTGGAGACATGGTTAAAAACCAGGTTATAGCATCACTGATGGAGGAAAAAGGATTTTCTGAAGACGAGGCAAGAGATACCCTTTACAAGGGCGGCCTTAGAATATACTCGACTATGGATATGAACATCCAAAAAATAGTCGAAAAGGAATTCGACAATCCGGATAACTTCCCTGGATCATACAAGGACAGTTCAGGAACTATTCAGCCCCAGTCCTCTATGGTAATAATGGATCACTCAAACGGACAGGTCAGGGCGCTTGTAGGCGGAAGGCTGATTGGCGGAAACAAGATATATAACAGAGCCATAAATCCAAGGCAGCCTGGATCTGCAATAAAGCCTCTTGCAGTATACCTTCCTGCTCTAGACAAGGGAATGACACCTGCAACCGTAATAAATGATTCTCCTCACTACGATGAAAAAGGAAACCTGTGGCCAAGAAACTATGACAGGCAGTACAGAGGGCTTTCAACCGCAAGACAGCTTTTGAAAAGGTCCTCAAATGTGGGAACAGTAATGCTTGCTGAAATGCTTGGCGAGACAAAGCAGCAGTCAGTGGCAACCATGGTGGAATATCTTGAAAAACTCGGAATATCCACAGTTGTCAAAAGGGAGCAAAATTCTAAAATAAACGACGAAAACCTGTCGCTTGCCCTCGGAGGAATGAGCCGTGGGGTTACAAATCTTGACATGACAGCCGCATACGGTACAATTGCAAACAAGGGAGTATACATAGAACCTGTTTTCTTCACAAGAGTTGAAACTTCCGATGGAAGCATTCTTCTTGAAAAGAATCCAAAGAAGGAAACAGTCGTATCACCTCAAACAGCATTTGTAATGGGAGATATGTTAAAATCGGTAGTTGACAGCGGTACTGGTACAAGGGCCCGCATTCCCAACATGCCAGTGGCCGGCAAGACAGGTACTACTTCAGATAACTACGATGCATGGTTTGCAGGATATACGCCTTACTATGTGGGAGCGACGTGGATAGGGTCCGATATGCCAAAATCCCTTTCCACTGGAAGCAGGATGTCTGCAATGCTTTGGAGCAAAATTATGAAGCAGGTTCACAGCAGTCTGCCTTCAAAACAGTTCCAGCAGCCTCCAAATACCATAAGGGTTTCAATATGCACAAAATCCGGAAACAGACTTTCCGAATACTGCAGCCTTGATCCCGCTGGTACTGTAACGACAGAGATTTTTGTAAAAGGCACAGAACCACAAGGATATTGTGCATATCACAATGCTCCTCCAGTTGTGGAACCTGATCCAAATGCAGTCCCTCCTGAAGGCACTGATGCCGAAAATGCTGCATCAGGAGAAAATACTGATCAGGACTGGCAAGATGCAGTAAACCAATGGATCAATGATGGAAATTCAGCTTCTAAGCCAAATACCGAGAATCCTAAACCTGACAATGGTGGCGAAGAAAATATTTCAACGCCTCCAGAAGGGTATTAAACAAAATAACATTACAAAGTGCAATAATAAAAGCTATGAGATACGGGCAGCAAACCCGCATTTCATAGCTTTTATTTATGTCTGTATGGACATCTCCTAACACCTGCTGTCCATATTAAGGCAAAAATGAATGAAATTTCCCACGAAATCCTTGTCTCCCTCCTTCATATATACGAAATTAAACTCCCTGTTTATTGAAACGTTTTTCATTGGTACAGTGACCATACTTCCGATCTGGAGTTCTCGTTTCACAGCTTCCCTTGATATGATAGTATATCCAAGATTGGACTCCACAAGTGATTTTATTGCATTTATACTGCCTATTTCCATGTATACATGCATATCCTTGAGATCATACCCCAGCTGCACAACCTTATCCTCGAATATCTCCCGAGTTCCAGATCCTGATTCCCTTAGTATAAGGTTTCCCTTTAGAATTTCCTCCATGTCTATTCTCTTTTTTTGAGAAAGTGGATTTTTGGGGGATGATACAAAAATAAGCTCGTCGTCCTTTAATTTTCTGTTTAAAAACTTCTTCTTGTCAAAAGGTCCTTCTACAAGTGCAAGGTCTATCTCCCTTAGCATAAGCTTTTTTAGTACATTTCTCGTGTTGTCTACATTGAGTATTATATCTACATTTTTATAGAGGCACTTGTACTCACCAAGTATATACGGAAGCACATACTCCCCTATTGTCATTGTCGCACCAACATTATATTTTTTTACGATTTTATTCTTATTCCCAAGCTCTCTCATCAAATTCTTTGAAAGCATCTGCATCTGCCTTCCATAGTTCAAAAGGATTTCACCCTCTTGAGTGAGCAATACATTTCTTCCTTTTTTTTCTATCAGCTTAACTTCAAGCATTTTCTCCAAAAATTTTATATGCTGTGACACTGCGGGCTGGGTGAGGTTTAAAAGTTCTCCCGTCTTTGTAAAGTTTTTAATGCTGGCCAATGTTAAAAAAGTGTTCAACCTAGAATCAATCAATATGATTCCTCCAATCGGTTTATTTATTCTACTCGTCACTTAAAATTATACCCCTTTTGACCCTTTTTTGCCATTCGAAAAGCTTATTTTGATTTTTCATAAGCCCTTGTGGGTAACTAACAAATAAGAGCTTCAAATAGCAAATAAAATTTCAAATTACAGGGAGGGACCGCCATGGAAAAAACTTTAGATAAAATGAAGCCTACCGCAAGCATTGAAAAGACTCTAGACATAATAAAATTCGCCATGGAAATGGAGAAAAAAGGCCAGGAATTTTATCTCAACAACAGGGACAAGGTAAAAAACCCAAGAGTACGAAAAATATTTGAAAATCTTGCCGATGTAGAAGACTCTCATTATAAAATACTGAAACAGCACTACGATACGCTTAGTAATACAGGAGATTGGGAGATGCTTGACATGGATCTTTGCAAGCCATGTGCAGAAAAGCTACTTACTGATTCCGAAATCGAAGGGGTTAATTTGGAATACGATATATCCGACATTACAATTCTCAGGATGGCATATCTAATAGAAAATGACTTTGCTCAATTTTATCACAATGCTGCTAAAAGCATTGAAAACACAAGAGCTAAAAAGCTTCTTTCAAATCTTGAAAGCTGGGAAATCCAGCACAGGGAAGCTTTTTATGACGAGTATAAAAAAGCTATGGAACAAAACTGGTTCGATCAAAGTTTTGCTCCATTCTAATTTTCATTTTTTCATATTGATCACAGTACAAAGGACGCTTTCAAGCGTCCTTAAAACTTTTTGACATTATGCTTATATGCATATATTGCCGCCTGAGTCCTATCTGAAAGGTCAAGCTTCCTCAATATGCTGGATACGTGATTTTTTACTGTTTTTTCGCTTATCACTAGCTTTTCCGATATGTCCTTGTTGCTAAGCCCTTCCGCAATCAGAAGCAGTACCTCATACTCTCTTCTTGTAAGACTTTCAAGGCCACTTTTTATCTTCTTTCTGTCCTTCTTTTTATTTATCTCTTTTAAAAGCTCCCCCGCAAGACTCGGGTGGATATACGTGCCCCCATTATACACATTCTCTATGGCCGAAACCAAGCTCGATGAATCCGAATCCTTTAGCATGTATCCATTCGCTCCAAGATTTAAAGTCTCTATGAGATATTCTCTCGCATCATATACTGTAAGCATTATTATTTTTACAAAAGAGTCCATATCCCTTATCTTTCTGAGCGTTTCTATTCCATTCATATTCGGCATGCTAATGTCTAAAAGTATTACGTCATATGATCCCCTTTTAAATTTTTCAATTGCCTGCTGTCCGTCACTTGCCGTGTCCAGAACAGTTATATTTTCTTCAAGCTCAAGTATTTTTGCAAGACCTTCTCTCATTAGAGAATGATCGTCAACAATCATTACATTAATATTTTCTTTCATGCTCAACCTCCCTATTCAAAAGTGAAAACATAACTTTTGTGCCTTTTCCAATTTTTGAATCTATATTTATTTTACCTTCAAGCAGCTGCACTCTCTCTTTCATAGCTCCTATCCCAAATGAAGAATTTTCCTGTTCGCTACTAAAACCTATACCCCAGTCCTGCACTATTCCAACTATGTTCTTCTTATTTATGTCCAGTTTTACAGCTATCCTGTCGCTCTGCGAATATTTGCATGCATTATTGAGCGACTCCTGAACTATCCTGAAAGCTGTAAGCCTTATAAGCGGCGATGGGATTTCTTCCTCATTCATAACCGCAAAGTCAACATCTATGCCCTTTTCATACTCTATATCTGAAATAAGCCGCTTAATTGTAGCCACAAGTCCAAGGTCATCAAGTGATGTAGGACGCAAATCATACATTATCCTCCTTATATCCCTCAATGTGTTTTTTAGGACCTTTTTTGTAGAACTCACTTCATCTTTCATAAGGTCTATATTTTTGTCGGCAAGTTTTGATATTATTTCACTTTTTATAACAAGCGAGGCAAGGCTTTGAGCCGG
The DNA here is from genome assembly GCA_965368085.1 of uncultured Peptoclostridium sp. GTDB lineage: Bacteria > Bacillota > Clostridia > Peptostreptococcales > Peptostreptococcaceae > Peptoclostridium. The sequence goes on along the minus strand of CBDULP010000010.1, from coordinate 68,946 downwards.
TCCGTCATGTATATCCCTTGCTATTCTCCTTCTTTCCTCTTCCTGCGCTTTTATTATCTTCATACCTATATCGTGCTTGCCTTCAAGAGTATTTATCTTGTCTGTTACATTTTTGAGATCTGACACGAGAAAATCCATAACACTCGTCATCTTATTTATAAACGTCTCCGCCTTTTGGACAGTTTCAGTATTTCTTCTAAGCCTTACTTCAATATCATTTCGCTTTTTTATAAGGGATTTTTCCTCTTCCCTCTTTAGTATGAGTTTTACCTGTGTATTTTTAGCCTCTTCATACGCCTCTTTTATATCGCTTTCAGAGTTCCTGCTGAAATGCCTGCTCACAGCCGAGAGTTTTTTTCTGCTGTTTTTTTCATGGATTGAAAGGACTTCTGCCTCCTTCATAACCCTTGCAAGACTTAATCTTATTTCTTCAAGCTCTATTTTTGCATTTTCACATTCCTGCCTTATGTTTTCTGTTATATTAAACATTTCATCTTGCCCATTTTGTATGGAAGAAACAACCGTATCCAGCACTTTTTTCATACCGGTGTCATAAACTGAACTTTTTTTTGACATTAAATCACCTTTTTAAATTTATAATAAGTCCTCGTATATATATTATCACTAAAAAGGATGTGCGTACAAGATACTATGATACTATATTTAAAATGCACAACTGCTCAAAAATAAAAAGAACCGTTTAAACGGTTCTTTTTATTTTCGGGGTTATATATCCATTTCGCCGATTATATTTTTTTCCTGCTCGCTTAGAACCTTTTCAAGGTCAAGCAGTATTATCATTCTCTCGCCAAGCTTTCCTATGCCATGTATATATTTCTTGTCCATGCCTACTACTACTGCAGGCGGCGGGTCTATATTCGAATCCTCTATGGATATCACCTGAGATGCCTCGTCCACTACGAAGCCTACAAGTTTGTCTTGTATATTTACAACTATTATTCTACTGCTGTCGTCAGCCTGATTGTAATCGTTCATTCCAAATCTTTTCTTCAGGCTTATTATAGGAGTTATGTCCCCTCTAAGGTTTATTATTCCATCTACAAAAGCCGGCGCATTTGGAACGGATACGCTCTTTTTGAATTCACTTACCTCTTTTACTTTCATTATGTCAACACCGTATTCTTCGCTGTTGATTTTAAATATTACATACTTGTTTTCCGCCACTTGATCTCCTCCACTCTAATATATTGTATAAATATAATTTCTACTTGAATACTATATATAGATCTAAAACAAAAAACTTATTATACGAGTTTTATTCTGTCAAGCTGCTGTTTGAAGTTCTTTCTTATCCCAGAAAGATACTCCTCTCTCAGTTTTTTTTGCTCCTTCTTTTCAACACCAGTAAGTCCTTCAGCTTTTGATTTGTTTGCAAGATAATTTATTCTTTCTATCTTCTCTTTTGTCACCATAATTATACCTCTCTTCTAAAAAAACATTTTATTGTCCCTAAAATCTATGTGATTCCTATACTTTTGGAGGAAATCATCCAATCTTTCAGCTATTACAGCTATGCCCCGTCTAATCTGTTCTACATCAGTCGATGCTATGTTTATCCTAAAAAATCTATCCTCTATTGGATTCTCATAAAAATAGCTTCCGGGCATTATTATAACATCATATTGAAGCATATAATCCCTAAAATCAGCTGCTGAATATCCCTTTGGAAGCCCAATAAAAAAATTTATTCCTCCATTTGGAATAAAAAATTCCAGCCTTCCTGAAAATTTTTCTATTATAGCTTCTTTCGCAGCCCTGTACCTATCTTTGTAGGCCTTTTCTATTATACCAAGATTAAGGCTCCAGTTGAAGTATTTCATGTAATAGTAAAGCGACCTTTGTATGAGGCTTGAAGTCGATATATCACTTGAATACTTAGCCCATATGACTCTTTTCATAAGGCTCGGAGGAACCTCCATAAAACCTATTCTAAGACCTGGCATTAGTATCTTCGAAAAACTTTTTATGTATATTACTCTATCATATTTATCGAAAGACCTCAATGTTCTATTGTCATCTGAATCAAATTTAAAATCGCTTATGAAATCATCCTCTATTATATAAAAGTCATTTTGGTTTGCGATTTCCAAAAGCTGCTTTTTCTTTTTAACACTGTATGAAATCCCCGTTGGATTTTGAAAATTAGGCATAACATATATGAGCTTGGGTCTTATCCGCTCAATCTTAAGTTTTAAAATACCTATGTCTATTCCGTCTTGAAGCATTGGAATCCCTATCATCCTAGCTCCTTTGTTCTTGAAGGCCTCAAGAGCTCCGTTGTATGTGGGTTCTTCAACGAATATTACATCCCCATAGCTTATTATCGACTTGCATATTGTGTCTATGCCCTGCTGCGCTCCTGAGATGATCTGTATCCTGTCAACGTTGGACTCTATCCCGGCGCCTTTCAAGTATTTGCACAGTTCATTCCTAAGGTTTAAATAGCCAAGGCCCTCGCTGTAGTTAAAAAGGTTTGCTCCCTCTCGCTCAAGGGCCATATCTATTGCCTTTTTGAAATCTTCAATGGGGAATATGTCTGAAGATGGATTTCCAGTGCCAAAACTTATAACACCTTCTTTTTTTTCCATTATGATTCCCTCTTGAATCTGCCCAAGCTCGCTCACATAGCTTCCGCTTCCCACAACCTTGTAAAGATATCCTTCCGATTCCAAAAGCTCATAAGCCCGTACGATGGTACTGCTGTTAACACTTATATGCTGTGCAAGTTTTCTTATAGGCGGAAGCTTTTCATGTTTTTTAAGTTCTCCCCCTGTTATCATCTTTTTTATATGCTTATATATCTGAAGATATTTTGGTTCATCTTTTCCCAAATTTATTTTATACTTGTCCATTAACATCACCACTATAATTATACCAAATTAAAACTTGTGAAATGCAGTAAATATTTATATTTGCAAATTCAATAAAGCGGACAAAAAAACAGGGCAGAAGCTATTTGCCTCTTACCCTGAATTTTCTACATCTGTCTACGCAAAAATCTGTCTTTTTTATACATTTGATTTCATAGGAACCACACTTTGGACAACCTTCATCTTTTTTTTCATGAGCTTTTTCAAATTCGTGTCCGCAATCCAAACATTTAAACTTGCATATGTTAAATGTATAGTTTCCACCTTCTATCTTTATAGCCATTCCCTTCGTAAGGGCGCTGGTCACCTTTTTTCTGGCAGAGTCTATTATGTTTTGAAATGTTTGTCTTGAAACATGCATCCTGCCTGCACACTCCTCCTGCGACAAACCTTCTATATCCTTAAGTCTCATAGCCTCAAGTTCCTCAACTTTGAGGGCAACCTCCTCAAGTTCGCACTTTGGTATCCCCAAAGGCTTGAAATAATCGTGTTTGGGCATATGTTCAACTTTTCTAAGTTTTACAGGTCTTGGCACAAAATCACTCCTTGCAATCTCCACACTTTCCCGACAATATAAATGAATAGTCATCTATCTTCAAATCATGCCTGGATTCAAGTTCGTTTTTTATCTTTATTATATCAAATATAACGTCTTTATCCACTATATCTTTCATGATACCGCATGACTCGCACTTGAAATGTACGTGTGTGCACTTTGAGCTAAACATCCTGAGTTCATAATATCTGTATTTGCCATGGCTGATTTCTGTAACCACTCCATTTGCTCTCAAGAGTTCGAGATTCCTGTATATTGTTGCAAGGCCTATTCCTCTGTCTTTGAGACCGTCATATATGTCTTCCGCCCTGAGGTGTTTCTCTGACTGCGCGAGAAACTCTATTATCTCGCGTCTTTGGTTAGTAAGCTTCACCCCGCGCCCTTTTAAAATATCTTCAATTTTTTTTAGTTTATCCGCACACTGTCCACCCATGAAAATCCCTCCTGGTAAATCTTCTTAGTGGGAGCAGTCGCCACTTCCCACACCTTCTCCCTGATGTTCGTGCTCCTTGCAAACAACACCCGATGACACAACATTTCCTTTAATATAGCCTGCTATAACATCTTCAAGTTCACCATTGGCTCCAACCACCACTTCTATGTTGTTTTCCGCAAACAGCATCTGGGCCGTTTCTCCCATTCCTCCAGCTATTATTACATTTGCTCCCTTTTCATTCAGGAATACAGGCAAAAATCCGGGTCTGTGTCCAGGACTTTCTATGAAATGTCTTTCGACAATATTCCCGTCTTCAATGTGGAACATTTCAAATCCTTCGCAGTGTCCAAAATGTGCTGCAACCTGATTTTCATTTTTAGCTATTACAACTTTCTTCATTTTAATTCCTCCCATGTTTTTTATGCTTTCCTATATCATCTGCATTATATCTTTAAACATATCTCTTATCTTTTCAGCCGCCTGTGACTCTTTGTATTCTACTACAGGAGTCAAATTGTTCACCGCTTCATTTACAACCTCATCGAACGGTATCATTCCTACCACACCGACCCCCTGCTTCTTTGCAAGCTCTTGTATCTGCTTTGAAATCTCTTTGTTTATATCCCATTTGTTTATGCATATCAACGGCTTTGTATTGAAACCTTCTATAAGGCTGAGTATCCTGTTCATGTCTGAAAGCCCGCTTTGAGTAGGTTCTGTCACTATGAGGGCTATGTCGCAGCCTGTTATTGAAGCCATAACAGAACAGCCTATCCCCGGAGAACCGTCTATTATTACTATTCCGTCCTCGCCTGCGACTTTAGCTGCCTTCTTTCTAACCTCTGTAACAAGCCTTCCAGAACCTTCCGCACCAATCTCCATATCGGCATATGCAAGCCATCCTTCATCAGAAAGAGACAGCTTTACAGTTCCTGTAAGATCGTCTTCAAGCACAATCGCACCTTCCGGACACACTATCTCGCAAGCCCCGCAGCCTTCACATTCCATATGGTCTATCTTGTGCTTTTCACCATCGGCCCTAACGGCATCAAACCTGCACACCTGCATGCACCTTCCGCAGTTTATGCACTTTTCGCTGTCTATACTCGCAACCAGAGCTCCATAATAAAGCTCGTCCTCCTTGATTTCTCCTCCGCCAAACATCATGTGGAGATTTGCCGCATCGACATCACAGTCCGCTTTGACACATCCTTTTAGAAGGTGTGCCATTGATGCTGAAATGGTGGTTTTCCCAGTGCCGCCTTTTCCGCTGACAACAACTATCTGCTTCATTTGCTCACCCCCCTGCAAATGTCTGCAGACTTTTTGAATATATCTTTAAAAACGCAAGCATATTTTTCTTCATCCGATATGAGTTTCCCCTGCGAATAAAGAACAGCTATCTCCCTGTCAAATGGTATTCTGCCTATTATATCTATTCCATTTTCAACCGCATAATCGGAAATCATGTCCTTTTCGCCTTGGGACCTGTTTACTATTATTGCAAATGGCTTTTTCATGTTCCTCAAAAGCTGTACAGCCATGTCCAAGTCATGAAGTCCGAATTTCGTAGGCTCTGTTACAAGAAGTGCAAAATCAGCATCCTTTACAGATGCAACAGCGGTACATGCAGTCCCCGGAGGACAATCGTATATGACAATATCCTCATCACCTATGACTTTGTTTAAATCAGCTTTTACATTTTTAATTATCGGAACCGCTATGGGCTCTCCGACATTAAGAATGCCTGATATGCATGCACTTTCCCTGAATATGCCTGTTTCCACATTTCCAAGCTCTCTTTTCGTCTCAGTTATAGCTCCTACCGGACATGCCAAGCTGCAAGCTCCGCAGCTGTGGCACAGCTTTTCAAAAAGCATTACTCCTGTCTTGCTTATTCCAATCGCATTAAACTTGCATGCATTTGCACATTTGCCGCAAAGCACACACTTGTCATCATCTACTACAGGAACATCCACCATGACCTTGCGCGACTTGACATTCTCAGGCTTCAAAAATATAAAACCGTTAGGCTCCTCGACGTCGCAATCGGCATAAACTCCGCCCGAAACTGCTGCGATATTCGTTGCCACTGTGGTCTTGCCCGTTCCCCCTTTTCCGCTGAGAACTGCTATTTTCAAATTACTCATCCTCTCTAAGCGCCGTGATGCGCAGGTCCTGCCATGCTTATCTCGTTAAGTTCATTATTTTTATACATGTCTATGGCTGCTTTTATGCTTATCTGTTCACTTGCATATCCCTTTATGTTAGAAGCCTGAAGAACTCTTAGGGCATTCGGTCCCAAATTTCCGGTTATTACAACATCTGCACCTGTTTCAACTATCCTGTTTGCTGCAGTTATTCCAGCTCCATGAGCCGAAGATATCCCAGGATTTTCTATATATTCAGATACCTTTCCGTTTTCATCGCATACAGCAAAATACTGGCATCTTCCAAATCTTGGATCAAGTATTGCGTCATTGTTTTTTTCATTCACGGATACTATTATTTTCATTATTTTTCCCCCGCCTTTTTTATAAATGTCTCTATTATATCACTGAATGATTCGCTTATCCTTGGATAAAGCTCTATTTTGCCCTCGTCGCTCAGCTGTGTGAAATCAGGATCTATAGGAAGCTGGCCTAAAAGCGATATTCCAGTACCCTCAAGCGCATCCGCCACTTTGCTTTCTCCGAAAGGATAAAGCCTGTCTTTGCATTTTGGGCATTCCATGTAGCTCATATTCTCAACTACTCCCACTATAGGTATATTCATCATGTTCGCCATATTTATGGATTTTTTGACTATCAGTTTGACAAGGTCCTGAGGAGACGATATTACAACTATTCCGTCCAGACTTATAGACTGCATTATCGTAAGCGGAACATCCCCAGTTCCAGGAGGCAGGTCCAAAAGAAGGTAATCAAGTTCACCCCATACTACATCCGTATAAAACTGCTTGACTGCATTTGCGACTATAGGTCCTCTCCATATTACAGGAGCGTCTTCCTTTTCAATCATGAGATTGACCGATACAACCTTTATGCCTGTTGAAGTCTCAACTGGATATACGCCTTCACTTGTTGCTGCAACCCTTTTTTCATTTATTCCAAAAACTTTTGGTATTGAAGGACCCGTAATATCCGCATCCAGTATACCCACCCTGTATCCTCTCGCCTGAAGAGACGCTGCAAGAAGAGATGTCACTGACGATTTGCCAACTCCGCCTTTTCCACTCATTACGGCAATTGTTCTTTTAATGCTTGATTTGTCATTAAGTTTTTCTTTCTGGATTTCCATTATATACCTCCTGATTTAGTCATATGCTATTTAATCCTATTATATTCCTATGCAGGTTTATTGTCAAATGCCAATAACATTTTCGCAAAAAAAACACATTCGCCAATATTCGATTAACGAACATTAGCGAATGTGTTTTTTTAAATACCTATAAAAAGCAGAAAACCCAAAATGCCGCGGCCCTAATAAATTCATACCCGAGATAACTCAGGTGGGTGCCCTGCCCTCATTTTCCGCCTTCCCCCTAAGAGGCATGGCGTACACTGAAGAACTCGAACTCCCGTATTCAACGTGTCGGTTGAATTTAAATAAAGCCTATCGAACATTCCAGGTACTTCTTCTTATATATATTATATACCAAATTCAAAATTTTTCAAACTATTTATCTATACGTTTAAGGTCTTTATAGTCATTTTTTTGAATTACCTTTACTATAACCGGACTGTATTTTCCACTTTTTTTAATTTTTTTTTCGTTCATTCTTATAAGTGCATATGAAACCACCATGAGAAATACACCCGCCGCTCCTCCTGCCGCTTCAACATTCCCATTGTAAGACATCAGCTGCAGCATCTGTATACCTCCGACCACTCCGACTATTAGTGCTATCAATGGTATTGAATATGCAATAAATGCCGCCTTCAAAAGATCCGGAGCGTTAAGCTGCACTTCTACAATGTCTCCGACTTCGCTCCCTGCGTCATTAAAAGCTTCCACATTCAGGTTCATTTTTTCATCAGCCATACTGCACGCCCCACAGCCTGCACAAGCTGAATGCTTTTGCATTTTCAAAATTGCATTTTCGCCTTTTTTTTGAAGTACTAATCCCGTCATCGCACAACTCATAAAATCACCTACTTCATAAATTTGAGCATTGCATACATAAGCTCATCTATAACCTTGTTCTTTTCATCTTCCGAAGAGTTCTCTATAGTCGTCTTAACACAGCTTTTAACATGGTTTTCCAGTATTATTCCTCCGACTTTGTCTATCGCAGACCTTACCGCTGCAACCTGTGTAAGTATGTCTACACAATACTTGCCTTCATCAACCATTTTTTGTATTCCTCTTACCTGTCCTTCTATTCGCCTTAGTCTTTTTATAACTGCATCCTTGTCGCATTTTTGTTTTTCTAAATTTTCATTCACAAGCATTCTTCCTTTCTATGCCAACCTTTTATATATAAAGAAATACACCCCTATAAAACATATGAATATTAATCTGCTTATTAGCTCGAATTCCCTATTCCTAATATTTTTAACCTGCTTAAGTCTTATAAGCCAGCTCCTTGTGGCTATATTTGCAAAAGCCAGCAAGAATATGAGTGTTATTTGAATTTTACCTATATTAAAATCATCAACTAGCAGTTTAGCTCCAACAACAAACACGGCAAAACTCAAAGCAAACACTACGAATTCATCAAATATCTTTTTCACAATGAGCTCTCCTTTAATCACAGTCATACCCTGAATACGTATATTCTATATTAATTTTACAACAAGTCAATTTTTATTGCAAACTAAAATCCCGCCTAAAGCGGGATTTGTAGTTTATCAAATAAAGTTTTCATACTATCACATATAAATTAAGGAATGCCTACTATTTTTCCTCAGCAGTCACATTTATTCCAAGCTCTTCAAGCTGCTTATCCTCTGCGAACGAAGGAGCCTCTGTAAGAGGGCATGTAGCATTTTGAGTCTTAGGGAAAGCTATTACCTGTCTTATGTTGTCTTCTCCTGCAAGAAGCATTATAAGCCTGTCAAATCCAAAAGCTATTCCCCCGTGAGGCGGAGTCCCAAATTTAAACGCATCAAGAAGGAATCCAAACTTCTCATATGCCTCTTCTTCGCTGAACCCAAGCGATTTGAACATTTTCTTTTGAAGGTCCGCATTGTATATTCTAAGGCTTCCTCCTCCAAGTTCAAATCCGTTAAGCACTATGTCATAAGCTTTTGCTCTTACTGAAACCGGGTCAGTTTCAAGCTTTTCAAGGTCTTCGTCCATAGGCGCCGTGAATGGGTGGTGAACGGCTACATATCTGTCTTCTTCTTCGTCATACTCAAACAGTGGGAATTCTGTAACCCATGCAAGCTTGTATTCATTCTTGTCAAGCATTCCAAGCTGCTTTGCAACTTCAACTCTAAGGTGTCCAAGAGAATCGAATACAACCTTGTTATTATCGGCTACAAATAGAATAAGGTCTCCCTCTTTTGCTTCCATTTTTTCAGTTATGGCATTTAGGGTTTCCTCGCTCAGGAATTTTGCTATTGGTGATGTAACTCCTTCAGCCGTATATTTTATCCATGCAAGCCCTTTAGCCCCGTATGTCTTGGCAAAATCTTCAAGCTTTGTAATGCCTTTTCTTGTAAAGCTGTCCGCATTTGCCTTTATGTTTATACCTCTTACGCTTCCTCCGCTTTGAACCGCTCCTGTGAACACTTTGAAGTCGCAGTCCTTCACTTCTTCTGAAATGTCTACAAGCTCGAATCCAAATCTAAGATCAGGCTTGTCGGAACCGTATTTTTCCATTGCTATTTTATAAGGAATTCTTTCGAAAGGAGTCGCTATGTCGACATTCAGAGCATCTTTGAATATCTTCTTCATCATTTCTTCCATTATCCCTATTATGTCATCTATTTCTACAAAACTCATTTCACAGTCTATCTGAGTAAATTCAGGCTGCCTGTCGGCCCTTAGGTCCTCGTCCCTGAAGCATTTTACTATCTGGAAGTATCTGTCCATTCCCGATACCATAAGAAGCTGCTTGAAGAGCTGTGGCGATTGTGGAAGCGCATAGAATTTGCCCTGGTTTACTCTACTTGGAACAAGATAATCCCTTGCACCTTCTGGAGTAGGCTTTGTAAGCATAGGTGTTTCTATCTCAAGGAATCCATTTTCAGAGAGATAGTTTCTTACAATGCTTCCGACTTTGTGTCTCAGTATGAAGTTCTTTTGCATAGAAGGCTTTCTAAGATCAAGGTATCTATACTTGAGCCTAAGATTTTCTGAAACATCGTCGTCATCCTTTATGTATATAGGCGGAGTTGCCGCCTCATTCAGTATTCTAAGCTCCTGCGCAAAAACCTCTATGTTTCCTGTTGGCATATTTGGGTTTTTTGACTGTCTTTCAAATACCTTTCCCTTTACGGCTATTACATATTCAGATCCCAGTTTTTCAGCCTTTTCGAAAGCTTCTTTTGACACTTCAGTGTCAAATACTATCTGTGCAATTCCCTGTCTGTCTCTAAGATCTGCAAATATAAGACCTCCAAGATTTCTCTTTCTTTGCACCCATCCCATAAGTACTATGTCTTCCCCTATATTAGCTTCCCTAAGATCTCCGCAGTAGTGGGTTCTCTTAAGCCCGTTTAATGTTTCCATTTTACAAACTCCTCCTTAAATATCTGCTTCTTTTTAAAGTCTTTCTTTTATTTCTTCCATGAGATTGCTTAGCTTTATTTCAAACTGCTGAGAAGTCTTCATGTCTTTGAGCGTAATAGAGTCATTTTTCATTTCATCTTCTCCAAGAACTATGGTGAATCTGGAGTTTTGCTTATCTGAATACTTGAACTGCGCCTTTACGCTTCTTCCAAGGTGATCCTTGTCTGCGCTTATTCCATTTGCTCTAAGCCTTGAAAGTATTTTCATGCTTTCAGCCTGTGCCACGTCGCCTATTGTCACTATGAATATATCAAGACCTTTTGGAACAGGCAGCTCTATTTCATTGTTTTGGATTGTAAGAAGAAGTCTTTCAATTCCCATCCCAAAACCTATTGCAGGCGTATTCGGACCTCCAAGCTCGCTTACGAGGTTGTCGTATCTTCCTCCTCCGCATACAGTGCTTTGAGCGCCGATGTCCTCCGATATTATCTCAAATGCAGTCTTTGTATAATAGTCAAGACCTCTTACTATTTTAGGGTCAATTTCATATCCCACACCCATGCTCTGTAGATAAGCCTTCACCTTTTCAAAGTGGTCGCTACACTCTTCGCATATGTGGTCCAGCATCAGCGGTATGTCGCTTATTGCTTCCTTGCAGCTGTCATTCTTGCAGTCTATGACCCTCATAGGATTTTTTTCTATTCTGTCTATGCATGTTTCGCAAAGGCTGCTCTTTTTGCCCTCAAGATACTTCATAAGCAGCTCATTGTACTCTTTTCTGCACTTTGGACAGCCTATTGAGTTTATTCTAAGGCTGAGCCTACTTAGGCCCACCTTTTTGAAAAACTCCATGGCAAGTGCTATAACCTCGGCGTCTATAGAAGAATTATCGCTTCCAAACACCTCTATCCCAAACTGGTGGAAAGCTCTCATTCTTCCCGCCTGCGGCCTTTCATACCTAAAGCACGGTGTCACATAGAAAAGCTTTGTCGGCTGAGCGCCGGCATAAAGCTTGTTTTCAATAAAAGCTCTTACAGCAGGAGCGGTACCTTCCGGCTTTAGAGTTATACTTCTCTTTCCCTTGTCTTCAAACGTATACATTTCCTTTTGAACAACATCAGTAGTCTCCCCTATTCCTCTTTGGAACAGCTCTGTGTGCTCAAATACAGGAGTCCTTATTTCATCATATCCAAATGTCTTGCATACTTCCCTGAAAAGCCCTTCAAGATATACCCACTTTTCCGATTCTCCAGGCAGTACGTCCTTTGTGCCCTTTGGAGCCTTAGTCAGCATTTTTTAAAACCTCCTTTTTCTTTCTAAGTATCATCTCATCCACTCGTTCTATATAGTGCTCTATATTTTTGACATTAGGAACCCTTTCTATCCTGTTTTCGTCATGATATACGAATTTGGATATGGCACCGGCACCCGCCGCCAGTATAGTCTGGGTCTCCTCCATTATGTTTATGTTGTATATGCACTCGCAGCCCGCCTTGGAATACCCTATGTTCTCAAGGTTTCCAAGCATATGCTTTTGCCTGTACATATAATACGGCCTAAGATCCATTTCTCTTGCGCTTTCCATTGCAATCTGGACCATTTTACTCACATTTTCATACTGGGCAAGTTCATGGTTTTCAATCTCTTCTTTTAACCTTGAAGCCCTCTTGATTGCCATGGTGTGCACTGTAAGACTCTCCGGAGAAAGCTGCGCTATCTTGTCCAGTGTATATTTTACCATGTCCACATCTTCTCCTGGAAGCCCTAGTATTATGTCCATGTTTATGTTTGTAAAGCCTTTTTCCCTTGCAAGATAAAATGCATCCTCTATGTCCTTTGCGCTGTGATTTCTTCCGACCTTTTTAAGCGTCTGGTCATTCATTGTTTGGGGGTTTATGCTTATCCTGTCTATTTCCATTTCCCTCAGCACATGCAGCTTTTCTTCGTCTATAGTATCGACCCTTCCGGCCTCAACAGTAAACTCCACCACGCTCGAAAAGTCAAAACTGCTTTTAATTGCAGTTATGAGAGCCTTAAGCTCATTCGCATCAAGCGTTGTAGGCGTTCCTCCCCCTATGTACACAGTTTGGAGTTTTTTGCCCCATTGCTTGGCCATTACTGCGATTTCCTCTATCTCTTTTATAAGGCACTCTACATACTTGGCCTTAAGATGCCCCCACTGCTTCAGTGTATTCGAAGGAAAAGAGCAGTATATGCACCTTGTAGGACAAAATGGTATGCTTACATAAAGCGATATTAGAGAATCATCTATGGGATATATATATTTTCTCTCCGTAAGGGCTATTTCAAGAGCCATCAACGCCTTTTGCTCAGACATCATGTATTTTTGAGTAAGTACACTGCAAATATCCGCCTCGCAAATACCCTCGTCCAAAAGCTCTTGCACTATTTTTGTAGGCCTTATCCCAGTTAGTATTCCCCAGGGCATGCTCTTGCCGTGAATTTCACTCAAAAGAGTATATATCACCTTTTTAATCAGGTTTTTAGACTCCCTTTTAAATTTATGAGCATCCAGTATTTCGCAATTTTTCAAGCAGTCCTCTTTTTCATGCTTTAAAACGCCGCCTACATAGTAAGCGGCAGTGCTGCATGTTGAGTCTTTGTCCTGTGAAATTTTCAAACTTATAAATCTTTCAAATCCTTCATTTGCGTCTGCAAATTCAAAATCTCCTTCAAAAAGCTTTACAAGCTCTCCTATTTCGTATTTGAATTTTTCATTTTCTAAAGATATATAAAGCATTTGTTTTATACTCCATTCATATATGGATTTCTCTCTTTTTCAAATTCAAGGCTGCTTGCCCTGCCGTGTCCAGGAAGGACTTTAAGATCTTCGTCTATGGATTTCAAGCGCTTTAGCGAATTTTCCATTTTGGATGGATCTGCTCCAAAAAGGTCGGTTCTTCCTATCGATCCCGTAAATAGCGTGTCGCCTGTAAACAGATAGTCTCCCAGCCTGAAACAGCTTCCCCCCGGCGTGTGTCCTGGAGTGTGTATGACTTCAAATTTAAGCTCTCCCACTTTTATTATGTCTCCATCGCTGAAGTATTCATCCGCATCAAAGCTTATATGCTCCACACCCATGCATCCCGTAAGGTTCTTGTCCTTGTCATTTAAAATCTCTTTTTCTTTCTTGTGGGCCGCCACCTTGGCTCCCGTCTTATTTTTAAGCTGCTCAACTGCTCCTATGTGGTCTCCGTGCCCATGAGTCAAGAGTATATATTTTATGTCAAGACCGCGCTTATCTATAAGCTTTTTTATCTTGTCCACATTTCCACCCGGGTCTATAACCGCGCCGACCTTGTTGTCGTCTGCGACTATATAGCAGTTTACAGCATATATTCCAACTTCAAATGTTTCCAAAAACATCTTATCCCTCCTAGAAATTCTTTTTCGAGTCTATAATCATAGTTACTGGACCGTCGTTTACGATATCCACGACCATATGGGCTCCAAAACTTCCCGTTTGAACGTTTATGCCAAGATCTTTCGCCTGACCCACAAATTTTTCATACAGGTCATTTGCAATATCAGGTTTTGCCGCCTGCGTAAAATTAGGCCTTCTGCCCTTTCTACAGTCCCCGTAAAGCGTAAACTGTGAAATTGCAAGAAGTTCGCCACCAACGTCAAGAAGCGAAAGATTCATTTTGTCCTGATCGTCTTCAAATATCCTGAGGTTGGATATCTTTTCGACAAGATACTTTACATCCTCCTGTGTGTCATCATGAGTCACTCCCAAAAGCACCATAAGGCCCTTATCTATCTTTCCAACAATTTCACTATCAACACTCACGCTTGAGGCTGACACCCTCTGAACTACCGCTCTCATAATCAGGTCTCCTTATCGATTAGTTTATAACTCTGAAAACATCTAATACTCCCGAAAGGGATTTTATCTTGTTCATTATGCTCTTAAGCTGCTCTTTGCTCTCAATCTGTAAAAGCAAAGTCATATTTGCTATTCCATCTTTTCCTGTTCTCGCATTTATTCCATTTAGTGATATCTTTTCTGACACGAATATCTGAGTGATTTCCGTTAAAAGCCCACTTCTGTCATTGGCCTTGACCTTTACTTCGGCTTCAAAAGAAGCCTTCTTTTTAAGGTCCCATTCGACATCTATTATCCTATTTATGCTTTCAGGATCTTCTATATTTATATTGGAGCAGTCCTGTCTGTGTATGGACACTCCTCTGCCCTTTGTTATAAATCCTATTATGTCGTCTCCAGGAAGCGGATTACAGCACTTTGCGAATCTGACAAGTATATTGTCCACACCTTTTACGATTATTCCCTGGCTTCTAGTCTTTTCCTTGGGCTTTTGCTCTTTTTCCTGGATCTTGCTCATTATCTCCGCATCTCTTTTTGAATCATCTTTAACAGTATCTTTTTCCAGTTCAAGCTTTAGCTTGCCTATGACCTGGTTTGCCGTTATTCCTCCATACCCTATGGCTGCATGGAGTTCCTCTTCATTTGAATAGTTGAGCTTTCTCAGTACAATGCTCATGTATTTGTGCTTGAATATATCGCTTGGCGAAAGCCCATGCCTTTTTGCCTCTTGGAAAATAAGTTCTCTTCCCTTTTCTATGTTCTCACTTCTGTTCGCCTTTCTGAACCACTGCTTTATCTTGTTCTTTGCGTGCGAACTCTTTGCAATGTTGAGCCAGTCGCGGCTAGGACCGCTACTGCTGGAAGATGTCACAACCTGTACTATGTTTCCATTTTTAAGCTTGTAGTCTATAGGTACCATTCTGCCGTCAATTTTCGCACCTATGCATTTATTCCCTACGTCTGTATGAACTTTGTATGCAAAGTCTATCGGCGTCGAACCGGCCGGCATTTCTATGACATCACCTTTTGGCGTGAACACGAAAACCTGATTTGTAAACAAGTCTATCTTGAGAGCCTCCATGAATTCTCTCGGGTCATTAAGATCATCCTGCCATTCCATCATCTGTCTCAGCCATGAAAGTTTCTTGTCAAGGTCATCCTTGTCCATGCCCGATTTACCTTCCTTGTACTGCCAGTGTGCCGCTATACCGTATTCTGCAGTTTTATGCATGTCGAACGTTCTCACCTGTATCTCAAGTGGTCCTCCGTCAAGACCCACTACAGTAGTGTGTATGGACTGGTACATATTGGGTTTTGGCATAGCGATATAGTCCTTAAACCTCCCCGGAATAGGCCTCCATATAGTATGAACCACTCCAAGTATGGCATAGCAATCTTTTATGGAATTGACTATTATTCTTACTCCTGTAAGGTCATATATCTGATCAAAATTTTTGCCCTGGTAGTGCATTTTCCTGTATATGCTGTAGAAGTGTTTTGCCCTTCCACTTATTTCAAATTCCACTCCAAGGTCTTCTACATTTTCCTTTAAAAGATTTATAACATTTTGGATATAATCTTCTCTTTGCCTTTTCTTTTTTGACACCTTTTCGACAAGTTCATAATAACCGTCCGGATCAAGGTATCTCAGCGCGGTGTCCTCAAGTTCGAACTTTATTTTGGATATGCCGAGCCTGTTTGCTATAGGTGCGTATATTTCAAGAGTCTCCCTGGCCTTTTCCTTAGCCTTTGCTTCTGACATATAGTTTAGAGTTCTCATATTGTGAAGTCTGTCAGCAAGTTTTATAAGGACAACCCGTATGTCCTTGGCCATTGCTATGAACATCTTTCTTATGTTCTCGGCCTGAGTTTCCTCCTTGGACTTGTATTCTATCTTCCCTAGTTTTGTAACACCGTCCACCAGTTCGGCCACTTCAATGCCAAACATGCTTTTTATATCCTCATAGGTATATTTTGTATCTTCCACTACATCGTGCAAAAGGCCTGCAGCTATTGTCTTGACATCCATCTGCAGTTCTACGAGTATTTTAGCAACACTGACCGGGTGCACAAAATATCTCTCTCCCGATTTCCTATATTGCCCGACATGGGCGCTCTCAGCAAGGTTGTATGCCTTGATTATAAGCTCCAGATCACTGTCAGGACTGTATTGTTCTATGCTAAGCAGCAAGTTTTCCAACATAATATCACCCTGTCCAAAATGTCTGTATTGCGGATATTCATTAATACTTTACAAGCGAGCGCACTTCATAGCCTGAAAGCTTTTGCTCTTTAGCCTTTAGAAATTCAAGCTCTATAAGACACTCTACAGCAACAACTTTGCCACCAAGCTTTTCTATAAGCTGGACAACAGCCTTTGTCGTTCCGCCAGTTGCCAAAAGATCGTCAACTATAGCCACGTTCATGCCCGGCTGTATTGCATCCTTGTGCATTTCAAGCGTATCCACGCCGTATTCGAGGTCATACGAAAAGGTTTCAGTTTCTCCAGGAAGCTTTCCAGGTTTTCTTACAGGAACAAATCCAGCGCCCATTGCATATGCAACCGGAGCTCCAAGAAGAAATCCCCTCGCCTCTGGTCCCACTACTACATCGACGTTTTTGTCCTTAAGATTTTCAACTATTCCGTCCACTGCATATTTGAAGTATTCGCCATCCTTTAGCAGCGTCGTTATATCTTTAAAACTTATTCCTTCCTTTGGAAAGTTTTCAATTTCTCTTATTTTTTCCTTCAAATCCATTAAATAATTTCCTCCCGATAATATATTTCAAAATAGTCCATTTTTACAAAAATATGCCATGCAGTCAAATTACCTTGCCGTCATTTAAAAATAGATAATAATACAATTATATCTTTTTAAAGTGATTTTATCAATACGCCTTGTGTCTATGTCCTCTACATTTGGAATTTTTTACTGGCTGATCCTGAAATCCTTTAATAACAGCTGCAGCTTTTTGCTTCCCATGTATTCATTTATTCCTATAGTATAAACCATGTCCATTGCTATATTCACTTTTTTACCACTGGCAATCTCATTAAATTCATGCTCTCCCATTGCACTTTCAATGATCTCCTTGAATTTTTCCACTCCGTCAAAGCTTATGGCATCTATTTGGCTTCTCATTCTTCCAAAAACACATGAAAGCTTCAGTACATTTTTATTTTTTCCAAGTATCCTTATTCCAGCAACCCTTATTCCTTTTTCAGCAAAGACAGGAGCGCTATTTCCCTTTCCAAACGGCTCAAGACTCTTTATCTGCTCAACTATGGAATATGATACACTTTCAAGCGGAAGCCTTCTATCTATCCTTATCCTTCTTTCCATTTCCTCAAAAGAAAGCTCACAAAGTTCATTCAGCTTCCGTCTTAGCTCATCTACATTTTCTTCCTCCATGGAAAGCCCCGCAGCCATTGGATGTCCTCCAAACTTGCTTATCAGGCTTTTGCACTGCATGAGCCCTTCGAACATGTTGTATGCCTCTATCGACCTTCCCGAGCCTTTGAGCATCTCCTTTCCCCGCGTCAGTATTATGGTAGGCAGATGGTACTGCTCCTTAATTCTGCCTGCCACTATTCCTGCAATGCTCTCATGTATTCCCTCATCTAGCGCCAGTATAACCTTGTCCTGGCTTATGGTGCTGGATTCTATAAGGCTCTTAACCCGTTCCACTCCATCCTCTGTCATCTGCTTTCTCTCTTCATTAAGATAAACCAGCTTTTTCGCAAGAGTTTGAGCTTCGTCTTTGTCACCGCAAAGGAGCAATTCCATTGCAAGCGCAGCCATTTCAAGTCTTCCCGTGGCATTTATGCACGGGCCTATCACAAAACCTATATGATATGTGCCTATTTTGGATTTTTCTATTCCCGTCTCATTTATAAGCGCATTGAGTCCTATGTTTTCCGTATTCCTTAGCATTTCCATGCCCAGACTTGCTATTATTCGGTTTTCCCCTACAAGATCCACAACATCGCACACCGTAGCCATTGCCGCATATTCTATATATGCATCAGCTTCACTTTCATCTATTCCAAACTCCCTGTACAGCTTTCTGGCAAACTTATACGCTATGGCCCCGGCGCAAAGGAGGTCAAAAGGGTAATTGCAGTCCGGTCTTTTAGGGTTCACGACAGCGTCAGCACAAGGCATTATCTCTTTTCTGCTTCCGTCTTCATTTTCTTCAAAAGGCAGTTCATGGTGATCCGTTACAACTACATCCATGTCCAGGCTTTTTGCAAGCTCTATCTGCTCTATTGCGGATATTCCGTTGTCGCACGTGAGTATGAGATTTACGCCCTTGTCATTGAGCTTTTCAACCGATTTGCTGTTCATGCCGTACCCTTCCAGCTCCCTGTGGGGTATATAGTAAATGGCGTTTGCCCCGCACCTTAAAAGAGCCTTGTAGAGTATATAGCTGCTCATTACGCCGTCCACGTCATAGTCTCCATAAACCGCTATAGTTCTTCCAGCCTCTATATGGCTTTTGACTATTCCAACGCCTTTGTCCATGTCCTTCATAAGCTGCGGATCGTGAAGATCTTCTATGCGGGGATTCAAAAAACTTATCATTTCCTCTTCCGCTCGTATTCCTCTGTTTGCAAGTATGTCCACTATGATTTCACTTTGTTTTATATTTTTCGCAACACCCTTAGCGTCAATTCCATTTCTTCTAAGCATCCACTTAGCCAAGCTATCACATCCATTTCTACTGCAAAACTATCATTTATTCGAATCACTTTTTGAAAAAATCATTGAAAACACAAGGAAGAATCCCATTACCGTGGCAACACTGTAGCCTATGACCCCTATTACTGGGTAGCCCTTGAAACTCGGTCCCGCCCCCCCTGCCGTGGTAACTATTGAAGAACCGACTATTATGGCCGAAATTATAAGACTAATGGAAAGCCTGTTGGCCATCTTGTCCATTTCCCTTTCAAGCGAGAAAAGCCTTACCTCGTCTATTGAAAGCTTTATGTTGTTTTTTCTTATATGGTCGGCCATCCACCTTATCTGTCCCGGTATGGCCTTTAAATCCCTCGCAATCTCATCGGCATAATACTTGTATTCGCGTGCAATGTTCTCATACCTCTTCTTTTCAAAATAAGACTTTTTTATGAAATCTTCTATGGCAATGGACAGTGAAAACTTGGGACTGAGGAGTTTCCCCGTCCCTTCTACAGATATTATAGTCTTTGCCAAAAGTCCAAATTGAGAAGGAAGCCTTATGCTGTTTTTTCTGGCAAACAGCATGAACTCCTGAAGAAGTTCTTTTATATTTATCCTGTCTATGGGAAGGCTGTAATAATAATGTATATAAAAGCTCAGTTCTTCTTTTATCTTTCTAGTATCAGTTTCAGGGCCTATTGCCTCAAGTTGGAAAAGAGATTCCACTATTTGATCTACGTCCTTGTCTTTCCCTGCAGTCAAAAGACAGTTTAAAAGCCTTTTGACATCGCTCCCCACTATTCCCACCTGGCCAAAATCTACGAAGGCTATCTTCCCGTCATCGACCACAAATATATTTCCCGGATGAGGGTCTGCATGAAAAAATCCATAGTAAAATATCTGCTTCATTATCGCAAGTGTTTCGACGGATGCTATCTTATTAGGATCCCAGCCTTTTTCTACTATTGCAGCAATATCATTTACTTTTATCCCTTCTACCATTTCCATTGTAAGCACTTTTTTCGACGTGTACCTCCAGTATATCCTCGGTATATGCACACTGTCATCCCCATGGTGGATTTCATTGAATTTCTCGCAGTTTCTGGCCTCGAAGTTATAGTCAAGCTCCCTGGAAAGGCTGGCGCTAAACTCATCTACAAGGCCCACTATGTCTACCGTATCTGCATCAGTTCCCCTGTCAACGAGTATTTTCGCTATTGTATAAAGAATCTCCATGTCCGCCTTTATGGTCTCCTGAACTCCTGGCCTTTGCACCTTCACTATCACTTGAGTTCCGTCATGCATCGCAGCCCTATGCACCTGACCTATGGATGCCGCCGCTATCGGAGTCTCTTCAACCCATTTAAAAGCCTCTTCAATATCCATTCCCATTTCGTTGATGAATATAGTCTTTGCACTCTCAAAGTCAAATGGAGCCACTTCGTCTTGAAGTCTCGAAAGCTCGCTTGTTATCGAGCTTTCAAATATGTCGCTTCTTGTACTAAGAACCTGCCCCAGCTTTATGAATGTTGGGCCAAGTTCTGTAAGCGCGCTTTTCATTCGCTCTCCCACGCTCATATCCTTTATGGTTTCATCACTGTAAACCGGTATTTTATATGCCATACCCTCTATCTTGAGCTTTTCCACAAGAAATGTAAATCCATATTTTACAAGCACATGAAGTATCTGTTTATATCTTCTCAAATTTTTATGTCTTATTGAAAACAGGCCCACAGCTCACACCCCTCTTTTCAAGTTTATCAATAACAAAAAAGGCAATATAATATTATATTGCCCTTTTCGAATGCTTACGAAATCTTTTTTTCTTTAATTGTAACCCATATAGGGCTTGCTATGAATATCGATGAGTATGTTCCTGTTGCAATACCAGCTATAAGCGGAAGCGTAAAATCCTTTATCGATTCCACTCCCACTATATAAAGCGCCGCTATGGCAACCAGCGTGGTAAGTGATGTATTAAGCGATCTTACTATTGTCTGCTTTATACTTCCATCTGCAAGAGCTGCAAAGTCCTTGCCCTTCATAGTCTTCATGTTTTCCCTTATCCTATCGAATATTACTATCGTGTCGTTTATGGAATAACCTACAACCGTAAGCATACCAGCTATGAATGGACTGTTTACAGGAATTTTAAATATCGCATAGACTGAAAGTACTACAAGCACGTCGTGTACAAGTGCCAGCACCGCAGCAACTCCATATGAAAACTCGAACCTGAAACTTATATATATAAGCATTCCCACCGTCGCTATCGCAACTGATATAATGGCCTTGTTCCTTATTTCATTTCCTATGGAAGGGCCTATCTGATCAGCCTTTGCAAGGTCATCGTCTTCAAGCGAATACTTTTCCTTAAACTGGTTGAAAAGCTCGGTTCTAGCCTTGTTGTCCAAGTCTTTTTTTGTCTTTATCTGAACTGTCTCCTTGTTTGCCCCAATCTTGTTTATCGAAAGGTTCGGGTCAACACTGTCTGTTATAAGCCTTATTTCTTCGTTTGATACGTCTTTATGAAGGTTCATCTCCATTACCGTACCACCCGTAAAATCTATTCCATAGTTAAGTCCTGATGTCATCATCGCTACAAGTCCCGCTATTATTATAAGCGAAGAGAATGCAAACCATATTTTTTTTCTGCCTATTATGTTCATTTTTACCCTCCTATGCTCCAAACATTTTTGTATTTTTTACCATATTAGCATTTGCTATGGATTTTAAAAGGGCCTTTGATATTACAACAGCTGTAAACATAGAGGCAATCAAACCTATCATAAGCATTACCGCAAACCCTTTAATAGGTCCAGTTCCAAAATTGTAAAGCACAACTCCTGCTATGAACGTGGTAATATTTCCATCCACAATTGTAGAAAGCGCCTTAGAAAAACCTGAGTCTATTGAAGCTCTTATTGATTTTCCATTTCTCATTTCCTCTTTTATTCTCTCAAACACTATTACATTGGCATCAACCGCCATACCTACTGAAAGTATAAGCGCGGCTATGCCAGGAAGAGTAAGAGTCGCACCCATCAGCACAAAAGTGAATCCTATTATAAGCGCATATGCCAAAAGAGCTATGGAAGCTACAATTCCCGGGATTCTGTAGTAAAGCAGCATGAACGCAAGAAGTATTACTACTCCTATCTTTGCTCCCTCTATACTTGCCTTAAGGGCATTTTCTCCAAGCGTTGCAGTTATTGTAGACGTTTGTATCTCCTTGAAGTCTACCGGAAGAGCACCCGCCCTTATAAGGTTTGCCAGTTCAGATGCACTCTCAACCGTAAAATTACCCGATATAGTTGCTTCTCCATTTGGAATTCTGTCGTTTACCCTAGGGCTTGATATCACTTGATTATCAAGAACTATTAGTATTGGGGAACGCGTCGGCGCAAGTTTTTCAGTAGCATCTGCAAAAGCCTTTGCTCCCTCGGCATCAAATTTAAGCGACACTATTGGCTCATTGCTGTCATTCCTGAAAACAACCGTTGAATCCTTTACATTTTTACCTGTCACTACAACGCTTCCATCTTCAAGCACAAATTTAAGCTGTGCTGTTTTTCCAACCATGTCTATAGCTTCCCTTGCATTTTTAACACCCGGAAGCTCTATTCTTATCCTTTTTTCGCCCTCTTTAGTTATTACAGGCTCCGTAAGTCCAAGACTGTCTATACGTCTTCTGAAAACCTCTATTGTCTGGTCTATTATCTTTTTAAGTTCTTCACCCGTTTCGTCAGTCTGGGCTTCGTATACAACATAAACCCCACCCTTAAGGTCAAGACCCTGCTTTATTTCATCCTTTATAGGCGCAATGCTCTTGCCGCCCACGCTAATTCCACTTATCGCCGTATAAAGCGCCGCAGCTATTATTATTATTATGCTCAAAAAGACTGCTATGCCTTTGTTTTTAATTTTCATTTTCTTCCTCCTGACTACTTGTGTTTTTGTGCATATTCTATATACTCAACTGCAGTTTTTTTAAGGGAATTTTTTTCCTCATCTGAAAGTTCCCTCATCACCCTCACCGGATTGCCATATGCAAGCACTCCTGCCGGTATTTCACTGCCTGGAGGCACAAGGCTCCCTGCCCCTATTATCGTATTTTCACCTATTACTGCGCCGTCAAGCACTATGGCACCCATCCCAATCAGGCTGTAATTTCCGATTTCACACCCATGTATTATGGCTCTGTGGCCTATTGTCACATAATTTCCCACTACAGTCTTGCTCTCTTTGCCTATGTGTACTACCGTTCCGTCCTGTATATTTGTATTCTCGCCTATTACTATCGATTCTTCGTCTCCCCTGAGAACACAGTTATACCAGACATTAGTATTTTCTCCAAGTATCACCCTACCTATTATGTCCGCACTTTGAGCTATAAAACAGCTATTTGGAAGCTGCGGAAAATAATTTTCGTATTCCTTTATCATTTTATTCTCCCTCAAGCATAAGTTTCGCCTTTATCATTATTGCACATTCCACCCTCTTTCTGAGCATCTCACATGCAAGGGAATAAGGCTTTGATATGTCTCCATTAAAATTATATGCGTTTGCATGACATCCTCCAGAGCAGTAGAATTTCGCCCAGCAATCTCGGCACTCAGGCTTTGTGTACACGTGGGCGTTTTGGAATCTAAGCTGTATCTGCCTGTTGAGGCTTATGTTTTCATCCATTATATTTCCCATTTTGAAGTCTTCGTCACCTACAAACTGATGGCAAGGGTAGACATCCCCTTCAGGAGTCACGCTAAGGTACTCAGAACCTGCCCCGCAGCCTGTAAGCCTCTTTATCACACAAGGCCCCTGGTTAAGGTCTATGTTGAAATGGAAGAATGTGAATTTGTCATCGCTTTTTTTCTTTTCAATACAGTAGTCTGCAAGCTTTTCGTATTCTGCAAATATCGCCGGAAGGTCTTTTTCCGTAAGTGCAAAATCGCTCATTTTGTCGTCCACTGCTGGTTCTATCGATGTAGTGTAAAGGCCCAAATCGCAAAAATGCTTTATGTCTTCGCAAAAATCAAGGTTTTCTTTTGTAAATGTACCTCTTACAAAATATTCCTTATTTCCTCTCTTCTCCACAAGCTTTTGGAATTTAGGAACTATGACGTCATAGCTGCCCTTTCCGCTGCACGTGTACCTCATCCCATCATTTACACTCTTTCTTCCGTCTAGACTGAGAACGACATTTTTCATGTTCTCATTTATGAAATCGATCTTGTCGTCGTCAAGAAGCAGTCCGTTAGTAGTTGTCGTAAACCTGAACACCTTGTCATGAGTCTTTTCAAGTTCTCTTCCATACTCTACAAGCTCTTTTACGACATCCCAGTTCATAAGAGGCTCTCCTCCAAAGAAGTCTACCTCGAGGTTCCTTCTGCTTCCTGAATTCTCCACAAGGTATTTAAGCGACTTCTTGCCCACTTCTAAAGGCATGAGCTTTCTCTCTCCGCCAAAGTCTCCCTGAGATGCAAAGCAGTACTTGCACATAAGGTTGCAGTCGTGAGCCACATTAAGGCACATGGCCTTTACAACAGGCTTTCTGTTTACAAAAGCTTCATTGTGCTCATAATCTTCCTGAGTATACAGAATTCCGGCTTCCTCAAGCTCTCTTATCTCGTCGATAGAAGCTATTATATCCTCTTCACTGTATTTTTCTTTAAAAATTTCTATTATTTCCGCTGCATCGGTACTTTTGTAATGGTCCATTATTTCAAACACAATTTCATCAACTATATGAACCGCGCCACTGTTTACGTCCATAACTACATTGACTCCATTGAGGCTGAACTTGTGTATAAGCTGCATTATTCAAACCCCCATAAATGATTTATAAACAAATTAATACTATCAGATTTATTTTTAATAGTCAATCTGCCAAAATAGCCAAAAAAACAGCATAACATCAAAGTTATGCTTGTTTTTGGCTGCTATCTTTTTATTATTGTCTATTATTTTTCACACTCTTGGTTTCCAACAGTGCAAGAAGTTTTGCATGCTGACTGGCAAGAAGTCTGGCATTCGCCACATCCGCCTTTTGATGCGCTCTTCTTAAGGTTAGCACCTGAAAGAGTTTTTATATGTTTCTTCATGATAATACCTCCTGTACTTTTAATCTATTCACCTATTAGATTATAACACAAATCCGCTATTATTCAATCTCGGTTTTATTCTCCTTGACTTTGCCTATAGCCCATTTTTCTATGGTAAGTCTTACATCGTCAGGGGCTATTTCTATAGTCACGCTGCCTTCCCTAAGCTGCGCTACTGTTCCCGCTATTCCTCCTATTGTGGTGATCTCATCCCCTATCTTCAAGTTGTCCCTCACCCTGTTCAGCTCTTTTTGACGTTTTTGCTGAGGCCTTATCAGTATCATGTAGAAAAATGCCAAAAAAGCCAGTGGAAATATCAGTCCCCTTAACTGTTCCATAAAAATCTCCTCCTTTTGTGTTTATATTTTTTATTTATATATTTTATATTTGCAGCCATTTTTATTAATATATTTTATTTTGTATAGCCGTATTTTTCAAAGAATTCATTTCTAAAGTCCATAAGCCTATCTTCCTGTATTGCTGTTCTCACATCCTCCATTAACTTCAGAAGGAAGTGCAAATTATGGTATGTCAAAAGCCTTGATGCGAGTATTTCATTACACTTTACAAGGTGCCTTATATAGGCCCTAGTATAGTTTCTGCACGTATAGCAGTCGCATTCAGGATCTATAGGCCTGAAGTCGTCGGCATATATGGCATTTCTTGCAACAACCTTTCCCTGACTCGTAAACGCAGTACCATTCCTTGCTATTCTTGTAGGAAGGACACAGTCAAACATGTCAACTCCTCTTAAAACACCTTCTATAAGATCGTCCGGACTTCCTACTCCCATGAGGTATCTCGGCTTGTCCTGCGGCAGAAGCGGAGTCGTATACTCCAAAACCTCATACATTATAGGCTTTGGCTCTCCAACGCTGAGGCCTCCTATTGCATATCCCGGAAAACCTATGTCGGTTATCTCTTTGGCCGACTGCTCTCTAAGATCCTTGTACATTCCGCCCTGAACTATTCCAAAAAGAGCCTGTTTTTCAGTATTCTTGTGGGCATCCTTGCACCTTTGGGCCCATCTGGTAGTTCTTTCAAGTGAATTTTTAACGTATTCCCTGTCTGCCGGATAAGGCGCACATTCGTCAAAAGCCATTATTATGTCCGCTCCAAGGGCATTTTCTATCTCAATCGCCTTTTCAGGACTTATAAAGTGCTTCGATCCGTCAAGGTGCGACCTGAATTCCACGCCCTCTTCCTTTATCTTTCTAAGGGGGCCAAGGCTGAATACCTGGAATCCACCACTATCTGTAAGTATAGGCCTGTCCCAGTTCATGAACTTGTGAAGCCCTCCTGCCTTTTCAACCAACTCGTGGCCCGGTCTCATATACAGGTGATACGTATTGCTCAGTATTATCTGCGCGTTTATGTCCTTAAGCTCTTCAGGAGTCATGGCCTTTACAGTAGCCAGCGTTCCAACCGGCATGAATATCGGCGTCTGGATCTCACCGTGAGGAGTCTGGATCTTTCCAAGTCTTGCACCTGTCTGTTTGCATGTTTTTATGAGTTCAAATTGTATAGCTGACATTGTATTCTCCTTTACATTCCCTATATTATTAGCATTGCATCCCCAAAGCTGAAAAATCTGTATTCCATACTCACAGCCTCGTCATACGCGCCCAGTACGTTCTCCCTGCTTGAAAAAGCGCTTACAAGCATTATAAGTGTCGATTCCGGAAGGTGGAAATTCGTTATTATTCCATCTACCAGTTTGAAGCTGTATCCCGGATATATGAATATATCAGTCCATCCACTGCCTTCTTTTATCAGCCCGTCTTCACCGCATGCAGATTCAAGCGTCCTGCAGCTTGTGGTCCCGACCCCTATTATTCTTCTGCCTTCTTTTTTTGCAGCATTTATAATATCTGCCGCTTCCTTTTCAACCGTGTAAAACTCGGAATGCATCTTATGATCATTTATGTCATCTGTCTTTACCGGTCTGAATGTTCCAAGGCCAACATGAAGCGTCACGTATGCTATTTGAACTCCAATCCCCTTTATCTTCTCCAAAAGCTCCTTGGTGAAGTGAAGGCCTGCAGTCGGAGCCGCAGCTGAGCCCGTGTGTTTTGAAAATACAGTCTGGTATCTTTCCCCGTCTTCAAGCTTGTGGGTTATATAAGGCGGAAGCGGCATGCTTCCAAGCTCTTCAAGCACTGTTTCAAATACTCCCTCGTACTCGAAATGTACTATCCTTGTCCCTTCATCTGAAATATCAATGACATAGGCCTTCAACCTTCCATCTCCAAAAGAAAAGCTTGAACCGATCTTTGCCCTTTTACCCGGCTTCACCATAACCTGCCAGGTATCCATTTCAATCCTTTTCAGAAGCAAAAACTCTATTTTACCTCCCGTTGGGATTTTTTCGCCTATTATTCTCGCAGGAAGAACTCTTGTATTGTTCAGTACAAGAACATCGCCTTCCTTAAGATACGATACTATGTCCTTGAATATCTTGTGCTGTGTCTGCCCGCTTTCCTTGTCCATAACAAGAAGCCTAGACTCGTCCCTGTTTTTAAGGGGCTCTTGCGCTATCCTCTCCTGAGGCAGATCAAAATAAAAATCGCTCTTTTTCAAATGTAACTTCCTTTCTATTCCTCTATTTCTACACCTGTGTAGTAGTGTTTCAGTATATCCTCATATCCGTATCCCAGTTCCGCCATCTTCCTGGCTCCCCATTGGCTCATTCCAAGGCCGTGCCCCCATCCCTTGCCCTCAAACACGAACCTTTCCATTTTTTGAGGCTCTAGAACTATTTCCCGGCTTGAATATGCACTCTTTACGCTTATGCCTTCATCTGGATTTATGTTCGACACTCTCCTATCAGATGATACCATCTTTAGGCTTGACATATCAAGGCTGGTTTTATTATTTGCAGACAAAACACTTATATTTTTGGCTAATCCCTCTATAGGCTTTGAACTCATGTTGAAATATGTACTCATCATGACATTATATCCAAACGTCTTTCTTATTGCTTCCTTTTGAAACGTCTTTTCCCCGTGGCTTCCAATTACATTAAGTTCAATTACCCTGCCGTTTTCGGACAGGCTTTCTATTTTCATGTCCTCAATTTCGCCTATATCCACTCCCGCGGCCGAAAGCTTCGACCTTACCTGTTCGCTTGTAAACTCAGCAGACCAAGTGTCCTTTGGTTCTCCCAAAGAGTATTCATCCTGCACTCCTCTTATATACGGAAGTTTTGCGGACCATACGTTTTCAGAGTCCTCAGTTCTTCCTCCGCTGTTTGAATGGTAAAATGCTGAAACAACCTTTCCGTCATATGTCATGAACTTTCCCCTGGTTTCGTCGACTGCCTTATTAGTACTTGAGCTTTCAGTTTCATAGCCTCCATACATCTGGCAATGGGTAGTTCCGCAGAGGTCAAATCCCTCGTTCTTATGTTTTTCCATCACGATAACAGTATAGTTTCTCGCCGCCACAGCCTGTGCTTTAAGAGTCTCTATAGGCCATGAGGCGCTGGTCTCGTTTGGAACAACCCCGTAGAGATATTCCTCAAGCCTCAACCTATTTATCACAGTAATGTCACTATCCTGAAGCCTTCTAAAAACAGCTCCTCCTCTGTATCCCTTGCCGTCAATCCATATCGGCATGTCAGAAAGGCTCTTTACCACAATGTCGCTGGAACTGTCGTATCCCAAAACTGCATCCTCCCTGCATGTAATTAAAATATCTTTATCGTCCGCCATTATCACCTCGGCTTCATATTCAAGCCCGTCGTCTTCCAAATCGTCCAGCTCTTCTTCTGCACATTCTTCATCTTCAAACTCTCCAATGCTTAAATACCAGTCCTCGCCGTCAAAATACGGGTAGGCCTTTTTCAGATCCATGTCCTCTATGGCTTCAAGTACATCCGACGCCTCATCAAATTCCTCATCGAGCCTTATGTGATAGTGTATGTCCTTTGACACGGTAACTGTCTTTTTTGCTATGTCGAATAAAAATTCTTCGCTGTAGTCGTCAAAAGTGGCAACGCAAAGATCATCCTCAGACTTTAAATCCGAGCTTTTCACGGCAGTCCTTGAAAAGTCAAGCCCTATATTTACAAATTCCGGAGCGTCCACTACCGAAACAGAGTCTGCGTTTGAAATCCCAAAATCCAAAGCAAGAACAAATATCGTAAAGCATAGTGCCATGCAAAATCTGGCACCCTTAAACCGTCTTTTTTTCACGAAGTCCACCTCTTATCACCTTCTCAAAAAATTAATCAAAAGCGTAATTATAATGCTCAAAAGAATGGAAGTTGCTATAGGGAAATAAAACGTCATATTGCCCCTTTTTACAATTATGTCTCCCGGCAGCTTTCCAATCCCCATTTTTGCCCCTAGCGTAACTATTATACCAAGTATTATAAGAACTATTCCCATCATTACAAGATTTTTGCCCAGCATGCAAACCCCTCCTGACAGCCCTGCCCAAACATTCAATTCATATATACCCTTAAACTGGTATGTCAAAGTGTTCATATGCAAGTTTTGTGACACTTCTCCCCCTTGGACCCCTGCATAAAAAGCCCTGCTGAATGAGATAAGGCTCTATTACGTCTTCTATGGTGTTTCTGTCTTCGTTTACCGCTGCGGCTATTGTATCAAGTCCGACCGGCCCTCCCGAAAACTTGTGGATTATTGACATTATTATAGTCTTGTCCACTTCGTCAAGGCCCATCCTGTCTATTTCAAACAATTCAAGTGCAGCATTTGCGGTATCTACGTCTATTACATCTTTCTTTTTGACCTGCGCGAAATCCCTGACCCTTTTAAGAAGCCTATTTGCTATTCTAGGAGTGCCTCTGGATCTTTTTCCTATCTCCAAAGCTCCATTCGAATCTATATCGACTCCCAGTATACCTGAAGATCTTTTTATTATGTGGACGAGCTCTTCATCGCTGTAAAGGTCGAGCTTGCATATAACGCCGAACCTGTCCCTGAGCGGAGATGTAAGCATTCCAGCCCTCGTAGTGGCACCTATGAGCGTAAATTTGGGAAGGTCGAGCCTTATGGATTTTGCAGAAGGACCTTTGCCTATCATTATGTCTATGCAAAAGTCTTCCATTGCAGGATAGAGTATTTCTTCTATGTTCCTGTTTATTCTGTGTATCTCATCTATGAAAAGTACGTCATTCTCACTCAGATTTGTAAGCACTGCGGCAAGATCCCCCGCTCTTTCTATTGCAGGCCCTGAAGTTATCTTTATGTCAACACCCATCTCGTTTGCTATTATGCTCGACAGAGTGGTTTTGCCAAGCCCTGGAGGTCCGTACAAAAGTACGTGGTCAAGCTGCTCCTGTCTTTCTTTTGCCGCCTGTATGAATATGTCAAGCTGTCCCTTGACCTTTTCCTGTCCCATATAATCTTTAAGAGCCTTTGGCCTAAGGCCCGTTTCAATATCCATATCTTCCATTTTAAGTCCGGATGTTATAATCCTGTTTTCAAAATCAAACATGTTCATTCCTCTTTCCTATTATCTCATAAGGTGTTTTAGCGCCAGTTTTATTATTTCCTGTGCATCAGCAGCCTCATGCGCTGTGCTTCTTACTGCTTCTGCCGACTCCGCCTGTGAATATCCCAGAGCCATAAGAGCCTGAATGGCTTCGTTTTGGCTGTTTGAATCCGTCTTTTTCAAAGTAGGCATGCCAATTTGTCCTATGTTTTTCTTTTTAAGCTTGTCCCTGAGTTCAAGGATTATTCTCTCCGCAGTCTTTTTCCCTATTCCTGGGAATTTGGACAGCGACTTTACGTCGCCTCCCATTATATAGTCTGGCATATTGTCAGCTTCAGGAAATGACAATATGTTCATTGCAGATTTTGGCCCTATGCTCGAAACCCCTATCAATAGCTCGAACATTTCCATCTCCTGTGTTGATACGAACCCGCACAGGGACATCTCATCCTCTCTTACTATGAGTTTTGTATATACCTTTATGCCTTCTCCTATTTCAACTGCATGCATTGTGTTATTTGAAACACTCATACAATATCCAATCCCATTGTTTTCAATCACTATATGACCGTCCATGATCTCCTCGACGCTGCCTTTTATGTATCTATACATCAATTCATCCTCCAAACATATATTCTATATAATTATATACTATACCAAAAAAATAAAAAAGGACCGAGCGGTCCAATTTTTTTGAATTTATCATAAAAATGTAAAAAATATAGCTATGTCCGACACCCAACTCCAAACAGCAGGTTTTATTTTGAATTAATCTGTCCGTACAACATTATGAGTTTTCTGTTTATGAGTCTTAAGTCGTCCCCCGTCAATTCATCCGATACTTTTTTATAGTCATCTATTATCGATAGAAACAGGCTCTTGTCATCTGAAAATCTCTTTTCAAGCTTTTTATATTCTCTTTCGCTCATTTTTCTGGCAAAGTCAGTCCGTCTCCCCGTGTTGCTGCATATAATGCAAATATAATCGTCATCATCAATCTGCTTGACCTTTACGGAGCTGCATCTAGGACACACTATTCTTTCCATAATATTTTCTCCCTCCAAAATGACTCTTGCATACATGAAAGTTCAAAGCACAGCATGCTTTCAACCATATCGACACTGCTTATCCATATAGATTATACTACAAAAACAGCACAGTAGTTGAAATATTGCGAAAAATTTAAATTTTTACAATTTTTCGCCGTTTTATGTCTTTGAATAAAAGGGAGCGATGCTCACCTGGTTTGCATCGCTTAGTCTTGCACCTGTACATATACTCGCTTGTTTATTTTGCCCTTGCTCTTGTAGTCTGTAATTTTCACGCTGCCGACTTCATCAGTGCTTCTCACATGGGTTCCTCCGTCAGCCTGAAGGTCAAGCCCTTCTATCTCAACAGTCCTTACATGAGTTATTCCCTTTGGAAGAAGATTTATTTTTGTCCTTATCAGATCAGGTATTTTAAACGCCTCTTCCCTCTCCAGTATGTTTACGTTTATTCTTCTTGAATTTTTTATCTCTTTATTAACCTTTTGCTCTATCTCTACTATCAGTTCTTTTGTTAGATTTTCAAATTCAAAGTCCATCCTCGCGCTAAGCGGCTCCATGTTTCCTCCCGTGACCTGGGCACCGTAGTCTCTCCATACGACTCCGCATAATATGTGCATTGCGGTATGGGTTCTCATTAGACTGTATCTTCTCTCCCAGTCTATTATTCCGGTTGCCTTGCCGCCCTCTTTTATGCCTTCCACACTCTCCAAATAGTGAAGTACCTTGTCTTCCGACTTTTTGATCTTAATCACGCTGTATTCCGACCCCGCCGTCTTTATTATACCATTGTCGCAAGGCTGTCCACCTCCACCAGGATAAAATGCACTTTCCTCCAGAACTATAGCATTTTCATCCACCATAACCTTTGCAACATTGCTTTTAAATTTCCTCATATACGAATCCGACTGATAAATCAGCTTTGTCATATTTATCCCCCCAACAATAGTATGTTCTGAAAATTCAATCAACACCTACAGTCTATCAGATTTATCCATTTTTGTCAGCCGCATATAGTTTTGCATATAAAATCGGCACATTTTTACAATACGCCGCCAATTGCTTGTTTTATATTCTGTTTACGACTCTTTCACAGGCTTCACATAGGCTATATAGTAAAACAGAGGGACAATTACAGCTCCTCCGATTATATTACCTATTGTCACAGGTATTATGTTTGCAGTCCACATCTGGCCCCAGCCTACCTGCGCACCAAGGAACTTGCCCAGCGTTAAAAAATACATGTTTGCAACGCTGTGTTCATATCCAGAAACTACAAAGAGCATAATGGGGAACCAGCATGCAAATATCTTGCCCGCCACATCCCTTGCCCCTGTAGCCATCCATACAGCAAGCACGACTATGATATTACAAAGAACCGATCTAAGCAGCAGCGCTCCAAGAGGAAGACTGACCTTACCGTTTGCTATGGCCAATGCCTTGTCCAGTGCAGCGCCACTCATAAGCCCTGAGTTCGCTATCATAGCTGCAATGACAATCGATCCTATGAAATTTCCAAGATATACAAAAAACCAGTTTTTAAGCACGCATTTTAGTCCGCACTCTCCCTTAAATACGCCAAGGGTCATGAGGTTGTTTCCAGTAAACAGCTCTGCCCCGCATATTACAACAAGCATAAGTCCAATAGGAAAGATAGCTGCAAATATAAGCTTGCTCAGCCCGACGTCAATCCCTCCGATACTCTGTGAAGCCACAATTGACCCCTGTCCTCCAAAAGCTATGAATATACCTGCAAATATTCCTAGAACCAGCATCTGAATTATTGATAGTTTCGTCTTACCTATTCCCGCCTGTATTGTAGCCTGGGCTATCTCCTTTGGCGTTAAAATTCTTTTTTCCATAATTTCCTCCTTAAATGTCAATATCAAACATACACGGCCATCAGTTCATTTCATATGTAATATTTACCCAACTGCATGACAAAATTTCACAAGCAAAGCTGTGTCGCAACAAAAAACATTCCATATTCATACGGATATTAATGCACTATATGATATTCCCACAGCCCAAGTACAAGTGATAATGCGGCATATGTGAATAACTGTATATTCTGAAAATTGAATTGATATACAGTCTATCACAATTATGTATTTTTTTTAATGCCATTTCTACACTCCTATTATAAAATTATTTTATTAACAATCCTCTCACATTAATATCGCAGTCAAAAGATTAACATTATATTCCACTATTCCATAGACAATATCCAATCTTTATAAAATAAGTCCCACTTATACACATAAACATATTTCTCATTGACACACCACAATATCATGCACATCCACTTTTCACTTTATCCTAGTGATTACAACATTTTCAAGCATGTAAACAGTCAAAATCCCATTAGCAATTTTAAACCTAATTCAACGTTTATATAACGCTGTATCTAATCATAGAAACACTTGTTCAAATGGTCATATATTTTAACACAAATGCATAGAACTTCAAGCCGATCTCCAATAATCAAATCATTCAGCTTTCAAATTAAAATATTCATTTATACTGAAAACAAAAAAATCAAGTCCTACCTTTGGATAGGTAGGACTTGATTTTTTTGTTTTGCTCTTTTGATTTATATATTAATTTTATTCTTCCCAGTTATGGTGTATCTGCTGAACGTCATCATCGTCTTCAAGCATATCTATCATCTTTTCCATCTTTTGAACGCTGTCGCCTTCAAGCTTTACAGTTGTCTGAGGTATCATCTTCACATCCGCGTCAAGCATTTCATATCCTGCTTCCGAAAGAGCGTCCTTTACAGTATTAAAGTCTTCAGGCGCCGTTATTATCTCGAAGCCTTCCTCGTCTGCTATTATGTCCTCAGCTCCTGCTTCTAAAGCCGCCTCCATAACCTCGTCTTCAGTTATTCCGCCTTCATTGGCTATCATTATCTGGCCCTTCCTGTCGAACATGAATCCAACGCATCCGCTTGTTCC
Organism: uncultured Peptoclostridium sp.; assembly: GCA_965368085.1. Lineage (GTDB taxonomy): Bacteria > Bacillota > Clostridia > Peptostreptococcales > Peptostreptococcaceae > Peptoclostridium. The sequence goes on along the minus strand of CBDULP010000010.1, from coordinate 34,286 downwards.
AAGGTTTCCGCCATTTTTATCAAGATAATACCTTACATTTCCAGCAGTTCTGTTTTTGTTGTCTGTAAGAGCCTCTATTATTACTGCAACTCCGCCAGGTCCATAGCCTTCATATACAACGTTTTCGAAGTTGTCTCCTTCTCCCGCTCCGGCACCTTTTTTAACAGCCCTGTCTATGTTGTCATTTGGCATGTTCATAGCCTTTGCCTTGTCTATAGCAGTCTTAAGAGCTGCATTGTATTCAGGATCAGATCCGCCTTCTCTAGCTGCAACCGCTATAACCCTTGCGTATTTTGTGAATATCTTCGCCTTTTTGGCATCCTGCTTTCCTTTTCTAGCTAGTATAGTTCCTATACGTCCCATTGTCTCACTCCTCGAATATTTAAAGCTATGTAAATAGCATTTTTTAGCACTGTAATTTTAACACGAAACACATGTCAAGTAAACATTTCCTAGAATTTTGGTGCCTTTGGAGGCATGTTCCTCTTGTGCTCTGATCTTGCATGGAGCCTTTTTATTATATTGGCGTCCTCATCTGGAACAGGCTTTCCTTCTATAAAGTCGTCTATCATGTCGTATGTTGTTCCCATTTCACTTTCGTCAGTTTGTCCTTCCCACAGCCCTGCTGAAGGCGGTCTTTCTATAACGCTGTCTGGAACTCCCATATGCCTTGCCCATTCATATACTTCCCTTTTTAAAATGTTGCTTATAGGCAAAAGGTCCACTCCGCCGTCTCCATATTTTGTATAGTATCCCGTATAGACCTCTGCAGCGTTGTCAGTTCCAACCACAAGGTAGTTAAGATTGTTTGCCGCAGTATAAAGAGTGCTCATCCTTATTCTCGCTCTCAAATTGGCGTCTGATATCCTTTTGTTGGCTTCATTATATATACCACACTGCTTCATACTGTCAAACACCTTGTCCATTACACTTGCCTGTTCGTCTGTAAGGTCCACTTCCATATATTTTATGCCGCATTTTTTAGCCACTTCAATTGCATCTTCCCTATCTCTTTCGCTGCTTTTAACAGGCATTATCAGTCCCAAAGAATTTTCGGGAAATGCCTCTTTTATAAGAAATGCAACTACCGCCGAATCTATCCCCCCCGATATTCCTACTACAAGTCCGCTTGTACCCGACTCATCAACTTTTTCCCTGAGCCAATGTACTGTTTTTTTTATATTTTCGTCTATGGAAATCAATGTGATCCTCTCCTTTCAGCTTTACAATATATATGATAATACTTTTTCGGTAATTTTTGAATAAAAATATTCGTCATACCATAAAATACGCTATAAAATAGACGGATGAATTTTCATCCGCCCTACTGTATAACAAAAAATGTAGTTTTATTTCATAAGCTCCGCGTAGACGCAGTCGTAATAAACCATTTCAAGTCCAAGGCTTTTGGCCTTATCCAGCACTTTATCGTCAAAAGATCCGGGCTGAAACCATACATAGCGTATTCCAAGGCCTGCAACATCGTCAAGCAGATTAAGCGTTACGGCCGGATTTACCAAAAAATTTACGCAGTCTACATTTTCAGGCAGATCCCTTACAGAAGAATACACCTTATCTCCATCCACTTCATCATACTTGGGATTTATGCCGTATGCCACATATCCCTTTTCATTTAAAATCCTGTATATCTTATATCCATATCGGCTCTTGTCCTGAGTTACTCCTATTACAGCCCATTTTTTCATTGACAGCATCTGCTGTTTTGCCTTTTCTACAGCATCCACACATATCGCCCCCCTGCTGAATTTGAAGTATGTCTAATTTATACCCCTGTTTAGTCCAGTATAACATCTCCATCTATAACAGAAAGATAAAAGTCTTCTCCCTGGCTGATATCGGCATTTGCACTTGTAATCTCATTTACAAAGTCCTCTATCTCCTCTTTTATCTCGAGCGGCGAATATACTGTGAGTTTTACATTTTCTCCATACTCTGTGTCTTTTATTATGTATCCTCTGTTTGCGAATTCATTTTGCATCTTTCCCAGCATTGTATATTCTATTTCTATAAACAGCTTTGTATACAGATGCTTCGCCGCAATTTTAGCCGCCTCAAGCCCTATTTTAGCTCCCCTTGTGTATGCCCTTACAAGCCCTCCCGCACCCAGCTTGGTGCCTCCAAAGTACCTTGTAACTACAACCGCGACATTCCTGAGATTCTCTTTTTTTATAACTTCAAGCACAGGTATGCCTGCTGTTCCCTTTGGCTCTCCATCATCACTGTACCTTTGTATGTTCATGCTCATTCCTACAGTGTATGCCCATACATTGTGAGTGGCGTCCTTGTGCTTTTGCTTTATCTCTTCTATGAATTCAAGCGCATCCGCTTCGCTTTCCACAGGTTTTGAATACCCTATGAACCTAGACTTTTCTATCATCACCTCGTCACTGCCAAATTCATGGACAGTCCTATACTCCAAATCCAATTTCCACGACCCCCGTCTTTTGAATGTTTTTAATTTTCAAATATCAAACCTCTTTATTCTACACACTTTTTCTCTCTACTAGCTTGTATGGAAGCTCTACATTTTTAGCCCCAACATCTTCCTTTTTAATCATTTTTATGATCATTCTTATGGACACCGCGCCAATATCGTATATAGGCTGCCTTATGGTTGTAATCGTAGGTCTTGATATAAGCGATACCCTTGTATCGTCAAACCCCGCCACAGCTATATCCTCAGGCACCTTGTAACCATTGTCCAAAATACAGTTTATAACCCCTGCTGCCACCTCGTCATCCGTCGCAAATACTGCATCGGGAATAGTTTGTGAGTTTAGTATCTCCTGCATAAGGTTATATCCAGATTCACTTGTACTTGGCCCTACTTTCACAAGACTTGTATCCACCTGTAAATCGTTTTCCTCCATGGCCTTCTTAAAAGCATTGAACCTACCCGACTCCTCACGCTTATATCCAGGGCAGTTTCTTATCATCGCTATTTTCTTATGGCCCTTTTCAATAAGGTATTTAGTCATGTCATATGCGGCATCATAGTAGTTTACGCCTACAGAATATACGTCAAAGTCCCGTGCGTTTCTGCTTATATACACGCATGGAAGATTTGTCATTTCTATAGCTTCCACATGCCTTTTATTGGTTTTCCACGATACGAATACAATTCCTGCAACCTGCTTTGACTGGAGAACCTTTATGTATCTAAGCTCTTCATCTGCTCCACCATAACTGTTGCAAAGAAGTATGTCATATCCATACATTTTCCCCACTTCTTCAATTCCATTCAAAAGCTCGCCTATGAATATGTTTGACATATCCGGAACTATTACACCTATTATCTTGCTCGTCTTTGTGACAAGACTTCTTGCCACAGTATTTGGAACATAGCCAGTTTCCTTTATGATTTCCATTACCTTCTGTCTTATATCATCGCTCACCGGTTTTGAGTTGTTTATAACCCTTGAGACAGTGGATATCGACACCCCCGCTTTTTTCGCAACATCTTTTATAGTAATCGCCATTATTTTCACCCCTCGACAAAAGCGCTATTGTGCACATCTTGTATACATTATAGCATAAAAAAACATCTATATTTCCCAATTATTTGTGCGCATGCCCTCGATTACATTTGTATACAGTACAAATTAAAAATATTCAATTTATATATTGAAAAATATCACTTCATATATTAAACTACTAAATGAAAAAGTAAAAAAACAAATTACGGAGGTTATATATTTATGGTATTTGAAAAAGTTAAACACATTATAGCTGATCAGCTTGGAATCGACGATATGGACAAAATAACTATGGGAACTTCTTTGGTTGAAGATTTGGAAGCAGACTCTCTAGACGCAGTTGAAATAGTAATGGCTCTTGAAGATGAATTTGATCTTGAAATAGCTGACGAACAGGCTGAAAACTTCAAGACTGTTCAGCAAATTTGCGATTACATCGAAGAAAATGCTTAAATATGCAACTAAAAGAGGGGTTATCCCCTCTTTTTAAGTTTTTGAATAAGCTCTTCCATGTCATTTGGCATATCTGCCCTTACAGTATTTATCTCCCCTGTTCTAGGCTGGAAAAACTCAAGGCTGCATGCATGAAGAGCCTGCCTATCCATTAGGTTTTTATCCGCCTCTCCGTAAAGCTCATCACCCACTATTGGATGGCCCAGGTATTTCATATGGACCCTTATCTGATGGGTTCTTCCCGTTTCTATTCTAACCTCCAAAAGTGACGCGTCATCGTATCTTTCAACTACCCTGTAGTGCGTAAGAGCTCTTTGCCCCCTAGGATCGGCAGTCCTCATTATGCTGTCTTCAGTCGGCCTGTATATGGGCATGTCTATGCTTCCCTCGTCGTCCTTCACTACACCTTTTACGATTGTCATGTATTTTTTGACAACCTTGTTGCTTTTCATCTGTTCAGATATCATATGGTGCGCATATGGATTTTTCGCTATCATGACAAGACCTGATGTATTCATGTCCAGCCTGTTTACAAACCTTATTCTTATCTTTTCTCCTTTGAACTGGAAATAGTTTGCAACAGCATTTGCAACAGTACCACTGTCGTGACTCTTTGTCGGATGCACCACCATAAAAGGAGGCTTGTTCACAACAACCATGTCAAAATCCTCATATTTCACAGGAATATCTATATCCTCGGAGTCAAATCCGCTCTCCTCTTCTTCCATGACTATGTCCACGATGTCGCCGCTGATCACTTTGTAGTCGAATTTTTCAAACTTTCCATTTACGCATATGTTTTTAGTCTTTTTCAGCTTTGACATGAATCTTGAAGACATATTGAGTTCATCTTCAAGTATACTTCTAAGTGTCTTTCCATCGTCTGTGCAACTGTAGACTATTCTTCCCGGCTTTTGTCTTTCTATTTCTATCAAAACATCATTCTCCTTCTAACATCATTAGTCTTTGCGGCTAGAATACCTTTCAATTAAAAGCATTGGTATTTTCAGCCTTTGCTAATAAAATTATACCATCACAGAGCCTTGTATGTAAGCCCTACCCCTATGTGATTTTTGCAATAATTTTTTTAAAATATCCAGTATACACATATAGAGTTTTATTATTTCACCTGAATATTTATGTTATAATGTCTTAATGGGTATTAAATACCTATTAACGTTTTAAAGGAGAATTCTGTAATGAAAAGATTGGTCAATATAACCGCAAACAAACATCCTTTTTCTCAGGAAATAGTGCCTACAATTAAAAATACATTGGAATCTTTCGGGCTTAGCGTCTCGGAAGAGTTCAGCCATGATGCCGAACTGACAATATGCGTTGGAGGCGATGGTTCTTTTTTGAATACCCTCCACAGGCATAATTTCCCGCAAATTCCTATAGTGGGCATCAACACAGGCCATCTCGGGTTTTTCCAGGAGGTTCATCCCCACGAAATAGAAGATTTCATAGAGGCTTATATGAGATCCGACTATTTCATTCAAAACATATGCCCTCTTGATGCATATATATCCACGGATTCTAATCTCATAAAAACCATGGGCATAAACGAGATAGTCATAAAAAGCGACAAATCCAGAACTGTCCACCTTAAGATATCTGTAAACGGAAATCTGATTGAATCATTCAGCGGCGACGGAATAATAATATCGACTCCGAGCGGATCAACTGCATATAATTATTCAGCAGGAGGCAGCATAGTCGATCCAAGCATAAATCTCATACAAATAACTCCGCTTTCACCTATAAATACCACAGCATACAGGTCTTTCACATCCAGCATAATACTTCCTGCAAATGCCGTGATAGATGTATATCCCGAAGACAAGTTTGAAAACTCGCTCCTAATAGTGTCAGATGGGCTTGAATATAAATATCCGAATATTGAAAAAATATCCCTGTCTACATCGGAGACGTGCATAAAACTCTTAAGACTCAAGGACTATGAATTTTGGTCAAAGGTGACCGAAAAATTTCTTTAATTAGGAACATTAACAAACACAACAATTTGGAGGTATTTGACATGAGGATAGGCGTAATAAGCGATACGCATGGAAGTTTGGAATATTTTGAAAGAGCACTTAAATGCATTGGAAAATGCGATTATATACTGCATGCAGGCGACGTTTTATATCACGGGCCAAGAAACCATCTACCCGACGGGTACTGCCCAAAGGACCTGGCTGAGAAGATAAACAGCTTAGGCAATATAATATTTGCAAGCGGAAACTGCGACAGCGACGTGGACCAGATGGTAATAAACCACCCCATACAGTCTCCATATGCGTTTGTAAACATCGGAAATCTCAAGATAATGGTTTGCCACGGCTACAAGGAGCCAGTAGAAAGCACTATAGAGTACGCAAAGAAAATGGGCGCGAATATGTTCATATTCGGACACTCCCACATAAAAGAACTTTACAAGTCTGACTCCCTTATAGTATTGAATCCAGGCAGCACTTCCCTTCCAAAGGACGGCAGCCATTCGGCCGCTGTAATAGAGAATAAAGCTGTACGCCTTATAGACATCTCAACCGGTGATACGCTCGAAACATTAAACATATAAAATAGTAAATTTAAATTGAATCCGGATTATGTTTCTCCGGATTTTTTTATTTTTTGTAGATATTTGACCATATGCATAAAATTTAAACTCTACTGTAAGTATGAGTTTTATAAACAGATCAAACTGTCTTTTTTAGTCATTTTCAATCTTTTTTGACCTTTTTTGAGATTTTCATATTTCTACCTTAAGTATTATAATATGTACATTACACTTAAACACGTTCAAATATAGATGGGACAGTCGTCCCATCTATATTGGGTTTTACCGATTCTCTACTATTTTGTTTAAAATTCGACAATTAGTAAAACAGATATTTCTTGGGGGTATAATAATGGAAAATTCACTTATCATTTCAACAGACAGTATACTTTCTCTATTTGCAGTAATTTTGATAACAGGTATGATATTCGGAAAACTAAGCGGAATTTTAAAGCTTCCTGACGTTGTAATGTTTCTAATAGGAGGCATATTAATAGGCCCCTACTTTTTAAACCTTGTAGGTTCTGATGTATCACCCATAGGAAACCAGTTGCTTCTCACATTCGGATCTGCATTCATACTCTATGACGGCGGCCGAGAGATCAGACTCAAAGTGCTAAACAACGTGAAACTCACAGTGGGGCTTTTGGCCACAGTTGGCGTTGCAATTTCGTCGGTTCTTGCGGGATTTGCTGCGGTTAAAATTTTTCACATTGACATGAAATACGCGCTCCTTCTAGGAGCTGTAATAGCGTCCACGGATCCAGCAACACTTGTTCCAGTATTCAAATCCATAACCCTCAGGGAGAAAGTGAAACAGACCGTAATAAGCGAATCCGCGTTTAACGACGCCGCAGGAGCAATACTTGTATTTTCTCTACTCGCTGCAATACAAAGCGGAGGTTTTTCAGTAGCTTCCAACATGCGTGAACTTGCATCAATGATAGGCGGCGGAATAGCCGTTGGAGCATTTGTTGGAATAACACTTTCGTTTTTCATATCCGACAAAAAATGCGGCATACTTCGCGACTACGCTCCTCTTGTGTCAATATTTGCAGTAATACTTTCATATGTTCTTGCAGAAAAAGTTCATGGAAGCGGATACATGGCTACATTTATAACGGGTCTGCTTTGCGGAAACAAATCCACTTTTGGAATATGTGTTCCCCAAAGCTCATCTCTTGTTCAGACCCATGTGAGGGAGACACTTTCAACACTCATGAGAATGGGCATATTCATAATGCTTGGAACCCACGTTGACTTTTTGGCTCTTTCAAGTTACTGGAAGCAGTCGCTAGTTATGGTCTTAATGCTTATGTTTATATTCCGACCTCTAGTTGTAATACTTTGCACACTTCCAGACAGGGGCGCAAAGTGGGAACTTAAGGAGATACTCTTTTTGATGTGGGTGAGGGAGACAGGCGTAATACCAGCCGCCCTTTCAGGAATGGTTGTGTCAATGAAAATAGCTCACAGCGAAATAATATCGTCTGTGGCATTCATGACAATACTTATAACCCTTGTAGTTCAGGCAAGCACTTCAAAACTGCTTGCTAAGAAGCTCGGCCTGCTTGAAGAACCATTAACGGCACAACCTGATATGAACAAGGATCTAAAACAGATAATTTAATATGCTATTCTAGTTGAATCTTTATACTTTTAATTGATACTTTTATTTTGCTATAATAAATGAAAGAATACCTTTAAATTACACAAAATCTTTTTATAATTATAATGTCAACAGTTTGAAAAGGCCGAATGGTCTTTTCTTTTTTATTACGGAATAAATTGTCAGAATAAAGTTTGAATATATAATTAAAAGCTAATATAGCTTAAATGATTGTTGATCAAGTTAATAAAACTGAAAAAGACGGCAAAGGGAGATCCTTTGACGGTGTGATAATTGACTTTGAAGGGTTTAAAGGCACGGATCTAAAGGCTGGATTCAATAGTTTTTTAGAAAAATTAAAAAAGTGAAAGGCAGTCGATTATTTATAAATAATCGACTGCCTTTCACTTTTTTGTTTTATATTATTTTATATTTCTGCTTCCCGGCTTTACATATTCGATTCCCTGATCACACATAGGGCAATTGTCCTTTTCGTATATTTCAAAGTCAAGCTTTATCGCTCCGTATACAGGGTATGGAAGCTGAACGCTTTCAGATCTTCTGTCAACTATGCAGCACATTCCCACAACTTCTCCTCCAAGCTCCTCTATAAGCTTTGCAACTTCAAGAGACGACTTTCCAGTTGTTATTACGTCTTCAGATATTATAACCTTCTGGCCCTTCTTGATTTCGAATCCTCTTTTGAATGTCATCTCTCCGTCTACTCTTTCAGAGAATATTCCAGGCTTTTTAAGCTGTCTTGCAAGCTCATATGCCACAACTATTCCTCCCATTGCAGGTCCTACAACGATGTCGAATTCAACTTCTTCAAGTTTCTTGGCAAGTACTCCTACGACCTTTTCCGCCCTTTGAGGATACTGAAGAAGCTTTGCACACTGGCAGTATCTGTTGCTGTGTTTTCCCGAAGAAAGCAGGAAGTGTCCCTCCAAAAGTGCCTCTGATGCCTTTAGTTCCTCTATTATCATATCCTTGTTTTCCATATCCATCTCTCCTTAAATTTAATTTTTTCGCCCTCTTATGGGCTCTATTTAATAAGTATTGTCTTTAATTATTTATCTATATTATACCTCTCATGTCCTCAATGCTCTTTATTCCCTCTTGCTTCATGAAGCTTTCTATTCCGTCTATTATGTCTATGCATATGTCAGGCTTTATGAAGTTTGCAGTTCCGACTTGAATCGCATGCGCTCCCGCCATTATAAACTCTATTGCGTCCTCTGCGGAAGATATTCCGCCCATTCCCACTACTGGGACCTTTACAGCCTTGGATACCTCGTACACCATTCTAAGCGCCATAGGCTTTATTGCCGGTCCCGAAACCCCTGCAAACAGGTTCTTGAAAACAGGCTTTTTAGATCTTATGTCTATCGCCATTCCCTTGAATGTGTTCACAAGCGAAATCGAATCGGCTCCTGCCTCTTCGCACGCAAGCGCCATTTCCACTATGTCTTGTGCATTAGGCGAAAGCTTTACCATAAGTGGCTTTTTTACAGCCGCCCTTACCTGCTTTACCACGTCGTGTGCGACGCATGACTTTATTCCAAATGCCATTCCGCCTTCTTTTACGTTAGGACATGATATGTTTAGCTCTATTATGTCCACGTCTGCATTGTCTAAAAGCTTTACACCCTTTATATAATCCTCTACAGTAGAGCCGCCAAGGTTTGCGATTACTGCAGTTCCCGTGTTTCTCATGCTTTCAAGCTCGCTTTTTATGAACTCCTCCACGCCTGGGTTTTGAAGGCCTACGCTGTTCATCATGCCGCCCTTTACCTCGTGCATTCTCTCCCAGTCGTTGCCCTGTTTCGGAATAAATGTAAGTCCCTTTGACGATATTCCTCCAAGCCTTGAAACATCGAAATAGTCCGCATATTCCTGCCCGAATCCAAATGTTCCCGATGCTGCTATTACAGGATTTTTAAGCTCTACCGAGCATATATTAACATTCATCATTTATTATCAACTCGCTTCCTAAAAATACTGGTCCGTCCTTGCAGCTTCTCTTGTTCCCGTCCTTGGTCTTGCACGTGCACACAAGGCAGGCTCCTATTCCGCATGCCATTTTCTTTTCCATTGAAACGTACACCGGAGTCCCTGCCTCTTCGCATTTTCTTATAACCAGCGCCATCATCTTTTCAGGCCCACAGCAAAACACAACATCATAGTCTCTTGGTTCGAAATGGTCTATGATGTATCCCGTCTTTCCTACGCTTCCGTCCTCGGTAGCAATAGTTACGTTATTGCAGTGCTCGTTTACAAGCTCCATTCCATATGGGGCAGTTCTGAATCCCGCGTAAAAATCTATTTCCTTGTCCATAACACTTCTGTAGAAGTAGTTTAGAGGAGCTATTCCCATTCCTCCAGAAAGCATTGCAACCTTTCCCGTTACCTTGTCTATGTCAAATCCGTTTCCGAGCGGCCCCATTATCTTTATTTCGTCCCCGCCTTTAAGTTTTGAAAGTATCTTAGTTCCCCTTCCCACCGTCTGGAAAAGGAATGATATCTTGCCGCCTTCTATGTCATTTATGCTTATGGGTCTTGAAAGTACAGGCTCCTCGTCCCACGCCCTTAGCATGTAGAACTGTCCGGGCTTCGCCTCAAAATCCCCCTGTATGCTTATTTTATATACGCACTCGTTTATCTTCTCGTTTTCAAACACTACAGTTTCTATATATTTTGAATTCATAATCTACCCCCTGAAGTCGCCGTTCATTCTCTCTACTTCCGCTCTTGCACACTCGTCGAATCTCTTTTCTCCGCCTTCTACCTTCTTGTATGCAAGGAGTATTCCTCTTGAAGAGTTTACAACTCCTCCGTTTCCATTTTTAAGGTAAACCTTTACGTCGTCTCCTTTTCCTCCCTGGGCTCCGTATCCAGGTATCAGGAAGTATGTCTTTGCAAACTGTGACCTTATCTTTTCTCCCTCATCTACGTGCGTGCATCCTACAACCGCTCCAAGGCTGCTGTATCCACAGTCTCCCATTACCTGTGCTCCAAGTTTTTCTATCTGGGCGCCCACTTCGTCGTATACGTGGTTTCCACTTTCAGTCCTTATATACTCTATATCCTTCGCTCCTGGATTTGAAGTTCTAAGGAGTACAAACGCACCCTTGTTCTTGTTTTTCATGTAGTCCATGTATGGCTCTATGCTGTCCATTCCCATGTATGGATTTAGAGTTATGAAATCACTTTCGAAGTCCCCTTCAAAGTGGGCCTTCGCGTACATCTGTGCAGTCTTCGCTATGTCTCCCCTTTTGATATCGCCTATTGATATGGCTCCCTTGCTTTTAACGTACTCAAGAGTTCTCTTGTATGCCATAAGCCCTTTCAGCCCGTATGACTCGTAATATGCAATCTGAAGCTTGTAGCAAGACGCCAGATCTTCTGTTGCATCTATTATCATCCTGTTAAATTCAAACAGCGACTCTTCCACGCTCTGACATTTTTCCTTGAGCCAGCCTGGAATGTAGTCCAAATCAGTGTCAAGCCCTACGCACGAGTTTCCATTTTGCTGAACCTTTTCATAAAGTCTATCTATTATCATGTGATTTCACCCCTGGTCTATTTTTTGTATACTGTCTTTCCGCCCTTTATGGTTCTTACTATCTCCCCGCTTACAAGCCTTCCCGCAAAAGGAGTGTTCTTGCCCTTAGACTCGAATTCATCCGGGTCTATGATGTAGCTTGCGTCAGTGTCCACAAGCACAAGGTCTGCATCGTATCCCACGCTTATTCTCCCCTTTTTTATGCCCAGTATGTCGGCTGGATTTTTGGACATTATCTGCGAAAGCTTGGAAAGCTCTATTTTTCCGCTCTTTACAAGGCTTGTGTAGCATATTGAAAATGATGTTTCTATTCCCGATATGCCAGGCGAGCCGTTTTTCTTGTCCTCTTCCGTATGAGGCGCGTGGTCTGTAGCTATTGCATCCACATACCCGTTTTTTATGCATTCTATTAAACAGTCCACATCGGTCTTTTCCCTAAGCGGTGGATGCACCTTGTACTCCGTGTCGTTTGTCGCAAATATGTGATGAGGTGTAACCTCGCAAGTCACGTCAATTCCCATGTTCTTTGCATGTATTATATAATCCATGGCCTCTTTGGTGCTTACATGGCAAAGATGAAGATGCGCACCTGTAAGTCTTGCTATTTCAATGTCTCTCCATGTCATTACATTTTCAGAAAGCCTGCTGTTTGCCTTTGATACTCCGTGGTCCTCGGCATGCGACATTACTATTAGCCCTTTTCTCTTCGCCTTTGCCATTGCGTCTATCATGAGCGAGCCGTCCATAACACCGTATCCGTCATCGGATATGCACTTCGCCGGTTCAGTTATTTCCTCTATGTGGCTTGTGTCGGTGCCCTTCATATCTTTCGTTATTGATACGCACTGGTATGCATCAACAAGCCCTATCTCATTTGCCTTTTCGTTTACATACCTTACAGTCTCCATGTCGCTGCATGCAGGTCTTGTGTTGGCCATGAGGTGAACCGCCGTATATCCGCCCCTTGCTGCAGCCCTGCTTCCCGTTTCTATGTCTTCCTTGTAAGTCAGTCCCGGCTCTCTGAAGTGTGCATGAAGGTCTACAAATGAAGGCATTACCGTAAGTCCATTTGCATCCAGCTCACTGCAGCCCTCCACACTGATGTCCGAGGATATGCTTTCGATCTTTCCTTCCTTTATATATATGCATCCGATAAAGTCATTCGAATGGTCAACTATTCTCGCATTTTTTATTAAAAGTTCCAAAGCAAATCCCCTCCTATTTTTCTATCTTGTATATGTCATCGCAGTATATGCACTTGTATTCGCCCTTTGCCTCGTCTATGAGCTCGAATTCGTTTTCAACATATGCCTCAACGCTAGTTATGCATCTCGGGTTTATACACTTTATTGTGTTTTTTACCCTCTTTGGAAGCTCCAAATGAATTTTTTTGCTAAGTTTCTCATTTTCTATTACATTTATTGTTATCTGAGGGTCGAAAAGCCCAATCTGATCAAGGTCTATGTCTATTACATTTTCTATCTTTATTATGTCCTTCTTGCCCATTTTCTTGCTCTGGGCATTTATTATAAGCGCCACATGAAAGTCCGCATCCGAAAGGTTTAGCAGGTTGAATACCTCTATTCCCCTCCCAGCCTTTATGTGGTCTATTACTATTCCGTTTTTTATTCCTTCTACTGTAAGCATATTACTTCACCCCCAAAAGCTTTGCCATAAGACCCATTCTCGCATACATTCCATATTTGACCTGGTCGAAATAAAGCGCTCTGTCGTCCTCGTCCACTTCGTAAGCTATCTCGTTAACCCTTGGAAGAGGATGAAGCACTATCATGTCGTCCTTTGCGAGGCTCATTTTCTGCTTGTCAAGAATGTAGCTGTCCTTAAGCCTTATATAGTCTTCCTCGTTGAAGAACCTTTCCTTTTGGACCCTTGTCATGTAAAGTATGTCCATGTCATGTATCACATCTTCAAGCTTTTCAGCTTCAACAAACTCTATATTCTTTTTTTGGAGCACCTGGCTCTTTATATATTGAGGGATTTTCAATTCCTGTGGGGAAACCAGTATGAATTTATTCTCAGGATACCTCGAAAGAGTCTTTATAAGAGAATGTACCGTTCTTCCGAATTTAAGGTCTCCGCAAAGTCCTATTGTAAGACCAGAAAGTTTCTTCTTTACACTTGTTATGGTAAGAAGATCTGTAAGAGTCTGGGTCGGGTGCTGATGCCCTCCATCCCCAGCATTTATGATTGGAATATCTATATAGTTTGCACCTACTCTCGGCGCGCCTTCCTTTGGATGCCTCATCGCTATTATGTCCGCGTATGCGTTCACAGTTCTCAATGTGTCAGAAAGGCTCTCTCCCTTTGCAACAGATGATGCGCTCGGGTTTGAAAACCCTATTACCTGGCCTCCAAGTCTTAGCATTGCAGCTTCAAAGCTCAGCCTTGTCCTTGTGCTTGGCTCATAGAAAAGAGCCGCCAGTATCTTGCCTTTTGCAACGCCGTGATACTCATTTGGATTTTGAGCTATTTTTTGTGAAAGCTGAAGTATTTCGTCAATTTCGTCAGTTGAAAATTCATCAAGGTCTATAAGATTTTTTCCTTTTAGCATTTCGTCCTCCTCTTTTTAGTCTCTCGGACCAAATTAAAGATATTTTTTATTTATTGTAAGTATCTTTTGCTATATAAAAAAACGCCTTCCCTTTTGGGAAGGCGTATATACGATACACAGTTAGACGCACGTCACTTAAGCCGTCTCTTTCGCAGACTGCCTGACATCCATCAAATGTAAACCTTCCCGGCCTCTCTGGACCAGACTTAAAGGTGCAATATTCATTTAGGCTATATTAACACATATACAAGTCAGTGTCAATAGTTCATCTCTTCACGCTCGTGAGAAATTTCATTTTTTTCAAGATTGAAGCCGTAGCATTCCACTACCGGCACTACAAACATGAATCCCTTTCCCGGCTTGTCTATCTTGCCAAGTTCCTCGTCTATTATCCTCCTTGCCTCGTCAAGCTTTTCCCTGTCCCTTATCACACTCATTATAGTCTTGTTTAAAGGTCTTCCGCCTTCAATGAGCTTTCTAAGCCCAGCAAATATGGGAACCTCTCTGTTGTGTTCTACGAGCATGCTGCCCATCCCCTCGCTGTCAACAACTGTGGCTCCTATCTTAAGTGCAAAAAGCCTTTCAAGTATGTCGTCAAGCTTATCCACTTCATTCAATATTAAAAACAATGCATACATTAACGTCACCTTCTCCATGCTTATTATTTTCAAGTATATTATTCGTTTAATTCCCCTGCTTTTATAATGGCGTTTTTAGTCGCAACAGGCCCTACCAGTTCAGTTATTATGGTCGTTGCAAGCAGTATTGTTATAACCATGCTTCCAAGCGCAGTCCCTGGAAATTCCCTGCTTACGACTATTGCAAGTCCAACGGCAACCCCTACCTGTGAAAGAAGGCCAAAGCCTATATATTTTTTAACGGTTTCAGGAGCTTTTGAAATGGCCCCTCCCATTGATGCTCCTGATATCTTTCCTATAACCCTTACCACGAGATATGCAGCACCTACAACTCCAAGCTTTGGTAATAGGCTTATATCAAGCCTACAGCCCGCAAGCACAAAAAACGCAGCCACTATAGGTGGAGAAAAACTTTCCATCATCATAAATACCTTCTTGTCCTTCGAAGATATGTTCGCTATAGCCACTCCCACCGCCATCGCAGAAAGAAGAGGCGAAAGATTAAATCTTATTGCAACTCCCGCAAGCAATATTATTGTTCCTATGACAAGCGACAGCAGTTCCGACTCTTTTTTTGCCCTTTTAAGAAGATATGCAAGTCCTGCGCCCATCAAAATTCCTGTTACCACCGAAAACACTATCTCCATTATAGGATGTATGATTATTTTCGATATTGTTACAACCTCGTGCTTTATAAATACCTTTGCGACAGATGCCGACATTGCATATATCATAAGACATATCGCATCGTCCACAGCAACCACTCCAAGAAGAGTGCTTGTAAGCGGTCCCTTTGCCTTGCATTCCTTAAGCACCATCACTGTAGCAGCAGGTGCTGTGGCAGATGATACAGCTCCCAAAATAAGCGCGGTAGCTATGTTCTGCTTGAGAAGAAGCATAGCCCCTGTAACAAGTATAAACGCTCCCAGCGCTTCACACAATGCTATTATGAAAATAGGCTTCCCTAGCTTTTTTATTTCTGAAAACTTTAGCTCGCTTCCTATGTTAAATGCTATTATGCCAAGCGCCAGGTCACTCAAGAATCCAAGTTTTTCAATGGTTGCATTGTCAACGAACTTAAACCCCGACACCCCTATCACAAGCCCTGCAACTACATATCCTGCAACTGCCGGAATTTTAAATTTGTTCATCAACTGCCCGAATAGTATAGCTGAAATAATTGCTATTCCAAGACTGATAAATGGATTCATTCCAAAACACCTCTTTACAAATAGTTTGTTTAGTTTGATTTAAACTGTAATATCAATAATACCCGAGTCTTATTGTTCGTAACGTTCCGTAATTTTGACTACAATCTATATATTATTACCTATCTTCTAAAGAGTAAAATTTCATATTCTGCTATTTGAAGCTATATATCTCCATATGTCCCATTTATTCTGGGTTAGTGTGATTATCTAAAGTTTTATGACATTTTAAGCCTCTACCTATTCTGGTTGACATTTACTATTGCAATTTCATGTTTTTTATCATCACCTAATACTGGCCATGCCAACTGTAAATTCACAATAAAAAACCCTCCGGCAAATCATCCGGAAGGTTTTTTGTAAATCTGACAATAATGGGTTTGTGCCTATATATATTTCCATGCTCCGAAGTCCGCATCCGATGGCATTCTCCAGTCGCCTCTCGGAGAAAGGCTGACCGTTCCGACTTTAGGGCCGTCAGGTATGCAAGATCTTTTAAACTGCTGCGTGAAAAATCTTCTGTAAAAAGTAGAAAGGTGCTCTATTATATCTTCTTCAGAGTATATATCTCCAAATACGCTCTTAGCGATAAAAAGCATTTTTTCAGGATTTGTCCCCTGCCTTATCGTATAGTAAAGAAAAAAGTCATGCAAAACATAAGGCCCTATTATATCTTCTGTCTTTTGAGCAATTTCTCCAGACTCATTGGGAGGCGTAAGCTCTGGACTTATAGGAGTGTCTATTATGCTCTTTAATATCTTTGCTGTAGCTTTGTCTGCCCTTTTATCTGCAACCCAGTTAACCAGAAATGTGACGAGTGTTTTGGGAACACTGCAATTCACGGCATACATGGACATGTGATCTCCATTGTAGGTACTCCATCCAAGCGCAATTTCCGAAAGATCTCCCGTTCCTATGACAATACCCGAATATTTGTTGGCCATATCCATAAGTATCTGGGTCCTTTCCCTTGCCTGAACGTTTTCATATGTGACATCATGAGTCTGCCCATCATGTCCTATATCCCTGAAATGCTGCTCGCAGGCGGGCTTTATGTCAATTTCAATGCTTGTTATACCTATGTTTTTCATGAGCTGCAGTGCATTTTGGTATGTTTGTCCCGTCGTTCCAAACCCGGGCATAGTTATTCCTATTATGTCCTTCATTGGCTTTCCTAGCTGTCTGTACGCCTGCGCCACAACAAGAAGCGCAAGAGTCGAATCAAGGCCTCCAGATATTCCTATTATGGAATGCTTCAACCCAATAGCCTCTATTCTTTTTGCAAGGCCCGCCAACTGTATATTAAAAATTTCTTCGCATCTTTCGTCAACCAACTCATGCGACGATGGCACAAAAGGCATTTTATGCATTAACCTTTCAATACTTTCAGGAGTTGGACTGTATTCTTGGGGCTTCAACATCACTTTGACATATTCAAAATCGTCTTCCAAAAACTCGGCATTGTCTGAAAACGTCTTGTTTATGCGCCTTTCGTATTCAATCCTTTGAACATCAACATCTGCAGTTATTATGCTTTCTTCTCTTTCAAACCTTTTCGACCTTTTAAGAGTGTTTCCATTCTCGCATATCAGGCAATCTCCGCTGAAAACTATATCTGTTGTGGATTCATGGACTCCGCTTGAGCTATAAATGTAAGAGCACATAGTCCTTGCGCTTTGCTGTTCAACAAGTGTTTTCCTGTATTCCGACTTTGAAGCCACATCGTTACTTGCAGACAGGTTTACTATTATATTCGCACCTTTAAGGGATATATATGAGCTCTTTGGTATTGGAGCCCACAGGTCTTCGCATATTTCAACGCCTATCCTGTATCCCAAATTCGGGCTTTCCAGCATGATTTCGCCAAACGGATATTCATTGCCCATTATGCTTATCATTCTCGATTTTCTAACTATTTTTTTACCTGATGAAAACCACCTTTTTTCATAAAACTCCTTGTAATTCGGCAGATACACCTTAGGAACAACTCCCAATATCTCCCCCTGCTGAATGGCTATGGCGCAGTTATACAGGCTTCCTTCAAAAGGAAGCGGAGCCCCTATGAATATCAGCATATCCGTGTATGATGTGTTTTTCAAAACATTTTCAATGGCTCTGTTTGAAGCTTCAATCAGCCTGTCCTGGTGGAAAAGGTCAGCGCACGTATATCCCGTGAGGCACAGTTCTGGAAAAACCAACACTTTAACATCCATTTCATCTGCCATTTTGACAGCCTCGAGTATCCTTTCTGAGTTATAATCAGGATTGGCCACCTTTATCTTTGTAGATGCAGCGGCACACTTTACAAATCCATTATTTCCCACAATACCACTCCTCTGATTTATATTAATAAACTGTAAAAACTATATTTACACACATAAACCATTATACTTTAATTGTAAATATATTTCTTTTAACTTTTCCATCGGGTTCCTTTAAAATTAAAATAGAGCCCTCCGCTCAAAGCAAAAGACTCTAAATCCAGTATACACTTGTCATCATATACTTTATATATTATGTGTCATATCATTTATTTGAGCTATTATATTTTTTGCGTCATTTGACAAATCAAGCTCAAATATGCTTATTTTCGTGTCCATGTCAACTTCTCCAACAGTCAAATGATCTAGCTTTTCAAATCTTCTTTGAATTTTTTGCTTGTCTGAGTCAATCGACAGTATTGAAAATTCATGCGAACTCATCCTGTAGCCTATGTCCATTCCTTTTCTTGAAAGCCCCTTTATAGCAGCCGCAACTTCACGAAGTGCCTCGTCTCCATAGCCGGTTCCCATTGAAAGGTTGATCTCTTTGAGGTTTTCAAGAGTTAAAACAGTTACGATAAGCGGATATTTCAAGTTTTTGGCCTTGAATATCTCAGTTTCTATGTCCTTGAAAAAAGAATTCCTGTTGTAGAGCTTTGTCATATCGTCTATGCTCGTTATGTTTTCAAATATAGTCTTTTGAGCCTTTATCAGTTTGTTCTTATTGCTTAGCTCTATTTCGAGATTTTTTATCCTTCTGCCCAGGCTTTGAATCTCTTCAAATCTGTCATTTGTCTCCTTTGAATACGGGTATATGTTGAGTACATAATATTTTGAGCCGTGCCTTGAAAGTGAAGCAAAGTTGCCTTTGCAGTCAATGCTTACAGTGCCAAATACGTCTATCATTCCCATTTTTTGTTTTATGAGTGATACGTATTCCACTTCAAATATATCTTCCATATTCTGCCCTCTGCCCGATTTATATCCGAACAGTTCATATGCATTCGGGCTCACATTCTTTATGAGCATTCCGCTGTCGAATATAAATGTTGCATACGCATTAAAGCCTTCATCCTGCACGTTTTTATTAGACAGCTTATACATATTGTCAACTTTCACAAAGTCTTTTGCAACTATGTCTTCTCCAAGCCTCAATATATCTTTATAGTCCAGCTTTATCCCCACGGCAAGCTTGTGATCCCCATAACTGCTTATCTCAAATTTGAACATATGGTCCTCATTTTCATCCGATTTGACCACAGTCCTGACCCTTCGCTCATATGAAATATTTCTTTTGAATTCTATGTCTTTTCTTATCTTGAATTTTTCAAGTATCTCCCCTCCGCTTTCAATCCCCTCGAAGAATTCAGAAAATGCAGCATTTGAGTATATGATTTTGTCCTGCTTATCAAATACAGCAACCAGATATATTGTAGTATCAAACAGCTTTTTTATAATCATTTCATCCATTAAAACACCTCTTGTATCATACTAATCTAAGCACCAATAAAACACAAATCACATTCACCAAAAATATGCTTGGTATTCCTACATAAAAGCTCTTGTGCTGGGTTTTATGTCTGAATGTAGTCATCCCCATTACAACTCCAAGCGCGCCTCCCATAAGTGATATCACAAAAAATGTTTTCTCGCTTATCCTGTATAGTCTCCTTTTGGCCTTATACTTGTCGTATCCTGTTAGAGCGTATGAATAAACATTTATAGCCGCATAATAGATAGCTATGTACACAATCAGTTTTTCAAAACTCATATGACTTTTTAATGCTTGAATAAGTTCCAAATCGACTTCTCCCCTCAAGAGGGTATACTCGCATCGTTCCCATAATTTTATACCCTGTATTTTTTATTTAAAACAAGGACGGGCAGATCGCCCGTCCTCTAAATTATACACTATTTTACTTTTTGTGCGTACAGCTTTGATATATTAATTATAACCTGAACCGCCTTTTCCATTGACTGTACAGGTATATATTCATATCTGCCGTGGAAATTATGTCCTCCCGTAAATATGTTAGGACATGGAAGCCCCATGTATGAAAGCCTTGCTCCGTCAGTTCCTCCCCTTATAGGTCTGATGTCGGGCTCCACGCCGGCCTGTATCATTGCCTCTTTCGCCATTTCAACTATGTTGATCACAGGTTCAACTTTCTCTTTCATGTTGTAATACTGGTCTTTTATATTCAAGTAGACCATTTCGCTTCCATACTTATTGTTTATAAAATACACTATGGACTTTATCATTTCTTTTTTTTCATTGAACTTTTCCATGTCATGGTCCCTTATTATATATGCCATTGACGATAGTTCAACCGATCCGTTCATTCCTATGAGGTGATAAAACCCTTCATAATTCTCAGTATGCTCGGGAGCCTCATTTCGAGGAAGCATTGAGTCGATTTCCATTGCCACTTTCATGGAGTTTATCATCTTTCCCTTGGCTGTTCCCGGGTGTATGTTTCTTCCCTGTATTTTCAAATTTGCAACGCAGGCGTTAAAATTTTCATATTCAAGCTCCCCTATCTCGCCTCCGTCAATTGTATATGCATGCTGCGCACCAAATTTTTCAACGTCAAAAAGGTCTGCCCCTCTTCCAATTTCCTCATCGGGTGTGAATCCAACCTTTATTGTCCCATGTTCTATATCCGGGTTTTGCACGAGATATTCAATGGCGCTCATTATTTCAGCTATTCCAGCCTTGTCATCTGCTCCAAGAAGCGTATTGCCATCAGTGGTTATAAGAGTTTGACCCTTGTATTTCAAAAGTTCCGGAAACTCCCTTGGAGAAAGCACCACATTATTCTTATCATTGAGAACCACGTCTCTTCCGTCATAGTCCTCAACCATTCGCGGCTTTACATCCTTACCTGACATGTCCGGCGCAGTGTCCATGTGGGCTATGAACCCTATCACCGGTATTTCCTTATTTGAATTCGAAGGCAGGCTGGCCATAACATATCCGTTTTCATCAATACTGGCATCGCCCAGACCCATGCCTTTCAGTTCCTCCACCAGGAGCTTTCCAAGCTCAAGCTGACGCTTTGTGCTTGGACATCCCTTTTCATTCGAATCCGACTGAGTATCATAAGATACATACCTTAAAAATTTCTCTACAACACTGCTCAAAATACCACCCTTTCATTATATATGTTTTAAAATTCACATTTGAAATCAAAACATATAATTTTCTACTTATATATAACATATATTATACATTAACCTGTACATTTTCAAGCCCTAGTAATAAACCATTGAATATTTTCGTTTTTTACATTATAGTATTATATATATACTTTTTATAGCCAAGTACTAAAATCAACTACTAATTTATTAATATTTAAATATAGGAGGAGTTAAATTAATGAAGCTTTCACCTTTTAAGCTGGGGGACTTAACTGTCAAAATCCCAATAATCCAAGGTGGCATGGGCGTTGGCGTGTCAGCTGCAAAACTAGCAGCAGCAGTTGCCAACGAAGGTGCTGTAGGAGTAATATCAAGCGCTCAAATAGGGTACAAGGAAGACGATTTTGATAAAAACCCAAAAGAAGCAAACATAAGAGCTCTTATAAATGAAATCAAAAAAGCAAGAGAACTTTCGCCAAAGGGCATACTTGGCGTTAATATAATGGTTGCAACAAGCAATTACAAAGAAGCCGTTCTCGCATGCATAAGAGAAAAAATAGACCTTATAATTTCCGGCGCAGGTTTGCCTTCAAATCTTCCGGAACTTACAAAAGGTTCTTCAACTAAGATCGCACCAATAGTCTCTTCTCCCAAGGCTGCTGCGACAATAACAAAGCTTTGGACAAAAAAGTTCGACTATGTTCCTGACGCCGTAGTCGTTGAGGGCCCAGAGGCCGGCGGACATCTTGGTTTCTCGAATGAAGATCTTTCTTCTGAAGACAAGCCGGTTCTTGAAAGCATAGTTTCAGATGTAATAAAAGCCCTTAAGCCTTTTGAAGAGAAATTTCAAAAAAGCATTCCTGTAATAGCAGCAGGAGGGATATTCGACGGCAAAGACATAGCCAGATTCATCAATTTAGGCGCAGCTGGAGTCCAGATGGGAACAAGATTCGTAGCCACAGAAGAATGCGACGCACATATAAACTTTAAAAACGCCTATGTCAATTCCACTAAAGAGGACATACAGATAGTTAAAAGTCCTGTGGGAATGCCGGGCAGGGCAATAAAAAACAAGTTCATAGAATCTCTTAAAAACGGTTCGCTGCCGATTTCAAGATGCTGGAACTGCCTTAAGCCGTGTAATCCAGCCGACACTCCTTACTGCATATCCCAGGCGCTTATAAATGCTGTAAAGGGCGACGTTGGCAACGGCCTTTTATTCGCAGGCTCCAATGCATACAAAGTAGATAAAATAGTGTCTGTAAAAGAACTCATAACCGAGCTTGTAAAAGAAACAGAAGACAACCTTTAAATTTTAAGCCGCTGTACATATTGCACAGCGGCTTTTTTATTGTGCATCAAGTTCTATGCCGTGTTTTTCTATTTTACGATATAGAGTATTCCTCGCAATCCCCATGGCCTTAGCCGCCTTTGTAATGTTTTTATTGTACAGTTTAAGAACCTTTACTATATGCTTCTTTTCAACATCGTCAAGACCCAACACCTCTATGATTTCATACTCTTCATAATCCTGTAGCCTTTCACCCGTTTCCATTTCAGGCAGACATTCCATGTTTATAACCATCTCTATGAAATTTTCAAGTTCCCTTATGTTTCCCAGCCAGTCACTCTCCATAATCCTTTCCATATATCTCCTTGGTATTTCAACAGGCTTTTTATTGAGCTTTTTTGATATGCTCTCCATGAAATACCCTGCCAGCAGCGGTATGTCGCCTTTCCTCTCCCTGAGAGGCAGCAGCCTTATAGGAAGGATATTCAGCCTGTAGTAAAGATCTTTTCTGAACCGGCCCTGTTTCATCTCCTCGTCCAAGTCCTTGTTTGTGGCCGCTATAACCCTTATGTCGACCGGAATCTGCATTTGTCCCCCTATTCTGTTTACAATCCCTTCTTCTATCACACGAAGAAGCCTCACCTGCATTTCAAGAGGCATATCACCTATTTCATCCAAAAATATCGTCCCCTTATTTGCAAGTTCGAACTTCCCAGGCATACCGCCTTTTTTAGCCCCGGTAAAAGCTCCTTCTTCGTATCCAAACAATTCTGATTCTATAAGACTTTCCGGTATTGCTCCACAGTTTACCGCTACAAATCTTTCGCCGCTCCTGCTGCTGTAATTGTGTATCGACTGCGCAAACACTTCTTTTCCAGTGCCGCTTTCCCCTGTTATTAGTATTGTGGACTTGCTTCCCGAAATCTTTTTGGCGTACTCTACGTTTTTAATGAACTTCTCCTCTTTTCCTATTATCTTTTCAAACGTATATACAGCCCTTCCCCTTTTAATATCGCCGTCACGCTTTCTTGAAAGCTTTTTGTCGCTCATTATCAAAATAGCGTGAGTAACCTGTCTTTCAGCTCCAAATAGCGGCTTTGCCTTTACATATATCCTCTGCCTGTTGCTCATGGCGTTTGTATACGCATCCGACTCGTATTCCTTTCTTTCTATGAATACATCATTTTCTATGTCGCACCATTCAGTAAATATATCGCCTGCAAACCTGCCTTTAAGCTCTTCTTTTGAATACCCTAAAAGTTCAATCGCCTTTTTATTGAATTCCATTATATTCGACTGCGAGTCCACTGTAAATATTCCACAGTCCACGCTTTTAAATATCTCCTCCATTTTGTCCCGCTCGAATTTTATTTTCCTTACATATTCACTTGACTGTACCATCTTTTCCACAGCATTTACACATGCCACCACCATTCCAAGCGTGTGAGAATGAACCTGGCTGCTGTATCCTGTAAGATCTATAATCGCGCATATTTCACCATTCGAGTCCCTTATAGGGGCGGCCGAGCAAGTCCACTTGTGATATGCTCTTATGTAGTGTTCATCGCCGGAAACCTGCACTCCTTTTCCTTCCAAAAGGGCCATGGCCATGGCATTTGTGCCTATGCTCTTTTCATCCATATATGCTCCTGGAATCATTTTGAAGTCATATGCTTCCCCCAGTATGTCCTCATCGCCTATCATATTGAGTATGCATCCGTGTTTGTCTGTAAGAACCACAAAAAAATTCGAGCCTTTGACAAAATTGTATATGTCGTTCATAAAAGGCATTGCGTTTATTATTATTTCCTTATTCTGCTCAAGTTTTTGCTGAAGCTCTTCACCACTTACTATATTCCGGCTGTACACCATTTCTTTTTTTATCCCCATGGATATGCATCTTTCATGGGATTTTTTTATCTGAGGTTTAAAATCCACCAAAATCCCCCCACAGTATTATTCAATACCTATAATTTGAATTGTAAAAATCCCATGCCTTGCGGCATGGGATACTTTATACTCTAGTTTTTTTCAACGTCTTCGTATTCTTCTCCAAAAGTTTCAACAGTCATCTCTTTGATCTTTTGAGGTTCAAGCGGCTTGTCCATATGGTCCCTTTGGGCAGACACTATATTATCCACCGCTTCCATTCCGCTTATAACTCTTCCAAATGACGCATACTGTCCGTCAAGATGAGGTGAATTTGCAGTCATTATGAAAAACTGCGAACCAGCAGAGTCAGGATTCATAGATCTCGCCATTGAAAGAACTCCTCTTTCATGCTTTAGGTTGTTAGTGTGGCCGTTCATCGAGAACTCGCCTTTTATAGAGTATCCTGGACCTCCCATTCCATTTCCATCCGGGCATCCTCCCTGTATCATGAATCCAGGTATAACCCTGTGGAATGTAAGGCCGTTGTAAAATCCGCTTTTCACCAGTGATATGAAGTTTCTCACTGTGTTTGGAGCTATGTGCTCGTAAAGCTCCGCCTGAATCTTGTTTCCGCTTTCCATTTCAATTGTAACTACTGCATTCTTTTTCATTTACATTATCTCTCCCTTATTTATAAATTTTCATCTTCTACAAGTTCGTATCCAAAGTCAATTTTCTTGACTTTTCCAGCTTTAAGAAGTTTTCCTACAGCCCTTTTGAAATCCCTCTTGCTCATATTGAGATTTCTTTTGATGTCATCAGGGGAACTCTTGTCATTGAGGCTCGTGCTTCCGCCGGAGCTTCTTATGAATTCTATGATCTTGTTTGCATCTTCATCCATTTGCATGTGCGTAGGTTTTCTGGTTGAAAGATCAAGCTTTCCGTCTTCCCTTCTCCTTATGACCCTCGCCTTTACCCGGTCTCCCTCTGAGAGCTTTTCAAAGCATTCGCTTTCAGGTATAAGGCCCCTGTACTTGTCATCCACGGCAACAAGCGCTCCTGTGCCTTCCTTTACCATATATACAGTGCCTTCCACCCAGTCATTTTTTTCATAACCGCTTTCGTCGCTCAGGTACTCGTATATGTCCGTAGTGGCACTTATCCTGCCCGTCTTGTCCAGGTATAAAAGCACCAGGTAGCTTTTTCCATTTTGCACCTTGTATGCCTGCTCTGAAAACGGAAGCAGAACGTCCTTATCAAGACCCCAGTTCAAAAATGAACCTATTTTGGTATTTTGGACAACTTCAAGATAAGCCAGGTCACCGACACATCCAGCCGGTATTTTCAGCGTGGATATGAGCCTGTCACTTGAATCCTTGTATATGAACACCGTCAGCTTGTCTCCAATCGACGCGTCCTGCGGAACTTCCTTGGATGGAAGAAGCACCGTATCTTCACTGGAGCCTTCTCCGAGGTAGGCTCCCTGCTTTTCAAATTTTTTAATTTCAAGTTCGTTAAAAACACCTATGTTTAACATTATTTACCCCTTTATCGGCTATTCATAAGTTTTTATGAATAATTACCATTATAATATATTTTCACATTTCGATTCACTTTTCACGATTATCTTTTTTCCAAAAGCAAATCATTTCCATTAAATCCAGTAAAATTGTATCCCATGCTATTATGGCTACCGGGACAAGTATAAGCAGGGCAACCGGCAGTACAATTGACAAAACCGCTATCCAAAACAACCAAACAAATCTACTTTGGGTTTTCATTGACTGTTTACTTTTCATGATCAATCCTCAATGTCGAATATGTTTGTGAGTATCATATTGAATATGCTCAGTATTACAGCTCCTATTATTGACCCGAAAAATCCTCTGACTTCAAACCCCGGAACAATCGCCGCAGTTATATACAGCATGAACCCGTTTATTGCAAGAGTAAACAGCCCCAGTGTAAGAAAATTGATCGGCAGAGTCAAAAGAAGTACGATTGGCTTTAAAAAAAGGTTAACCATTCCTAGTATTACCGCCGCAAACAAAGTAGCTCCTATTCCCGAAACGCTCACCGATGCCAGCATCTTGGCGGTGAAGAATATGCTCAGCGCCGACACTATCCACCTTGCCATGAAGCTTTTCATCATATGAATGCACCTCCTCTAAAAAGATGTACAATTTATATTGCTATATTCAAGCTGTTTTCATTAAAAGCTTATAGTCTCAATTTCCATGCTTTCTACAGCCTCGTCTACAAGTCTTTCCACATCAAGAACCGACTCCGACTTTATTATCTTGTCCACTCTAGGTCTTGTAACCGGATGCTTTGGAAGGAATACAGTACAGCAGTCCTCTTCAGGTATTATTGAAGTTTCATAAGTCTCTATCTTTTTCGAAAGATCTATTATATCCATTTTGTCGAACGCTATAAGAGGCCTAAACACTGGAATATCGACAGCATTGTCAGTAACCTCAAGCCCGTTTATTGTCTGGGATGCGACCTGTCCTATGCTTTCTCCCGTAACAAGTGCATTGCAGTTTTCCATCTTGGCAACCTTCTCTGCTATTTTCATCATGAATCTTCTTGCTATTATTGTAAGTTCGTCAGCCGGGCAGTTTTCGTTTATCTGCTTTTGTATCGGCAGGATGTTCACGCTGTGGAACTTTATAGGTCCGCAGTACTTCGAAAGTGTCCTTGCAAGCTCCCTTACCTTTTCAAGAGATCTTTCGTTTGTGAACGGATAGCTGTGATAGTGTATGGCCTCTATCTCCACGCCTCTTTTGGCAACCATCCATGCAGCCACGGGGCTGTCTATCCCGCCTGAAAGCAGAACCATCGCCTTGCCATTCGTTCCAAGAGGCATTCCTCCGAAACCTTCAATCTTATCCGCATAGCAAAGACCGCTGTCCTCTCTGACTTCAATGTGCATTATTACGTCAGGCTTGTTGACATCAACACCTATCCTGCCGTCAAGGTTCGAAAGAAGATAACCACCCATGTCTCTGCTTATTTCAGGAGATTTGAGCTTGAAACTCTTGTCTGTCCTTTTAGACTCCACCTTGAACGTAGATGCGTCTTCAAAGTCAATCTTGTCCGTCAAAAGCTCAAGCGCTTTTTCCTTTAAAAGATCGTAGTCCTTTTCAATCATTATCGCCGGACTTAGGGAAAATACTCCGAATACCTTTTTCGCTTCCTTTATTATATCCTCGTAATCATACTCCCCTATTCCTATATATAGCCTGCCGTGCTTTCTGTAAACACTTATGTCAGTTCCTATTGACCTTAAGCTGTTTTTAATGTTTGATATGAGTTTTTTTTCAAAAACTGGCCTGTTTTTCCCCTTTACTGCTATCTCTCCATATCTTACTATTATAACGTTATACATTCCTATCACCTCATATATTATCTTTTGACTATACTTCTGTACTCTTCAACGTGTTTTTGAACCATTTTAGCTCCGGCAAGAACTTGGGCTTCGTCGTTCATTCCCGAAAGGCTAAATCTTATAGCTCCGTCCAGCTCTTTTGGTGAAAGTCCCATTTCCAAAAGGACATGACTTCCCCTTTTTTTTGAAGAACATGCAGATCCTGTCGACACATAGACCCCGTCCTGCTCAAGCGAGTGGAGAAGAACCTCTCCCCTTACCCCTAAAAATGATATGTTCAGTATGTGGCACACTCCATTCTCAGGAGAATTGACCTTTATTTCGTCTATGTTTTTTTCTATTTCAAACCTTAGCATGTCCTTTAGCCTTGAAATTTTTTCGATATTGCCCTTAATATTGTCTACCGCCATTTCCGCCGCCATTACAAACCCCATTATGCCCGGTATGTTTTCGGTTCCGGACCTTATTCCCATTTCCTGACCGCCGCCTGTGATTATAGGCCTTATCTTTGTTCCCTCTTTTATATAGAGCATTCCTGCACCCTTTGGACCGTGTATCTTATGGGAGCTGACAGACATAAGATCTATTCCATATTTTGAAGGCTTAAACTCTATTTTTCCGAAAGATTGAACAGCATCAACGAAGAAATAGGTCTTATTTCCCTTTCTCCTCGAAAGATATTTTCCTATTTTCTCTATAGGCTGCACACTTCCCGTTTCATTGTTCACATGCATTATTGCTGCAAGCAAGGTATCTTCCCTCAGAGAAGATTTGAAGTCATCAAAGCTTATCACTCCACTTTTGTCGGGCTTTAGATATGTAACCTCATAGCCCTCTTCTTCAAGTTCTTTTACCGTATTGAGCACGGCAGGATGCTCGATGCTTGTAGTTATAATATGCTTTCCAGCCCTCTTGTTGGCCTTCACAATTCCCCTTATTGCCATGTTGTCGGATTCTGTTCCGCCCGATGTGAACACAATCTCCTTTTCACTGGCACCTATCAGCTTTGCCATCCTCTTTCTCGCGCCCCTTAGTTTCTTTTCAACTTCAAGGCCCATTTTATGAACAGAAGAAGGGTTTGCATAATGCTTTTTCAAATATGACACCATTTCATCCGCGACCTCGTCATGCACTCTCGTAGTCGCACTGTTATCCATATATATATCCAAAAAAATCACCCTCTTTTACAGTCGTTACAATCATACTTTTTCTATTATATCACACTGCCTGCATACTTGTTAGCCGTTAAAAATACGAGGTTTTTTCAAATGCCTTATATATATTTAGTTATATTTTAAATTGTATATATATGTACTCCATATAAAAATATTACCCTTTTCCAAAATACAAATCTATATTTATGGCCAAATATCCCACTTGCAGCGTGCCGATTTTGTTAAGACTTTGGCTCTATAGGCTATTTTCACCCCTTTGTATCCACTCGGATTCATTTTAAACATTTTTTCAAAAAAAATTACAAAAAAACATTGCGGGATTTGTCGCTTTTTGTTATACTATCTTTAGTGGTTATCCCCCTGACAACCCGAATAAAATCTCTATTCTCAATACCCCTTTCGAACGGATTTTCACACTTTTGTGTGAGCCCGCTTTCTTGACAAAGAAAGCGGGTTTATTTTTTATACAAATTCAATCTAAAGTTATCCAATATCTTTGTGTAGTTTCATTTCCCTGTTTTATTTCATTTTCTAAAATCCCGCCATTATTTGCGATAGTCTTTGCTGATGCAACATTCTCTTTGTCACAAGTAATTAGAACTTTTTTAATATCTAATTTTATACATTCCGTCAAGGCTAATGATAGCATTTCTGTCGCATATCCTTTGCATCTTTCTGACTTTATGATACTATACCCTATATGACCGCCTGATTCCAACAAATAATCGTTTAATCTGTGTCTTATGTCAATCATGCCAATCAAACGGCTATCATCAGATGAAATGGCCATATATGTAGTTGCTGGAACTAAACCTGGTCTTACGGTTTCCTCTTTTAAATTATCATGAAACGCACTATACCATTCTTCAAAAGTTTCAGCATTTCTCAGCCCTGCAGTACCATCCATGCTATCTTTATTTTCAATAAATTCTCTTTTGTAGTCCATAATCTTATCTTTATACTCTGGTGTTGGCAAAATCAAATTCAATCTGTTCATTTTATTCCTCCTATCTTTTCCCATAAGTATACAATAAATTTTCCAATACCTAATTTTTCACCTATCAAGTTTGCTATTTCCATAAATATTCTTGTAATTCCTATATATATAAATATTAAAGTTAAGAATTTGAAGGCGTCTTTCATAATCCATAAATCCTCCTTCATACCAGCAATCAAATAGTGATGGTATAGCTTCTAAAAGTATTGTTTTATATAAATCTATTCATAGTCACTCATGAGGCGAAAGAGTAATCCCATAGATATTCCATCAAAACTGGAAATCTTCCATTTGCCGTTTATCTTCTTTACCGTAAGATTCCCGCGAACTGTAGATTCTCTTTCTTCGTTTTTTTGAGTGAAAATTAATTTCACATTTCCACTGTACGAGTAAAATATGGAACCATCATCACGCTTACTGATTTTTTTTATATTGATGTTTTTCACTTCAACATTAAAATGATTTCTCGTAGCATGGTGAATTACAAGAGCTGTTACTCTATAGGGAGCAAATTCCTCGAATGCGTCTTCTGTCATTAACTTTTTTACTCTTTTAGAAATCTCATCATTAGGATATTGCATTGAAATCTCTTTCGCATTTATTGAGGTATGATCTTCTACAGTAAATAGTGTAATAAGAAGATTTTCTACAACTTGCTTTGAATTATTCTGTTTGCTAACATACACCGCAAAGCAAAGTGCTAAAACAATCAGCAGTACAGACAGTGGTAAAATTTTTTTCATGCTAAACCCTCCCTATACGGGGATTAATACCATTTAAATGTAGTTTAGTATCATACTTTTAATAAAGTCAAACTTAATTCGTCATATATTACAATAGCGATCTTTAATAAGTATTATATAATTTCACCAATTTAGAGATATCGAACCTAAGAAAAAAGTCATGTGCATGATATTGAAAATTTACAAATATAAATGTGATGACGCCCTATGCATTTAGGTATTTAGTTGTATGTTTACAGCGTACAATTTTATAAATTCGTAAAATATATATGACTACTTCAAAAAAAATGTTAATATTAAATAAACTATGTATGCCAGCAGAGCCATAGGGTTTGTGCGCTTCATAAAATAATTTAAAAAGGAGTTCGCATATGAAAGATACCGTTGCAATAGTATTCACCGGCGGAACCATATCTATGACAATAGATCCTAGAATCGGCGCCGCAATACCTTCTCTCTCCGGAGAACAGATAATGTCAATGGTTACAAACATAGACAAGATAGCTTCAACAAAAATCATCAACTTTTCAGAGATTCCCGGCCCTCATATGACACCACAAAAACTCATGAAGCTCAAAGAGCTCGTTGAAAGTCTGCTTTTAGATCCTGAAATAAAAGGGGTCATAGTTACTCATGGAACAGACAGCCTTGAAGAGACTGCTTATTTTCTGGACCTTACAATTGAAAGTGAAAAGCCCGTCGTGGTTGTGGGCGCAATGAGAAACAGCTCAGAGCTTGGCTACGACGGCCCAAGCAACCTTGCAGCAGCTGTGTGTACTGCCGTATCCGAAAAGGCAAAAAACAAGGGCGTACTGGTTGTTCTTAACAATGAAGTCAACTCGGCGCTCGAAGTCACAAAGACAAATACTTTGAGCCTTGGAACGTTCAGGTCTCTTTCTTACGGCCCCCTCGGAATAATAGACAATGACATACTCATACTCCATAGGGACATAATACAAAGGCAGCATATAAAAACTTCAATGCTTGAAGAAAAAGTGGCCCTTTTCAAAAGCGCCATAGGCATTGATTCAGAGCTTATAATACACTGCGTAGATACCGGATACAAGGGAATAGTCATAGAGGCAATGGGCCGGGGAAATATACCGCCTTCAATGCTTGAAGGCGTACAACATGCCATAGGCAAAAACGTACCCGTCGTTATAGTGTCAAGATGCCCTTCAGGAAGGGTTCTCGACACTTACGGATATGAAGGGGCCGGCAATGCCCTCCGAAAAATGGGATGCATATTCGGCGGCGAGCTCAACGGCCCTAAAGCTAGAATAAAACTCATGCTTGCGCTCGGAAAGACTGACAACATTGACGAGATAAGGGATCTCTTCGAAAAAGACGAATACAATTAATCCTCGTAATTATATATTCAATCCAAAATAAAAGACAGCAAAACTCCACATGTGGCGTTTTGCTGTCTTTTATTTTTATGATTACAGTTTAAAACTGCTCTCCCGATATGAATTCGTATATCGGCTTTCCAGGCGGAACTATAGGATATACATTCTCATCCTTGTCTATTAAGCATTCTATGAATACAGGCTTTCTGTTCTCGCCTGCATAGTCAAGCGCCACCTCAAGCTCATCAAGATTTTCGGCCCTGAATCCCTTGACTCCATAGGCGTCTGCCAGCTTTACATAGTCTATCTTCTCGTTCGAATCAGTCTCAGAATATCTTTGATCTGAAAAAAGCTTTTGCCACTGTCTTACCATCCCAAGAGTCCTGTTATTAAGAAGTAGCACTACAACGGGAAGATCGCATTTCGACAGTGCCGCCATTTCATTGCAGTTCATCCTGAAGCTTCCATCGCCTGTTACAAGCACTACTCTTTCTTCGCTTTTGCCGAGCTGAGCTCCTATTGCAGCTCCAAGACCGTATCCCATTGTTCCAAGCCCACCCGACGATATGAATGTCCTCGGATTTTTGAACTTCCATATCTGTGCAGTCCACATCTGGTGCTGGCCTACATCAGTTGCAACAATGGCATCCTCGAATTTCGAATTGGCAGCGCTTAGTATGTTAAGAGGATTAAACGCCTGCTTGTCTTGGCTTTCGGGAGCCTTCCACGAAGATATCTGTTTGTTCCACTCGCTTCTGTCTGCCTTTTTTATTCTGCCCTTGAGCTCTCCAAGTATTTCTTTCAAATCCCCTTGTATTGGAAGATATGCATCCATATTCTTGTTTAGCTCTGTCGCGTCTATATCTATGTGTATTATCTTTGCAGAAGGTGCGAATTTTTGAGGGTTTCCTATAACCCTGTCACTAAATCTGGCTCCAACTGCTATTATAAGGTCGCTGTGTGTAACTGCCATGTTTGCTTCTTCATATCCGTGCATTCCTACCATTCCTAATGAAAGATGGCTGTTCCTCGGAAAACTTCCAAGACCCATAAGAGTGTTAACTACAGGTATGTCTCCCTTTAGAGCAAATTCCGTGAGCTCCGCCGCTCTGTTCGAGGATATTACTCCTCCTCCGGCATATATCACAGGTTTCTTTGCGGAGTCTATTATTTCCACAGCCTCTTCAAAGAGCTTTTCATCAAATCCCATTTCTTTGGCATTGCTGCTTTCACTCGCCTGCGCCCTTTCATACTCAACCTTCGAAGTGAATACGTCCTTTGGTATGTCTATAAGCACAGGTCCGGGTCTTCCTGAAGATGCAACTTCAAAAGCCTTCCTCATTAAATCCGCAAGCTTGCTTACATCCTTCACCTGATAATTGTGTTTTGTTATAGGAAGAGTCATCCCCACTATGTCTATCTCCTGGAATGAGTCCTTTCCCAAAAGTATTCTCGGCACTTGGCCTGTTACCACTACAAGTGGAACAGAATCCATGTATGCCGTTGCTATTCCAGTTATTATATTCGTAGCACCAGGACCTGAAGTCGCAAAGCAAACTCCGACCTTTCCGGTAGCTCTTGCATATCCGTCGGCAGCATGAATAGCGCCCTGCTCATGGGATGTTCTGACATGATTAAAGTGGTCAAATTCATCGTAAAGAGCATCATAGAGTGGAATTACCGCTCCTCCTGGATATCCAAATATAGTGTCAACATTCTTTTCTTTCAAACACTCCAATACAACCTGAGCTCCGCTTAAAACCACATCATTCACCCTTTCTCAAAAAAATTATGTCTTAGTCTTTTTTAACTACCGCTCCCTGAGCTGCCGAAGAAACCATGTTCGCATATCTCCCAAGGTACCCCTTGTAACTCTTCTGCTTCAGCTGAACCGACTCTTTTCTTCTTGCCATTTCAGATTCTTCCACAAGCAGGTCGAGTATTCCGTTTAGCATGTCTAT